>CALJRU010000060.1 GCA_937976375.1 uncultured Peptococcaceae bacterium | reverse complement strand
GACCAGCATACCATGTGTCGCCAGTGCCGCCAGGGATGTCGGCGCCTTCGTAGCGGGCCAGCACGCTCCAGATCATGGCGCGGGTCATTTGCCCTTCTGGGGAGAATTCATTGGCGCCAGTGCCTGCAAAGAGCTCACGGCTCGTTGCAAAATCGATGGCCGATGCGCCCCAATGGTTGGCTGATACATCGTTGAAGGACTTGCTGTTGTCCACAACCTTGATGGTTGCGCCGTCGCTGAGGGCAACGGTGATGCCGCCAGCGCTGGTGACGGTGTCTTTGATGACTTCTTCGGTGCCGTCAGGGTGCACAAGAATGGCCACGGTGCCAGGGGTGACATCTTTCACAGGCACTTCCACCTTGGTGGCTTCCTGAGATGGCAGGTTGACTGTCACGGTTGGTGCCGCAGATTTGTCGGTTGTCACAGACAGCTCTGGCATTGGCAGCGCCACAGCGCCGCCGTCGGCATTGTTCACGGCTTCTTCTGTCAGAGTGACGTCGGCCTCAACCTTGCCGTCGGTGCCGACGGTGGTGGTAGAGGAGGAGCCGTCATCGGTGGTGACGGTGGTTGTGGTGGAACCATCCGGGTTGGTCACGGTGTCGCCGGTGTTGTCGTTGCTGTCGTTATTGTCGTCGCCGCCTGTGGTGTCGTCACCATCGCCTGGTTTGTCAGGGTTTGGCGCAGGGGTGCCGTCACCGCCGCTGTTGTTGTCGTCCTCATCGGTGTTTTCACTTACCACCTGATAATGGCCGTTGTCCAGCGTGCGGACTTCATAGCCCTTTACCACATATTGCGTTGGGTCTGCGTCATAGGTGCCGGCGGAAATGCTGAGCGAAGCGCCGTCGCCGATGGTGAGATGGTCGAAGCCGGTCACGGTGACAGCTTTGTCGATGGTTACAGCAGCGCCAAGGGTTTCGGCTTTCGTCACTTGGATGGTGTCGCCATCGGCAGCGTCGGTAAGGGCTTTTTCAAAGGTATAGCCGTCCGATGCGCCAACCACAAACGCGCCTTGTTTGGCTTCTGTCAGGTTCAGCTGGTTCTGCACATAGGCGCCGTTGTTGCTTTTGCTGAGGCTTGTGGTTTTGCCTGCGTAGTTGTTGGTGTCATTGTTATTTTTGATGATGCAAATGTCCACAGCGTTGTTCTCGAAAGTGTTGCCGCTCAGCGAGACAGTGGCATCACCGGTGATCACCCAGCCGCGGGTGTTGTCCACCGTGTTATTGGTGATGGTGCCGCTGCTGTTGTTGATGTAGCCTGGCTGGCGCAGGTGGCTGAAGGTGTTGCCAGTGATGGCGATGTTTTCAGCGCCCGCTTTTACCACGAGCGCACGGCTTACTTCACCATCGCCTAAATTATATTGACCAGTGAAGGTGCAGTTTTCAACGGTGCTGTTGCTGTCCATCATAACAATGTGATCCATGGTTTTAGCTGCAAGGTTGATGGTCAGCCCGCTCAGCGCAGCACCATTTGACAGATTAAAAGATTCGCCTGTTGAGGATGCCTCCACCGTCACACCTTCATTTGCAGTGATGGTCACAGGGCGGTTGACAGTGATGGTGTTGTCGATAGTGATGTCGTTTTGAATCTGAATGGTGGCGTTATCTTGGGCGTTGTTAACAGCGGCCTGCAAGGTGGCATAGCCAGTGCCGTTAACGATGATTGATGCTGGCGCATAAGCGATGGCTACATTTTCTTCGAGGCCGGAAGTATCAACAGCCGCAAAACCTTTTGCGTTGATTGCGAATTTATCGGCGTTGCCAGCTCTTTCCAGGTCGCCCTTGTCAACATAGATCAGATCCACGCCCTTCAAGGTCGCGTCTGAGGCATCGAAAGAGCTTTTATGGCTGACACCGCTGATGCCACTGCCCCAGCTTATATTGATAATGTCTTTCCAGCCATTGCCGGAGAGGGAGAAGGTACCGGTCGCTTTTACTTCCGAGGCGTTGACCAAAAGGCCGAAGCCGCCCATGTTGTTCAGGTTGACATTGTGCAGGGTTACGCCGGTGGATTTGTACACATTGATGCCGTGCTTGGTTTGGCCATCGCCTGGGCGTTCAACGGTCAGATTCTGAATGGTGACGCCGCTGGCGCCGTTGATGCCAATGGCGTTGCCGTTGGCATTGTTGCTGTCAACCGTCAGTGTGTGGTTTTGTCCATCGATGGTGATGTTGTTTTTGTCGATGGTAATGGCCGCTGCATTATTGCTGACTGAGGTGTCCACCGTCAGATTGCTTTGCAGCTGAATGATGTCGCCTTCTTTGGCAGCGTCGATGGCTGCCTGTAAGGTTTTATAAGTATTTTGCTGTCCGTCATCGCCTTGGGCGGCAGCGTTTACATAGATGATGTTTTCAGATGCTTCAGCCACAACCGCTGTATTGAGCGGGCTCGTAGTCGAGGCGTCATCAGCAAACGCGGCGATTGGAAGGGACGTTGTCAATAGCATTGTCGTCATGACAAGGCTGGCAACCTGTTTCTTTGATCGAAATAACATAATTTTTTTCCTCCATGATTTGTTTCCGAGTCGTCCATTTGCTTCATTGTGATGCTTTCTCAAACACCACCTCCTTAGTAGGGATTTTTGACGGTAGTTTATCATAGCTTTTATAGAATGTAAATAGCTTTTTTAATAATTTTTCTGAAATGATTATTAGACGGATTGTTTGCTCCGATAAAAGCAGATTTTCTGTGTATATTATAATATACACAAAAAAGCGCCTCCCGAAGGAGACGCTTTTGAGTGATGTGTGGTTATTTTGCGATGTTTTCGCAGAAGTTCATCAGAACCGTGGCAACCTGTGCACGTGTAGCAGTGCCCTGTGGCGCTACAGAACCGTCGCCCATGCCGTTGATGAGACCTGCGCCAACAGCCCAGCTCATTACATCGTTGGCCCATTCAGAAACGCTGTCTGCATCGTTGAATTGACCCAGATCGCCAACAGCGCTTACATCGTAGCCTTTGTATTCGGCGTAGCGATAAAGGATGGAGGCCATCTGTTCACGGGTGATGTTGTCGTTTGGTCCAAAGATGCCATCGCCATAGCCGCTGACAATGTTGTTGGCTGCTGCCCAGTTGACAGCATCGGCATACCAGCTGCCATCAGCAACATCGGTGAAAGAGCTGTCTGCCTGTGTTGGCTGGTCTTCAAGGTTGTAAAGCACGGCAGCCATCATCGCTCTGGTTAAGTTGCTGTTAGGTGCAAAGCTGTTAGCGCTGACCCCGTTCATCATGTCGTTATCGTAAACGTATTGAACGGCGCCGTAGAACCAGTCGTTTTCAGAGACATCGGTAAATGGCATGCTTGGCTCAGGGGTTGGTTCAGGAGTTGGTTCCACGTAGTCTTCATCTTCGACGAAGGTGGCAGTGATCTGAACCTTGCTGCTTGGCATGGTGAAGGAGTAGGTGCCATCGCCGTTGTCGGTGAGTTCCACATCCTTGCCGCCTGCGGTAACAGACAGTTCATCCAGTTTATAAGCCTTGTCAGGGGTGACAGTGATGGTCACTTTGTCCCCTCCGGTGGCGTATTTGTCCACAGATACACTGCCGTTGTCAGCCTTGGCCACGTTGATTTCGTAGCTGTACTTGCCAGTGTAAGGCGGTACGTAAGTGTTGAGATCTTCTTCATGCATCGTTGGTGCGGTGTAGTAAACATCAGAACCAGTGACTTTATCTTTCAGATTTTCAGGAATTTGCGTTGCGCTTGGTGCGCCGCCGCCCCAGTAGTTGTTGGCAACGTTGATGGTGGCGCTAAGTTTAGAATCGTAGGTTAGTGTGCTATCTTTAGAGATGTTGTTTTTCTCAAAAGATTTTGGTGCAGCATAGAATTTAATGGTGCTTGCATTAGTAAAAGTATTTTCGTTCACAATCTGGTTTTCGCTCATGATATTCAGCTTACCATTTGTTACGGTATTGCCTGTGAACTGTCCATTGGCTGCACGCAAGATGGTTGCGTAATCGCAGTCAGAAATGGTGCTTTCTGTGATGATGAGATTTTCGACAGAACCGTCTTCAGCATCATAGATGGCGTAGCCGCAGTCTTTGATGGTGCAGTTTTTAATGGTAATGGTTTCGTTAGTAGTGCTCGTTCCACCAGTAGTGATGCCATAGGCGATATAGTTGTTACCAATGACGGTGACGGTGTCAAAAGTGTCTCCAGCAGCTGCAGAAAAAGCGCGGGAACCTTGTGCTTGAGAATTAGATTGAACACCAGAGAGGTCAACTGTTAAGTTCTTAAACGTATTCTCGCCAGCAGAGTGGAACACGGCGTCATGGTTTTGGCCGCTCTCAATGGCATTGACCTTCAAGGTGTGCCCATTCCCATCAAGCGTGATGCCTTTAATGTTCCAGATCATGTTCCAGCTATCGACAGTAATATCTGAAAGCAAGGTGATGGTTTTATCACTACCATTCATTGCTGCAGTAATGGCTTCACCAAGCGTTTTATATTTTGTACTGCCCACTTGTGCAACCCAAGGATCACGCCAAGAATCTGCAGGGGTATTGATTGATGTGTCACCGATCTTATTGCCAGTGAAGCTGGTTATGATGCTGTCAGAGCTAAGCGCTTGGTTTTCTGAATAAAACATAGTCTCACTGGTGCCAGTTAGTTTATTTTCATCATAGGATACTTTTGTATTGTTTTTAAGGTTTTCATGGATAAATACAGTGGCAACTTCGTAAGGCTTTGATGGTGAGTTTGCGGAAGACAATGAAATATCTTTGAACTCATTATTTGTGATCGCTACATTGTTTTGAACATTCGTCGTGGTAAAAGCCAATTGAACACCGCGTTCAAAACCATTGATGGTATTCTCGCTGATGGTTGCAGTTGTACCATCAGGATGTCCATCTCCAAGGTGGATGGCTGCACGAGTAATTCCATTACCCTTAAAAGTGTTGTGTTGAATTGTAATGGTTTTTGCTTGATATGGCCAGATTAAATACTGTTTCTGGTAGCCTTTTTCTGGACTAAGTGCTGTAAAATCACAGTTTGTGACGGTCAAGCTATTGATTTCAGGTACAATATAAACACAGTTTCCCGATGCTTGGGTAAAGGCGCAATCATCAATGACGAGATCAAGATTCTTGTAATTGTTTGACGAGTCATAAGTACCGAATGTAGATATCCCATCAAAACTGAGATTTCTAAACGTAACTGTGCCATTTACTGTTGGCAAGGTTACACCACCGCTTATTGAAACACGAGTTCCTCCATTTCCTTCAATAGTAACAGGCTTGTTAATATTTTTAATATTATGGCCCAAGTCACCCATGACTTTAATGGTGCCACCAGCATTGACCAATTCCATTGCTTTAGAAAAAGTCTTTACAGGGTTTTCAGCTGAGGTGCCAGCGTTACCGTTCTCTCCATTCGCTGGATCGACATATATGGTATTTGTTTCTGTTACATTTGTACCGGGTAGGAATAAGTCACCAGAGAATGTATTGTCTTCGTTTAAAGCTGTTGGATCTAAGATTGCCGATGTGATGGTTGAATTTAATTGGCGAACAACGGCTGCATTGCCGGTTGAGGTGTTGTCACCAATAGTGATTTTTGCGTTGCTGTAATCTCCATGCGAGGAAAATTGGATTAGGCCGCGTGTGTCTTGTTTTTCTGTTGGAGCATTGGTATCAATATTCTCAAAGGTGTTATGTAGAATTGTGTATTCATTTTTCGAAGTGTCGCCTTCAAAGTAAATGCCGCCTCCACAATTATCAAAGGTGCAGTATTGAATACTTGCATTAGGGGAGTGGATATCTTTTAATGCATAAGCGTTGTAAACATTTTTAAAGGTACATTTGGTAATTGTTGTTGTATCACGGCTGCTAAATGGGCTGACAATAACTCCGTTAAAGGAGCAGTTATCAATAGTGACTTTACCTGAGTTTAAAAATTGAAATTCTGCATTTTTTATGTCGCCTTTAGAAAATGAACCTTTCCAACTACTATTCATACAAAGCGTAAAGTCAGCAGGATCGAAAACAAAATTCACATTTTTGATGGTAACATCTGTTTGTCCACTGAAAATTTGATATTGTGCGTTTGGTGCTTGTCCTCGTTGAGGAGTGTTACCGTTTGCTGTTGGTTTAGGGTCAGTACTAAATAAACACTTATGGTTAGGAAGTGGATTCGTACAAGCGGAGGTTGGACTCCATTTTACAGTGATTCCCTTTCCGTCGTAATTATAATTACTGTTTTGTACGTTTTGTAAAAATTGTGCGAAGTCAATAGTTCCTGAATTGGCAGCATCTGGCGAATTTGTATTTTCTGTCGAAGCAAAAGATGCTTGCGGAATGAAAGAAAATAGAATAGACAACGCCAGAATGAAGCTAAGAATACATTTGCCTGTTTTCCTCATTTGGATTCCTCCTTAAGAAATGATAGTGGGTAACAATATATACTTTAATTTAACATCGTTTAAGCGGTTTTTCAAGAAAATATTACCTTTTTTGTTTGATTATATATATTGTTATTTGGACGTACGAAAATGTGAGAATAATTTGCCTGAGACAAGAACGGAAAACATTATAGTTGACGGTGATGACGTTTCTTTGTTGCACAAAAAAGCGCCTCCCGAAGGAGACGCTTGTGGGTAATGTGTGGTTACGCCATCTTGTTTTCAATGAAGCGTTGGAAGATAGCCGCCACTTGTGTGCGGGTTGCGGTGCCTTGTGGGTTCAAGGTGCCGTCGTCCATACCAGCGATCAGGCCTTGCTGTACAGCCCAAACCATGGCATTTTGTGCCCAGCTGCTGATGCTGTCGGCATCGCTGTAGTTGCCAATGCTGCCGCTTACAGCAGGGCTGCCTACATAGCGATAGAGCATCGCTGCAAACTGTTCACGGGTCATAGAGCTGTTTGGCATGGTGCCATCGGAAATGCCGTTTTCCATAGCCCATTGCTGAGGACCAGCGTACCATTCGGAACCAGTGCCGCCAGGGATGTCGGCGCCTTCGTAGCGAGCCAGTACGCTCCAGATCATGGCACGGGTCATGTCGCCTTCAGGGGAGAAGGTGTTTTCTGCAGTGCCGGCAAAGAGCTCACGGCTCGTTGCGAAGTCGATGGCATCAGCGCCCCAGTAATTGTCGGCCACATCGCTGAAGGACTTGCTGTTGTCCACAACCTTGATGGTTGCGCCATCGGTCACTTCAACCGTAATGCCATTTTCAGACTGAATTGTATCCTTGATCACGGTTTCGTTGCCATCGGCATCCACCAATACAGCAACCGTGCCAGGGGTGACATCCTTCACAGGCACTTCCACCTTGGTGGCATCCTTAGAAGGCAGGTTCACAGTAACTGTAGCAGCAGTATCCTTATCAGAAGTGACAGCCACTTCAGGCATAGGCAGAGTTACTGCGCTGCCATCGGCATTGTCGACCGCATCCTTGCTGACCGTAACTTCAGATTCTACTTTACCATCGGTACCAACCGTGGTGGTGGAAGAAGAGCCGTCTTCCTTGGTGATGGTGGTCGTGGTAGAACCATCTGGATTGGTAATAGTTTCTTCACTGTCGGAAGGTTCTTCAGGATCTGGGGTAGGTGTAGGGGTTACCGTGCTGCCGCCGCCGGAAGAAGGCTTCTTAGATACCGTATAGGTAAAGCCTGTTTCACTGTCACCACTTGTATTAAGTATATACCCGTTTTCTGGCTGGATGTTGTTACCTAAATCAATAGAAGCGGTGATTTTCCCGTTTGCTAGCAAGATGAGTTTTTTATTGTTAAACTCGATTTTATTAGCATCAGTAATGGTGAGTTCGCTATTGATCGAAACGTTTTGTATCAAAGCGACTGTGTTCGTGGTAGAATCAGCGGTGCTCAATGCATCTGTAAATGATGAGAATGCAGTAGCATAATATTGATCTTTTACAATTGCAACAATACTATTATCAGAAGTCATGTCCTCATTTGCCATTGGATAAGCAATTTCTGCAATGTTTGCACCTTGTCCGTTTAAGATGCAAAGTGGGGTGGTGCTGTTGATATAATTACCGGATAAAACAACCTTGGATGGATTAGCAGGGTAGTAAACGCCCATGGCTTCTTGAACGGTGTTCCCAATAAGTCTATTGCCTGTTACTGTTGCTGCAAAATCAGTATTTGAAGCGGATTGAATATGAATGAAGCGTTGTTGTGATCCAGTCGCATCTGTTGTATGCTCGAAGGTGTTGTTTTTGATAATAACTTCTGAGCCAGTTACAGGTGTTGTTTGGATGGCATCCCAGTCGCAATTTTTAAAGGTGCATCCTTCAATCGTCAACTTTCCGGAAAGACCACTTGCATAAACAGCGGAGAGCTTAGAGCCTGCATTATGAATATTAGAGAAGTTTACATTCTGTATCGTTGTATTTGCATTAGTGTCAGGGACATATATAGCAATGTTTCCGCTAATGGAATGGTGATTGCCTTCAAGGATAATATCATTATTAAGAGTAATATTTTTAGTTGCAGAATCTGTGGAATTGGTGAGATCGGTTAGTAGTTCAAGTGTATCACCATCTTTTGCTGCATTAAGGGTAGCTTCTAAAGATGCATACATGTAGCCGTTGACAGAAGCAACCGGTGTCCATACGCTGCCGTTACCAATGTTATTTTCACCATCATAGAACATTGAGGTTGCGCATGCGTTCACATCTTTTCCACAATACCAAGCGCTGTTTGCAGGATCCTGAGTATAGGAATCACTTTTTTGAGCAACCATACGAACGTGGTTGTTTTCCAGCTTGATTCCATTGATGGAAACTTGTTTAGCTGTAGAATAACTTGAAATTGGGGCAACCATGAAGTAAGCGCTAAATCTACTGTTAGTGATGGCGCAATTGTTGACAGCTAATGTGGAATTGTTCAACAAGTTACCAACGAATGCTGCGGCTTTCTGCATGGCTAAGACGTCTGCATTGTTGACGGTGACGTTGTTTAATGTTAAGGAGCCACCGGACTGTGCGCCAACAACGACTGCCAGCATGCTGCTGCCATATTCTTGGGTGACTTCTTCGAAAGGTTCGCTGATAGCAATACGCGCACCATCAAAAGTTAAATTGTTAATCGTGACATCGCAGCAGCTATAGCCGATAAATGCAGCATCGTAGTAACAGTTTTGTCCATCACCAGGCTTGCTGCCTTGGTTTGGTCCGCGTACACCTGTTTGCGTGGCAAGCCCTTTAATGGTGTGTCCGTTACCGTTAATGGTTGTTCCATCCAGAGTGTCATTGTCTGCAATGGAATATTTTCCATCTGCTGTGTAACTGACTGTACCTGTGCATATTGGCGTCCAATAGTGTGCAGAAAGATCAATATCGGTAGTGATATTGATGGTATAGCCGGCAAATGAGTCACCATTATTTACCTGTTTGGCCCACCAAACCAGGGCTTCTGCACTGCCAATCGAGACGATCTTAGTGTCCTGATTTACAGTATAGGTATCTGGTTGCTCAGATACTTGGTCGTTCCAAAAGGTTTCTCGAGTCATAAATTCTCTTGTGGCATTAGAGTACCACGTATCTGTGTCAGCGACTTTTTCGATGGTACCACCGATTGCATTAGTTGTTTTGGCGTTGTCGCTGGCAGTTGTTTCGTCGGCAAAAGCTGCAAATGGAACCATTGTCAAAATCATAGCAATAGCCATTACAATGCTGACAAAACGTTTGCTGGATTTTTTCAGCATGGTTTTTCCTCCTTTTTGTTATTGCGTGGTTGTTGTGCACTGCTGAGTGCGCATGGTATGTCGGACCGTCACTTCCGTACATACTTATTTACAATTTAAAGATAACATATTCGACATAATTTAACAAGGGCAGATGAGGTGTGCTGAGGGTGCTTTTTAGTATTTCTGATTTTTATCAATGGAATATGAGACGGCAAAAAGGCGTTCGCTGCCCTTGATTTTTATAAGGAGAGGATGGGGGGCAAACGCGATATAAAAACCACAGGACGCACAGCCATGTGGTGCTGTGTGTCCTGCGGTTGGATGGTTATTTGTCTTTTTTCTTGTGTTTTTTCTTTTCTTTCTTGTCGTCGATGTTTTTCTTGGCTTTTTCTTTGTTTTTCTTTTTGCCTTTGTCCTTGGTGTGTTTCTTTTCTTCTTTTTGCTCTGGTTTGCTGAGGGTGCTTTCGACTTTCATTTCTGTGACGAGGCGGTTGACGATGTTCATTTGTGCCTGGCCGTCCTGGCGCATCATTTGGGTGTAGATGCGCATGCCGCGGGAGATGGCTGGGCTGTCGTCTTCGCCGAGCATTTCCTGAAGCTGGTCGACGTTGTAGAAGGTGTCGCAGTAGACGCTGAGGCGTTGGTTGAGGCGTCGGATGCGCAGGTATTGTTTGGCGAGGGGGTAGTTGGCCAGCGGGCTGAAGAATTCAAAGAGGTAGCGGCTGGTTTTGCAGAGGGTGCGCAGTCGTTCGATGGCGCGCAGGTCGGTGAAGTCGGTGTCGAGGACTGCTTTTTCGACGAGATGGTAGCGGCTGGAAAATTGTTCGCGAGCGAGCTGTTCAAGCGGCGCGGTCTCGGTGGCGGTCATGAGGGCAGCGATGGTTTGGTGCAGTGCTTCGTTGTAGTCTTCTTCGCTGTCTTCACGGCTGAGGTGGTCACAGAGGGTCATGACGGCGCTGTTTTGTTCAATGACCATGGCATCGGCCAATGGAAAGAGTTCGAGTTTGCGTGAGTTGTGGATGGTTTTGAGGATGGCGTTGATGCCGCGCATTTCTTCGAGGTCGTCGTAGAGTGAGAGGTAGAGCTGTTCTGCCTTGTGGAAGGGTTTGACTTTGCAGTATGGTTCAATGAACTGCAGCAGTGCGTACTGGCTGCGCAGTGCAATGCGCAGCTGGCTGAGGGCTTCGCTGTCGTCTGGATCGGCGAGGAAGGTGTCGCGGGTTTTGATGATCCGTTTGTGTTGATCGTGGATGAGGGTGCTGATGCTGACACCGAGCGGTACGCTGAAGAGATCCAGGTTCTTCATTTGATCGAAATTGATGCTGTTGATGCGGATGGCTTGCTCTGGCTGTGTTGGTGGCAAATAGAGCATTTCGCCGCAGCCTTTTTTGAGGTGTACATCGAGGCCGGTCATTTCTCGCACCCAGTCGCTGAGGTAGGGTTCGTGGCCGATGACGACGATGGTTTCGCCGTGGTCGTGGCTGGCGATGGCTTTTCTGAATGCTTGGAAGTCGCCTTCTTCGAGAAATGGCTGAACTTGAGGTGCTACGTCTGGCATGTAGCGGCAGAGCACTTCGGCTGTTTGGAGCGCGCGTGTTTTTGGTGATGTCCAGACTTCGCAATGGTTTTTGGCGTTGAGATAACGCGCCAAAGATGGGTAGGCGTTTTCTAGCCGTTCTTTGCCGGCCACTGTTAGGGCACGGTGAAAGTCGGTTTGGTCGGCGGCTGCTTCCTCAGCTTGGCCGTGACGAATTAAAATCAAACGCATGAAATTTTCCTCTTTTCTAATCGCTGGTGAGCGACGGTTTTTGTTTTCAGTATAGCATTTTTGGGGCTGTAATATATATAAAATGCAGGAATAGCATGTATTGCAAATGTTTTGTGATAATTTGGCATAAATTTATAGCAAATATAAGATGATATGTTTGTGCTTTGGAAGCTTTTTTGCTATACTAAATCATTAGACAGGAACGTTGTGTCAAAAGCTGTTAGGACACATCGCAAATGAATTCTTCATACATTTGACAGGTGCTTTGGCAAAGGAGACATGCTCGTCCTGCTTGCAAGTAAATTTTCTAGAATAAGGAAGGTGTCCTATGAAAATTCATTTATTTACCCAATGCATGGTGGATATGTTCTATCCACAGGTTGGTATCGCTGCAGTTGAGGTGTTGGAACGTCTTGGCTGCGATATTGTTGTTCCAAAGAAACAGGTTTGCTGCGGCCAGCCACTGATCAATTCCGGTTATGTGAAGGCTTCTAAGGCTTCCATCAAGAATACCATTGAAGCTTTCGAAGATGCTGAAACCATCGTCAGCCTCTCCGGTTCCTGCGCATTTGCAATGAAACATGAATATATGAAGATTCTTGCTGACGAACCACAGTGGGCTATCCGTGCTCAGCGTGTTGCAGACCGTCTTTATGAATTCACCGATTTCATTGTCAATGTTCTCGGTGTAACTGATGTTGGTGCAACCCTTAATAAGAAGGTAACATTCCATAAGTCCTGCCATGCAACCCGTTTGCTTGGTGTTAAGGAACCACCACTGATTCTCTTGCAGAATGTTCACGGTCTTGAATATGTTGAAATGGAAAAGGCCGATCGTTGCTGCGGCTTCGGCGGTACTTTCGCTGTAAAACAGCCTGATATTTCCGAACAAATCGTAGCTGAAAAAGCACAGACTGTTGTTGACAGTGGTGCAGACATCCTCTGCGGTGCTGACCAGGCTTGCCTTATGAATATTGCAGGCCGTCTCGACCGTATGCGTGACAGAGGTGAATTGACCCGCGATATCCGCGTAATGCATATCGCTGAAATTCTCAATTGCCGCTAAGAATAGGGGGAAAAGATATGGCAATTCTCTACAAATTAAACGGCAAAGACCAGACTTTCCAGGAACGTGTTAAAGATTGCATTTCTGATGATTTCAAACATAATGCGATCACCACGGCAACCGATGTCTTCTATGGCAAGCGTGAAGCGCTCGTAGAAGAAGTGCCTGAATGGGAAGAACTTCGTGAAGAAGCACGTCGTATCCGTAATCACGTTCTCGACAATCTCGATTATTACCTGGCACAGTTTGCCGAAAATGCTGAAAAGGCAGGCTCTCATGTTTACTTTGCACAGACCGACAAGGAAGCTGTGCAGCAGGTAATTGAAATTTTCGAAAAGCGCAACGCTAAAAAGATGGTTAAGAGTAAGTCCATGGTGAGTGAAGAAATCGACATCAACCATGCGCTGATCGATCATGGCGTTGAAGTGTTCGAAACAGACTTGGCTGAAATCATTCTGCAGCTTAATGACTGGAACCCACCTAGCCACATTGTTGTTCCTGCGCTGCATTTGAACCGTAATTCTATTCGCGACGTCTTTGCAAGATATGGCTACACTGGCGACGAAGACCCAACCCGCGAAACCAAGTTCATCCGTGGCTTCATCCGTGAAAAATTCCTGAATGCTGATGTTGGTATGACTGGCTGCAACTTTGGTGTTGCTGAAACTGGTACCTGCACCCTCGTTACCAACGAAGGGAACGGCCGTATGACAACGTCTGTTCCAAATACTCAGATCATTCTGATGGGGATGGAACGTCTCGTACCAAGCTTCGAAGCACTCGATGTTATGGTTGCTCTGCTCGTACGCAGTTCTGTTGGTTCTAAGATCACTTCTTACTTCTCTATGACCACTGGCCCTCGTAAATCTGATGAAGTCGATGGTCCAGAAGAACAGCACATCATCATCGTTGATAATGGCCGTTCTAAGATCCTTGCCAGCGAATTCCGTGATATGCTTCGCTGCATCCGCTGCGGTGCTTGCCTCAACATCTGCCCTGTATACCGTCATATCACCGGTCATGGGTATGGCTCCATCTATCCAGGTCCAATGGGCGTTGTTCTGACCCCACTGCTCGTTGGTTATGATAAGGCTGGTTCTCTGCCTTGGGCATCCACCCTTTGCGGTGCTTGCAGCGACCACTGCCCTGTTAAGATTCCTCTGCATGAACTCATTCTGCGTCATCGTCAGATTCTCGTTGAAGAATACGGCTATGGCAAGGGTATGCAGGACTTCGCTTTCAAGGCTGCTGGTACTGTATTGGCACATGAAGGTATCTTCGATCTTGGTACCAAGGTTGGTGCGCGCATGATGCCACTCCTTGCTAAGGACCGCAAGTCTCTCAAGGAAAACGTCAAGATCCCTGTGCTCAAGAACTGGACCCAGTCCCGCGATATGAACACCCTCTCCAAAGAAAAGTTCAGAGACTGGTTCAAGAAACACGAAGCACAAAAGAAAGGCGGGAAGTAATCTATGTTAACCGAACAGCATAAACAAGCATTTTTGCACAACGTTTCTCTCGCCCTGGGCCGTAACGAAGTGCCAAAATCCGTTGAACCATATGATTTCACCAAGGGCATTCAGCACCACATTATGAGTGAAGTGCAGACTCCAGAAGAAATTCTTGAACGCTTCAAAGTAGAATGCGACAAGCTTTCTATTCAGTACACCGAATGTGCACCAGCAGACGTTAAGAAAGTCATCATTGACGTCATCAAAGATTATGGCGGCGGCAAGATCGTTTGCCCAATGGTTCCACAGATGGATGAATATGGCTTGAACAAAGCATTTGAAGAAGCCAACGGCAAAGATGGCCTCGAATTCGTAAAATGGGATGCTTCTAAGGGCCGTGAATACAACATCAACAATGCACAGGATGCCAACATTGGGATCACTTTCCCATCCATGGGGATTGCTGAAACGGCTACGCTTGTACAGCCTATGACCTCTGGCTCTGGCCGCAGCGTTGGTCTTCTGCCAATCACTCACGTAGCTGTACTGCGCCGCAGCACCATCTATCGCCGCATGGGTGATACCATGGTTGAACTGCGTAAACAGTATCAGAAAGACCCAGCTGGATTCCCAAGTGCTATCGTTCACATTTCTGGTCCATCTTCTACCGCTGACATCGAACTCGTTCGTGTTGTTGGGGTACACGGGCCTGTGAATGTTACTTATATCATCGTTGATGATTGATCGCTTTTAAAGTGATATCAGACGCCGTCTCTGAGGAGACGGCGTCTTTTTTGCATAAAAGAACGACAGCGCTTTTCTTGTGTGTGAAAAGCGCTGTCGTTTGTGGTTTATTTATTGAAAAAAGCTGTCATGAGCTGCTGCATGGTGTCTTGATCGCTGAGGCTGGCACATTCACGGATGCTGTGCATGGCAAGCATCGGGTTGCCGAGGTCGATGGCTTCAATGCCGCTGGCTGCTTCGGCGATTGGGCCGATGGTGGAGCCGCCGCGCATGTCGGCGCGATTGACAAAGGTTTGCAGCGGAAGGCCGGTATCGGCGCAGAGTGCTCGGATCATGGCTTCGCCGCGCGGCGTGGTGGCGTAGCTGTGGCTGGCGGCGAGTTTCAGCACAGGGCCGCCGCCGAGGCGTGGGCGCAGGACAGGGTCGGCCTTTTCGCTGTAGTTTGGATGCATGGCATGGGCCTGGTCGCAGCTGAGAATGATGCTGTGGGCCAATAGCGGGTCGAGCGTGCAGGAGAGGCTTTCGGCAAGGCGGGTGAGCAAGCGGCTGAGCCGAGGGGACGCCGCCCCTTGGCGGGTGTGGCTGCCGATTTCTTCGTGCTGGTAGCTGATAAAGAGCGCAATGTCGTGCTGCGGCTTGCTGTCGCAAAGGGCGCAGCAGGCGGCGTAGGCATTGGCAAGGTTGTCAATGCGAGAGGTGGTGTAAAGATCGCCGCCATAGCCAATGCGGCTGGCCTGTTCAGCGCTGACAAGATAGAGTTCGGTGGCGAGCAGGTCGTTGGTGGCGATGCCCAGGTAGTCGGCAAGGCGAGTTTCCAGGCTTGGGGCGTTGGCATCACCCCAAAGAGCGAGCAGTTCTTTTTGGGGATTGATGGGATCATCGCCGCGCTTCATGTGAGCGGCAAGGGAAGGGATGGTTACTGTCTCCGGCAGAACCACGAGGTGTGCTTGCGGCTGCGCCCAGTTGTCGCTGCGGCTGTAGGCACGTCCGGCGATGGCGAGCGGACGGTCAAACCAAGTGCTGAGAATGGGGCCGCCGTAGACTTCGATGTTGAGCAGGCTCAGCCCTTCGCGCACAAGGGTGGGCTGTGGTTTCAGGCGCAGGGCTGGGGAATCGTTGTGGGTGCCGATGATGCGCACACCTTGCGGCAGGGTTTCTGGCAATACAAAGGCGCAGGTGGTGCCATCGTCGCTGTCGAGGAGATAGCGGCCGCCGGGCGTCAGCCGCCAGTGATCGTTTTCTGAAAGAAGGGTGAATCCAGCGTCCATCAGCATGCGGCGATTTTCTGCAGCGGCATGATAAGGTGTGTACGCTGCGTTCATGTATGAGAAAAAGACTTGTGTGTCCATAGAAATCATCCTTTCATTGCGGGTTTGTCATTAGCATACGCGCTTTTGCGCATGGACGCAAGCGGTTTGCTTCTGTTTGCAGATGGTGTATGATGAAGCACAGGAGGGATGAGGATGAATACATGGTTCATTGATGGAAAAACGGTGCAGGTATTTCCTGGTGCGACGCCGGGCTGTCCGTTGATCTTGGTGAATACCTTTGCGGAAGCGGTTGCACCGTTGCAGGAAGCTTTGCAAGAAGCACCGGATCATACGCTGGTGGTGGTGACGGGCATGGACTGGGAAGGTGATTTGTCACCTTGGGCGGTGGAAGCCCTGAATGAAAAGTCAGCGCCTTTTGCCGGTGGTGCGTCGGCGTATTTGCATTGGCTGGAAAGCAAGGTGCTGCCGCAGGTGGAAGCGCAGCTGGCTGTGCCTCCGTGTTGGCGCGGTTTGGCCGGGTATTCGCTGGCGGGGCTGTGTGCGGTGTACGCCTTATACAACAGCGTTGGCTTTGCACGTGTGGCAAGCATGTCGGGCTCGCTGTGGTTCGAAGGTTTTCGTGACTATGCTTTGACCATGCCGCTGATGCAGGTGCCGCAGTGTGTGTATTTTTCATTGGGCGATAAGGAAAAAAAGACGCGCCATCCCTTGATGCGCAGCGTGCAGGAAAACACCGAAGCGATTGCGGCACATTTTCAGCAGCTGGGCGTGGCGACCACTTTTGTGTTGGAATCGGGCGGTCATTTTAAAGATGCTGCTGCACGCACTGCACGAGGCATTTCCTGGCTGCTGGCGCAGTGATTGGCTTGCAATGTCAAGCTTTTGTGGAGATTTGGTAGCGGATATATCGTGTTTCATGCTTAACGATTTCTTTTATAGAGACAGCATGGTAGAATGAAGAAAAGAATCGGACGCATGTAGGATGGGTGTTTGAAAAGATAAGGGAGTTGTCATCAATGGATACCGTTATCCTTAACAACGGTGTGGAGATGCCGTTGATCGGCATTGGAACCAGTCAGCTTGATGAAGACACATGCGAACGTACCGTTCAGGAAGCGCTCGCATTGGGTTACCGCTTTATCGATACGGCACAAAGCTATCGCAATGAAGGTGCTGTTGGGCGTGCGGTAAGGCAGAGCGGTGTGCCGCGTAAGGATGTTTTTCTGGCCACAAAATTGTCCATCGCCAATACCACCTATGAGAAGGCCAAAGAAAGCTGCAAACGCTCGTTGGATCGTTTGGGTGTCGGTTATGTGGATCTGCTGCTTTTGCAATTTCCGTACAACGATGTCTTTGGCGCTTGGCGTGCTTTGGTGGAGCTGCGTGAAGAAGGCTTGGTGCAGGCTGTTGGGGTGTGCAACTTTGCCGCCGATCGGCTTACCGATTTGGTGCTGCATGTGAAGGAACGGCCGCAGGTGGCCCAATTTGAGCGCCATCCATATTTTCAGCGGCCGCAGTTGATGGAGTACATACGCCGCCAGGACATTCAAGGGGTGGCGCGTGGTCCGTTTGGCAGCTGCCGTTCGGAGTTGCTGCATGACGCAGTTGTTATGCAGATTGCAGACAAACACAATCGCTCGCCGCGCCAGGTGCTTTTGCGCTGGCAAACGCAGAAAGGTGTGGTGGTGGTGCCAACCCGTTCTGATGCAGCGCAGCTGGCAGACAGCATGGATAGCTTCAATTTTGTGCTCTCTGCTGAAGAATGCGCCGCCATTGAGGCGCTTGAACGTGATGAGAGCACCATGCCGGCGCACATGATGACGCCGGATTGGATCGAAAAACTATGCCGAGGATGAACAGGGGACGTCCTTTTCCATTTCAGGATTTAAGTGGGGAAGGACGTTTTGGTTTTTCGTGCAATTTTTAGGAATATGATGTAAAATAATATAATGCGCGATCGAGAGAGGTGCTAAAATGTTTAAAAAACAACAGTTACAGATTTTTGTACCACTTTTGATCATCGTGATGGTAGCAGGTGTATGGGCTTTGAAACAGCTGCAGCCAGATTTTGGCGTGAGCTTTTCTAAGTTGGATCAGATGAGTTTGCCGGCAAATCTCCAGGATGCTGACTTTTCACTGAAGGCGAAGGAGCCCGTGGATATGGAGGCATTGTCTCAGTACAAGCTGCCGATGATCATTGATTATGGCTTTGACAGCTGCAGCCCGTGTCAGCGCATGGCGCCGGCACTGGAAACCATCAATGCCGATTATTTTGGCAAAGCGTTCATCAAGTATGTGGATGTGACAGATTTGCCAACTGCTGACGACGATCTCCCTGTGTTGGTTTTTCCGACACAGTTTTTTGTGAACGCCGATGGCACACCATTCAAGCCGAGCGCAGACTTGGATGAGGAAATTCATTTTTCTTTTTATTATGATCCGGATTCTGGCAAACTTTCCTACACCACCCATCAAGGGGTGCTGACTGAAGATGAGATGCGCCAGATCTTGAAAGAAATGGGAGTGAGATAATTTGGATGCATTGATCGATGGCTGGGTGAATCAGATTGTACAGGTGATAGGGCAAATGCCGTGGCTGGGGCCACTGTTGGCACTGGCAGCTGGTGTTTTGGCGGCTTTTACGCCGTGCTGCCTGTCGAGCATACCGCTGATCATCGGGTACATTGGCGGCATCGGTGAGAAAACGACCAAACGTGCCTTCCTTTATTCGCTGACCTTTGCTGGCGGTACAGCGGTAACCTTTGTGGCGCTGGGGCTGATCGCCACCTCGGTAGGCCATCTTTTGGGCACGTCTTCGCCGATTTGGCATTTTATTCTTGGGGTTATCATGGTCTTGATGGCGCTGCAGATTTGGGATATTTTTGAAATCATTCCAGAAACCAATATTCTTAATAAAAGTTCGCGCCGTGGTTTTGTTGGCGCATTTTTGACGGGCATTTTGGCGGGCATTTTTGCCAGCCCATGTTCCACACCGATTTTGGTGGCGCTTTTGGCCATTATTGCTGGCAATGGGGCTTTGGCATGGGGCATCTTGCTGATGCTCTGCTATGCGCTCGGGCATAGCGTGTTGGTGCTCATTGCAGGCACGTCGGTTGGCTTTGTTCAGAAGCTCAAAGGCAGCGGCAGCTATCAGCATTTTTCCACCATCAGTAAAGTGGTGCTGGGGGCGCTGATTCTGGCGGTTGGGCTGTATATGTTCTGGCTGGCCTTTTAACCATAAAAAAACTCGCACAGTTTTTGCTGTGCGAGTCAGACTGTAGATAAACCCTATTTTGGCATTTTTGCCAAAATAGGGTTTTCTCAT
>CALJRU010000059.1 GCA_937976375.1 uncultured Peptococcaceae bacterium | reverse complement strand
GACAATAGAAATACCCCCAATAATTCGGATGTCCAAATTATTGGGGGCACTACATTCCAGTGCTTTTCCATCGTTTTCTATCGCATCAATCATAGTGACCACGGCAGGAAATAATGATCAAATCGTCTTCGATCACCGTATAGACAATCCTGTTGACATGATCGATTCTTCTGCTCCAATAGCCTTGCAAGTCAGCTTTCAGGGGTTCTGGTTTGCCTATGCCATCGAATGGACTACGCTGCATATCTTTAATAAGGCTATTGATGCGCTTCAATGTTTTCTTATCCTCGCTTTGCCAGGACAGATACTCTTCCCAGGCATTCGATTCCCATAGCAGCCGCATCGCTACACCTCGATCAGGTCATGTTCCACCAGTGTTGCCTTGCCGGAACGAATGTCGTCCGCTACCTTCTTGAGATGGTTCATGTTTTTCTCCGAGTAAAAAGGATCGGCCGTTAGTTCAAAAGGAATACGCTGTTCGCGCGCCACTTTTTTGGCGTAGATGGTGAAGGCAGCGCTCAGGGTCAAGCCCATTTCCCGGCAGGCTTGTTCCATGGCTTTTTTGGTTTCCTCGTCCAGCTTGAAGTTTACATTGACAGTGCTCATGCTCTTACCTCCCATTCCTGATTAAAAATACTGCGACGCTTTCTTTTATTGTAAAGCAGAATAAAGCTATTTTCAACACATCTTCTTTATTTTAGCATGATACATGTTGAATCTTTCTGCTTATTGTTATAGCAAAAAAGCCTCATCCGCGCAGACGGATGGGGCATGAAAATTATTCAACAGATTTCAGGGATTCTGCCATGTGAATCTTGGCGATCTTGCGGCGCATAATGAGCTGCGTAATGAAGGCAAAGATCACTGTCAGTACCAGTGCCAGCAAATAGTTCTGCGGGCTGACGTAAACGTCGAAGCTCAAGCCATCGACGACAATTTGTCCCATAACGAAGGCATGGAAGAATTTGCCGAGCACCAGCCCCACAAGCGCGCCGAACAGCGTCAGCACGTTGTTTTCGCGGAACACGTAGGCGTTCGCTTCTTTCGCGTAGAAGCCCAGCACTTTCAGCGTCGCAATTTCGCGGATGCGCTCGCTGATATTGATGTTGGTCAGGTTGTACAGCACGATGAAGGCCAAGGCCCCTGCACAGAGAATGACCACAATGACAATCACGTTCAGGCTGTCGAGCATGTCTGTGAACATGTCCATGGAATCCTGAGAGATCGACACATTGGTGATGTTGGTATCACTGTTCATCAGCTGAGCCGCCAGTTCGTGCACGTCGCCGTCACCCTTGAAATTGATGTAGGCGCTGTTGATGTCGGTCTTGCCGAAGTCATTGGCCAGCGTCCCACGGGAGATGTAGGCATTGTTGGAAATGTAGTTGTCGTAGACACCGCTTACGGTGAGGACGGCTTCATGCATGTCGCTGTCACGCACGGTGACTTCGTCGCCCACGCTCACACCCAGACGGTTTGCCAGACCGCGGTCCAGCAGCAGTTCGCCGTCGTCCGGCAGATCGTAGGTGGTTTCATCGGTGTGCCAGCTGAAGAAGTCGCCCAGATCGCCATTGTCCACCGGCGCGTTCATTGCCACGCTGTGGGTGGTGCCGTTGGCGGAGATGTCCATGTTGCCGGTGTAGGAGAACAGGGCCCCGGCAACGCGGTCGCCGTTGTTGTCCAGAAACGTGTTCATCTCGTCTTCGGTGAGGCTTTCATTGAAAGACGCTGTGGCGTCGTAGAGGTCGATTTCGTTGTATTGCAGGTCCGAAACGCCCATGAAGTTGTCCTGCAGGGCCAGCGCCGTCACGATCAGTGCGGTGCAGCCGCCGATGCCCAGGATCATCATGAAAAATCGCGCCTTGTAGCGGAACAGGTTGCGCACGGTGATCTTCTGCAGGAAGGACAGCCGTTTCCAGATTGGCGTGATGCGCTCGAACGGATTGCGCTTGCCAGCCTTTGGCGCTTTTGGACGAATCAGGTTCGCCGAGGTCTGGGTCAGAGCGCTGTAGCCGCACAGCCAAGTGACGCCAACGGTGCAGAGCAGCGTCACTGCCAAGGAAATCGCCAGCAGCGGCCCGTTGAACACATACATCACCTGGTCAGGCAGGGCGTAATAATAGCGGTAGGCGCTCCAGATGATCGTCGGGAATCCCCAAGTGCCAACGAAGTAGCCGATGAGGCAGCCAAGAATGCCCGAACTGCCCGAGTACAGCATGTATTTCATGATGACGCTGCCGTTGCCGTAGCCCATGGATTTGAGCACGCCAATCTGCGTGCGCTGTTCATTCATCATGCGGGTCATCGTCGTTACACAAACCAGCGCCGCCACGAGGAAGAAGAAGATCGGGAAGACTTTGGCAATCGAACTGACGATGGACGAATCGCTCTTAAAGAACTGGAAGCCCACATCTTCGTCGCGGGTCAGCACATAGAGCTCTGGCTCCTCGGGCACTGTCAATTCATCCAAGGTCTTTTGTGCTTCATCAGCCTGCGCTTGAATTTTAGCAATCGTTTCTTCACCAGCGCCAGCTTTCTGCGCTGTTTCCAGCGCCGTCTTGGCCTGGTCCAGGCCTTCCTGCGCCTGTTTGCGGCCGTCGTTGATCTCACTGACGATGTCGTCATAACGGGCATTGACGCTGTTTTCCGCAGCCTCTGTTACGATCGGTTCCTCTTTGTCAATCGACGCGTCATACTCATCGCTGTAAATTTCGCCCTCTGTGTCCACACTCACATACATTTCGGTGAAATACTCGGACGTAAACACACTTTCCGGCACATAGTAAATGGCTTCGACTTCACCGGAGCCGATCTCGCTGCTGTAGCGTCCCACGCGCATATACAGCGGCGATTCCACCACACCGACGATTTTCATCTCATGCTGTGACATTGCATCCAGGGTGTCCGCTTCGTTGTCGGCGCTCACCGTCACGGTGTCGCCGATGCTGCCGCCTGTGTAGAAGGACGAATCCACAACGCACTCATTGTCATTTTCCGGCAGGCGGCCTTCTTTCAGAGCCAGTTTGTTGACGTCTGCAGTGATCGAATGAAAGCGCCCGACTTTTTCTTCATCGCCGCCGTCATTGACCAGCGCATCCACCTGATAGGCGCCATCGGCCGCAGTCACGCCCGAGGCATCGCGCAGCGCCGTCACATCGTCGTCGTCAAACCCCAGCGTCGACATCAGCCGAAAATCGTAAAAATTCTGGTCATTCAAATAGGTGTCGCCCGTTTTCAGCATGGCCTCTTCACTGACCATCAGCCCCGAGAAAAAGCCAACCCCCAGCGCCACAATCCCTAAAATGGCAATGTAGCGGCCAAAACTTGACTTGATCTCGCGCAGGGACGACTTCAGTAAGCTCTTCGTCATTGCGCTCACCTCACCATTCGATGTCGTCGATGGACATAGGATGTTCGTTCAATTCCACTTTCTGAATCTGACCGCTCTTTACATGCACCACGCGGTCCGCCATTGGGCACAGCGCCAGGTTGTGCGTGACGATGACAACGGTCATATTGTTCTTGCGGCATGTCTCCTGCAAGAGCTTCAAAATCAGCTTGCCTGTGTTGTAATCCAAGGCACCTGTCGGCTCGTCGCACAGCAGCAGCTTCGGATTTTTCGCCAGTGCACGGGCAATCGCCACACGCTGCTGCTCGCCGCCGGAAAGCTGCGCCGGGAAATTGTTCTTGCGCTCGCCCAGACCGACTTCGTCCAGCACCGTTGCCGGGTCGGCTGGGTCCATGCCGATCTGTGTCGCCAGCTCGACATTTTCCAGCGCTGTCAGATTCGGAATCAGATTGTAAAACTGAAAGACGAAACCGATGTCATAACGGCGGTACGTGGTCAGTTCTTTGTCCGAATAACCGGCAATGTTCTTGCCGTCCAGCCACACCTCGCCGCTCGTCAGGGCATCCATGCCGCCCAAAATGTTCAGCAGCGTGGTTTTCCCAGCGCCAGACGCTCCGACGATGATGCAGATCTCGCCCTTCTCCACCTCAAAACTCACATCATGCAGTGCCTCAATGTCCACCGAACCGACACGATAGATTTTCTTCACGTCTTTAAAACGAATGAATGGTTCCACTGTCATGTTCCTTTCTCTATTAACCAAACGAAAGCAAAATTTTATGGTAATTTCTATATCATAAATTATAACATCTTTGGCAGAAAATTTGTGCAAATAATTATCCACCTTTCTTTACAATAACAAAAAACGTTTCCACAATTGTGGAAACGTTTTCGTTCAGCGTGGAAATCCTCAGCGATCTTTGCTATACTATATAACCGGTGTCGCTTTTTCAGACGGCGGCACGATGAATCCGTACAAAGAAGGTGCAAGACAAATGGCTTTCCATTTGAAACAATTTCTTCAAGGCCCTACAGGGCAAATGTCTGAGTCGTTTATCACCGCCAGTTTCCTTTCATTGTCGGGCGGCTTACAGGATGCTTACACGTACATTTCCCGCGGTCAGGTATTCGCCAATGCCCAGACAGGCAACCTCGTGCTGCTTGGGCAGACACTTTACGAACGTCACTGGTTCGCAGCGCTGCATTATGCCGTGCCGCTGTTGTTTTTTGCGCTTGGCGTCGCAGTCGCCGAGATGATCCGTGAAGCGTATCAGCAGGCGCAGCGTCTGCATTGGCGGCAGATGGTGCTGGTGCTGGAGATTGTCATTCTCCTGGCAGTCGGCTTGGTGCCAAACGCGTGGAACCTGATCGCCAACGCCATGGTTTCTTTCGCCTGCGCCATGCAGGTGCAGACGTTTCGCAAGGTCCACGGCTGTTCCTTTGCGAGCACCATGTGCATCGGCAACATTCGCAGTGGCATGGAAGCCCTCGTGAAATATCACCAAAATCGCAGCACCGATACCTTGCACAAAGCCGCCTATTATTGGGGCATCATCCTTTTCTTCACCCTGGGCGCTGTACTCGGTGCGCTGCTTTTGCCAAAGCTCACCATGCACACGATTTGGGTTTCCTGCTTCCTGCTCTTTATCAGCTTTTCGCTCATGTTCATCAGAATGGAAATCGAGCAGGATGACACTCTTCTCTAAAACACAAAACAGACCATCTGTGCAGATGGTCTGTTTTTTTCTTGATATCAATGACTGTGCCAAACAGCGCCAACAAAAAAAGCTCCCGCAAGAGCGAGAGCGTGATGGTGTGGTCAAACCTCGGAGAAGCGCGGCGCAGCGCGTCCGCTTACTCTTCGTGAACGTCGATGTCAGACGCGGCTGGCTTGTTCTGCTGCATGGCATCGAGGGATTTCTGGATATCGGCACGACCTTCCTGTACCACTTCGTAGTAAACAGTCAGCTGATTTTCGAGCTTGTCCATCAGATCGTGGGCATAAAGGAAGGCACCTTCAACGATCTCATGAGCTTGGCCTTCTGCATGCGCGATAATGTTTTCTGCTTCCGCATTGGCGCGGCGAACAACTTCGTCTTCGCTGACAAGCAGCGCAGCGTGATCTTTGGCTGCCTGAATAATTTTATCGTGTTCTTCCTGAGCAGCAGCAATGATGCGTTCTTCGTCTTTTTTGATCCACTGGGCATCCTGAATGGCTGTTGGGATGCTGTTACGCAGCGCATCGATCAATTCATACACTTCGTTTTCATCGAGGATGATCTGATCCTTATTGAGCAGTGGCTGCTTCGCATTTTCTGCCATATAGGCCAGTTTGTCGATTAAATCCAATATTTCCATGTCGTTTACCTCCAGCTGGGTTCAATTGCGCCTGAAAAAATTCAGGACCGTTTCTCCGTAGGATCTTGTTTTATAAAGGTTGAGGCCTTCTTCCTGCCAGGAAAAAGGTATACTTTTTGAGTGTTCCGATACAAGTATACCATATTCGCTGAGCAAATGGTACTTCAAGACAGAAAAAAGAACCGCTTCATATAAATTTTTTCGATACGGTGGGTCAACAAAAATCAAGTCAAAGGCGGTGCCTGTCAGCTGCGGCAAGATGCTGAGCGCATCACCGCTGATAACGCGGGCACGGTCTTCATAGCGGCATTTTGCGATGTTCTGTCGCAGCACAGCAAGGGCCTGTGGATTTTCTTCGATAAAGACGGCTTCCCGAGCGCCGCGGCTGAGGGCTTCAAGGCCGAGAGCACCGGTGCCGGCAAAGGCATCGAGGACGATGGTATCACTGTCGATGTCCATTTGAATGATGTTAAAAAGCCCTTCTTTGACGCGGTCGGCCGTTGGCCGGGTGTTAAGACCAGGGACAGCTTCAAGTTTGGCGCCCCGGCGTTCTCCTGCGATGATTCTCATGAGGGGTGGTCTCCTTTTATGGTATAATCTTGCGTTCGATGTCCTGGATCATTTCACGGGCGCCATCGGTGAGCGGCTCGCGGGCACAATCGCTGGCAATGGCCTCAGCGAGGGCAAGCTCTTTTTGATGAAAGCCTGGGCGCGCGAGGCGAAACAGCCCTTGACCATGCTGCCGCAGTCCAAGGAGTTCACCTGGACCGCGCTGGCGCAGATCTTCTTCCGCGATGGCAAACCCGCTGGACGTGGTCGCCATGAGCTTGAGCCGAGCCTGGCTGTCCTCGGAGCGGGCATCGCTGACCAGAATGCAGTAGCTTTTTTCGCTGCCGCGGCCAACACGGCCGCGCAGCTGATGGAGCTGAGCCAAGCCGAAACGTTCCGCATTCATAATAACCATAATGGTGGCATTGGGAATGTCCACACCGACTTCAATAACAGTGGTGGAAACGAGGACATTGATGAGGCCGTCTCGAAACTGCTGCATGATGGCCTCTTTTTCGTCGGAGCGCATGCGGCCATGAAGCAGGCCAACGGTCCATTTGGTGAACACGGTGCTTTGCAGCTGTTCAGCGAGGGACATGGCGTTTTCTAGGTCGATCTTTTCGGATTCTTCGACAAGCGGGCAGACGATGAACGCCTGACGGCCTTTTGTGAGTTCTTCTTTGATGAAGCCATACATGGCTGCAAGGCGCGGCGAATTGATCCACATGGTCTGGATTTTCTGGCGGTTCTTCGGCATTTCATCGATGACGGTAAGGGCGAGATCGCCGTAGACGGTGAGCGCCAGAGAGCGTGGAATCGGCGTAGCCGTGGTAATGAGCAAATCGGGGTGGCCGCCTTTGCGTTCAAGGGCTTCGCGCTGGCGCACGCCAAAGCGGTGCTGCTCGTCGATGACAACAACGCTGAGGCTCTGGAACTGCACAGGGTCTTCAATGAGCGCATGGGTGCCAACGATGCACCGAATGCTGCCATCAGCGAGGCCAGCAAGAACGGCCTCTTTGTCACGCTTCTTCATCTGCCCGGTGAGCAGCGCCACATTGACGCCAAGCGGCGTGAACGCAGCGGCAGCGCCGGCGTAATGCTGGCGGGCAAGCACTTCGGTTGGCGCCATGAGTGCTGCCTGATGGCCGTTGGAAACAGCCGTGAGCATGGCATAGAACGCCACATTGGTTTTGCCGCTGCCGACGTCGCCCTGAAGCAGCCGGTGCATTTGCTGCGGCGACTGCATATCCTTGAGAATGGCAGCGATGGCACGCTGTTGGGCGCCGGTGAGTTCGTAAGGCAGCGCTGCTACGAAAGCATCTGCCAGCTGCGGCGGTTCGGTGTGAGCAATGCCGTTTTGGGAACGGCTGCGCGAAAGAGCACCCCAGAGCGTAAGCGCAAGGAATTCGTAGACGACAAGGTCGTGAAAAGCGCGCTCAGCCTCGGCCATGCTGGCCGGACGATGAATCATGCGGATGGCATCGCGGTAGCCAAGGACGCCATGCCGCGCTGCCTGTTCAGGCGTCAGCGGTTCTGCCAATTCGGGAAGCGCTGTCAGGGCTGCATCGCTGAGATGAAGCATATCGACTTTGCCGATGCCTTCTGTTAAACTATACACAGGATGGACGGTCAGCAATTTTTTAAGCTGAGCCTCATTTTTTATAAACTGATGCTCCTGCACCGACAGCTCCATGCTGTAGTTGCTGTTGACACGTCCGTACACCAACATGCGCACATTGGGATAGAGGTATTTTTCCATTTGGTAGCGGCCGAACCAGGTAGCAACGATTTCCCCTTGCTGGCCTTCAAGCACCGCTTTCACCACTTTGACATTGCGGCGGCTGGTGTTGGAAACATCCACATGGGTCACCCGGCCAACAAACACGGCGTTGTCCCTGCCGCGCCATTCGCGCACAGGCAGCAGCTGGCTCCAGTCGTCATAGCGAAACGGATACAGCTGCAGCACGTCGCGCAGGGTATGAATGCCCATCCCTTCCAATAACCGCTGTTTTTTGGGACCAATGCCTTTCACAGTGCCTGGTCCATCGCTTAAATGTGCCATAAACTCACCCCTATTCTTTTCGGAGGTATTACATGAAACAATATTCCACTTTTCTGTTTGATTTTGACGGCACGCTGCTCGACAGCAACCATCATGTCATCCATTGCTTCCAACTGGCATTCCAGGAAGTGCTCGGCACCGATCTGCCAGAAAAAACCATCACGGCCACCTTTGGCATTCCGCTGGCGCAGGCGCTGGAAGATCTCAATCCAGAACATGCAGAAGAATTGCTGCGCGTCTACCGCAAGCACTCCGATGCCATTGGCATGAGCCTGCTCAAAGAAATCGACGGTGCCCGTGCAACGCTGCAGGCTCTGCACGATGCTGGCTGCATCAACGCCATTGTCACCTCCAAAAAGGAAGTGAACGCTCAGGCGCAGATGAAGCACATCGGCATCACCGATCTTATCGATCTTCTTGTGGGACCGGAAAAAACCACCGCACACAAACCAGACCCGGCACCCATTCTCTACACCATCGATGCCCTTGGTGTGGATGCCAGTGAGTGCCTGATGATTGGGGACAGCCCCAACGATATTCTATGTGGCAAAAACGCCCACGTGGATACCGCGGGCGTTCGTTTCACAGCAGTGGATCTGGACAGCCTTCTGGCAACACAACCCACTTACATGATTTCTCATTTGTCGGATTTGCTGCCGCTGGCAAAACACCGCTGACTCAATACTTTTTACGCAACGCTTCATAGACAGGCGCTGGCACAAAATCCTGAATATCGCCGTGAAGGCTGGCGATGTTGCGAATCATACTGGAACTGACCATGGAGAATTCACCATCGGCGGTAAAAAACACGGTCTCAATATGAGGATTCAAGTGTCGGTTGAACGATGCCATCTGCATTTCATATTCAAAGTCAGAAATCACACGCAAACCGCGCACAATGGCAACGGCGCCGCGGGATTGTGCATAATCCACCAGAAGACCGGTGAATTTTTCTGCCTCAACATTTTCCAGATCCGCCACACTTTCTTTGACAAGTGCCACGCGCTCCTCTACGTCAAACAACGTGTTCTTATAAGTCTCCTCGGCCACTGCAATGTAAACTTTGTCAAACAGGCCGATGGCGCGTTTGATGATGGACATGTGGCCGTTGGTGATGGGGTCGAAAGTTCCTGAGTAAACTGCAATTTTCATGGTTTTTCCTCTTATTTTCTTTTAAAAATTGATTGCACCATTGTGCAAAATATCGGCTGTCTGCCATTGGCAGGCAGCTTTTTTATGACAGCCTACTGCTGCTGGCTGTATTTGATGTTGATGTTGGCGCTGCCATAACCGTCGCGCAAGCGTGACCACAGCGCCGGATCGTCATTGACCCAATAAATCTCATTGAGCAGCACGACACGGTGATCGTTCATGTAATAGAAGAACACCGGAACGTCGCCGCGTGGTTCCCGCGACAGGAATTGCAGCACATTGTCTTCGCTGTACGGCAGCGCTGTATCGATCTTAACGAATACGCGCACCGGCGCCTTGGCAGGATCGACAGCGTTGAGCCGCAGCGGTTCGATGGCTTCAGCGAAGATTTTCTTCTCGTCGTCCTGAATGCTGACGCGGCCGACGACTTTACAAATGTTGTTTTCTTCCAGCTGGCTGCGCACCTGCGGCAGCGTGCGCGGAAAGATCAGCAGGTCAATATCGCCTTCGCGGTCACTGAGCGTGGCATACGCCATGAGGTCGCCTTTTTTGGTGGTCTGCATGCGAATGCCGGTAAGAATGCCGCATAAGGTGACGGTGACATTATCGAGCTGTTCGCTGATTTCGCCAATGCTGCAGTTGGCGATGCGCTTGATTTGGTCCTCCACACTGTCCAATGGATGCCCGCTGACATAGATACCGAGGAGTTCCTTTTCATAGCGCAGGCGCTCGTTTTTGTCAAATTCTTCATTAACAGGAATTTCAACGGTGACTTCATTGAGCGCCGGCGCATCCACAAAATCAAACAAAGACATCTGATTGGAGTTGCGGCTCTTTTGCAGCTGCTGTGCCTGCGCGACACAATCATCGAGAACGGCCAGCAGACCGCGCGTGCCTTGGCCCAAAGAATCGAAGGCGCCGCATTTGATGAGCGCTTCGATGACGCGCTTATTGAGGGTGCCGCCGATTTCGGCACGGGTGCAGAAATCCTGAAAAGAAGTGAACGGCGCTTCGGCACGTGCTTCACAGATGAGATCAACAGGGTGCTGGCCGACGCCTTTGATGGCGCTCATGCCAAAGCGGATGCCTTCATCGGTGGCGGTGAAGTTCACGCCGCTGGCGTTGATGTCAGGCGGCAGCACAGGAATACCGAGGCGTCTGCACTCGTTGATGTAGAACGTCACTTTATCGAGGCGGTCAATGAAGGAATTCAGCGTTTCTGCCATAAATTCCTTTGGATAATGGCACTTAAGCCAGCCTGTCTGGAAAGCGAGCAGCCCGTACGCCGCGCTGTGACTCTTATTGAAACCGTAGCCAGCGAAGTATTCGATGAGCTCGAAAATCTTCTGAGCGGTTTCCGCAGAGGTGCCGCCTTTCTGGGCACCTTCAATGAACTGCGTCTTGTAGCCAGCGATGATCTCCGGCTTTTTCTTACCCATGGCACGGCGCAGCATATCTGCTTCGCCGAGTGTAAAACCGGAAAGCGCCGAAGCGATCTGCATGACTTGTTCCTGGTAGAGAATGACGCCGTAAGTGGTATTGAGAATCGGCTCCAGCTTTGGATCAAGATAGGTGATTGCCTGCTCGCCGTGTTTGCGCGCGATGAAATCTTCCACCATGCCGCTGCCGAGCGGACCTGGACGATACAGTGCCACCAAAGCGATGATGTCTTCCAGGTTGTTAGGCTGCAGCTCTTTGAGCACAGCGCGCAGGCCTGTGCCTTCAAGCTGGAAAACACCGATGGAGTCACCAACAGACAGCATATGATAGGTCTCCGGATCATCGTCTGGTATGGTGTCAAAATCAACCTCGACGCCGTATCGCTCGCGGATGGACTCGATGGTCTTATTGACCACCGTCAAGGTGCGCAGGCCAAGGAAATCCATTTTCAAAAGGCCGATGGATTCTACATCGTCTTTCGGATATTGGGTGATGATCGCATCTTCCTTAGTCTTCTGCAAGGGCAGATAGTGATCGGCCGGCTCTGCTGAAATAACCACCCCTGCCGCATGGACACCAGCGTTGCGTGGCAGCCCTTCCAGGCTTTTTGCCATTTGGATCATGCGGGCGATGCTTTCATCGCTGTCGATCAATTCTCGCAGTTCATCGGAGGCATTGATGGCTTTGTCGAGGGTAATGCCAAGCTCGTTTGGAATGAGCTTGGTGACTTTGTTGACTACCGACAATGGCACATTCATCACACGTCCAACATCGCGCACCGCACCTTTTGCCAGCATGCTGTTAAACGTAATAATCTGAGTGACATGATCGGCACCATATTTTTCCGCCACATAATCGATGACTTCGCCGCGACGTTCGTAGCAAAAGTCAATGTCAATATCCGGCATGCTGACACGCTCCGGATTGAGAAAACGTTCAAAGAGCAGCTGATACTTAAGCGGATCAATGTCGGTGATGCCCAGCAGATAGCTGACAATGCTGCCTGCCGCTGAACCTCTCCCTGGCCCAACAAAAATGCCATGGCTCTTGGCATAATTGACAAAATCCCAAACGATTAAAAAGTAGGTATTATACCCCATTTTGTCAATGACGCCAAGTTCATAATCCAAGCGCTCATACACACCAGTATCAGCATCAGGATAACGTCGGCGGATGCCGTCTTCGCAGAGACTGCGCAGATAGGCTTTGTGGTCCATGCCATCCGGCGTGTCAAAGTTCGGCATGAAATGATGGCCAAGTGTGAAATCGAAGTTGCATTTTTCAGCGACGCGCACCGTCTCATCCAGCGCTTCCGCATCATCGGGCAGCATGCGCAGCATTTCCTCGTAGCTTTTGAAATAATACTCACGGCCGCTGAAACGCATGCGGTCATCGGCATCCAAGGTGGTCGCCGTCTGAATGCAGAGCATCACATCCTGCACTTCGGCATCTTCGGCACGGACGTAATGGTTGTCATTGGTGGCAACGAGCTTCACGCCCAGCTCCCTGCTCAGCACATGCAGGCCGTCGTTGACCTTGACCTGCTCCGGAATGCCATGATTCTGCAGTTCGAAATAGTAATCGTCGCCAAAAAGTTCCTTATACCAGCTGGCTGCTTCCCTTGCCCCATCCATGTCATCGTTCATCAGATAACGCGGCACCTCACCACCAAGGCAGGCACTCATGGCAATGAGGCCCTCATGATGCTGGCTGAGCAGCTCACGGTCCACACACGGATGGTAGTAGAAGCCTTCGAGCGAACTCAAGGTTACCAGCTTGCAGAGATTGCGATAGCCAGCATCGTTCTTGACGAGCAGAATCAAGTGGTATGGCGAGGCATCCCGTTTGTTCTCTTTGTCAAAGCGCGTGCGCGGCGCCACATAAACTTCGCAGCCAATGATCGGCTTGATGCCAGCTTTTTGGCAGGCACGATAAAACTCCACAGCGCCATACATCACGCCGTGGTCGGTGATGGCCAGTGCCGGCATCCCCAATTCCGCAGCACGCGCTACTTCATCAGAAATGCGGCCGGCGCCGTCAAGCAGGCTGTAGGCCGTGTGATTGTGCAAATGAACAAATGGCTTCATAAAATTCCCCTATCAATTTTCGCGGATCAACAGATCAACCTCACTGTTGGCAACCAGTCGTCCATCGACGGTTTCAATGCGCACCGAAGCATGGTGATGACCGTTGAACTCGGAAAGCATCGGCAATAGATAAACTTCTTCGTCGGCACCAATCTCACTGTAAAAACGCGTCGTAACCTGAAAAGCCTGCCCTTGCAGATTTTTAACCACACGCAAGGCAATCACCGCTGCGTTGGCGCTGAAAATGTTGCAGGTACCCAGGCTCAGGGTGCCATATTCATCCAACATGTAAGGAATGATGCGTCCAGACAGAATGACATCGGGCTCACGCGCCACCAGTGAGAAACCGCTCATGCATATGTTGTCGGACGTATCGCCGAGGTGTGGCTGTTTCTGAATGGTTTGCTGTGCTTCGATGAAATCTTTGAGGCCTACCACACCAATCAAGGTATTATCCGCATCGACAACCGGCACCAGTTCAACCTGCTCAAGCACCAAGAGTCGTCCCAGATAGCTCACCAAGGTATCACTATGCACCACAACAGGATTTGGCGTCATGACTTCTTCGACATAGGCCGAAGTTGGTTCGCCGGTGACATCATAAGCGGTCACCATCCCTTCGAGCTTGCCGTCGGCATTGACCACCGGAAATTCCCGATGACCTGTGTGCAGGCTCAGCGCCTGCCAATCGCCAACGGTATCAATGGGCTGCAAGACGTAAGGATCGGTGGTCATGATGTCTGCGATGGTCACCAGCTCACGCTGCTGCACACTGCCAACAATCGCCTGATTGATGGCGATGATGGCATCAAAAATGTCGTACGGTGTGGAAATCACCACCGTCTTATCTGACATGGCTGCCAAGCGATTTTTAGCGGCAATGCCACTGTCACCAGTCAGCATCACTGGGAGATTGTGACTGTATACATAGTCCATCAGTTCTTTGCTGTACTCACCAATGATCATTGTTGATGGCAAGGGTTTCTTTTCCCGCAGATGGGTCACGCTGCCGGCCACAAAAAAAGCCTTTGGCGCACCATCGCTCTTATCGGTGCCATGCAGCAGCTGGCCTTCAACAATGTTGGTCAGCTCACGATAGGTCAGCGAATCAATGGAGCGTTCTTTTTCCTGTTCGATACGAATCGTGCCCACTTTTGGTATGGAAGAAACGAGTCCTTGGTTTTCTGCATCTTTGATGGCACGATACACGGTGCCTTCACTGATGTTCATTTGCCGCGCCAATTGACGCACAGACACCTTTTCGCCGACCTCCAAGCTTTCGATGTATTCAATGACTATATCATGCTTTGTCTTCTGCATGTCGTTCCTCCTTTGCTTGCGCCACATCTTCTGCTGCAACGCAAAAAAGCCTTTGCCGAACAGACAAAGGCTACTTCTTTTTTAAGAATGAAAGTCAGTCTCAGGCTGGCACAGATGCCAACCTGCTGTCATGCGATCAGTCTTCGTCCAGTTCATCGTCGAGGACGATCTCGTCATCTTCCACTTCTTCATATTCGTCTTCTCCGAGAACTGCAACGACAGCGTCGCAGTTTGGACAGAGGACTTCTACAGGTTCATCATAGTCGCCCTGATAGTAACCAACGGTTTCACCGCAAACAGGGCATTCCGTTTCCACGAAAATGTCATCATCGTCGAAATCAACATCATCGTCATCGTCAAATTCGTCATAGACAAATTCTTCGACATCGCCGAGATCTTCGTCAATGGCTTCTGCATATTCTGTTAATTCATGCACATATTCTTCGAGTGATTCAATTTCTTCTGCCATGTCGTTGATGCAGGCAAGCAGCGCTTTGACAAAATCGCCTTTTTCAGCATCTTCTGTTAAACCTTTGCCTTCAGCCAAACCTCTCAAATAAGCTGCATGTTGTGATAAATCCATTTTCTTGAAACCCCTTTCGGTCTTCTATCCAAGCACTTATGCTCTTTCAATATATTGACCGGTACGTGTATCGATACGAAGCACATCGCCGGTGTTAACAAAGAATGGTACGTTAACGACCACGCCAGTTTCCATGGTTGCAGGCTTGGTACCGCCAGACTGGGTATCGCCCTTGATCCCTGGTTCGGTTTCAGCGACGGTCAGTTCTACGGTGTTTGGCAGTTCAACGCCAAGGATGTCACCATTGTAGCTGTTGATCTGGCAGTCCATGTTTTCCTTCAGGAACTTTTCACCGCCCTGCAGCTGATCAGCGGACAGGCCAACCTGTTCGTAGGTGTTGTTGTCCATGAAGACATAGTTTTCGCCGTCAAAATAAAGATACTGCATCATCGCACGATCGATGGTGGCTTTTGGCAGTTTTTCACCGCCACGGAAGGTCAATTCAGTGGTAGCACCGGTCTTCAGGTTTTTCAGCTTTGTACGAACAAAAGCGGCACCCTTCCCTGGCTTTACGTGCTGAAATTCAAGTACTTGACATGGTGCACCGTTGTATTCGATGGTAACACCTGGTCTGAAATCATTGGATGAAATCATGCGTTAAACTCCTCCTAAAAAATAACGTGTCTAATTTATTATACAGTAGGTTGCCGAGAATATCAATATTTCCGCGGCAATCAAACAATGATAAGCTCTTTTGGCGACTGTGCAAGATTATCATAGCCCTGCGGCGTCAGCACAATCAAATCTTCGATGCGTACGCCGCCGATGCCTGGCACATACAATCCTGGTTCCACACTGATGACGGTGCCCGCCGGGATCTGCTCCTTGACATTGCGTGAAAAGCGCGGTTCTTCGTGGATGTCGAGACCAACGCTGTGGCCGAGGCCATGGCCAAAATAGCTGCCAAAGCCCGCTTTGTCGAAAATTCCCTGCACAAGATCCTGCATCTTTTCACCAACAACGTCGGCACGTGCCATTTTCAAGGCAGCCGTCTGTGCCTTCAACACGAGGGCGTAGAGATCTTTCTGAGCCTCACTCAACTGCCCGATGCCAATGGTGCGCGTCATGTCTGAACAATAGCCGTCATACACGCAGCCAAAATCAAAGACAACGAGATCGCCGTTTTCAATTTTTTTGTCAGACGCTACGCCGTGCGGCATTGCCGAACGCACGCCAGAAGCGACGATGGTGTCGAAGCTCAGACCGCTGGCGCCCTGTCGGCGCATGGCCAGCTCCATTTCAAACGCCACTTTCTTTTCCGTCATGCCTGGCTTGATGATCTCGAGCACATGCGCAAAGGCTGCGTCACCAATGTGCTCAGCGATGCGGATTTTTTCAATTTCATCTTCGTCCTTGACAGCGCGAAACTGTTCCACCGCTTTTTCGATTGGCATCAAGTTGGCACGGCCAAAGCAGGATTTTAAGCGATCGTAAAAATCAAAAGAAAGATCGTTGCGCTCGAAAGCCAGAACAGCCCAGTTCTGCTGTTCACAAAGCTTTGCAATGCTCATCGGCGGTGTGTAGCGTTCCAGTTTGACGAGAGAAAAATGCACGCTCTGCTGACGGGCCTGCATGGTGTAACGTGAATCGGTCAGAATGAACGCCTTGTCTTTGCTGATGACCAGATAGGCAAAGGTTCCTGTAAAACCGCTGAGATAACGAATGTTGGAACGGTCCGAAATGAGAATGGCATCGTACAAACCTTCTTGCGTAGCTAGCCACGCTTGAAACCGTTTCAATCTGTTTTCATATTGCATCGATCAACGACCTCCTTGTTTTAGTCCAGCTGCCAGAGCATGAGATAAGCTGTTTTTGTCGGCGCCGGCTGAGACAACTCGGACAGCGGCAGCATCGTCGGGCCATCCGCTGCGGCAGGTGGCAGCTCAGTGTCCGCATTTGCGGTTGTCTCATCTGGTGTTTCTGTCTCCGGTGGATGCGGCATGTAAATGGTGTCCGCATCGATGCACGCCAAGGTGTCCTCGCTCACATCTTCGCCCAAAACCACCGTTTCAGCTGAAAATCTCACACTCTCACCAATCGTCAGTGTACCATCAATCCAGGCGGTTTTGCAACTCAAATTGCTGAGAAGATGGAGATCGCCAGCAAAAACCATACTGCCTTCGCTGAGGAGGTCGGTATACAAGGTGGTGGAAAAATCGTCACCACTGAGATGGGCTACATACAGACTGCCAGCCAGCTGTACCGTGCTGCCGCCGCTGCCGAGCGCGTACACATCACCGGGCCGACGGTCGCAGACAACGACGAGATCCTGCTCAGCATGGTTTATCAGCCAACGATCCGGCACACCGCGGTCAGCGTCATAATAGAGGGCGCGCTCTGAACGCGCAAAAGCAAAGCGTTCTTCCAGCGGCAGCGCAAAAATCTGCATATGATGTCGACGCTGGCTGCCGTCATCGAGACTGCTGGTGCTTTCAAGGGTCAGCACCTGACCTTCAACCGCCGTCACCGTAAGCAGGCGCTGCTGTCCCGCAAGCGGCGCATCTGCAATCAGCACGCGGCCCAGTGAATAGGCCTCGCCGCTGGCATTCATGTCATCCAGAGCATCTGCCAACGCTGTGCGATGCAACTGTTCCAACTGCAAACCAGCGATCTGATTCTGCCGGGAAGCGCTACGCAGTCCTGCCACTTCGAGGCCAACCATAAGCACAAGCGCCAGCATGGTGCAGGCAATGAGCGTAAGGATCAAGATATTTCCTGGCCGTTGTTTCATGCTGAACGCCTCCTTTAGACAGCATCACATCTGCACGCTGATACTCAGCTGACTGGCCGCCTCATCTTCCGAATGAAGCTGGAACGATAAAATCTGCCGATAACGGCCTTCAGTTTCCAACCATGCGTAAAACGTCTGAAGTGCGTCTCGTGAACCGCTAAGCACCAGACTGCTCTGACGCACGTCTTCGTTGGTGTGCACAGCGTCCAACACCAGGCCCAGTTCCTGTGCCTTCATGCTGCATTCATAAAGGGCTTCACTGCTCGTCCAGGGCACTTCCACCGTGTCTGCGGCATCGCTGAGCGCTGTCGTGCTGGCCGGTGTTTCCTGCCAATGCCCGACAGCCTCGGTCCAAAGCAATAGACCAATGACGAGCAGCAGGGCATAGAGATAGCCTTTGCGGATGCTCATGTACCCTCCCTCCCTTGCAATGAGATCTGTACCACAAAATCGTAATAATACACATTGTCCGTGCTTTTACGTGTCATTTCCAAAAGCAGCGGATGCAGCGCCGGTTCTGACACCGCCAGCTGACGCATGTAATCGGCCAGGTCAAGGGCCTCGCTGCAGCGTCCACTGAGAGCGAGTGCATCGTCGCCAGCCTCCTGATTGAGCAGGGTGATGCGATCGCTTTTAACAGCATAAGCCTGGGTCAAGAGGGTATGGTAGTCACTGCGCGCAACCGTTTCCACCGCCTCTGTGCCCGCTTCTTCCGTCACTTCCGCCGGGCGCAGCATGCTAGCAACGAGCAAAGCCCCCGGCAAGGCCACGCAGCCAATGAGCAAGGCTGCCAGCACGCGGTCAGCGGCAACATTTGGCAGCGCAATCTGCGCCGATCTGCTCAAAGCCGCTGCCAAAAGCGCCGCTTCCTGCGGCACTGCATCGGCTGACTGCGGCAGCGGCTGTACATTCTCCGGCAGCGACAAAAGGTCGCGGTGTGCTGCCAACAGGGTCTGCAAAAGCCCGAACGGCTGACCGCCATATTCGGCACGTGCGTCAACGATACGCCCATCCCGCACAGCAGCCACGGTTGTGCAAAGCGGGTCCTGCAAGCTGTAATAGCCATCGGCCAGTGCTGTATGCTGCGCCGCTGCATAGTCTGCCGCACCGATCAAACGCACCTGCCGGCGCTGACGGCCAAAAGCTAACAGAAGATCGGCCACTGTTTCCTGCTTGCAGCCACAAAGCGCCGTCCCCTCGGAGAGCGGTGTCACCGCCAGCCAGGAAGGGCACTCGCCCAGCACAGGCAGCAATGCGTGAGCTGCCATGCTGCGCAGCTGGCGTTGATTGGCGGCTTGCGGCAGCTTGAGAAAACGGCGCACCAACCACGTCTCCGGTACCACCACCATAAGTGTCTGCTGCCGTTTCAGGCGGCCCGACACACAGGCCTGCTGCAGCCATTGCCGCAATGCCGTTTTATCGATGCGCTCACACCAAAGGCGTTGGTTGTCTGCTATAGCCTCCATCTGATACTGCGCACCATGCTCCGAAACACACACAATCACCGGTCGTCCCTCCTCACTCGAACTTTGCCGTCAGCGGAATATGACGGCTGCGCGTCACCGTTTCGCCGTCTTTGGTACAGCCTGCAAGCCGAACGTCAACACCGGCAATGTCATCTGCCAGTGAGCAGGCTGCACCATTTTGATCATAATAGTAAATCTGAAGCCCTTTCGGCGATTGCGATAAGGTGTTCAGATAAAGCGCCAGAGACTGGTCATTGCCGCTGTGCAGGCTGTCCTCCTGGCTTCGATAAAGAATGCGGTTCGGACGCGGGCGCTCTTTTGGATTTTCTTCATTATATAAGCCATCACTTGGCTTCAAACTATAGACGATGCGCCCCAGTGCCTGCGAATCGCCTTCATCGGCGCTGAGCAGCCGCAATTCAAAAGAGGTGCGAATCTCCGACAAAGGGCGCGCATCCACGCGGTCAAAATAATCTGCATCAATGTCCACCGCATTGCGCACATCGTACTCCATCATATCCAGCGCCTGTTCCAGCTGATCGCCGATGACGTCTTCTTCATAGCCAACATGGGCCCAGGTGAGGCTGTTGGCAAGCGCATTGGACAGCAAGCTGATGAGGATGGCAGCAATAACCAGCACACACACCATCTCTATCAAGGTAAAGGCACGGCGGGCTTTCATGGCGATTGCTCCCGAATCAGAAAATCATGCTGTTCGTCCCAGCGTTCGTGACTGACACGAAGCATATAGGCATCACCTTCGATCCGCGTTTCATAACGCCAGCCGTCTGTCAGCGTCCCTGAGCGCACTTGCGGCGGCGCGCCTTCCAATTCGCTGAGCAATTTCTCCACCGCCGGCACCAGCGCCGCATCCTCTGCGTCACGCGCATCCAGCAGACTGAGTCCCCCAACGCCGCGTACCAGTGCAATCAGGCAAAGCGCCACAATCGCCAGGCAAACCACCATCTCAATCAATGTCATGGCACGTCGTTGTCTCATCATCCAGCCACCCCCACTCGCACTCGTCCCAGATTGTTCACTACCACTGTCCGTGTCTGCTTGCCACATCGCAGCGTCAGTGTGCACTTGTCATAGGCCGTGCCGCGCGGTTCGAAAATAATACGGCCGCCGCGCGAACTGGCCGATAAGGTCATGCGCGCACTGACCAGCGTACGCATTTCGCGTGCACCGTCCACCGACAAGCTGTAGCTGTCGCTGTCCTCTCGCTGGAAGATGGTCTTTTCGCCGCAGCGCTGCGCCTCCCCACGCAGCCAAAGCAATTCCTGTTCCAGCAGGCGTGCCTGCTGTTCCACCAGCTGCCGGTCATAAAGCGCGCCCACACGCGGCACCACGACCATCAATAGCAGCGCCATGATGGCCAGCACCACCACCAGTTCAATCAAGGTAAAGGCGCGCCGAACTTTTCTCCGCGCGATAGCTCCCTTTTTCATACACCTCATCGCCCTTCTTCAATGCCGCCTTAACCGCTCCTGATGCCGCATGAACGTCATATGTATAGCCCTGAATGGGGCTTTCCACTGTCTGAGCCAGCACACCAGCGGCAACCAAATCACGCTGAGAGGCAGCGATGTCATCCGGGTGGCGCTGGGCAAACTGTTCGCCAGCAGTCACCAGCATGGTTAAATCGGCGTCAATGCGCGTCTGCTGCGCCTCGTCCAAGGTGCCTGTGATATGCACGCTGACCAGCGTCGCCAGCACACCGATAATCACAAGGACCACCACCAATTCCAGCAGCGTAAACGCCCGTCGTATTTTCATGGCATCCTCCTTTAGGTGACCAAGAGCGACTGATAAGATTCCAGCACTGGCACAAAAAGCCCCAATGCCATCAAAAGCACCAAAAGGCCCAGCAAAACAATGGCAAGTGGTTCCATAAAGCGCAGCCACAGCCCCATTTTTTCAAATAAAATCGTCTCATAATAAGCCGCCGCGTCACACAGCGCCTCCGGCAGTTTCCCATAGCGCTCCCCATTGCGCAGCATCTGGCATGCCAGCGCTGGCACGAACGGCGCCTTCGCCAGCGTCTGCGACAGACTGCTGCCGTGGATCATGGCGGCAGCAATCGCTGCTACGTCGTCGGCGAACAGCGTGCGCGCGAAATACCGCTGCAGCTCCTGCAAGGCGTCACCCACCGAAACACCGGAACGCAGCATCTGCCCAAAGAGACGTGAAAAAGGCACGAACACCTGCAGCAAGGCAAACTGACGCAGCAGCGGCAATCGCAGCGCCCCACGCTTGCAAAGCTGCCGCCACCGCGCATTCGAACTTTTGCGCAAATAAAAAGCGACCATCACCAGTGCCACAGCCAGCAGGAGCAGCACGCCACCGCTGTCTCGCAGCACATCATGGAGCAGCAGAAAAACGCGCATTATGACTGGCAGATCGGCTTCCACGTCCAAGAACTGAACCGCCAGCACCGGCATCACCACCACGCTGAGAAAGCCGCCCACCACCAACACCGCTGCCAAAACCATGAATGGATAAAGCAGCTGCTGTTGGATGCGTTTTTTTAAGCGTTCTTTTTCTTCGAGATGGTGGTAAACCTCTTCCAGCATGGCTGCCAGCCTCCCCTGTTTTTCACCAATCGCAATCCATTGGCTGAGCATCGGCGTTACACCTTTTTCGCGTGCCAGCGCCTGCGAAAAGGACAAGCCTGCAAGCACCCCTTCTTCCAGCCGCATCACAAACGCCCGCTGGCGCGCGCCATTCTGCTCGTCTGCCATATACCGAAGCGCTTCCAATAACGGCACACCACTGGCCAGCGCCACCGCCAACTGGCGAAAGAACAGTGCCAGTTCCCGCGGCGACTGACGGCGTTCACTCACGCCTGGCAGCTGCAGCCTCAGTACAAAGATGGGATAGATGTTCTGCGCAGCCAATTGGGCACAGCAAACCGCTTCATTGGCGGCCTGTGTCCACGCCAGACGCCGGCGGCCATCGCCGTCCAGATAATGATAGATATACTTTGCCACGACTCAGCCCTCCTCTTCGCTCAAGGGCAGTCCTTTTTGCTGCGCATCATCAGCCAAGGAACAAAAACCTTCTGCCAGTGCTTTTTTCCGTAGAGAAAAGCCGCTGCTCCCAGCAGCAATCGCCGCGCGTGCAGTTTCATCCAGCTGCCAGATTTCCTGCACGCCAGTGCGGCCTGCATGACCGCTGCCCATGCACTGCCAGCAAATGCCGCCTTCCGCGCTGCGCCCTTCTCCGCTGCAAGCGGCGCAAGGCTGCGGCAGCAGACGCTGATTGACCACTGCCGTCAGCACCGCGCTCAGTAAAAGATCGCTCAGGCCAAGGTCGCGCAAACGGTCTACAGCCTGATGCGCGTCCCGTGCATGCAGAGTTGCAATCACCAGCTGCCCGCTCAATGCAGCACGCGCAGCAATGTCCACCGTCTCTTTGTCGCGCAGTTCGCCGACAGCGATCACGTCCGGGTCGCTGCGCAGGATGCCGCGCAGCCCCGCGGCAAAGCTGAAACCACTGCGCAGATTTACCTGCATCTGCTGCACCTCTGGCAGCACCGCTTCAACAGGATCTTCGATGGTATAGACAAGCCGACCCTGGGCGCTCAGCTGTCTCAGACAAGCATAGAGCGTGGTCGTTTTTCCACTGTTGGTGGGACCTGTAATCAAAAACAAGCCCTTCGCCTGATGCAGCAGCCTCAGCAAGCGCGCTGCGTTGGCATCGCTAAACCCCAGCACCGACAGTGACTTGCGTCGCTGCTGCTCTGGCAGAATGCGCAGCACAATCTTTTCGCCTTCCAAAAGCGGCAGTGTGCCCAAGCGCAGGTTATAATCGGCCTCAACGCCCTGCAGCTGTATGTGCCCATCTTGCGGCAGCCGATGCTCAGCAATATCCATCTCTGCCAGCAGCTTAAGTTTATTGATCAAACCATCTGCAGCCGACGGCGGCAGTTCGGCGTACGTCTCCAAACGTCCATCTATACGAAAAACGACGCGGAGAGCAGCGCCCATTTTGAACAAATGGACGTCCGTCGCTTCCGCGTCGATGGCATCATCAAGAATGGTTCCTATCAATTGATCCACATGGCCGGGCTGACTGTTTTTCAGCGCTTCTAAAGAAACCCTGTTTGCAGGCGCCGATGCAGCCAAGTCCAGCGTCTGGGGGCGTAAAACCAAAGAATGCAGGCGCACCGCATCGGTCAGATAAAGCGGCGTCTGTCCCATCACAGACCGATAGGCGCGATAATCATCCGCCTGCGGCAGGCGCAGACACACACAGCTGCCGTCGGACAGCCGCTGATACACCTTCCAATCTGTTCCATTCAGCGTCACTGGCTGCAGCGATGTGTTGGCATCCAGCTGCAGATACGGCAGCCCAAAATAGGCTTCCAGCACCGGCGCCGCTGCCGACAGCGACACCCCCTGAGCCGTCAGCCAATCGCCCAGCACATCCCGCTCCGTCCAGCCAGCATCGGCGGCCAGCAAACCAGCTTCAGCCAGCACTGTCAATAAACGCGCATTCACCAGACCCATGACACACGCCCCCTTCGTTTGATGTTGTATCACTTCTATTATATCGGCTCTCCCTATGTGCCAGCAACAACAAAAAGCAAAAGATTCGGATTTTTTCGTCGATTATTTTATCAATCCTCATGCGCCGCCATTGTCTCGCAAACAGAACATAAAAAATACACCCCCAGAACGGCTAAAGGGTGTATGTTTCACAGTCAAAGTTGCTCCACATCCGTTTGCGGACAAAACTCGCCCTCCAGCAAGCGCTGGAGCTGGTCAGCGAGAATGTCCAGATCCACATTCGGTTTGTGGCTGTTCTCAATGAGCACGCCGACAATGGCGCTGGAATAAAACGTCAGCATCACATCAAGATCGCTGGCATAGCGAATGCGCGGCTGGATGGCGCTGCGGCGCATCAGCTCAGAAAAAAACGTCCGCGCAGCATTGAAAAAAATACGCTCAGCGTCTTCGCGCTTGCGAGATTTCATAAGCTGAGTGACAAAATCCGGCTGCTCCTCGATCGTTGATAGAAGCACACGAATTGCTGCCTTGGAAGAGGACGCCGCCAGCGTTTTTTCAAGCAGCACATCAACATGCTGGGCCATGAGCCATTCCACTACTTCCAAAAGATCCTGGAAATGATAATAGAAGGTTTGCCGCGTAATGCCACAAGTGTTTACAACATCCTTCACCGTCACCTTATCAATAGGCTTATGCTTCGCCGCCTCAAGAAAGGCCTCTGCAATCATCGCTTTTGTATCGCCCGCCATGCGACCACCTCCTCCAAATCTCTTTCCGTTTATCTTATCACAGATAATTCATGCCACACAAGTCTGCCAACCACAAAAAAACCGGAACAGAAATGACAAGCATTTCTGTTCCGATGTACGTTAGGTTCCCACTCACTTCACTGTGATCAATTCATACTCGCGATTGCCGAGGCCAATCTTGGCGGCGTGTGCCAGGCAGGTTTTGTATTCTGCGTTTGGCGTAACATTTTCAAAATGATCGTGATGATCACAAAAATCTTCCTTCGCCATTTGCTCGGTGAGCAGGGTGTTTGGCAGTGGTTCCTGTTTCAGGCAGGCATCCACGCATGCTTGGTCGATTGCCAGCGGGTCGGTGGACGCAAACATGCCAACATCCGGCAGCATTGGCGCATCGTTGCCACTGTGGCAGTCGCAGGTTGGTGAAACATCGACAACAAGCGAAATATGGAAGTTTGGACGGCCATCGACAACAGCTTTGGCATACTCTGCCATGCGGCAGTTGAGTTCAGCCACCGCTGCATTGTGTGCAAAATCGATGGCATCAAAGTTGCAGGCGCCGATGCAGCGGCCGCAGCCCACACAATTGTCAGCATTGACAGTCATTTTCTTATTCACTTCATCATAAACGAGACCATCGTTGGCGCATTCACGCAGGCAGCGCTTGCAGCCACGGCATTTTTCTGGATCGATGATGGCCTGACCATTGCAGTGCTGGTCCTTTTTGCCCGCACGGGACCCGCAGCCCATGCCAATGTTCTTGATCGTGCCGCCGAAGCCTGTCATTTCATGGCCTTTGAAATGGGTCAGCGAAATAAAGACATCCGCATCCATGATGGCATGGCCAATCTTTGCTTCTTTAACATATTCGCCGCCATGCACCGGCACAGCAATGTCATCGGTGCCTTTAAGGCCATCGCCGATGATGACCGGGCAGCCAACAGTCAGCGGCGTGAAGCCATTTTCCCATGCACAATAAAGATGTTCGAGGGCGTTTTTACGGCTGCCTGGATAAAGGGTGTTGCAGTCGGTCAAAAATGGTTTTCCACCGTGAGCAATGACATAATCAACGACGGCTCTGGCATAGTTTGGCCGCAGATAGCTCATGTTGCCCAGTTCGCCAAAGTGCATCTTGATGGCCACAAACTTACCTTCCAAATCCATGGCACCAAGGCCTGCTTGATCGATCAAGCGGCTCAGTTTTGTTGCAGGGCCTTCATCGACTTCACAACGAAAATCGGTAAAATAAACCTTTGATTTTTCTAATTCGCTCATAAGATTCTCTCCAATCTCTTTAATCATACGGCAAAATCTCTCTCCTTTAAGAATAATCCTGAAAGCCCTCATTCGTCAAGGAGAAACCCAACATAAGAAAAGAGCCTGACACCTGTGCCGGGCTCTCAAAACGTTTCAGATTTTTTCTTTCCAAACCTGTCTACAGCGTTGAATTATCGAGACAACATTTTCAGTCTCAGGTCAACACCGTCGTGACAACAATCGCCGTCATGAGACCATCGAGCTGGCGGATGACATCCGCCACAATCTTGCCATTTTCAGTATCAGCAAGTGCTTTTAGCTCTTCTTTCATCGCTTTCATTTCTTCTTTTGAAAAATATTCTTTCAAGCAGCCGCCTTTGTCCAACAAAATCACCAGCGCCGCCGTCGTTTCATCGACTGGCGCATCGGCCAGCAGTTCTTTGCGCAGAGCATCCACAACCATGTTCTCAGCTTTTTCCGATGGCACCAAACTTTCTTTATTGCCAAAAAAGCCGGACTGCACCTTTTCAGTCAGCCCCTGCGCACGCAGTGCATCCATTACACCATCCAAAAGTTCCGTAAAGAGTTTGCCGGTGAACGTCATATAGAACTCATTGACAACCTTGTTCACCTTGACAGGCTCTTTTTCACAGATGTACGCATACAATGGCTTCAGATAAGCCTTGTCCCGGGACGGTTTCATCTTGCTCGTGACTTTTTTGTCAGCAATCAGAATACACCCATCCAGTTCCAATTCCAACAACCCTGCGACAATCAAGCAAACCATTTTATTTTGATCAAAAGTCGAAATTTTTCCTTTATCGTTGACGGCACATACAACATACTGCTGCATCACAGACAATTCTTTCATAATGTCGTCCTCCTGTGTCAATGCTCTTTGCTTATTCACTACTATACAGGAGATTCTGCGGCTGTCAACAAAAACTGCCGCCGATAAAAAGCGTTTTTCTAAAAAAGGACCCAACGGTTACTGTACTGCCCCAAATTAAACGGACAGTACAAAAGAACCCCTGGTAGGAAAATATTTAGTTTTGTGCAGAGTGGCGTTGCGTGAGCGGCGCCACTCCTGTTTTTAATTGGATACGTTG
>CALJRU010000058.1 GCA_937976375.1 uncultured Peptococcaceae bacterium | reverse complement strand
TCGCCGATTTCTTCCACTTTAACCTTGCGCATCATCTGGCGGACCATAACCTCGATATGCTTATCGTTGATATCAACCCCCTGCAGACGGTAAACCTTCTGCACTTCACGCAGCAGATATTCCTGTACGCCAAGAGGACCTTTGATCATCAAAAGATCCTGTGGATTGATAGAGCCTTCGGTCAGTTCCTGACCAGCCTCTACGGTCTGACCTTCCATAACCGCCAAATGCGCAGCAAATGGAATGACATAAGCATGCGCTTCACCATTATCCGTAATAACCGTAACCTCTGTGCGGCCCTTATTCTCACCAATAGATACACGACCATCCACTTCCGTGATAACAGCCTGCCCTTTAGGACGACGTGCTTCAAACAATTCTTCGACACGAGGCAAACCTTGTGTAATATCGCCGCCGGCAATACCACCGGTATGGAAGGTACGCATGGTAAGCTGAGTCCCTGGTTCACCAATGGACTGTGCAGCAACAGTACCAACAGCTTCCCCAACGTCAACAACGACACCTGTTGCAAGGTTGCGGCCGTAGCACTTACTGCATACACCATGACGGCTGCGGCAAGTCAGTGCGCTGCGAATGCGTACTTCTTTTACGCCGACTGCTTCAATGGCTTTTGCTTCATCGTCACTAATGTAGTCGTTTCTATGAGCAAGAATCTCTCCTGTTTCAGGATGCAGAACATCTTCGGCAAGATAACGTCCTGCTACACGTTCCCATAATGGTTCGATGGTTTCTGTCCCATTCATGATGGCACGTACAATCAAACCAGCCTCGGTGCCGCAGTCAAGCTCACGCACGATCACGTCTTGTGCAACGTCAACGAGACGACGCGTCAGATAACCAGAGTCGGCCGTACGCAGTGCTGTATCGGCCAAACCTTTACGTGCACCGTGAGAAGAAATAAAGTATTCCAACACCGTTAAGCCTTCGCGGAAGTTTGCCTTGATAGGCATTTCAATGGTCTTACCAGATGGGTCTGCCATCAAACCGCGCATCCCGGCCAACTGACGAATCTGCTGGTTGTTACCACGGGCCCCAGAAGTCGCCATCATATTGATGGAGTTAAACTTGCCGAGGTTTTCAAGCAATGCGTTACCAATGTCATCGGTACATTTTGTCCATACTTCAATAACCAGCTTATAACGTTCATCGTCTGTAATCAAACCACGACGGAACTTGGTTTCAATACGGTCAACCTTTGCTTCTGCGTCGTCCAGCATGGCTTGTTTACTTTCTGGAATATCCATATCCATGTAGCCAATAGAAATCCCTGACTGAGTAGAATATTTGAAGCCCTGTGCTTTGATCCCATCGAGCATATGAGCAGTACCACTGGCACCATAAGCACGGAAACATGCGTCAACAATATTACCAAGCTTTTTCTTACCGACAACTTCGTTGATATATGGAACTTTTTCTGGAATTGGGTTATTAAAAATAATACGCCCAACGGTTGTTTCAATAATTTCGCCATTGTCCATACGAACATGAATTGGCGCTTGCAGATGGATTGCACCGGAATCATAAGCAAGTTGTGCTTCAGTTGGAGAGCAGAAATACTTTCCAGAGCCCAAAGCATTTTCACGAACGATGGTCATGTAGTAGCTGCCCAAGACCATGTCCTGCGTCGGTACAGTAACTGGTCGACCATCCTTAGGGTTCAGGATGTTATTTGCTGCAAGCATGAGAATACGTGCTTCTGCCTGCGCTTCTGTAGAAAGCGGCACGTGAACAGCCATCTGGTCACCATCAAAGTCCGCATTGTACGCAGTACAAGCCAAAGGATGCAGTTTCAGCGCACGCCCTTCAACGAGAACAGGCTCAAATGCCTGAATCCCCAATCTGTGCAATGTCGGTGCACGGTTCAACAATACAGGGTGATCCTTGATAACATCTTCCAGAACATCCCAAATTGCATTGTCGAAACGTTCTACCATTCGTTTTGCACTCTTGATGTTATGAGCGGTTCCATCTTGCAGTAATTTTCGCATTACAAATGGCTTAAACAATTCAACAGCCATTTCTTTTGGCAGCCCGCACTGATGCATCTTAAGTTCTGGCCCTACGACGATAACAGAACGACCAGAATAGTCAACACGCTTACCTAACAGGTTCTGACGGAAACGACCTTGTTTCCCTTTCAGCATGTCAGACAAACTCTTGAGTGCACGGTTACCTGGTCCTGTCACAGGACGTCCGCGACGACCGTTATCAATCAGCGCATCCACAGCTTCTTGCAGCATGCGCTTTTCATTTCGAACAATAATGTCTGGTGCGCCAAGATCCAGCAGGCGTTTCAAACGATTGTTACGGTTAAGTACACGACGATAAAGATCATTCAAGTCGCTGGTTGCAAATCGCCCACCATCCAACTGTACCATTGGACGAATGTCCGGCGGAATAACTGGAAGTACATCCAGCACCATCCAAGCAGGATTATTGCCAGACGCGCGCATACCTTCAACAACTTCGAATCTGCGAACAGCTTTCACATGACGCTGGCCACTGCTGTTTCTAATTTCTTCCTGAAGTTCAGCACTCAGTTTGTCCAAGTCAATTTCTTCAAGCAATTCTTTAGCTGCTTCAGCACCAATCCCTGCACGGAAACGATTACCGTACTGAGCACGCATATCGCGATATTCGCTTTCGCTGAGAATCTGATATTTGCTCAATTCATCGACATCGCCTGGATCAATGACAATGTAAGAAACGAAGTAGATAACACGTTCCAGCTGGCGTGGGCTCATATTAAGAATGAGCCCCATACGACTTGGAATGCCTTTAAAATACCAGATATGGGTGCATGGTGCTGCCAATTCAATATGCCCCATACGTTCACGACGCACCTTTGAGCGGGTAACTTCAACGCCGCAGCGATCGCAGATAACGCCTTTGAAACGCACACGTTTATACTTCCCGCAGCTGCATTCCCAGTCTTTCATTGGCCCGAAAATACGCTCGCAGAACAGACCATCACGTTCCGGCTTAAGAGTTCTATAGTTGATGGTTTCCGGTTTTTTTACTTCACCACTGCTCCAGCTGCGGATAACTTCCGCGCTGGCCAGATTAATCGAAATATGATCGACTTTATTGATGTTTCCCAAAAGAGACGCTCCCTTCTAAATCGAACGGTATCAGTCGTCTAAGTTATCATCGGCGATGACAAACAAATCGTCATCATCCTCAAAATCTCCCTCTTCTTCAAAGAGAGAAAAATCTTCATCGGCAGGTGGTTCCTCATCAAAGGACTCATCATCGGTATTCACATCGATAACTTCATCGCCACGATGATCACCATCGCTGTCTGAATCATGCATATGCTGCTGAGCAACAAAATCTTTTGGCTGCTCTTCAAATTCATCATCATCATCAGACATGTCAATTTCATTGTTATCTTCATCAAGGATACGAATATCCAAGCAAAGAGACTGCAGCTCTTTCATCAATACCTTAAAGGCTTCTGGTACGCCAGCTTCTGGCAGATTTTCGCCCTTAACAATAGCTTCGTAAGTTTTAACACGTCCGACAACATCATCACTCTTAACGGTAAGCATTTCCTGCAAAGTATGTGATGCACCATAAGCTTCCAGTGCCCATACTTCCATTTCCCCGAAGCGCTGACCGCCAAACTGAGCTTTACCACCCAGAGGCTGCTGCGTGACAAGAGAATATGGCCCAATGGAACGTGCATGGATCTTATCATCAACCAAGTGCATTAACTTGAGGTAATACATATAACCAACCGTAACAGGGTTATCGAAAGGACGACCCGTACGTCCATCACGCAGTACAAATTTACCACTGCGATCATATCCAGCCTTTTCAAGCATATCACCGATGTCATGTTCGCTCGCACCATCGAATACGCTTGTTGCAAAATGCAAGCCTAACGCCTTTGCTGCCATACCCAAATGAACTTCCAATACCTGCCCTATGTTCATACGGCTAGGTACGCCCAATGGGTTCAGCACGATATCAACAGGAGTCCCATCTGGCAAAAATGGCATATCACATTCTGGAAGCACGCGGGAAACAACCCCCTTGTTCCCGTGACGACCTGCCATCTTATCCCCCTGAGAAATCTTACGTTTTTGGGCAATATACACGCGAACCACTTCGTTGACCCCTGGAGAAAGTTCATCGCCATCTTTGCGAGTAAATACTTTAACGTCAACAACGATCCCGCTGCCGCCATGAGGAACACGCAAAGATGTATCACGTACTTCTCTGGCCTTTTCACCAAAGATAGCACGCAGCAAACGTTCTTCCGCCGTCAGTTCGGTTTCACCTTTTGGTGTAACCTTCCCAACCAGAATATCCCCGGCACGAATTTCCGCACCTACACGAATAATCCCGCGATTATCAAGGTTTTTCAAAACATCTTCCCCAACATTTGGGATATCGCGTGTGATTTCTTCTGGCCCTAATTTAGTATCGCGAGAGTCACATTCAAATTCATCAATGTGGATGGAAGTATAAACGTCTTCCTTAACCAAACGTTCACTAATCAGAACAGCGTCTTCGTAGTTGTAACCTTCCCAGTTCATGAAGGCAATCAACGCATTGCGACCCAATGCCAACTCACCATTTGAGGTAGATGGACCATCTGCAAGGATATCTCCAGCATTGACATGCTGACCCTTGGAGACAAGGACATGCTGGTTAATGCAGCTGCCCTGGTTGGAACCTTTGAATTTGGTCAGCTTATAAACATCACGTTCGCCGCCATCGCCGCGCACATGAATCTCATCAGCAGAAACATAGCTTACAATACCGCTATGTTTCGCAATAGCAAATACACAAGAGTCATAGCCAGCACGGTATTCCATACCAGTACCAACGAATGGTGCTTCAGTAACGAGCAGCGGTACTGCCTGACGCTGCATGTTCGTCCCCATCAAAGCACGGTTCGCGTCATCGTGTTCCAAGAACGGAATCAGTGCCGTTGCAATGGAAACAACCTGCTTTGGCGATACGTCCATGTATTCTACTTTTTCTTTTTCAATGACGATGTTTTCTTCACCATGACGCGCATCAACTTTTTCTGGAATAATCATATTATTCTCATCCAGTTCAGTGTTGGCCTGTGCAATGGTGAATTTTTCTTCAACGTCAGCAGTCAAATATTCAATATCATCAGTGACATGGCAATCATTCACCTTGCGATAAGGCGTTTCGATGAAGCCATACTCATTGATGCGGCCATACGTAGCCAAAGAGTTGATCAAACCAATGTTTGGACCTTCAGGCGTTTCGATAGGACACATACGACCATAGTGAGAATGGTGAACGTCACGAACTTCATAGCCAGCACGTTCACGGCTCAAACCACCAGGCCCCAGTGCAGACAAACGGCGTTTATGCGTTAATTCTGCCAGCGGATTGATCTGATCCATAAACTGTGACAGCTGTGAACTGCCAAAGAACTCTTTAATACTAGCAACAACAGGACGAATATTGATCAAACTCTGTGGTGTTACTTCGTTTGGATCCTGCGTTGTCATACGTTCACGCACGTTACGTTCCATTCGCGTCAAGCCAATACGGAACTGATTCTGCAGAAGTTCCCCAACACTGCGAATGCGGCGGTTACCCAAGTGGTCAATATCATCTACAGTGTATCCCTCTGCACCATGCATCAGAGAAAGCATGTAACGATATGCCGCTAAAATATCTTCAAGCGTCAAATTCTTGGTGTGTTTATCCACATCAAGGCCAAGCTTTTTATTGATCTTATAACGACCAACTTTTGCAAGATCGTAGCGCTTGTGGTCAAAAAACAGGGAGTGAATCAGATTGCGTGCACTATCAACCGTTGGAGGATCACCAGGACGCAAACGTTTATAAATTTCAATCAACGCCTCTGGTTCATTGGAAGTCGTATCCTTTTCAATAGTAGGATTGATCAATTCATCATTATTGAACAGCGCCAAAATATCATCATTATGGCCATATCCCAGAGCACGAAGCAATACAGTAGCTGGAAGCTTTCTTGTACGGTCAAGGCGCACATACATAACGTCATTGGCATCAGATTCCAATTCCAACCATGCGCCACGGTTTGGAATGACTGTGCAGCCATAGAGCGCCTTACCAGCTGTATCAATTTCACGATTATAGTAAACACCAGGACTACGAACCAACTGACTGACGATAACACGTTCAGCCCCATTGATTACAAATGTACCTTGCTCAGTCATAAGTGGGAAGTCTCCCATGAAGACTTCCTGTTCTTTAATTTCGCCGCTCTCCTTATTGAGCAGACGTACCTTAATACGCAATGGTGCAGCATAGGTGGCGTCACGATCCTTGCATTCCTCCACACTATACTTTGGTTCACCAAAACTCGAAGTCAAAAATTCGAGCTGAAGCGTATCAGAAAAATCCGTAATTGGAGAAACCTCTTCAAAAGTCTCCTTCAGCCCTTCATCAAGAAACCAATGATAAGAATTACGCTGAATAGCGATCAAATTTGGCATCTCCATGATTTCTTTGATCTTCGAAAAACTATGTCGCTTTGTCAATGCATGGCTGCTTAATTCAACCAAAGCGTTCACCCCTTACTAATACTATAGACGAAGCTGCTTACGACAATAATATTAAACAATGGTATACCGTCAATGATACCATTATAACAATAGCTAATCAAGTTTAGTGCAAAACGAGCAATTTGTCAATAGAAACTTTAAAGAAAAATCATTTTTTGGTACAACAAAAAAGCACTCCGCACAACTGCGGAGCGCCTTTCATCCTATCCTGGCAATGACCTATCTTCCCAGCAAAAGAGCAGCAAGTATTGTCGGCGCTGAAGGGCTTAACTTCTGTGTTCGGGATGGTTACAGG
>CALJRU010000057.1 GCA_937976375.1 uncultured Peptococcaceae bacterium | reverse complement strand
TTTTCAAAGAACAACCTGCCGCATCAGCGACAGCTCATTTATATTACCACAGCTCAGGAAATTTTGTCAAGAGGTTTTTTCAACTTTTTAATCAAAAGTTTTTCTTGATTTGTTCCGTCGCCTTGGCGATGTGTATATATTATCACCTTTATTAGATGATTGCAAGCACTTTTTTTCGTTTTTTAACGATTTCTTTTCAAAGATTTTCCTAGAGGGTTCCTGCCCTCTTTTCTCTTTTGCTTGCCTTTATTGCTTTGGTATGCTGCCATTTATCATTCACTTTTCCTTACACTCCTGCTCATTTCAGCAAATATATTGTATTAGTCATTATCCCTGTTCTTTTGTACGCTGATAACAAACAACAGTGCTTGTGTGATGACTTTTGAAAGGAGTGTACGCTTATGATGACACTGTTCTTTAATGGTGATGTTCTGACTATGGAGAATGAAAACGATTGTCCTGAGGCCGTACTTATTGATGAGGACCATATTGTGGCCACTGGGTCTTATGATGATTTGCTGGCCCTTGCCGGTGCACACTGCCAGTTGGTCGATTTAATGGGTCATACCCTGATGCCGTCTTTCATTGACGGTCACGGCCATATTGTCATGGCCAGCGTTCAGTACGGCACAAAGGTGGATCTGGAAGGAACGAGAAATTTTGATGAGATTGTAGCGCGGCTGCAGGCGTTCATTGCTGATCATCAGATTCCCGCCGGTCAGCCTGTCGCTGGCTATGCCTATGACCATAATTTTTTGGAGGAAGGCACCCATCCGGACAAGCACGTTCTTGACCGTGCGTCGAAGGTCCATCCTATTGTGATTGCCCACACCTCGGGCCATGTCGGATGTGCCAACTCGCTGGCACTCAGCCGCGCCGGCATCAGTGCAGCAACGCCGAACCCTCAGGGCGGCTTTATTGCACGCTACCCTGACTCAGAGGAGCCTACCGGCTATCTTGAAGAAGCTGCCATCATGATGGCCAATGCTGCCAATGAACCGCCTGTGGACAATCCTGAGGCGCTGCTTGAAAAGGTTCAGGATCTGTATGCCGCCAATGGCGTGACGACAGCTCAGGACGGGGCCACCGCTTCCGATGTTTTGGCATTCTTAAAGGAGGCCAATGCACACGGCAAGCTGAAGATTGATATTGTGACTTATCCAATGCCAATGGAATTGGATGGAGATTTGACGCAGTCCAGCGATGGGGTCTCGTCCCTTCTCGCAAGCAACGCCGAGATGGTCGGCACATACAATAACCATTTGAAGATTGGCGGCTATAAAATCCTCTTGGATGGTTCGCCGCAAGGCAGGACAGCGTGGATGAGTGCACCTTATGAAGGCTCTGACGATTACTGCGGCTATCCTTGGCTGACTGACGATCAGGTGCACGCGTATATCAAGCGTGCCCTGAACGACAATCAGCAGCTGCTGACCCATTGCAATGGCGATGCGGCTTCCCAGCAGCTGCTTGATATTTATGAAGAAGAACTGGCAGCGTCCGCCAACCCCAACAAAAACAATCTTCGTCCAGTGATGATTCATTGTCAGACGGTCAGAGACGATCAGCTGGACCGCATGAAAAACCTCGGCATGATTCCTTCAATTTTTGTTGCACACACCTACTATTGGGGCGATGTGCATCTGAAAAACTTCGGTCCTGTGCGCGGCAGCCGCGTCAGCCCTGCAAGATCTGCGCTGGAACGCGGGCTCCCCTATAATTTCCACACAGACACGCCCGTTCGTCTGCCACTGATGCTGCACAGTGTCTGGTGCGCTGTCAATCGCCGTACGGTCAGCGGTGCGTCGATCGGCCCTGAACAATGCATCGATGTGTATGACGCCCTCAAAGGCATCACCATCAACGCCGCCTATGCTTATTTTGAGGAAGACAGCAAAGGATCGATCAAGGCTGGCAAGCGGGCCGATCTGGTGATTCTTGACAGGAACCCGCTCAAAGTTGATAAAAATGATCTCTGCCACATCAATGTATTGGAAACCATAAAAGACGGGAAGACAATCTTTAAACGCTGATTATAAAAAAAGCAGTTTTGTTCGCATGGAACAAAACTGCTTTTTTATTTTTAGAATTCGCCTTTTGGCACTTTCATGCGTGCTTCTGGTTTTCCTTTATAGCGTTCTGGATGAAGTCGACGGTCACGGAATTCAGCACAAGCTGTAAAGAGAACGTCTGTGGAGGAGTTGATCCCAGTTTCGCAGGAGTCCTGGATGACCCCGATGATGAAACCGACACCAACAACCTGCATGGCAATGTCGTTTGGAATGTTGAACAGGCTGCAGGCCAATGGAATCAAGAGCAAAGATCCGCCTGCGACACCAGATGCGCCTGCTGCGCTGGCGGCTGCCAGCACACACATGATCAGCGCTGTGCCAAAGGAAACATGGATGCCCAGTGTGGTGGCTGCGGACAGCGCCATGGTAGAAATGGTGATGGCTGCCCCTGCCATGTTAACGGCAGAGCCAAGTGGAATCGAGATAGAATAGGTGTCGTCATCAAGATTCAGCTTTTTGCAGAGCTCCATGTTGACAGGAATGTTTGCTGCAGAACTGCGTGTAAAGAACGCGGTGACAAAACTTTCCTTGAGGCAGGTGAACACCAATGGATATGGGTTCTTGCGAATGCAAATGAAAGCAATGATTGGGTTGACGATCAACGCGACAACAGCCATTGCCCCGACCAACAGCAGGATCAGCTTGCCATAGCCAACGAGAGCGCTCAGGCCTTGTTCAGAAATGGTCGTGAAGATCAGCCCCAAGATACCGAATGGCGCGAAACTGATGACCCACTGAACGGCAATGGATGTGGCATCGGAGATGTTCTGCAGCACATTTTTGGTGCCTTCGCCAGCTTTTTTCAGAGCCAGCCCAAAAATGATGGACCAGAAAAGGATACCGATGTAATTGGCGTTAACGATGGCATTGACCGGGTTGTCGACCAGATTCATTAAGAGATTGGTCAGCACTTCTACAACGCCGCTTGGCGGTGCCACATCGCCAACGTCAGCACCAGATGCAAGGGTCATGGTGAGCGGGAAGGCATAATGCCCCAGCACCGCTACAAAGGCTGCGGTCAAGTTCCCAATGATGTAAAGAACAACGATCGTCTTCATATTGGTACGCTGACCAGCTGCCATGTTTGACAGTGCACTCATGACAAGGAAGAAGACCAAGACGGGCGCAATCCCCTTTAAGGCGCCGACGAAAAGGTCCCCTAAAATGGAAATACCTGAGGCTTGCGGAACAACCAGCCCCAAGATGATACCAATGATCAGTCCGCAAACAATGCGTTTTACGAGGCTAATGCTGTTCCATTTGTGAAATACTGCTTTAATACTCATACTGCTTTGATGCAGGCTTCTAAATAAAGCTCGCCTGCTTCCCCCTTCTGCAATAATTTCAGAGAAAACTTCACAATAGAAGTTCTCAACCAATACATTTAATTATGACATACTTTTTTAGTGAAGGCCAGAGAGAACCCCTCGTCCGTCAATCGAATAATTTAATACACCCTACACGTACTTTTTTATCAGTCGGGGACAATTGTTCATTCTCAGTGTAATGGCGCACAAAAAAAGCCTGAGAAAGTTTCCTTTCCCAGGCTTGGAATGTTAAAGATTATTGAAGCACGCTGGCGCAGCGTTCGCAAACATCAGGATGTTCGCTGTCAGCGCCGACGGTTTCAGAATACTTCCAGCAGCGTGCGCACTTGTGGCCGCTTGCTTGGTCAATTTTGACAGCAAGGTTGTCAAAGGCTTCACTCTTTTCAGCGTCTGCTGGTGCATTGGCGATGTCTTCGATGGCCAGCTGGCTGACGATGAAGAAGTCTTCTGGTGCCATGTCCATGTCGGCCAGTGCTTCTTTGATGTCATTCAGTTCGCTGCCAAGATAGAGAGTCATCTTCGCATCGAGAGAGTTCCCGATCTTCTTGTCCTTACGTGCACTTTCGAGAGGTTTCATGACTTCGTTGCGGAAGCTCATGAGGGCGCTCCACTTCTTATCGAGGGCTTCGTCAACACCAGCGATGTCAAATGTTGGCCAATCGCAGAGCTGAACAGATTCTGGCTTGTTGTCCATGTCGATGTAGCGGAACACTTCTTCGGTGGTGAAGGAGAGAATTGGAGAAAGCACGATATCCAGTGCCAAGCACATGTCATAGAGCACCGTCTGGCAGCTGCGGCGTGCAGGATCGTCCACCTTGCTGGAATAGAGACGGTCTTTGATGATGCTGAAATAAACAGCACTCAGATCGGTGTTGCAGAAGTTGAAGATGGTGCGATAGATGACATGGAAGTCATAGGCATTGTAGCTGTCCTTTGCTTTGGCAACGAGATCGACAAAACGGCCCATGATCCAGCGGTCCAATTCTGGCATCTGATCGTATGGCACGCGGTCCTTGCGCACATCAAAGTCAGAGATGTTGCTGAGCATGAAACGGAAGGTGTTTCTGATCTTACGATAAGCGTCGGCAACCTGCTTGATGATGCCATGGCTGACCGATACGTCGCTGCGGTAGTCGGAAGATGCCACCCAGAGACGCAGGATGTCTGCACCATTCTGTTTGATAACGTCCTTAGGATCGACACCATTGCCCTTGGACTTACTCATCTTGTTGCCTTTTTCGTCAACGAGGAAGCCGTGGGTCAAGAGGCCCTTATATGGCGCCTGACCATAAACAGCCACAGAGGTGCAGAGTGAAGAGTTGAACCAGCCTCTGTGCTGGTCGCTGCCTTCGAGATAGAGATCGGCTGGCCAGAGATCTTCAGATTCTGCGCGCAGCACGCCTTCATGGCTGGAGCCAGAGTCGAACCAAACGTCCATGATGTCGGTTTCTTTGCGGAAATGGGTGCCGCCGCACTTAGGGCACTTGTAGCCTTCTGGCATGAGTTCTTCGGTGCTCATGCTGAACCAGCAGTTGGTGCCGTGTTCGCGCACCTTTTCCTGAACGCTGGCGATGGTTGCGTCATCGAGGATGGTTTCGCCGCAGTCTTCGCAGTAGAATACAGGGATTGGCACACCCCAGACACGCTGACGGGAAATGCACCAGTCGCCGCGGTCACGAATCATGTTGTAGAGGCGGTCTTTGCCCCATTCTGGTGTAAATTTGATGTGGTTTTCGATCTGATCAAGGGCTTTTTCGCGGAAGCCGTCGATGGATGCAAACCACTGGTTGGTGGCACGGAACAAGGTTGGGGTGCCGCAGCGCCAGCAGTGTGGGTATTGGTGCTTGAAGAAGCTGAGCTTGAGGAGCGCGCCGCTTTCTTCCATGTGCTGGCAGATGGCCTTGTTGGCATCGTCGGTCTTCATGCCGGCAAATGGGCCTGCTTCTTCGGTGAGCACACCGTCGCCGTCCATTGGAGAAAGAATTGGCAGATGATAACGCTGACCAACCACATAGTCATCGACCCCATGGCCAGGTGCAGTGTGAACGCAGCCAGTACCAGCATCCAAGGTAACATGGGTGCCATTGATAACGAGGGAGTCACGATCCAGGAATGGGTGCTTGCAAACGATGTATTCCAAGTCTTTGCCCAGCCATTCGCCTTCAACGGTGTAGTTTTCAGGCAGGCCGATTTCTTTGACAACGGTTTCCACCAGTTCTTTGGCCATGACATAGCGTTCACCATCAAAGTTCAAGAGCTGATATTCAAATTCTGGGTTCAGGCAGATGGCTTCGTTGGCTGGCAGGGTCCAAGGGGTGGTGGTCCAAATGACGAAGTAAGCGTTGTCTTCAGAGAATTTGCCCTTGGCATCGGTGACCTTGAAGCGAACATAGATGGATGGGGATTTTTCTTCGCCGTATTCGATTTCAGCTTCAGCCAGCGCGGTGTGGCAGTGAGGGCACCAGTAAACAGGCTTGGTGCCTTTGTAGATGTAGCCCTTCTTGGCCATTTCGCCGAAGATGCCGATTTCGCGGGCTTCAAATTCTGGCTTTAAGGTGAGGTATGGATGATCCCAGTCCCCGCGCACGCCCAGGCGCTTGAAGCCTTCACGCTGAATGTCGACGTATTTCAAGGCGTAGTCGGCGCAGGCATTGCGGAAGCCAACAACGTCGTCGGTCTTGGCGTCAAGGCCGGTGTTTTCGATGGCCTTCAGCTCGATTGGCAGCCCGTGGGTGTCCCAGCCTGGTACATATGGTGCATCATAACCCTGGAGGGTCTTGGACTTCACGATGATGTCCTTCAGGACTTTGTTCATGGTATGGCCGAGATGGATTTCGCCATTGGCGTATGGAGGGCCGTCATGAAGCACGAATTTTTGATGGCCGGCATTCTTCTTTTGAATCTTGCCGTAAATATCAATATCTTTCCAGAAATCCAGAATGCTTGGTTCATTCTTTGGCAGATTGCCACGCATCGGAAAATCTGTTTTTGGCAGATTTAATGTTTCACTATAATCTTTTTCCTCTTTGTTAGACATAATGTCACCTCTCATAAAAAATAAAAAAACTCATCCCACAAGGGACGAGTTTGAATCGCGGTACCACCCTCATATTTATGGCATGGCCATAAACACTCAGCAATCTTTAACGCAGATCACACGGCTTCCCTACTGTTGTTTCAGGTCGCGGCTCACGGATGATTCATAACAGCTTGCTTTATCCATCTTCCACCAACATGGATTCGCTAGAAAACAAGGCCCTGTTAACAGTTCCGTTCACAGCTTTTTTATACAATAGAAAGTCTACTGGATACATCTTTCTTTGTCAAGATGCCATTATACATATTTACCAATGCTTAACTTGGTTTTGCCTTTTTTGCTGAGCCCTTCCACTTCCTGCACCACAAACTTGCCTTTGCCGCGCACGGTGACGATCTGTCCCGCTTCGCACATGCGGCTGACATTGGTGGTTGGCTGATGGTCCACCTGCACCAGCCCGGCGCGAATATGCTCCGCCGCCTGGCTGCGCGAGAGATTGAACACTTTGGCAATGATGGCGTCCAAGCGCGTCTGCGCCACAAGAATGGACATCGTTTTCAGCGTGCGTTCCGGCGCCTGCCAGGTGTCGAAAGACAGCTTCTTGGCGTGCATCGGCACACGGCGAATGCTCAGCGCGCTCATCAGGAGAAAATCATCGATCTCCGAATTGGTCAGCACATCAAAGCCATTCTCGCGCACGATGATGTCGCCGATGCAGCGCCGGTCAAAACCGAGGCTCATCAAAGCACCCAGACAGTCGCGGTGAGAAAAATTGATGAACTTCGTATTGCCGGTGAAAGCCACAATGCCAATGTGCATGTCATCGCGGCTCGGTTCAACACCGTCAAACATCGTCATAAACAGGCGCACCCGTTCTGCATCGTCGTAGCCGCCGTCAATGCGGTAATGCACGCCGGCGCCAATCAGCGCGTCGAGATGGTCCTCTATTTGCTCACGAGGCATAAAATCCGTCAGAACGTCCCGCCATTCGACGGTCGTCTGCCGGATTAAGTCAGCAAGATATTTTTCAAAAGTCAGCATACGATTTCTCTACATAAACAAAAACAGCAAGCGATAAATGATGCTTTCTACAACACTTAAAAGCAAGAAGGCAACGATTGGCGAAAAATTCAATGGTGCCAGCAGTGCCCGCGGCATATACTGCTCAATTTTTGCCAAAAATGGGTCGGTTAAATCACATAAGAAACGTGCAATCTTGCTGTTGTACGGACTGATGTTGGTCCAGGTCAGCAAGATACGCGCCAAAAGAATAAATTCGTACAGACGAAAAGCAAGACGTATGGCCTTATAAATGGTATAGACTGCCATTTAAGCTCCTCCAATCAGCCTTGGAATTCTGCTTTGGTATGCGTACGATTGACCCAATCAGCAATATTGACCCCATAATCGTCATCGCCAAGGCCAACGCGCAGTTCGTTGTCCATAGAAACGGTTGGAGGCACTGCCACAAAGATCGCCCCACGGTCATTGATTTTCTGAATAGAGCCATTGAGGGCATAGATTGCCCCGCTGACAAAGTTAACAATGTTAATGGCGGTGTCCACATCGCATTCCTGCAAATCGAAGACAACCACCTTATTGTCTAAAAGATAACCGGCAATATTCTGTGCTTCTTCAAAACGGTTTGGCTGCAGAAGCACAATACGCATATTGTTGCCATAGTTGCTGCCGTAATCGCTTGAATCGTTGTCCGATGAAGAACGGAAACCAAACATGGAAGAAGATTTCTGTGGTTTTTGTGGTTCTTCTTCGTATTCTGGTTCGTCGTAGCCATAATCCTCTTCGTACTGGTATTCGTCGTCGTTTTGATCCTGAAATCCCAGCGAATTCATCAATGTATCTTTAATCCCCATGGTTTACCTCCATTATTTTGTGTTAAACACTGCACTGCCAATACGCACCATATTGGCGCCTTCCGATACAGCGACCTCATAGTCACCGCTCATCCCCATTGAAAGCCACACCATCTCGACGTGGTCGATATTCTGGGCTTTCAGCTGCTGAAATTTATCATTCATCTTCTTGAAGTAAGGGCGCAAGTCGTCCTTATTGTCCAAATTTGGCGCAATAAACATCAGCCCCTTCAGAAAAACATGCGACATCTTTGGCATTTCTGCAACAAAGGCATCAATGTCTTCAAAGGCAATGCCAGACTTCTGTTCTTCCTGTGCAACATTGACCTGCAATAAAATATCAACGTTGCAGTCATGCTGCACGGCGCGCTTTTCAATTTCTTCCAATAAGCCGATGCTGTCCACCGATTGAATCATGGCAACCTTGCCCACAACCTGGCGCACCTTGTTTTTCTGCAAATGGCCGATAAGATGCCATTCGATGCCTGTATCACCCGCTTCAGCCAGAGCCTCAATCTTTGGCAGAAGCTCCTGCACGCGGTTTTCGCCAAACGCACGCTGGCCATCCTTATAGGCTTCCTTAATTTCTTCAACGGTATGATATTTGCTGACTGCGATGAGCTTCACATCGCCATTGTCTGCATGGCGTGATTTGCAATCATTCGCAATGTGTTGGTGTATGGTTTCAAGATTTTCTGCAATAGACATGTATATTACGATCCTTTCACAACATCCCCAGGTGATACACGGTTCGGCGTCAGGACAACGACGGTGCCTTCCGGCAAAGTCTCACATTCAACCTGGTCATCATCCTCTTTGATCACCTTGACAGACTGCCACTGCACCTTGCCGTTTGACACGACATAGACGCCTGCATCGCCATCGTTGTAAACAAGAACATCTTTTGCAAGATTCAGCGTGCTTGTCTCAACCTGATAGATTTCCGCCTGTACCACTCGGTTCGTCAAAAATGTTTCACTCACAGGGCCGAGCGCAATTTTACAGAATTTGTTCCCATCCCCGTTGTCAATGATTTCTTCGACGGTTCCTGTCGTTGATTCGTTTAATTCTGGAAAACGAATGCGCAAAGTATCGCCTTCGTCATTGAAGAATTGATTGTCGTCCGAATTATATGCCATATAAATGTAGGCTTCTTTCAGATTGTCAATCACCTTCGCATAGACTTCGCCGGCGACAGCGTCCTTGGACGCGTTCGTTTTTCCATCGCTTGTGAATGTATCTTCATATATGCTACGAAAATCAAGGTCCTTAATCTCGTCAATGTCCGACATATTTTCATAGCCATCAATATGATAGCTCACAATGCCGGAGATCGGCGCATAATAAGGTTCTGTTTTGCTTTTTCCATCATCGTCCGTGGTCGTGACCGAAAAAACCTCATGGTTCTTCGGCGCACGCGTCCCTTCGTCCACTGCAATGTCTACCGATCCGGACACCTTCGGCGTGATCAAGGATTCTTCCGCCTGAATGAATCCATAATCGCTGTACACGACATCCGTATACTCTGCACCAACGGTCATCGTCTTGATCAGGTGCTGATGAATCATGCTATAGGCACTGTTTCCCGTGACAATCAAAAAGCTCAGGACAAACAGTCCAATCACAATTTTTTGCAGAAGGGATAATGCTTTTAATTTTTTTATCATTCTATTGAGTCTCATAGTATCCTCTCTAAAGACAGGAATCATTAACATTATATACTATGAACCTTCATTTTTCGAGGGGTAATCGTAAAATCTCATCAAATATTGACATTAAAAAAGGCCTGGACGCATCGCCCAGACCTTGCTCAGCCTTTTTCAGACAACCATTCAGCCCATTTATATTTATGCAACTTCTCAGCGCTGCAAATAATCGCAGGAGAAGCCCCAGTGGCTGCGGAAACATTGTACAACGGCGGCGTGCTGTTGTTTTAAGCGTTCTTGCGAAAAAACGCGCACGGTCAAACGATCGTGCGCGTCTTGGCTTACCAGAGGTTTTGATAGATGGTAAGAATGTCGTCTTTGCTGATCGCCTTGCGGGTGTTGGCCGGGCTGCCGCTGGCGAGGGCGTCGTCGGCCATTTTGTCCATCAGGGCAAAGAAGCGTGCGCGGTCGATGCCGTAGGCGGCCAGCGTTGGCACCTCGCAGGTCTTGCAAAGGGCGTCCACAGCGGCCAGGAAGTTTGCAGTGGCAGCGTGGTCGTCGTCGCTGGCGTCCGCCACGCCGATGGCGCGGCCCAGGTCTGCGAAGCGGTCTTCGGCACCGTCGGCGATGAAGGCCAGGCAGGCACTCAGGAGCATGGCGTTGGAAATGCCATGGGCAACGTGGAAAAGGGCGCCGATCGGACGGCTCATGCCGTGCACGATGGTCACCGACGAGTTGGCGATGCCGACGCCTGCCTCATAGGCTGCAATGGCCATTTCGGCGCGGGCTTCCGTGTCGGTGCCGTCGGCGACGGCGCGCGGCAGGTTGGCAAAGATGCGCTTCACCGCCGACAGGCAGAAAAGATCGCTCTCGCAGAAAGCCTTGCGGGAGGTGTAAGCTTCTATGGCGTGGGTCAGAGCGTCCAGCCCGGTGGCAACGGTGACGCTGCGCGGCGTCTGCTGGGAAAAGAGCGGGTCGACGATGGCCAGGGTTGGCATGAGGCCATCGCCTTTGAGCAGCAGCTTTTCATCGTGGGCGGTGTCGGTGATGATGGTAAACGGCGTGGTTTCCGAACCAGTGCCGGCCGTCGACGGAATTGCTGCCACCGGCGGCATGGTCGCAGGCACCGTCTTGCCTTTAAAGGCGGTGATGCTTGCGCCGGTTTTGGCGTCGACGACGATGGCCTTGGCCGCATCCAGGGCGCTGCCGCCGCCAAAACCAATGGCGAAATCGCAGCCTTCCTGAACGTACACCGCCGCCCCAGCCTGAATCATGGTGTCGGTAGGCTCGCCGGTGATGCCGGAAAAGAGCGCATGGGCCACGCCCTGTTGTTCAAGCAGGGCCGTCAAAGCAGCCACATGCCCCTGGCAAATCATGGATTGACCGGTGACAATGAGCGCTTTTTTGCCCAGCGCGCCAAGGGCAGGCGCAGCCTCCTCGAGGGCGCCGCTGCCGATGAAGGTTTTCTGTGGGATGCGAAACAAATGTGCCATATAAACCATCCTTTCATGTGTGAAAAAACCAGCACCCGAAAGGATGCTGGCTGAAAAATCAAAGTCGTGCGATGATCGCTTGGGTCAGTTCTTTGGTGCTGACAGCGGTCTGTGGGTCGGCAGCGATGTCCACGGTGCGGTAGCCGTCGTCGATGACTTGCTGCACAGCGTTTTCGATGGCGTCGGCAGCTTCTGGTGCGTTCAGAGAGAGACGCAGCATGTAGGCCGCAGAGAGAATCGTCGCGATTGGGTTGGCAATACCCTGACCAGCGATGTCTGGCGCAGAGCCGTGAGCCGGTTCGTAGAGGCCGACGCTGCCGCCGAGGCTGGCCGATGGCACCATGCCCAGAGAGCCGGCGAGAGCTGCCGATTCGTCGCTCAGAATGTCGCCGAAGCTGTTTTCGGTGACGATGACGTCGAACTGCTTAGGGTTGAGCACCAGCTGCACAGCGGCGTTGTCCACGTACATATGGTCAACGGTCACGTCTGGGTATTCCTTGGCGATTTCATTGACCACTTCGCGCCAGAGGCGGGACGTTTCGAGAACGTTGGCCTTGTCCACAGAGGTCAGGTGCTTGCGTGGGCGCTGGTTGGCGAGCACGAAGGCATCGCGCACGATGCGTTCGATTTCTTCGCGGGTGTAGGCCATGACGTCGTAAGCACGGTCCCCTTCGCGTTTCTTTTCGCCGAAGTAGATGCCGCTGGTCAGTTCACGGTAGATGACGATGTCGACGCCTTCCACCACTTCTTTTTTGAAGACCAGACGATCGGCCAGGAAGTCGTAATACTTCGCTGGGCGAATGTTGCAGTACAGGCCCAGTTCCTTGCGGATGGCCAGAAGGCCGGTTTCAGGGCGCTGTTCACGTGGCAGTGCGTCGTACTTTGGCCCGCCGACGGAGCCCAAGAGCACAGCGTCCACGTCTTTGACGATGGCCTTGGTTTCTTCTGGGAATGGGCTGCCGTATTCATCGATGGCAGCGCCGCCAAAGGCAGCGTCGACAAATTCCAGGCCGAGGTCATACTTGCCGTCAACGGCTTTCAACACTTCCAGGGCGGAATCAACGATTTCCGGACCGATGCCGTCCCCGCGTAATACCGCTACTTTTCTGCTCATTGGCCCACCTTCTCTTTCACATAGTTTAACAGGTTCCCAGATTCAACGATTTTCTGAATGAAGGCTGGGAATTTTTCAAAATGATAGGTTTCATTCTTGGTCAGGTTCTTGATGACCCCTTCTTCAAGGTTGATGTCCAGTTCATCGCCCTGGTCAATGGCCTTGGCAGCCTCAGGGGATTCGATGATTGGCAGGCCGATGTTGATGGCGTTGCGATAGAAAATGCGCGCGAAGCTTTCTGCGATGACGCAGCTGGTGCCTGCCACCTTAATGGAGATTGGCGCGTGTTCGCGGGAGCTGCCGCAGCCGAAGTTGCTGCCAGCCACCAGCACATCGCCAGGGGCGATGGTGTTGGCGTAATCAAGAATGACATCTTCCATGCAGTGGTTTCTCATATTTTCGTCGCTGGCGTCGTTGAGATAACGTGCAGCGATGATCAGGTCTGTATCAATATTATTGCCGACTTTCCAGGCTTTTGCACTCATGTTATACCTCCTCAGGATTCGTGATGTAACCGGTGATGGCGCTTGCTGCAGCGACCGCTGGGTTGCACAGGTAGACTTCACTTTCAGGGTCGCCCATACGACCGACGAAATTGCGGTTGGTCGTGGACAGGGCGCGTTCACCCTTGGCCAGGATACCCATGTAGCCGCCCAGGCAAGGGCCGCAGGTTGGGGTGGATACGACGCCGCCAGCGTCGAGGATGGTCTGGGTGATGCCTTCCTTCATGCAGGCTTCGTACACATCCTGGGTGCCAGGAATGACGATGAGGCGCAGATATGGCGCCACTTTTTTGCCCTTGAGGATTTCGCCGGCCACGCGCATGTCTTCGATGCGGCCGTTGGTGCAGCTGCCGATAACCACCTGGTCGATGGCGATCTTATCGATCTGGTCGATTGGGTGGGTGTTGCTTGGCAGATGTGGGAACGCCACCTGAGGCACGAGGGTAGCCAGGTCGATGGTGATTTCGCGCACGTATTCAGCGTCTGGGTCGGCTTCGTAGATGGTCATGTCACCGTCGAAGCGGCCGTTCATGTAATCCTTAGCAATGTCATCCACTGGGAAGACGGCGTTCTTGGCGCCGCATTCGATGGCCATGTTGGCAATGGTGAGGCGGCCGTCCATGGAGAGATGCTGGAGGCCGTCGCCGACGAATTCCAGGCTCTGGTAGAGGGCGCCGTCAACGCCGATCATGCCGATCAAATAAAGGATGACGTCCTTACCGGAAACATATTTGTTGGTTGGTGCGCCGGTCACGGTGACCTTGATGGCTTCCGGCACTTTCAGCCAGGTTTCGCCGCTGATCATGGCTGCTGCAATGTCGGTGCTGCCCATGCCAGTGGAGAAAGCGCCCAGTGCCCCGTAGGTGCAGGTGTGGCTGTCGGCGCCGATGATGAGCTGGCCGGCACCAACAATGCCCTGTTCAGGCAGGAGGCAGTGTTCAACGCCCATCTTGCCGACTTCATAGTAGTGCTTGATCTGGTGTTCCTTGGCGAAGTCGCGGATGGCTTTGCACTGTTCAGCGGACTTGATGTCCTTGGCTGGTGAGAAATGGTCAGGAATCATGGCCACCTTCGTGTTGTCGAAAACGGTGTCCATGCCCACTTTTCTCATTTCGCGGATGGCGACAGGGCCGGTGATGTCGTTGCTCAATACCATGTCAACCTTGGCTGTAACGAGCTGGCCGGCATGGACTTCTGGAAGACCTGCGTGTGCCGCGATGATCTTCTGTGTCATTGTCATTCCCATGTTAGTTGTTCTCCTTTTGATGATGATTCATTGTTTCCCAGTGAAGGGCTTTATTGATGGCGTTCAAATAGCTCTTGGCGCTGGCTTCCAGGACACTGGTACTGAGGCCGTGACCATTGAACGATTTGTTCTTGTAGAGGACCTTGATGTTTACATCGGCCTGGGCGTCGGTGCCGCCGGTGATGGCTTCGATGCGGTAGGTCTGCATGTCGAAAGCGCCTTTGTACTGAGGCCCGAGGATTTCTTCAACAGCCTTGCAGGCAGCGTCAACAGGACCGTCGGACAGGGTGGCGATTTCTTTGACGTCGTCGTCGATCTTGACGCCGAGGGTGGCCGTGGAGGTCAGGTCGGTGCCGGTGAAAACATAGAGGTGATCGAAAACGTACTTGTCGTTGGCGGTCGCCATCTTGGCGTCGATGAGGGCGATGAGGTCGTCGTCGAGGACTTCTTTCTTGCGGTCGCAGAGTTTCTTGAACTCTTCGAAGGCTTCCAGAAGTTCGTCACCTTCGAGGTCAAAGCCGAGTTCGCTCATGCGCACCTGGAAGGCATGACGGCCGGAATGTTTGCCAAGCACGAGGTTGTCGGCGTTGATGCCGATGCTTTCTGGGCTCATGATTTCGTAGGTTTCGCGTTTCTTCAGCACGCCGTCCTGATGGATGCCTGATTCATGCAGAAAGGCGTTGCGGCCAACGATGGCCTTGTTGGCAGGAATTGGCATGTTCGTGGTCTGGCTGACGAGGCGGCAGCTGCGGTAGATTTCTTTGGTGTTGATGCCGGTTTCGCACTGCAGTTCGTCTTTGCGGGTTTCCAGCGCCATAACCACTTCTTCCAGCGAGGTGTTGCCGGCGCGTTCGCCAATGCCGTTGAGGGCCACTTCGATCTGACGGGCACCCTGGTGCACCGCAGACAGAGAGTTGGCCACAGCCATGCCGAGATCGTTGTGGCAGTGTACGCTGAAGGTGGCCTTGTCAGAATTTGGCGTCCCGTCCATGACAGCCTTGATGAAAGCGCCGTATTCCCAAGGAACGGCATAGCCTACGGTGTCTGGCAGGTTGATGGTCGTTGCCCCGGCGTCGATGACGGCTTCAACGATGCGGCAGAGGAATGGAATTTCACTGCGGGAAGCGTCCTCGCAGGAGAATTCGACGTCGTCGGTGTAGGTCTTGGCCAATTTTACGGCGTCAACAGCCTTCTGCACAACCTGGTCAGGGGTCATTTTCAGCTTATATTCCATATGAATTGGGCTGGTGGCGATGAAGGTGTGAATGCGGGAATGCTTGGCCCCTTTCAGCGCTTCGCCGCAGGCTTCGATGTCCTTCTTGGCAGCGCGGGCAAGACCGCACACAGTGGATTCGGTGATGGTGTCGGCAATCATCTTCACCGATTCGAAATCCCCTGGTGAGGAGATTGGGAAGCCAGCTTCGATGACGTCAACGCCGAGCTTTTCGAGCTGACGCGCCACCGCCAGTTTTTCTTGTAAGTTCATGCTGCAGCCTGGGGACTGTTCCCCATCACGCAACGTGGTGTCAAAAATAATGACTCTATCTTTGCTCATGAATGGTGCATCCTTTCTATCATTAAAAAATGCCCTTTTCGTCTCAAAATTTAGAGACGAAAAGGGCATGAATTCCGCGGTACCACTCTAATTGCCAAACGCCTTGGCGTTTGACCACTCACATTGATAACGGTGATGAACCGGCGCCCTTGGCGCAAAACTCGAAGGCGAGTTCAGAAATTGGACGTTCGCACTTTTCACCAGCCAGTGCTTCTCTCTAACGCTGCCTTTCTTACTACTCCTTGTCACAGTTTTTCACTGGATATTTTGTCTGCTATTATTTTACGCGCAGACAAACTTTTTTGTCAAGTACAATGATACAACAGAAATCAATTTTCAAAGGATATTATACAACAGGATTTATTCGACGGTGACGCTCTTGGCCAGGTTGCGTGGCTTGTCGATGTTGCAGCCGCGTTCCAGGGCCGTGAAATAAGCGATCAGCTGCAGCGGAATGGCTGCCAGCACTGGTGAAATAAAGTCTGGGCAGACAGGAATTTCGATGACGTGATGAATCTTGTCGCTGATGTTTTTCTGCCCCTGTTGTACCACAGCCAACACCTTGGCGTTGGTGATGTCGCCGTTTTCGTCGACCATGCGCGAAATCATTTCTTCGGTGTTGCTCATGGTCTTGTCGAAGGTCTTCTGCTGCAGTGCCACAGAAATGACCGGCGTTTCATCGCTGACGAGGGCCAGCGTGCCGTGCTTGAGCTCGCCGGCGGCATAGGCTTCGGCGTGAATGTAGGAGATTTCTTTGAGCTTGAGGGCCCCTTCCTGGGCAACAGCCCAGTCCATGCCGCGGCCGATGTAGAACAGATCCTTGACATTCACGTATTCCTTGGCGATCTCTTGAATCTTGTCCACGTTTTCAGGCTGCAGGATTTCTTCGGCCTGCTCCGGCAGCGCTTCCAGGGCGCGCAGCATGACTTGGAACTTTTCCATGTCGATGCGGCCGGAAAGATCGCCGAAATAGAAGCCGATCAGATACAGTGCGATCAGCATGGAGGTGTAAGCCTTGGTGGAGGCCACGGAAATTTCCGGACCAGCCCAGAGATAAACCACCATGTCGGATTCGCGAGCAATGGAGCTGCCGACCACGTTGGTGATGGCAAGCACCGAAGCACCAGCCTGCTTGGCTTCACGGGCACCTTCGAGGGTGTCGGCCGTTTCACCGGACTGGCTGATGACGATGACGAGGGTGTTTTCGTCGAGCATCGGTTCGCGATAGCGGAACTCGGAGGCCACTTCGACGAACACAGGAATCTTCAAGGTCTTTTCAAGGATCGTCTTGCCGACCAGCCCAGCGTGGTAGGCTGTGCCACAGGCGACGATGTAGATCTGGTGCCACTTCTCGATGGTGGCTTTGTCAATGGCGATGTCATCCAGCACCACATGATCGTCCTGGATGCGGCCGCTGAGCACGCTCTTGAAGGTTTCCACCTGTTCAAAAATTTCCTTAATCATGAAGTGTGGGTAGCCGCCTTTTTCAGCCGACTGTGCGTCCCACTGGATGTCGTCGATCATTGGGTGCTGTTCGCGCCCTGCCATGTCGGTGACCACCACGCGTCCAGCGTACACCTGAGCAATTTCGCCGGAATCAAGGTAGATGCAGCGGCGGGTGTAAGCCAGCATCGCAGGCACGTCAGAGCCGATGATGGTTTCATCCTCGCCCAGGCCAATGACCAGCGGGCTGTTTTTGCGGGTGGCAATGAGACGGTCCGGCTCATCGACAGACATGACCACCAGCGCATAGGAACCGGTGATGACCGCCAGCGCGCGCTGCACTGCTGCGAACAGGTCGCCGTCGTAGAACATTTCAATGAGATGAGCGACGACTTCCGTGTCCGTTTCCGACTTGAAGACGTGATCTTTCAAGTAAGTTTGTTTCAGATATTGGTAATTTTCAATGATGCCGTTGTGCACCACAGCGATCTTGCCTTCCGGCCCAAGATGCGGATGGGCATTCTTGTCCGATGGCTGACCGTGGGTGGCCCAGCGGGTGTGGCCGATGCCGATGTGCCCTGGCAGCGGATGCGCCGCCAGCACGCCTTCGAGGTTGGCAAGCTCGCCTTTGCGTTTTTCTACGTTGATTGTGTGACCGTCCAGCACGGCAATGCCGGCGGAATCATAGCCGCGATACTCTAATTTTTCTAAACCGTTAATCAGTACATCTTGTGCTTCTCTGGGGCCAATGTATCCAACAATTCCACACATTTGAACTCCTCCTACACATTTATTTCAAGTCTGGAACAGCAGCTGCTTCTTCCGGCGCTGCGTCCTTCAATTCAAAGTCAAAATTTTGGCATTCATCGTATTTGGGTAGATCTTCTATTCGCTTCAACCCGAATGCCACAAGAAAAGCCACCGTCGTTCCAAAAACGACAGGACGCCCAGGCTGGTCCAGCCGGCCCTGTTCTTCGATCAAGCCGCGCAATAACAGCTGTTGAATCGGTCCATCAGATTTTACACCGCGAATATACTCAATCTGGCTGCGCGTCACCGGCTGTTTGTAGGCAATGATCGCCAGTGTTTCATACGCAGCATGAGACAACTTTGTTTTCTTTTCTGAATAAATCTTATCAATATAAGGCGCCACGATCGGTGCCGTGGAAAACTGATAACCGCCGCCCACTTCTCGCAGCACAATGCCTTTATCCCCTTGGCCGTACTCTTCCTGGAGCATGGCCACAATATCGCGCACATCACCTTCGCTGATCGCCACGATCTTGGCAAGATCGGCGACTGTCATCGGTGCCTCCGCAATGAACAGCAGCCCTTCGATGATGGCTTTGTATGAATTATCTATGAGCATGTCTACTCCTCAACACGCTTGCGGCCGCAGCCAAATGTCTCCGAAGAGCTCATGCTGCACAGCCACAATCTCATTCTGTCGAATGCATTCCAGCAAGGCCAGAAAAAACGTGATCATTTCGTCGGTTGAGCCGCAGCCTTTCAGGACATTCTGAAACGTTGGGCACGACGACTGGCGGCAGAATTGCAGCAAGTCCTCTTTCAGCCCTTCGATGGAAAAGCTCATTTTTTCAATGACCATGACCTGCGTCTTTTCCTGCGAGTAAGCTTCCAGCACTTCAAAGGCTGTCAAAAGCACCCTAGCGTCCAGACCGACAGGCGGCTCCATCTTCTTATATTTTTCGCTCAGCGCCTTGGTGTCCACCTTGCGCTGATAGTAAGCCTGCGACACATCCCGCAAGGCCTCCAGATCGCCCGACAGTTCCTTAAAGAAACGGTAGGCCACGATCTGATCGACCAACGACTGACGTGGGTCCTCCTCGTCCTCCTGGCTGCGCCGTCTTGGCAGCAGCATCTTTACCTTTATGCGTACAAGTTGTGCCGCAAACAGCAAAAAGTGGCTGGCAATTTCCAGATTCATGCTCTTGGCATCTTCCAGGTACATGAGGTATTGATCGGTCAGTTCATTGATGGGAATGTCGTAGACATCGATCTTGTTTTTTTCCAGCAAATGCATCAATAAGTCCATCGGACCATCGAAGTGGTCCAGATGAAATTCGAGGGTCTGCAACACCTTTCCCTCCTAATGATTGATAATCATTTTTATTATAGCATAAGAGATGCCATATACAAACCTTTACTTCTTTGTGTCGGTCAATGAAAGATAGAAACGGTCTCTGTGCTTGAACACGTCAACGTCTTCGCCGTAGAAATCTGACAGATTATCGTACTGAATCATGTCGTCGATGTTGCCCTGAGAATGCACCTCGCCATGCTTGATCAGGAGCGCTTTGTTGAACACCGGCAGAATTTCGTCGGTGTTGTGGGTGACGAGGATAAAGGTGATGTCGCTGTTGGAAAGTTCCGAGATGGTTTCTTCCATGTCGCGGCGGGCAAAAATATCCAAACCGTTGAACGCTTCATCAAAGATGATGATGTCCGGATGGTTCATCAGCGCGCGGCCGATGAGGACTTTCTGCTTTTCGCCCTGGCTCAGCATGCCGTACTTGCGGTCGGAGAGGTGGCGAATCTTGAGCATGTCCAAAATCTCATTGGCGCGTTCCACGTCTTCGTCGTCCACCTTTTCCCACAGGCCCAGGGAGGCAAACTTGCCGCTGAGCACGATGTGCAGTGGATAGTCGTTGACCGGAATATACTGCGACAGGGCCGAGCTAACCCAGCCGATGCGCTTGCGCAGTTCAATGATGGAGGAATGGCCAAATTCAAATTCCATGACCTTGACATGCCCCTCCGAAGGGAAAATATAGCCGTTGACCATGTTCAGGGTCGTGGTCTTGCCGGAGCCGTTAGGCCCTAAAATGACCCAATGTTCCCCGCGCTTGACGTGCCAGTTGACGTCTTTCAGAATGTATTTTCCATTGCGAATGTAGGATACGTGATCCAAGCTGATAATATCTTCCATTGTTTACTTCATCCCTATCGAATCTTTTTTCTCAAAATCGTCGTGTTCGCCTTTTTTCGAACGGGTCATCAAGGCCTTGGTGCAGGCGTTGACGTCGCCGTCTTCAAAAAGCACGTGATACATCTGTTCCAGAATTGGCATTTCGATGTGGCGTTCCTTCGCCAGGGCGTACGCCGCCTTGGTGGTCGAAACGCCTTCCACAACCATGCCCATGTTGGCCAGCACATCGTCGAGCTTCTGGCCTTTGCCGAGCATGATGCCGGCGCGGCGGTTACGGCTGTGTTCGGAGGTACAGGTGACAAAAAGGTCGCCCACGCCGGTCAGCCCCAAAAAGGTGTAAGGCTCTGCGCCCAGTGCCACGCCAAGGCGGGTGATTTCCGCCAGGCCGCGGGTCATAAGCGCCGCGCGCGCGTTATCGCCGTAGCCCAGGCCGATGGTCATGCCGATGGCCAGAGCGATGATGTTCTTCAAAGCGCCGCCCAGTTCAACACCGACCACGTCCTTGCCGGTGTAAACGCGCACGTTGTCATTCATAAAAATGCTCTGCACGCCTTCGGCAGCATCTGGGTTCTGGCTCGCTGCCACCAGCGCCGTCGGCATGTTGCGGCCGAATTCTTCGGCGTGGCTTGGCCCGTAGAGTACCACATAGCGGTCCATGACGCCGTCACCGAGCACGTCCATGTACACTTCATGCACGCACTTGCCCGTCGCCGTCTCGATGCCCTTGGCCACGTTGATGAGCACGCCTGCTGCGACCTGGAATTCCTCGCGATGGGATTCCAAAAGCCCGCGCTGGCTTTGGGTTGGCACACCAATGAGCAGATAGTCGTAGTCGCCAGCTGCCGGCCATGCGCTCGTCACACGCAGCGTTGGGTGCAGGGTTACGCCCGGCAGGTACTTTTTATTTTCGCGGCTTTCGGCGATGTCCTGCATCTGCGCTTCGTTGCGCCCCCACAGGGTCACCTCATGCCCATTGCACGCCAATACCTGTGCCAGCGCTGTGCCCCAGCTGCCGGCACCATAAACAGCAACCTTTGCCATAATGGGTCAACTCCTTTTCTGACCGATCTTGTTTTCCGTTCCATTTAACAGGCGTCTGATGTTTCCCCGGTGCAGCCAGATGATATAGCAGACGCCGCAGGCGATGATGCCGACAACAATCGGCGGCTGTCCTTCCAGATAAAGCAGAATAGGACAGAGAATCGCCACAGTGATCGAACCAAGTGACATGTACTTGGTGCATTTTACAATCACAGCGAGCACCACCAACAGCACCGCCAGCGTCAGCGGCGACACATACAGGAGCGCGCCGCCGGCGGTGGCAATGCCTTTGCCGCCTTTGAAATGCAGCATCCAGCTGAACGAATGGCCGATGATCGCGCAGACAAAGCCGATCATCATGCCCAGTTCGCCGCCGAGGTGGTAGCCGATGAACGCCGACAGATAGCCTTTCAGTCCGTCCAGGAAAAGCACCAGCGACGCCCACTTGATGCCCAGCGTACGCCAGACATTGGTGAATCCCGGGTTGCCGCTGCCTTTTTCAAGGATGTTGACGCCTTGCAGACGTCCCACCATCCAGCCGAACGACAGCGAACCCAAAAGATACGCCACAATGATGATTATGATGACATTCAAAACGGAGACTTGCTCCATCACTCATCCCTCTTTTTTATTTCTCAATTCCAAACGAATGGTCGTGCCTTCAAATGTGAAATGCTTGCGAATGCAGTTTTCCAGATAACGCAGATAGGAAAAATGCATCAGCTCAGCATCGTTGACAAAGAGCGCGAAGGTTGGCGGCGCCACGTCGACCTGGGTGGCGTAGAAAATCTTCAGGCGCTTGCCTTTGTCGCTTGGCGGTGGGTTTTTGAGCACCGCATCGCGCACGATTTCGTTGACCAAGCTGGTTGGCAGGCGCATCAGGCGCGTTTCTGCAACCGCTTTGACGATGTCAATAATACGCCCCACACGCTGCCCCGTCAATGCCGAAACAAAAATGATCGGCGCATAGCTCATAAAGAGCAGCTGGTTTTTGATTTTTTCGGTGTAGGTGTTGATGGTCTTGTCGTCTTTTTCAATCAAGTCCCACTTGTTGACAACGATGATGAGCCCTTTGCCCTGCTCATGCACATAGCCTGCCACGCGCTTGTCCTGCTCGATGAGACCTTCTTCGGCGTTGATGACAAAGAGGGCCACGTCGCAGCGGTCTACGGCGCGCAGCGCACGCATGACGCTGTAACGCTCGGTGGCCATGTCGATCTTGCCGCGCTTGCGCATGCCAGCGGTGTCGACGATGACGAATTCTTCGCCGTCGTGCTTGAAGACCGAGTCGATGGCGTCGCGGGTGGTGCCTGCCACATCGCTGACGATGGAGCGGTCTTCGCCGATGATGGCGTTGGTCAAGGACGACTTGCCCACGTTAGGACGGCCCACCACGGCAATGTGCACGCGGTCGTCTTCTTCCTCCACAGCATCCGGCAGCGCTTCCAGGCGCGCATGAATGGCGTCCAGAAGGTCGCCGGTGTTGGTGCCGTGAGATGCTGAAATAGGAATCAGCTCGTCCATGCCGAGGCTGTAAAACTCGTAAACGTCGGTGAGGTCGTCGAAGCGTTCCACCTTGTTGACCACGAGGATCACAGGCTTGCCGCTGCGGCGCAGCATCTGGGCCACTTCTTCGTCGTCACCGGTGATGCCGGTGGTGGCGTCGACCACATAAAGGATCACGTCCGATTCGTCGATGGCGATTTCCGCCTGGAAACGCACGTTTTTCAATATTTCATCGTTGCTCTTGAGTTCGATGCCGCCGGTGTCGATGAGGGTGAAGGTCTTGCCGCACCAGGTCACGTCTTCATAGAGACGGTCGCGGGTGACGCCGGCAAAGTCATCGACGATGGCGCGGCGGGTGTGTGTCAGTCGGTTGAAAAGGGTGGATTTGCCAACGTTCGCCCTCCCGACGATCGCAACAACAGGTTTCATGTCCATACTCCTTTCAATAACGCGAAACGACAGCTTGAAACCAAGCTGTCGCTCGAGAGTCGTTTTTTAAGATTACGCATTCGCCAGCATGTTTGCGAACTGTTTCGCGCTGACGCCTTTGGTGGTGATGTCCTTGAACAACAGAGCGTTCAAAGGCTGCAGATAATGCTGTTCCTTTGGACCGGTTGTCAATGTAATCATAAAGAACAGATCCTTGATGAGGTCGAAAGCGGTGCCTTCGCGCATTGGTGCTTTCAGGCCCTTGGTGAGGATCTCCTGATGGGCGGCGATGAGGTTTTCTTCCTTCATTTCTTCGATCAGCTGCTGCAGAGCGGTGATGTGGTCTGGGTTGTACATCAGCGCCTTCATCATCAGCACATAAGCCATGTTCAGTGGGTATGGCACGCTGTCGACATTGGTCAGGGTCATGCCGTATTCATCGAAGGACACCATTGGCTTTACAAAAGAAAGCTGGCGCAGGATTTCTTCGCGGCTGATGCCGTCGGCATAAACGTCTTCCACCTTCTTGTCGCCGGCTGGCACGAGGGTGTCGCCGTCCTTCATGGCAACGGCTGGCGCATCCATGAGGAAGTCGGCAAAGTCGGTGTATTTGAAGTGTTCGCTCATGACGTCTTCCAGATGATAGAAGGAAGGGTCCGCCGCGAGAATGTTGTTGATGTTGTACAGGGTCTTGTCGTTTTCCTTGCCGTTCACCCAGGCAGCGTTGTCAAACAGCGCAGCAATAGCTGGCTGGATGATGGCTGCAGCCTGGAAACGCTTTTCGAAGTTGTCAACATGCGCATACTGCATGCTGACGCTCATGCGAGCGCTTGCGGTGAGCGCATCCAGAAGGGCGTCGTTGCCTTCAGCATAAGCAGCCAGGCATTTGTTGGCAGCCGTTGGCACGATTTCGATGTCCTTCGCAGCGCTGACAGGCTGATGGCCGGTGGCCAAAAGGGTCATGCCGCGGCGGCGCAGTTCTTCAAAAAGGCCTTCGATGAAGCCCAAGTACGCCTGGTCCACGTCCTTCATTTCCATGAATGGGCCGTAGGTCCATTTCACCTGGCCGCCAAGGCCCAGGGTGACGCGTTGTTTTGCCTGGAGGTTTCTCACGCCAACCAGCATGCCGTCTTCTTCGATACGTTCCCAGCCAGCGCGATTCATATATTCCAAAAGATCCGCGATGCCCTGTTCGTCGCTGTAGTTCACAGCAGTGAAATCCTTGGTGTGCAAAAGCACATGGTCAAAGGTTACATAGAGCTTGAAAGCATCGTGATCGGTTTCAAACGATTTCATAAAATCAATCAGTTGATCTTTTAACATTCAGTGCACCATCCTATTCGTTATTTATTCTGCATTGAGCAAGTCTAACAGCAATGTATTTTCTTCTTCAAGATCGAGAAGCCGCTGCGTAATGTTCAGCGCCGCGAGCAGGAGCTGTTCCCGCTGCGTGAGAAACGATTGCTCCTCGCCGACAACAGCCACCTCATGAAGCAGCCGCTCGAACACCGCCGAAACCACCGCCTCATCATCACTGGAACGCACCTGATACGTCTGGCCCAGCAATTCCAAGGTATAGGAATGGACCTCCTCCATGCGCATTCTCCTCTCAATCATACTAACTGACATTATATCATAGCTACCCACGCAAGTCATCTATTTTTAATGAAGAGATTGCCAAGGCCCGCCTAAAGATTTCCCGCGCCCAGCGCCAAATCACCCCGCCTCGCCGGAAAAGACTACCCGCCGCCGGAACACCTGTGTTATAATTGAGGGTAGACACAAAGGAGGATGCCTATGTCTTTAGACGGAATCGCGATGCGCGCCCTGGCGCAGGACCTTGCCAGCCAGCTTGCCGGCGGCCGCATCGATAAGATCACACAGCCCAGCGCCCACGCCATGACCATGAGTGTGCGCGCTGGCGGACACAACCACAAATGCTACGCCACCATCAATCCTCAGAGTGCGCGCGTCTCGCTGACCAAGCAGACCTTTGAAAGCCCGCAGACGCCGCCGCAGTTTTGCATGGTGATGCGCAAACATATCCAAGGCGCGGTCATCAAAGCCATTCACCAGGTCGACTGGGAGCGCATGATCGCTTTTGACCTGCGCGGCCGCAACGAAATCGGCGAAGAAACCACCTTCACCCTGCTCTTTGAGCTCATGGGCAAAAACAGCAACATCGTCCTCATCGACGACCACGGCACCATCCTCGACGCCATCAAGCGCGTCGGCATGGGCACCAACAACTACCGCCAGTTCCAGCCAGGCATTCCTTATCAAATGCCGCCGGCCCAGCACAAACATCCGCTGGACACCCTGGACGAAGCCACCCTCACCGAAGCCATGCTCGATGCCGGCTTGCAAAAGACTGCGTCCAAGGCGCTCTTGGCAAGCGTCGCCGGCTTTGGCCCGCAAACGGTGACCGAGCTTTTGGTGCGCGCCAACATTGCCCCGGACACCCGCGTGGAATACCTGGGCGAAATCGACTACAGCCGCCTCTACCAGCAGTGCGCCAAGCTGCGCACCATGGCCGAAGAGGAAAGCTGGCAGCCAACGCTGGCCTACCACGGGCGCGAGATTGTGGCCTTTGCGCCCTTCGCCCTGGAACAGCTCGCCAGCTACCACCAGGAAAGCCGCCCAAGCATGACCACCATGCTCGAAGACTACTACGAAATCAAGGAGCACCAGGAGCTCTTCCAACAGAAACGCACCAGCCTGGAGCGCATCGTGCGCCACGAAAAAGAGCGCTGCGAGAAAAAGCTCCAGCTGCAGCTGGAAAAAGTCGACGAGCTCGAACACGCCGACGAATGGCGCATCAAAGGCGAGCTCATCACCGCCAACCTCTACCGCATCAAGCAGGGGCCGATCGCTGAGGTTGAAAACTTCTACAAAGACGGCGCGCCTGTGGAACGCATTGAAATGAACCCAAGCAAAACGCCGAACGAAAACGCCCAGGCCTTCTTCAAGAAGTACAACAAGGCCAAGGTCAGCGCCGAAAAGGCCGCCGTGCAAGCCGAAAAAACCAGCGACGAGCTGGAATACCTGCGCACCATCGAAGACAGCCTCGAACAGGCGCAAAACACCGACGACCTCGTCGACGTGCGCCTGGAGCTGGAAGAAGCCGGCTACGCCAAGCGCCACGCCCAAACGCGCGGCAAAAAGGCCAAGCACGCCCCAGCCCCAACCCATCTCTACCTCGATGGCTACGAAGTCTACATCGGCAAGAACAACCACCAAAACGACTTCGTCACCCAGAAAATCGGCCGCAACGCCGACCTCTGGCTCCACACCAAAGACATCCACGGCGCCCACGTCATCGTCAAAGCCAACCGCAACTATGACGGCTTCACGCCGGAGGTCATCGAAAAAGCCGCCGAACTCGCCGCCTGGTTCTCCAAGGCGCGCTACTCGGCCAAGGTGCCAGTGGACACCACCCTGCGCAAGAATGTGCACAAGCCATCCGGCGCCAAACCGGGCATGGTCATCTACACCGACCAGCAGACCATCTTCGTCACCCCTGACGAAGCCGCTGTCGAAGCCATGCTGACCCACACGGAGGCACCGCAAGACTGATGTACATTACCCTGCTCTGCGTTGGCAAAATCAAAGAAAAATACTGGCAGGGCGCCATCGACGAATACAGCAAGCGGCTGACCAAGTATCACCAGTTCAAGATCGTGGCCGTTGCCGACGAAAAAGACCCTGCCCAGGACAGCGACAAAGCCATCACCGCCCTCAAAGACAAAGAAGGCGAACGGCTGCTCAAGCACATTCGCGACGACGACTTTGTCGTCACCCTTGAAATTCTCGGCAAAGAACTCGACACCCTCGCCCTCGCCGACACCCTGCGCTGCTGGGAAACCGCCGGCCACACCCATCTCGTGTTCGTCATCGGCGGCAGCTACGGCCTGGGCGACGACGTGCTGCGCCGCAGCAACTTTGCCCTGTCCTTTTCCAAACTCACCTTTCCCCACCAGCTGATGCGCGTCCTCTTCTGCGAACAGCTTTACCGCTGCGCCCGCATCAACAGTGGCCAAAAATATCATAAATAAGGAGACAACACCATGCTAGACATCGAAATCTGGTCCGACTACACCTGCCCATACTGCTACATCGGCAAAAAGCAGCTCTTCCAAGTGCTCGAGGAAATGGGCATCACCGACTACAAAATCACCCACCGCGTCTACCTGCTCGACGCCGGCAAAGAAAGCCACCCGGAACGCACCTTTGTCGAAGGGCTGAACCTGCCAGCAGCCAAACAGGACGAAGTGCTCAAAAAGCTCAAATCCATTGAAGACATGGCTGCCAAAGTTGGCCTCCACTACGACATGGCCCACATTCCGGACATCGCCACCGAAGACGCCCACCGCCTCACCCTCTGGGCCCAGGAACAAGGCAAACACGTCGCCCTCAACACCCGCATCTTCAAAGCCTATTTTGAAGAATGCCAGGACATCTCCAACTTCGACCTCCTCGCCGACTTCGCCGCCGAATGCGGCCTCAACCGCGACGACGCTCTCGCCGTCCTCCAGGACCCAGGCGCCTATCGCGGCCAGATCTTCGAAGACTTCGAAGAAGCCGACGAACGCGACATCGACCTCGTCCCACACTACACCTTCAACGGCAAAATCGACATCATGGGCATCATGACCCTCACCGCCATCCGCAAACACATCGAAATGGCCATGTAAAGCGGATGCTGCAACGAACGCAAAACGGACACACCTCCGAGGAGATGTGTCCGTTTTTTTAATAGCACTGTTTAATCAACGCTTCCTGAAGCACCTGGGAGAAATTGACCCCCTGGGCCACCGCTTTCTTATTGAGCCATTCGGGAATGGTCAACGTTTTTTTGACCGAACGGCCGGACTTCGTCAGATCCACCTCGCTCGTCACATAGCTGACAAAGCCAGCTTCCGGCTGAGCAAGCGTGGTAATATCCGTTGGATGAGGATAGTCAGGAACAGCGTCTTCCCCTGGTTCAAGATAGAGCGCAAGAGCTTCCTGAGCGTTGGTCATTGCATCCTCTGGCGTGTCACCAGCAGAAAAACACCCTGGAAGATCTGGAAACTCCACCCAATAAGCACCCTCTTCCAAATGAAAAACAGCAGGATAAATGAATGTCATTGCACAGCCTCCTTCGCGCGGCTTATTTCAACCCCGCTTGTTTCAAAATCGCGTTTAACAAACCTTTAGTGAGTTCTTTGCCATGGACAGGAACGACAATGGTCTTATCATCTTTGACAAGCTTGTGATGGCTGCCATTGATGCTCTTCTCTTGCCAGCCTTCTTGCTTCAACAATTTAAGCAGTTCTTTGTCCTTCATTGCCTCACTCCTTTTACCCCATTATAGCACGTGCAGCACGTATTGGTCAAGCTGACAATACGTATTGCACGTACAAGAAATGACAATATTTTCCTTTCTGAATCAACGACAGCACTCAGCAAAAATCATATCCAGCCTTTCCACACTTACTGCGTCACAATATTCAATAGCGACTGATAGCTATCAACCACATCGTAACAAACATCGTCATGGCTGATTGCTTTGAAATGCTCTCTTGCACAGTGAATCTTCGCTTCTTCAATGAGGCGAAGTTGCATAGAATTCATGGAGCCTTTGGTTTCAGCCACAAAATAGATGTGTTTCACACTGCCCTTATAAAAAGCAATCGCCCAGTCTGGGTTGTATTTGCCAACAGGTGTGGAGATGTAAAAGCCACCAGGCAATTTCACATATACTGCTACGTTGCTATCGGCATCAAGCTCTGAGGCAAAGTTTTTCTCATTCGCCGAATCATAAACCAAATGATCGTAAAGATGTTTTTTAGTTTTCATAGCATTGGTGCCTAAACGCCCTTTGATACTTGGCTCAGTAAAGACATCGATGCCGTATGTCTCATCCAACACATCGTAAGTAATATGTTCAATGATCGAGGTTGCTTTTTCGTCGTTAATCAAGCTAGCAGCTTTAAGAACGAATTCTTCCGGATTGTCCTTGAATTGATTGAAAGTGTCCGGATGAATTCCCTGTAGAATGCGAATAATTGCTTTTCTGGTCAGCCCCGTTTCATCGACCAGTTTACCTACCAAATCATAAGTCACACTACTGTTGGCTGTAATAGTGACACCATAAGTATTTGATTGTTCACGTACAAAAGATTCACCGCGTTCTAATTCTTCCTTCGATGCGATCTCTTCCAGAACACCGCTCTCCACTTTGAAATAAATTTTTGTCACACGCAATTTATTATTTAGCGCATTGATGGCATTTTTCACCAATTCATCGGTGTCAAAATCCACCACATAGACACTTTTTGCGTTGATTTTGTTCCAAAGCGCCTTAAACTCCGGCATAGCAAGCTTATCTTGATCAACCGAAAGCTCTACATTATTTTTTCGCGCATTGTCGATCTGCACAGCCTTGGCATCATAAACCGATTCAATAATCTTGATTATCGATTCGGTACAATGTGACACTTCATCGGCCAATTTAAGTGTGCCATTGGCTTTATCAGCATGATATTTCTCTGTCAATGCACCTTGCTTGTCAATGTACCCTTCCTGACGAAGGCCCACATAAATTTCAAGCGCCAAATCATCAGTAATCACATCTGTGTTGCCATCCTCATCGGTCACCACTTTGCCTGCAAATAGCTCTGGAGTAACAGCTTTCGGACGATTAGAGATAGCGTCAGCCAATTCTGCTTGCAGACCTTCTGCAAAACTTTCATAGCTTTCACTGGCAATAACTGTCAACACATTAATGTTGTGCACATCATTGCCAAGCACTTCAGCATCCATGCGTTCACCATGCTCATCCACACACAAACGCAGACCACGGCCCACTTCTTGACGTTTGCGTACTTCGCTATTGCTTTGTTTCAGCGTGCAAATTTGGAACACATTCGGGTTGTCCCAACCTTCGCGCAAGGCTGAGTGAGAAAAAATAAAACGAACTGGTGAACGCTTTGGATCTCTATCCAAAAGCAACTCCTTATTTTTCATGATTAAATCATAAGCATCGATATCATTGGACATCTTTTCTTTAGAGTTTTCCCGCTTTTCAGTGGCTTTGCTGTCGATCATTTTTTTACTCTTTTTATCGATGGAGAAATAGCCGGCGTGCGTCTCCTCGGCAGGGATGGCCGACAGGTACGCCATGTAGTCCTCTTCACCAATGGCAATTTGAAGATGCTCCAGTATATTTTTATATTCCTCTTCAAACAGCTTCGCATAAATGCCATTACCGGCTTGGCCTGCCGCATCGTACACCTTATACTTTGCTACTTCATCAATAAAAAACAACGACAACACTTTGATGCCCCTATGAAACAACTTTCGCTCACGCTCAATATGTGAAAGAATCGTCTCCCGGATTTGAATACGGCGCAATTGGTTTTCATCCACCTTGCCAATCACATCACCCGCATACAACGTAATGCCATTTAAGAATTCGATATGGTTGTCACTTTGGTCATCACTCCCAACGATAGATTTGACTACGAAATTATTTTTGTACTCTTCCAACTGACCGGAATGATCGTAAAGGTTGTACCCAATGCCCACCGTGCGGCTCACCTTGCGAATGCCCTTCGCCCCTTTGATTTCAAATTCTATGGTGGCAGTTGGATCTTTTGAAGACAAATTGATGCTTTGCAAATATATATAGCTGTTCGTAGCAGTGCTGCCAGTTTCCGTGATGCCTTTCACAGCAATTTTCTTGACCAGCTTTTTATTGTACGCATCCATCGCATCCAAACGATAAATCATATTATATGGTTCTTTATGCGTGGCAGAATAACGCAGCGTAAAGAGCGGATGAAATTCTTTCAGTCGTTCCTTTGTCTGTTTCCCTTCCACCGACTGTGGCTCGTCGATAATCAAAATCGGGTTGGTCTTAGCAATAACGTCGATCGGGCGACGTGAACGAAAGTCGTCCAACTCCATGTAAATGCGGCGCGCATCTTTGCCACGAGCATTAAACGCCTGTGAATTGATAATCATCACATTGATGAAACGATCTGATGCAAAATGATCAATATCGGTCAAATCAGACGAATTATAGATAAAGAAATGAATCTTCTGTCCATATTCCTCGGCAAAATGATCCTGCGTTATCTGAAAGGACTTATATACCCCCTCACGAATGGCAATACTCGGTACCACCACAATAAACTTGCTCCAACCATAATGTTTGTTAAGCTCAAACATTGTCTTGATGTAGGTGTATGTCTTCCCAACGCCCGTCTCCATCTCGATGCTCAGATTGTAGCGCCCTTCCAATTTTTGTGAAGGTTCAATCTGATTGCTACGCTGAATGGCCTGAATGTGTTCTAATATCACACCATCATCCAACATCGGCACAATAGGCTGATTGCGCCAACCGGTAAAATCTTCCGCTTCTGTCATAGACTGCTGGCGAGACTCTGTTCCGCGATCCATCATATAAGAAGGCGTTAGATATGGCTGCCCAGAAAACACATCCACCACTGCTTTCGCTGCATCCGCCTGAAATTTCTGATGCTTAAACTGCAGTTTCATGATATCCCGCTCCCCCTTATATCACTTTCACTTGCGTGTTTGGCGCCAGGAGCTTGAACACTTCAAACACGTTGATTTTAGATGGACTGTCAGCAAAGCTGCTGTCGCGGAACACAACGCGCAATGGTTGTTTGTTCGCAATGGCTTTGATCACACTGTCAGGAATGTTTTCGTCGAAGCACGCCATTAAGTCGCCATCGTTATAATTGTGAACAGTACATTTCTCAATCGTTTCGGAGCAATACGGCAGAGAAAGCGGCAGTCCCCAATCCAACAGACAGCCAAAAAAGAGATCAAGATCGGTGCGATCTTCCTTAATGTTGGATTCCATCAGTGAGAGTAAATCCTGCGTATAGGCACCAGCAGAATAGTACACATCTTTCATATTGCTATCGTCCACTTTAAACACTCGGAAACCGATGTCCAGAGCTTGAGCCGAATCAGGATGCTCTTCCACAATCTTCTCTCCAGCGCGGCGAATGCGTTCCTTACCAATTTCACAGATATTTTTATAGCCTGCCTTATACGCCTCACTTTTTTCGTCACAAGTCTCTGGTAGCTGCACCATAATAAACTTGCGATGGCCGCCATCTTCGGCATTAAGCTGCATCACAGCATGGGCAGTGGTAGCTGAACCAGAGAAGAAATCGAGAATATACCCATCTTTCTTTAGAGACATAAGAATACATTGTTTTATCATCGAAACTGACTTTGGGGACTGAAAAATCTTCGATTTCATTTGAAAAAGTTCATTAACAATTGATTGACCTTTTTCGGTAAAGAACATTTTATCTTGCCATATGGATTTAACTTGTTTAAAAGGAATAACACTCTCTTGAGAAGCATAAGCTTTTCTATATATTTTCAACTTTCCTTTTACTTTTTTTCCAATTAATAAATTACATTCAGCTTGCGCCTTTTCTCGCCCCCAAGTCCAACAACCTTCAAAGCCATCATCCCAATCCGGAAAAACAGGAGTCGTATCTTCAAATTTATTAACAGACACTTCTCCATTTTTATTTACATATAATGGATAATATAATTTCGGACGATTAAATCTGCCAAAATCTCTATGTGTATTGCGAAGCTCAATTTCTCTATACAAATTTCCATTACTATCAATTAAAGAATAATCATTTTCAATTTCTTCTCTAGTTTTTGGAATGGATAAACTTCCTGTTGGTAAAAATTTTTTTGAGTAAATCAGAAGATATTCGTGACAATTAGCTATATATTTATCTTGTGATCTTCCTTTTGGATTACATAATAGTGCAATTTGAGCGATAAAATTATTAGCTCCAAATATTTCATCACAAATATTTTTTAAATTTTTAACTTCATGGTCATCAATAGAAATAAAAATCACACCATCATCAGTCAGCAGATTTCTTGCCAGCATTAGCCGAGAATAGATCATGCTGCACCAGTCCGAATGAAAACGTCCATTAGTATCGGTATTTTTAAATAGGCGGTTACCATCCTCATCGTAAACACCAATTTCTTCCGCATACTCACCCGCACTCTGAGAAAAATCATCCCGATAAATAAGATCACTTCCTCTATTATACGGCGGATCAATATAAATCATCTTTACTTTGCCAAGGTAGCTTTCCTGTAACAATTTGAGCACTTCTAAGTTGTCGCCTTCAATGTAAAGATTTTTCGTAGTATCCCAATCCACGCTCTCCTCTTTGCAGGGACGCAGCGTTTTACGAATGGGTCTATTAGCCTCGACAATGGCAGCTTTCTTGCCCACCCAAGTAAATTCATAAGCCTCATCGCCATCAACCACATCTGCCGACAACATCTGCTTTAGCAATTCAAAGTTGATAGCCTTTTTCACTTTGCCGTTCTTATCTGCCGCCTCTGTAATACAGTTTGGAAACAATGCCCCAATCTTTTCAATATTTTGCGCCGTTATATCTGGCGTTTCAAATTTCATTTTATCCATTATGAGCTTCCTCCTGCCATTCTTTTAACTTTGTGACTTTCTCAATAGCTCCGTATTCGATGTGAACGCTTGAAGAGATTTTTGTGCTTCACGTAGTTCATTTTGAAATTGCGAAAAATCTTGAAAACTCTTCTGAATCGAATCCCACTGTGGAGATGAAGTTAGCTGCTGAACAGCATTAAAAACAGGCGATTCCAAAATTTGGGCATAGGCAGCCATAGCAGGAACCAAGTTATTACGTTTAACAGCGGATAGAGCGGATTGCACTCCACTTATCTGTTCTTGCCAATTATTTACAATCATCTGTGCTTCATTCATGTTTCTTATAGCGTCACTGAATGTGGTATTAAAATGATATGTACCATCATCATTGATTTCTTCTTTCACGTCAATGATTTTACCAATTTCGTCGTCGAGCTGCGTATTTATTTTTTGGATAAGTTCCTTTGCATCATCATGATCTGATGTATTCATGCTATGCGCGTGCATAATGTCGTTACGATAGGATTTCACCCGCACAAAATCCGACCGCAAAAGAGGAACAGCATCTTTTCCAATTAAACGATCCCATAATGTATTCTCCGAAAGTTCTTGTATTGCTGTAATGATTTCAGTTTTTGTAAATTTCCACGTTTTTTCTTTTATCGATGCTTTCACATCATTTACGAATTGATCGTCTGAAAACAAAAGCTCAAAAATTTTTCCGAAGTCTTTTTTTTCCAAATCTTTTATGAGATCACTATCTTTTGCATCTTGGCTTAAAGCGCTCTTTAGGTAAAGCAATTTTCGCAGCTTTCGCTCAAATTCATTGTAAGGTTGATAGAGATCCTTATTATAATACGCAGAACACCCGTCACTGAGTACGATTGGACGAAAATTACTTACTACGTAATCATTCACGATGGAAAGAGCTTTTGCAGCTTTTCCGCTTTGCCCTTCCTTAAAAAAAGTAACGATCCAACATTCCGTATTTTCTATATCTCGAATTTCTCCCTCAGAAATATCTTTTATATATTGTTCAACCGCTTTTCTATGTTCATCATTGGTGAATAGATATTCTTGAATCATATTATTGCCCCTAACTTCTTCTTTAGTTTTTTCAGTTCTGCATTGTATTCCATACGCCGATTAAGTTGCTTCTCCTTGCAAATTTTTCTTTCAAGCGCTGCTATCTGCTTTTCAATCTGCTTTTTTTCTCTATCTCGTTCAATAGACTCTTTGATTGTTTCCTCGGCAGTTTCTTTTTTAAGCGCATCGCCGGCAATCTGTCGTACAAAGTTTTCATACACAGCGTCCACGCTCAAGCCCTCCATTTTGAGAGAAAGGTCAGTTTCATTCTGCCAGTCTGTATGGTAGTAGTCTTTAACGCGGAAAGATTTTTGTCCGGTGGCTATGGCTTCTTTGTAGCCAATCCAGGCCTGACACTTGCCCTGATAGGTCAGAAGGAAAAGAATGTGATAGGGAATTTCTTTATCAATTTGATGAAGAAGTGCCTGATCTATGATCGGGCCAGTGAGTTGAAGTTCAAACACTTCCAGCTCGATCACACTTTTCCCGGGAGCAAGATTGGTCGTAGTAGCAGCAATTTTGTTACGCCAATAGATGGTTTTGACCTGATTGACAAAGATATTTTTCAGGGCTGGAGTGATGGTCATGTTCTCATAAAATTTTTGCTTGGGAATGCGTTTGTTAAAGGCTGTGGATGCCGGTAAATTTAACATAGGGTGCCCTCCTCTGGCTGAACGACTAAAAAGCAGATGAGTTCAAAATCATCCAAACCGGATACATTCGCCACCAGGGCCGAGGTACCACCGGCAGAAAACAGGCTGTCAATATCACTTTCTTCTTTGGTGTCGATAATGGCGTTGATGGCATCGCTAAGCAGCGCCGAGACGGCACTCATATTGCGGCCATCGTCGGTCTCCTGATTGAAACGTTGGCACAGTTCTTTGATTGGAGTGTTTTTCCCTCGGCAGAGCAGACGAATATCGTCGAGCAATTTCTTCGGATTGAGATAGTCACAAATAATGTCACCATCTGCGCCGATGTAAATCATGTAAAAAGGATGAATGCGATTGCGATTTTCAATGTTGATGTTTTGATTGATGTTCTTTAAGACAAAGATCACACCTTCAGGCAATTCTTCTGTGGCAGGAACGACAGCGTGAAGGCCACGTGGCAGTTTATCAAGGTTGTCGTGGTGTTTTACATATTCGAGCAAATCCAAGCGAAATTCGTTGAGGCCTAAGTCCATAATGGAGATGCCTTCGGACATGTCTTCAAGGTCCACCACTTCCTCTTGCAGCCGTTTCAACTGTTGTTTGCGGTATTCCAGATCGCCTTGTTCTTCCGCGTTGATAAGATCATCATCACCGGTCGAGGTCATGACGGTCACTTTCATACGCGTTTCAACGCGCGCTTTTAGATTGATGTACTCATCAAGGGTAAGGTCCGGCCAGAAATTGACCAGCTGAATGACCTGATTGGTGCTGCCAATACGGTCGATACGCCCAAAGCGCTGAATGATGCGCACAGGGTTCCAGTGAATGTCGTAGTTGACGAGATAATCGCAGTCTTGTAGGTTTTGCCCTTCGGAGATGCAATCGGTAGCAATGAGAATATCAATGTTGGTGTCACTGCCAGGCATGAGGGCGTCGCGATCCTTTGAGTCTGGTGAGAAACAGGTCAGTATATTGTTAAAGGTGCCACGGAAACCTTTGAGGGTTGTTTTACCATCAATAGTACCTGTAATCATAGCGGTTTCAAGGCCATAATTGTTTTTGATAAAGGTGTTGACGTGCTCATAGAGATATTCGGCAGTATCTGAAAAGGCAGTAAAGATCAGCACTTTTTTGTTATCAGCATTGATAGGGTGCTCCATTTTTTTGGAAAGCAACGCTAAGAGTTCCTGAAGTTTGCTGTCGTGTTCAGGGGTTATGTCTGCGACCATTAAGGTAAGCAATTCAAGCACCTCGGCGTCCTCTTTAAGGGCGACGCGCCAGCTCTTATAATCCATATCAGCCAAATCAATCTTAACTTTTTTGCCTACCGTGAAAAAGTCAGTGTTTCTGTCATCCAGGTCAAAGTCTGCTTCTTGCGCTTCAAAGGCGGTGAGCATGTTCTTACCGTATTGTTCAAACTTATTGATGGCGTCAATTGTATCTGTGATCTGTGTTTTGATGCGATTCAAAGTCAACTGGAACGAATGCACAGAGCTTTCTAATCGTTTTAAAAGATTGATACTCATCAAGCGACGAATGCCTTGTTCACGTCCGCGTTGTGTCAGGTTTTTGCCTTTGTTGTGCGTGATGTCAGCATATTTTTCCAGCTTGCTCGGGAAAATATAATCGGAAGGTGTGTAAATATGAAGATTCAACAGCATCAGCTGCGCATAGATTTCATTGTAATTGATAGCATTAGGCAAATCGGTCAACGTTGGTCGCTTGGAGATCGGGGTGAGGCGTGTTGGAAATTGGCCAATTTCCGCAGCATTGTAATATTTTTCGATGTGTTTTCGAGAACGAGCGATGGTAACACTGTCGAGCACTTCGAAAAAGTCGAAGTCTAATTTATGAAGCAAGGCATCCGTAGTGCGCTGATCAACAGGAAGTTTCACCCAAGCGTTGAATGCCGCTTGTGCTTGTCGGAAAATCTCCTCAATGGTCTTCTTTGTGTTCAGTTTTGGGTTGATATTGTCCGAGTTTCCTTCGTAGGCGATGGCAAGCTGATTTTTCAGATCGGTAAAGCGATTATTGACTGGCGTGGCAGAAAGCATGAGCACCTTGGTTTTAACGCCTGCTCTAATAATTTTATCCATCAATTTCTTATAGCGATTTTCACGAGAATTGGCATGGGTGCCCAAGCCATTACGGAAATTATGAGATTCATCAATGACCACAAGATCGTAATTGCCCCAATTCAAACGTTCTAGGTCCAGACCATTGGAGATGCCGTGACTACGCGATAGGTCAGTATGAAACAGCACATCATAGTTCATGCGGTCGGCTGCAAGAGGATTGTTGACATAGTTGTCTTTGTAGGTGTTCCAGTTGGCCGCCAATTTTTTCGGACAGAGTACAAGCACGCTTTTGTTACGGTTTTCGTAATACTTCATGACAGCTAGGGCAGTAAACGTTTTACCAAGCCCGACACTATCAGCAAGAATGCAACCATTGTAACGTTCCAACTTGTTAATAATGGCAAGTGCAGCATCTTTTTGGAAATCATAGAGCATGTGCCAAATTTTGCTGTCTTTAAAGCCAGTGGCTTCATTCGGCAGTTCATCTTCGGAAATGTCTTCGAGAAATTCGCTAAACACATGATAGAGGGTTAAAAAATAGATGGTTTCCGGCGCATTCTCGTTGTAAGCAGCCGTCATATTCTCAATGACGACATCAGTGACATCCTGCAATTTTTCGTTGTCGTTCCAGAGAGCATCGAACAGCTGAATGTATTGAAGAGAATACGGCGCCTCAACCCGGGTGACCATATTGTAACTATTATTGCCGCGTTCACAACCAAGATCAATGGTTGTAAAACTGTTGAGTGGTGCATACGCCACCTGATTGGTGTTGTCTTCCACCGTGGCAAAGCCCATCATATTTTCGCCAGTGGTGTTAGATTTAAAGGTCACTTTTCTCCTGATCCAGTCGGCGCATTCTTTGGCAATGGCTTTTTGGGTCATTTCATTGCGCAGTTTTACTTCAAACTCCGAGCCATAGAGACTGGTCTCACGGCTCAAGCGCGGAATGTAGAACTCTCGTTTTTGTTTTTGTGCCTTTTCAGTCACAAATGTAGGCGATGTAAAAATAAATCGACACTCGTCCACCGATTCCAGCTGTTTCTTCAATTCTTTATAGGCATACATGGAAAAGCAAGCCGCAGCAATGGATATTTTGCTGCCCTTACTAATAGTTTCTCTCATATCGTCACGTACGATTGACGTCATATTGTTAATAACCTTTATCTCCATTGGCTATCCCCCACCTTTAAAATCACATCCATGAATGATATCTTGAACACATTGTAGAACGACATGATTCAATTATTATCGTACTATAGAAACGCTGCAGCCACTTCTCCACCGCGCTCTTCTGCTATTACGGGCATAAATTTATATTTATATTATATATCAGATGGTGCTGATTTGCTAAAAAATTTTTTGAATAATTGCATACGAATCCTAAACGAAATCATTGATGATTGAATATTTTTCCCACAACGAAAAACATCCCACCATGGTGGCGGGATGTTCGTTCTTTCGCTCCTCTGCCTTACATGGCGAGCCAGGTTTGGCTGGTGTATTTGTAGGAGCCGTATTTTGTTGGGGTGCTGACGCCGTTGTTGAAGTAGGTTTGGTAGCCGATTTGCTGGAGGTTGGCGCCGTTGTAGACGTAGTCTTCGAGGTTGAAGGTTGGGCCGCCGCCGATGCCGGCGCCGTGCCAGTAGAATGGGGGCCAGCCGTCTTTAATTTGGATGGCGTTGCCGCTTTTGGTGGTGGTGAAGCTGTCGGCGCCGATGGCGTTCACGGTGCCGCCATAGGCATTACAGCCCACTTTCACAGCCTGGCGGGTGCCGCTGGCCATTTCAGAGATGAACAGGTAGGTATGGGTGTAATGGCCCATGCCGCTCGAATTGAGGTAGTACCAGGAGCCATTGCCATTGCTGTCGGCAGGCACATAGTATTTTTCCACGAGCCAGCGCACTTGATACGGCACGTTGCTTGGCAGAGAAGGCGCTGGGGCATCGGCTGCCGGGGTGTCGATGGTCACGCTGGCGGTGTAGCCATCCCAGGCGAGGGTGCCGCCCAGAGCTTCGGCGATCGGGCGAATTGGCAGCATGGTGCGCCCGCTGACGATCTGCGGCGCGGCGTCGTTATAGCGGCTGGTGCCGTTCACAGTGAACACAGTGCTGCCAACGGTGCAGCGAATGACGGTGCCATCTTTGCTGACGGTGGCGCTGCGGCTGGCGTTGTCCCACACGACGTTGGCGCCCATGGACTCGGCGGCAGCGCGCAGCGGCAGGTAGGTGCGCCCGTTTGACACATAAGGGTCCACATCCGTCGCCACATAGCGCCCGTCCACATGCACCGTGAGCGGCACGCCCGTCTCGCCAGCGTAAGGGTTGTTCAGCGACGGGCCATAAGCATAGGCCGGCACCGCCACAAAGGCCGCCAGCAGCGCGGCGGCAAAGATCAGGGTTCGTTTTCTCATCATACAATCTCCTTTCTCAACAGTCGTCCTGCGTTTAAGCTTAATTTAAGTATACCGTGCTGGCGATGATGTTTCAATGTATTTTTCAGAACTATTTGAAAACAGAATGTGTGCGGCGTTCCATGGCTATAACCAATGACCGTCCCTCCTCCCCCAACGCAAAACATCTCGCCGTGGTGGCGGGATGTGCGCAGGCCCACCAAAGATCAGCGACCTGGATAGGCATTGCTGCCCATGACAAGAAAAGGCGCAAGGCAATGTGCTGCCTCACGCCCCCATCAAAAACAGGCCCTGCGTGCGGCAAACGGGCCTGACGACTGTAAGTTTTTATGCCAGAACGCTTGCCAGAACGGCAATCATGCCCACCAAAAAGACGCCCACGCTAAAGACGCGCACCACCTTCTTCACCTTTTTGTCCCCCTTCACCGCCGCGTCTATTTTGTCAGCAAACAACGCACAAACGAGCGCGGCAATCATAAGCAGCACAGATCCTTTTACCATCCTTCTCCCTCCATAACGTCACATGTTGAAGCCCTGGCCGATTCTGCCGAAACGCGGAGAACCTTCCGAGCTTTTGTCCTATCATAGCACACATCAGCTGCCTCGTCCTCCCCCCAACGCAAAACATCCCGCCGTGGTGGCGGGATGTGAAAAAATATTTTCGTGAAAACGCAAAGAGAGCCGGATTTCTCCGGCTCTCTCAAGTATGTGTCCGCAAACACATACCCCAATTCATGCATCTATTATACCGTTTCTGTTTCTTAGACGCAAGGCTTAAATATAATTCTTCAAAATTTCCATTCGATCTTTCAAGTCTGGATGAATCACTATAGAAGCAACCGCCGAATTCACAGATAATCGATACTTCTCTGTGATTTTTTCAAACTCGCGGATAAACGCCTTAATCTCTCTTTTTGGTATTTGCAGCAATTTGAGATAATAACACATAAGAATGACGTAGTCGCCAATGGTTTTAAAATTAACGTATGGTAGACCAATATCGTTCATCAAACACTGCCGCATGGCACGTGTTGAGTCAATATTTCTAAATCTCGTATCAAAAACAACCGCATTATGTGCAATCGCATTTCGCAGATCTTTCAATGTGTAGAGATACTTGTACACCAGTTGTCGATTTGTATCACTCGCGAGGTTAAACCCAATTCTTTTTGAAATGTCGTCCCGTACTTCATAAGTGAGACACGAAAGCAAGTAGCCAAAGTCACCCATCGTCATGATCTCAAACAGCGCCCACACAGGAACATCCGAATAGCCAACATTATTATAGAAGTGTGTAATCTTCGGATTACCACTGCGATAGGCTTTGGTGAGGCTGGATTGAATGGAATTCTGCAAATTTAACTTATTTTGTTGCTGCTTTCTTTTTTGTTCTGTTGTGAATGATGCCGGTGCATTGTGATACCCACTTACTACTTTATCATACATGGCCTGTATATTTTCGGACCTTGCATGATCCAGTATTCCTTCCAAGGCAATGTTTTTTACAGCCGTTTCAATAAACATCATTTTACTGTAGAAAAGCGCCTTGAGCGCCGAATCGTATTGGATGGTTGCATACACTTCTGCATAGGAAACAAACGGCAATTTTCTGCTTGCAGTCTTAAAAAAACGATACCCTTTATAGCCATGAAAGTAACCGGTGTTGATCAGTTGCCGCTTCTGAGCGCTGCCAGATATTTCTATTCCATTATTTCGAAGGTGTCGCATCAATCCATCGGTTGTCTTGTAACTCATAGGAATCACCTCATCCATATTATAAATAGATGATATCATTTTTCTGTGTATACAACAATGCATTTTTTAGAAAACTTATTGGTACATCCCCCAACGTAAAACATCCCGCCGTGGTGGCGGGATGTGGGGTGAGTGGGTTATGGGTTGCAGAGTTTGCATGGGGTGTAACCTTGGCTGATGAGGCTTTCGCGGGTGCCTTGGTAAGGGATGGGGTTGGTCATGCGGTCGACGGCGGAGCAGGTTGGGCGGTGGAATTTGTGGCTGTTGTTGTTGAGGATGAAGCTGGCGGCGACTGGGTTGGACGGCGTGGTGGTGCCGCTGGTGGTGATTTGCACGTCGCGGGCGGCGTTGTCCCAATAAACGTCGGCGCCGAGGGATTCGGCAAAGACGCGGATCGGCGCAGGGTGCGGCTGTTAACGATCATTGGGGCGACGTCGCTTTCTTTGGCGGTGCCGTTGTGATAGTAGGTGGTGTCACCGACGACGAAATAGGCGGTGGTGTCGCCTTTTTCCACGCTGATGCTGCGGCTGGCGTTGTCCCAGACGACGCTGGCGCCCATGGCTTCGGCGGCGGCGCGCATTGGCAGAAAGACGCGGCTGTTTTCGATGATCGGCGGCACATCGCATTGGATGAGGGCGCCGTCGATGTGCACCGTGATGGCGCTGCCGGCCTTGCTCTGCGACGCGCCAGGCACGTCCGCCTGCGCCGCCGACGGCAGCACAGCAACAAGCGCCGCCATCAGCACAGCGGCCAGTAAAGTGAGTCGTTTTTTCATGATGATAGGCCTCCTTTTTTCGGGTACGATTATGCTTTCATTGTATCGTATGGCAGGGCTGGTGGCAAAGGGTTTGAGCAAGGACTGTGACTTTTATTGAAAAGAGTCTCGATCATTCAGCGTATGGAACACACATAAAAAGCGAGACGTTCACGACATCGAACATCTCGTTCAATCCATTATTCATCAATCGCTGTAAATATCCGGTCTATCTCCTCGAACACTTTGAGTGCGTCGTCAAAATTCTGCTTTTCGTTCGTATACAGCAAGTCTTCATGCAGAGTTTCATAACGCTTGCGAATGGATGCATCAAAGGTGTCTTTCCAGGCATCGAAACAATAGGGCGCCTCGGGATTGTAGTCCGCGGAACAGGATCTCTTTTCAAGAAAGACCCGATCGGTTTCCTTCGTTTTTCTTAGCAGCGCCTTCAGAGTGTCCGCATCCTGCAGGAAGGTCTGAATATCCGCACGATCAAAGAGCGCCGTCACATCGTAAATATGGCGCACCTTACCGTCTAATGTGCCGCAGATGGCGTGGCGCTTGACCGAGAGGACTTTATCGAGGAAGGTGCGTTCGATGGCCAGCGTGTTGACCGTCACTTCTTCCAGTTCATACTCAGCGGCAACGTCATTCATGCCATGGTTCTCCAGGTATTCCTGAATGTAGGTTTTCATTCCTTTTTTCGCGTAGGGATCAGGACGAACGCTGGAGCCGATTTCAAGCTTCACCTTCAGGCCATCGTCAAAAAAGACAAAGGCGCTTTTGTTCCGGTCGTTGCGCTCTCCTTCTATTTTCTCCATGCCATAGCCCTCGGCCATCATTTTTTCAATGGCTTTCAGTGCTTTTTCAATGTGTTTTCGCGACTGGCCTTCTGAAGGAAGATAGGTCAGGTCAATGTCCTCAGAAAAGCGTTCAATAGAGCCTGGATAGCATTTGCTGAGTGACGTGCCGCCCTTGAACACGCATTGTTCGGCAAAATCGCTCTGCTGAAGCTTTTGCAGCATGCTCACAATGTAATAATCTCTTCGCACCGCATCTTCAGGAATGCCCACCTCATCTGCTGTGATGCTGCAAAGGTCGCGAAAGTCTTCATTGTTCTCATGCAGTCTCATAAAGATCCTCCAAGTTTGGAAATTTATAGGTCGAGAGCGCCGATAAAAATTGCTTCAGAGAATGGCGCACATTGAGCCGCGTCAACAAAGCAGCCAAAAAGGCAATGGTGGATTTTTTGTAATTCATATGTTCAATCACATACATCGCGTCAGCATCGGAATAGGTCTGCGCAAAATGTTCCACATAAGAAAGGAACGCTTTTGTATTCAAGTCCTCAATGTTGCCGAAGTTCTGAAGAATTTCCAGCGCTTCAATGGTCGCGACGCGGTCGTCGTTTAGCACGCAGGAAATATTTTTAACATGCACATTGCGAACGGTTTTCTTCTGGTCCGGCAGCGCATTGGACAACACATCGACCGTCTTGCTGATCTGTGTCGTCAGACCTTTCCTATTAAAGAGCCGGTAGCCGACCACAAGGCCGCGCTGATTGTCCACATAATGGGCAACGATGTCCTGTTCCCGCATCGGCACCGTGCCGAATCTGGACGTCTTTGGCCGATAATACAAGCCTTTCGCCAAATGCGCCAAGACCCCTTTTTGGCAGAGGCGCTCCAGCGTTTTGTAAAAGGCTGCTTCGGACACATCCTCGGCAAAGCGTTCATACAGGCAGCGTGCCTCAATCACTGTGTTTGCACGCATCGTGCAAAGCGCTGGTTCTATTTGTTCTCTGACGGTCACTCTGCTCGCCCCCTTCCATTGATCTACCTCAATGATAGATAAGAGAGCAGCACCGGAGTGTCAAGTAAAATCCATTTTTACTTGACACATCCCGACATAATCCCAGGCAAGCAACACGCCCTCATCACAACAAAACCATCCCGCGTTGCTGTGGTATGCTCCCTTTATGAGAGACAGTGAAATATAAAAATCGCTGTTCTCATGAA
>CALJRU010000056.1 GCA_937976375.1 uncultured Peptococcaceae bacterium | reverse complement strand
ATGAGAAAACCCTATTTTGGCAAAAATGCCAAAATAGGGTTTATCTACAGTCTGAGATCCTATCTTTATTAAGATAGGATCTTTCTTTTTATGTTTTGTCCCTCAAGAATAACGCAAACATAATAACTTTTGTGTAATAACTTTTGTGTAATAACTTTTGTGTTTGTTATTATTCTACCGTATTTCCTCCAGGCTTATTGGGAAATAGTAACATGATTTCAAAAATACCATTTTGATTGATAACTTTACATTTCCCGCCCATTTTTTGCATCATATTTCGTACGCTCTGAATACCAATCCCTGTACTTTCAACATCTTTTTCCTCAGAACGTATATAGTTCCAAAAACGAATTCCTACCCAATCATTATTGTCGATAAATGAAATTCCAATAGGAAAATTTTCATCCGCATATTTTATAATATTAGAAGCAATATTATCCATAATGCGAACAATACATTCTGTTGAAATACAAACTCTTTTTTGTGGCCAATGAGATTTAAAGGAAACGTTAAAACCGTTTTGTTCTAGATAAGCGATTGTTTCTGAGATCGTATCATAAAAGATTGTTTCAATCCATTCATCTTGTTCTAATTCAATATCCGTTTCACCGCTTACCAAAGCATATTCAAAAAGATGATCTGTAAGTTGTTTCAGACGACGTGCCTTTAAATCAATCTTTTCTAAATAATGTTCTTGTTGTGCACGATCTTGATAGGCGCCTTTCTTTAAAATCTCAGTATACAAAATAATAGATGTAATTGGTGTTCGTAAATCATGAGACATTTCTGTAATCATTCGCTGATTTTCTCTAACCAGTTCTCCTTCTTTTAAAATGAGTTTGTGAAAAGAAAGCCGCATGTTTTCAAGGCCACTGGCCAGAGCCGCGATTTCATCATTTCCCTTTACGGTGATCGGGTAATCCAAACTTCCACCTTCAAGAATATCAATTTCATCACTTAACTGTGCCAAATACGACATTTTCTGACGAATACCTAACAAGACAAATAAAACAAAGGTGCAAAAACATAAAATTAATTCTGTTATAAAAGCATAATTATAAAATTGATAACTGTAAGGACCAATGATTGAAACCAAAACTTCACCATCGGTGAGTTGAACTGAGAAATATTCTTCCAGCGGGTAGTTATCAATAGCAATTTCATCTTCCCATAAATCCTGGTCTGGAAATTTTGAATCAAACAATACATAGTTATCTTTTATTACTTGTAAGTACAGGATTTTGTTTTGTTTGGCCCATTCCCATAGTTTTTCATCATTTTTAGAACTAATGGATTGTTCGTTAACATATTGCTGCATCTCACCTATTTTTTCGACATCTCGTCTTTCAATATAGTTTGTCTTTTCAAAGTAATGATTTATGATGGTATTGCTTGCATAATCTATAGCCAGAAATAACAAAAAAGATGCAAATGCCGAGAAGATTAACAATCGAAAAAGTTGCATATACAAAGAATCGCGTTTAATCTTTGTCAGTGTCAAATTTATACCCCTTCCCCCATACAGTTTTAATGTATGTCGGATTTTTAGGATCTTTCTCTACTTTTACGCGCAATTTCCTAATGTGAACCATTACTGTGCTGTTGCAAGAATAAAAGTATGGTTCGTCCCAAACATTTTCATATATCTTCTGAGCCGAAAAAATCATTTTAGGATGCTTCATAAGCAGTAATAAGATATGATATTCGATATCTGACATTGTTACCTCTTCATCTGCAAGGTAAACGGAGTTAAAAGATTTATGTATTCTGATTTCTCCGCTTGATATCCATTCTTCTGCATCCGTTTCGTTATTGACACGGCCAAGATAAATATTGTAGCGTCTAACCAATGCTTTTACTCGACCTAAAAGTTCTGCGTAAGAAAATGGTTTGGGGAGATAATCATCTCCTCCTGCCATTAATCCGATTAATTTATCGGATTCCTGAGCTTTGGCAGTAAGAAAAAGCACCGGAACATTAGAATGTTTTCGTATTTCTTCACATGTGCGTAATCCGCTAATGCCGGGCATCATTATATCAAGAATGACCAAATCAGTTTCTTCAGATAAAAGTTCTAATCCACGTTTTCCATTTTCAGCTTCATGGATAATATAATTTTCGCTTTCAAGAAGTATTCGGATACTTTCCCGGATATCTTCATCATCTTCAATTAGCAAAATCGTTCCATTACTCATTTTGATCTCCACACTCTCTTCTAGGCATGTACCCGAGGGTATCAGCTTGACGAACAGATATTTCTTTAAAAAAAGCGTCTTTAAATTTATTATTTATGATTATTTTATCGGCTTGAAGCAAAATAATAATTGTTGATCCCCCAAAGGCGAAAAAACCTTTTTCTTGTAAACCTTCAACGTACATTTTATGAGGATGATTACAAATTTTTCCTATCATTAATGCCCCGACTTCCATTTGAATAACATCTCCAAACTTTTGGGAGCGAATAATTTCATAGGCTCGACAATTTTCAGTATATACTGAGCGGCTGCCATAAGCGATAGGACGCACACAATGTAGTATGCCTTTGATTCGTCTGGTCGCCGAAGCTTCTCCACTACAAGAATAACTATATCTGTGATAATGTTGCGGAGTCATTCGAAAGATGAAACAAAGACCGTTACTATATTTATCTGCAAGCATGGGATCTCTTAAAAGCTGCGAGATATCATATGTTGCATTTTTTATTTTAAAAATCTTATCTGATGAAATTTTATGAATGCTAAGCCATCCATCACAGGGACTAACCAATTGATCCTCTTCATATTTTAATAACTTGTCTTGGCGTTTTCTAGTGAAAAAGTCATTAAAAGAATGATAAGGACCTAAAGAATATTCTCGCATATCTATTTGATATTTTTTTATAAAAAATGGTACCATCCATGCAGACGTGTGACTATCAAGATAAAGACTACAACATTTTGAAAACCAAGGTTGCGTCAAAATTTTTAAACAACCTCGTCCTGGAATTGTTGAATACAGAAAATTAATAATTGCCGTTTCTTTCATTGTATATTTAGCCCCACACTTACTAACAAAATAACAAATTCAGCAACACCCGTAAAGACCAAAGCAATTTTTCCTGCAAAATATGGTTTTTTAATATGTAATGGCAGAACAAAAGCAACAGCTGTTAATGCCATCACAGTTACCAATATGTTTTGACCATTAGTGTGAGGATTCCCTGCAGCTACAAAAGCTAGTGGTTGAATTAAAGCTGCTGATGTGACAGGAAGTCCGAGATAATATTTACGTTTGCCCGTATCATGCTTTTGACGCTCTTCTTCCATTACATTAAAATATGCCAAGCGAATGAGGCCGCATAAAACATAAAGACCGCCAACTATCATTACTACTTTCCCATGATTGCAGGCTTGATAAACCAATAACGCTGGTAAGACACAGAAACAAATTAAATCACTTAATGAGTCAATCTGAACACCAAATCTTTTTTCATTTTCGGTACGGTCTTTTGTTGAAGCAACCATACCATCAAACATATCACAAAGCCCTGCAACCATTAGACATATTAAAGCGGTTCTGAACTCTCCTGCGATTACTTGAACAATACCAAATAATCCTGTTAACATTCCAATATATGTAAGTACCACTGTATAATTATAGTACCCGCAAAGTTTAAATTTATTTTCGCTCATAATTTCACCATCACTTTCAAAAAAACACGCATTAAGATACTGCTGCAGCAAAGAAGATACTATACGCCAGAATACACCATGGTTTACCAATGATTATGATCATTATAAAACGCCATGTTTTCATTTTTGTAATTCCAGTAAAATAACAAAGAAAATCATCTGGGAATAAAGGTAATAGCATGGCAAGAAACAACATCGTTGAAAACGATTTACTTTTTGCCGCCCATGAACTCCAACGGTCATAACGTTTTCCTCGAAACATTTTTGTAATAAGGGTTTGCCCAAAAGTCCGTGCTAATAAAAATGCACAAATAGAGCCAAGAGAAATACCGATATAATTACACCAAAACCCTCCAGCCCATCCAAACAGCACACCGCCAACTGCACAGCCAAAAAAACCAGGTAAAACTGGCAAAACAACTTGAGCTGCCTGGATAAGTGTCAGAATAATTGGTCCTAAAGCGCCAAATCCATTGATATATTCTCGCAATGATGCTACAGAATTGAATTGCCCATCAAAATAGGCCTTTAATAGCAAAAGACATAGACCGGTGCAAAAAAGCATTAGCAAAATGGTTGACCAAGTCTTCCATTTAATTGTCATAGTTTCACCCCACTGCGATACTTTCTTTTTTATCCATTTCTTTTAAAACTTCTTTTACTTTTTTCTTATATTCCTTAGCTTGAGCATTCCATAATTCATAATTCTTTTCATGACGATGATCTGAAAAATCATACATTGAATTCAATTTTTTTCCTAGGAAAGCAGTTGTTTTCTCAGCACCACGCAAATTTAAGTGATCCCCGTTATCTAAGCTATCGTGCTTCCAATCGATTTTCATTGTATCGACTTGAATATTCAAATCAATGTATGGTAACTTCTTCTGACTCGCTAGCGATTTAAGTGCATTGTGTTTTTCATAGTTATAGTTCATAGGAGATGGTGCACTGACAAGCATAAGATCAATGTTGTTTCGCTCACAAAGATTCTGAATTTGATCTAAATAGTATTCACAGTTGCTTGAAATTGTTGCCAGTCCATTCGTCTTATGCATGTATTCGCCGCCAGAATAGGGCGCAATCAAATCGCGTAAAACGAAGCCTTTGTAATCCAAACGTGCAAATCGTTTATTACTAAAATATGTTTTCCAAATATCATGATAGGCAATTGCTGGGCAATAATAATTTACCATCGTTGTTAATGTATCACTTAAGCCGCTTAGACCTTTTCTTTCACGAAAAATGGTGTTTGTTTCAAGCACTACAACTTTGGGTTGCTGTGTTTTAAGCGCTGATTTTAACATATAATAAGATTCTTGTATATTTTGCGCAGACTGTGTACCTGAATAGGAAGATATCCCATACTGATTCCAAAGCTGCATTGGCGAAAATGAGCAATAACTCAAACTATCACCTAATAATAGAACATCTAATGTCCGTGGCGATTCATTTTGTAGTTCAACAATGGTGCGGCATCGATCCGGAAGTCGCTCCGGATGATGTCGCACTTCACGTAACACCAGATAAGATCCGCCAAAAACACTTCCTGCAGCTATAACAATAAGAAGACAAAAACTAATAATTATTTTGAACGTGCTATTAAAATCCCGCATAAATTAAATCCACCTGTTGATAACCATATCCGTAAGCGCCAAAAATTACTATTGAAAGTATCAAAAAACTATACAATATAGAACGAGAAATGATAGGCATTTTAACTAGGGTATCGTTAGAAATCATATTTCTTTCACGAAGATAGCCGATCAATGCTACGATCCCCACACCAAAAACAACAGCCTGAAAATCTCCAATATCTAGCCCCAATTGAAATAAAGAACCATCAAAAAGCTTGTTTATCATTGGTTTTTGGAAAATACTAGCGAACATTTCAATGCCTGCTTTTAATCCTTGAGCTCTAAAAAACAGTTCACCAACAACAATAATTATCCATGTTTTTACCATCTGTACTAATTGCCAGTAAGATGCTTTGTCGTTGATATGAAATAATACTACAATTCGTTCTCGCACAGGATCAAAAGCCGCGCTTAACAGCAAAATGACAAAATAGTACATGCCAAAAAAGATATAATTCCAATTAGCACCATGCCAGATCCCGTTGATCAGCCAAACTGGAAACAAGCTTATTGCTGTTACACCCAATCGAGTAACATATTTACTCAAATGTTTGCGACCAAACCTATTCCACTTTTTTACGAATTGAGAGGTTGAAACCGGGAAAAAAACATACGTTTTTAACCAAATGCCCAAGGTAATATGCCAACGACGCCAAAATTCAGCTGCATTTTTAGAAGCAAAAGGCTGTCTAAAGTTCTCTGGCAAATCTATATCAAAGATCTTCCCGCTTCCAATAACAATGTCCATACAACCTGAAAATTCCATATAAAGTTGTATTGTATAGGCTATTGCTGCGATAACAACAATGGCACCACTATATTGATGATGATTATCAAATACATTTCCCACCAACACATTTAATCGATCTGCAATAATGATTTTTTTGAATAAACCCCAAAATATTCGGAGAATGCCTAAACGTAAATTCTCCTTGCGAATGGACGATCCACTGAATAATTGATCCCCTGTTTGATGAAACATACTAATGGGACCTTCCATAATCTGTGGAAAGAAAGCAAGATACAATGCCAATTTTCCTAAATGTTGCTGTGCTGGGATTTTTTCCCAATACACATCAATGATGTAGCTAATGGCTTGTAATGTGTAGAATGATATGCCAATCGGAAGGATTATTTTTTCAATAGAAAAGCCACCACTTTGCCAACCCAAACTTGTCATCAGAATATTAACATTTGTAAAGAAAAAATTTGAATACTTTAGATAGCCTAATACGGCTACAAGTGTAAGAACGCCTCCGGCAAGAACAAAACGTTCTTGCCTTTGAAAGGCTTCTTTTATGGCATGTTTTTCATCCTGATTTGCCTGTGATAACGCAAGATTTCTTTTTTCTTGCAAATGCATTAACAAAATCCCGATGTAATGGATGAACACGGTTGTTCCCATCAATACCAGCACAAGTTTACCGCTGAATGAATAGAAAAATAGATAGCTGGCAATGAGTAAGACCATCCAACGATATTTTTGCGCTGATAATTGATAGGAGATTATTACCAGCGGCAAAAACAATAACAAATAAAGAGGTGTATTGTATGCCATACGTTACTCTGATTGAAGCCGCGAAATCATCGCTTGCATAGAAGCTAAAGAATTAAAATTTTCCGGTACCATTTCTTTTGCTTCAATTCGAATGTCAAAAACGGTTTCTAATTCTGCAATTAGACTTACGATGGCAAATGAATCCAAAATCTGATTACTGATTAATGCTGTTTCATTTTCCCAATCAATACTGTCGTCAAGTTCCATTAATACGTTTAAAAGATTATCCATTTCTTTCCTCCTGACTCATATTCAACGTCCATGTTTCTATATTATTGCGTATTAATTTCCAACCATTCTCTTTGCTATAAAGTAAAATTTTTGGAAGAGCATGACTTAGAAATAATGACATTCCTTCAGTCATGGTATAGGCTCCCGCAATTTTAAAAACCAACACATCATTGTTAAAAAGTGTGTATTCATATTTTTGCACTAAAATATCATTGGTCGTGCAAAGAGCGCCGCATATGCACCATGGTTTTGATTTTTTTCCTGCTTTTCGCGATAAAACATGAAAATGTGGATGATACATTCCGCGAATTTGTCCATTATAATGCAGATGATGCATACCACCATCTACGATGGCATAATTTGAATCCTCAGTTGACTTTGTATCGATGACACGTGTAAGATATGTACCGCAATCTGAGGCAAATGCACGTCCCATTTCTAAGGTAACATGTCCGCACCACGTCATATCAGCAATTGCCGAGCAGATCTTTTTTAGTTCTTCGATCATTTCATTATTCTTGCCCTGGAAAAGTGGAACAGCAAGCCCTGGACCAAATTCTAACGCATCAAACTGAAATCCATAGGATTCATTAATCTTTTCTAAAAAATGATCTAGATACATCAATTCAGACAATGTTTTTTCAATACGTTTTTGAGTTCCAGAAAAATAATGAAGTCCTTTTATATTTATAAACGGCCATTGTTCTCTGCTTTCTATGAGTTGAAAAATTGTTGTTTCATCCATTCCAAATTGATTGCCGCTGCTTAACCGTAATAATACATTTACGGTTTGATGATGTTCGTTGCTCCATGCACCAACCAATGCAAATTGCTGCGGTGATTCTATACTGACAAGGCAGGCCCCATCATAATAATCAAGAATGCGAAAAATATCTTTTTTTCTTTTTAAAACGCCAGATATTAGAATTTTATGCGCAGGAATGTTGTGTGTTCTGCAAATTTCAAATTCACCAGGTGAACATACTTCAATACGATCCACAAATTCTGCGATGGGCGTCACAAGAAACGGATTGGCTTTCATCGCAAAACATAATCCAATGCGATCAAGAGTACATTCTTTAAACTCTGTAATAGTGGATGAAAGTTGATCTGTATCGAAAATATACATTGGTGTTTCGTATTGCATTAATACGTCTTCAAGTAATGCATTGTTCATCGTCGAATCCTTTCCAGTTTCTGTTGAAGTGCTTTTCGATCGGTTTTGCCGTTTTTATTGAGTGGCAGCTCATCAACCTGAATGAGGCGATGCGGCACCATATAGGTTGGTAGTTTTTGTTTCAGCATCTGACGAATATGCTCATGACTTTCGTGACCCATATAAAAAGCAACCAAATGATAATGTTTTTCATCCATCAAACAGCAGCATCGTTCAACACCATTGATGCAATAAATTGCACTTTCAATTTCTTCCAATTCAATGCGATGGCCCATATGCTTGATTTGAAAATCTTTACGTCCTGAAAAATATAAGATACCTTCTTCATCGTAATAGCCTATATCTCCAGTTTTATAATATCGCTTTGTTATCCCCTCAAATTGATTGCTATTAGGAAATCTTTTTTGCGTTTCAACTGGATTATGATAGTATCCAATTGCTAAGGATTCTCCCGAAACACAAATTTCACCGTTGACGCCAGGTGTTTTTATAATATGATCTTTTTCATCCAACAAAAAAATTTCTCTTCCTTCAAAAGCAATGCCAATCGGTATTTTTTCATCATCAGAATATTTCTTGTTGATCTTATGGAATGCGCAATTACATGTGATTTCTGTTGGTCCATATAGATTATAAAAACGTGTTTTTGGTAATGCTTCTTGCCATCGACTCAATTGTTTAGGCGGCATAACTTCACCGCTAAACATAACCAAGCGCACGGTTGATGGAACCTTATACTCCAGACCTTTTAAAGCAGATACCAAGGTTAATGCGGAAACCGCCCAGATTAAAACAGTTACTCTTTTGTCGCATAAATAATCCAATAATAATGCTGGTGTCGAGAAAAAAGATTTTGGAATTAAAACCAAAGTAGCACCTGTAAAAAGACTGGTATAAATATCCTTTACAGAAATATCGAAATCAAATGGCGCTTGATTTCCCAATTTGTCCTCATGCGAAATCTCTATTGTTTGAACAAATCTCTTAATAAACTTTCCTACTGCTTCATGACTTACAACAATACATTTTGGTGTACCAGTAGAGCCAGATGTAAAAATACCATAAAGCAAGTCTTGCGAAGTAGCGTTTTGACGAATATTGTTTAGTAAGTTTTTATCAATATTTTTTTCTTCATTTAAGGACTTTATTGTTTTAACCGTTGAAAATGTTGTCAAAATTTCCAGATTGTTTTCTGCTTTTGCCCCACAGAGAACGAGCGCTGGAGACAGCGTTTCAAAGATTTTTTTCATTCGTTCAACTGGTTGTGCTGGATCAATAATGATATAAAAGCAGCCAGCATACACCGTGCCTAACATTGCACAAAACGTTTCTATGCTTTTCTCGGCAATAATAGCAACGGGTTGTCCAGGGCGAGTCACTTGGGCAATGGCCGTACCAAATTTTTGGGATGATTGCTGGAGATTTTCCCAGGTTATAGATCGTTGCCCTTCTTCAACGGCAATATGTGCAGGCATTTTTTTTGCTGTTGTCTCTAAAAATTCTAGAATGTTATTCATAATCGCTCCTTTCAAGATACTTCAATTATTACATTGAATTCTAAAAGGATTCTAAACGAAACATAAATGATTCTAAAAAAACAGGCCGTATTCATCGTTTGATAAATACGGCCTGTTCATTATACAGTTTCTCCACTTAAATGGAGTTCACAACGGCTTTCAATATGTTGAGTGTTAAAATAAAGTTCTTCCAACGGGATCCATTTCTTTTTAAAGACATCGGCCCACTCTTTTCCGTTACGTTTAATAATTCGACGCAATTGTTCTTCAGGAGAAATCGTTAAAAATATATGTAAATCCGAATAATCCCAAAGGTGAGAATTGCAGCTATACGCGCCCTCGAGAATGATGAATGAGGATGGATGGCAAGAAATTGTAGGCTTATAGGATCGAGTATGGCAATCGTATGGGTGATAATGACATGTTTCACCTCGTAGCAAAGGTTGAAGAACTTCAACTTCCAATCTTTCCCAATCAATATTTTCTCCGGGCATAGATAAACGTTCATCATTGATTTGTTCCGGACGGAGAAAAAAGTCATCCATATGAATGACTTCGCAGTTTGTACATTGTCTTAGCGATTCAGCAAGAGAAGTTTTACCTGATCCGCATCGTCCATCAATAGCAATGATAACACGCTTCTGCGTTTGTTTCAGCGCACGAACTTCTGCAAGGATACGAGAAATATTATTCATAATGACTACTCCGATATGATAGCGTTTGATTTTTTGAAAGGTACCAACCCTGTTCGATTCAATGCAATCATAACGCTAGGAATTAATGCAAACTGTAAAATAATTCCTGGAACAGCATTTAAAAAAGCGCCTGCTAAAAACATTTGGACGGTGAATCCACCACTTCCACCAATACCCAACAATGCAATTTCCACCATTCCCCACACAATGCGTCCCGCAATCATTGCTGCAATCATGCAGCGATACAATGCACGAACACATTGCCAGCGAGAGTGTGCATAAAGGTAACCAATCACAGCGCCGTACGTTAGTAACTCAAAGCTCATAGCAATACCTGTTGGAAAAATAACCGGCATGCCAAAAAGTGCATAACGCAAAAGCGGTAAAATTACGCCAACCAACCCACCATAACGCCAACCACAAATTAGCCCGCATAGCAAAACTGGAATATGCATCGGAAGCAACATATTGCCAATTTGAGGAACCTGTCCAGTAAAAAATGGTAAGACTAAGCCTAAGGCAAGAAACATTGCTGCTAATGTCAGATTTTTTATTCTTAAACTCAAATATCCTCTCTCCCTTCTTTTTGTTCAATTTGAAATGATACATATCATTAGTATAGCCTGAGATACCATGTTTATTCAATACACATATCTTGCATTAAAATAAAAACGGTCCTAAAGATTAGAACCGTTCTACAAACTATGCCATTTCATCACGAAGTGCATCAATGATGTTCTCTTTTTTTATTTTACGTGTAGCATACAGCATGGTTAGAAAAATAATCAGAAGCACACCTAAAACACTTAATAAAAGACTGAGCCATGGGGGCTGATAGCTCAAATTCTCTGCCCCACCTTCCGTCATTCCTATATGAATTAGGAAACTACTAAGTACTGCAAGCGGCAGCCCAAGGATTAAAGTCCATCCTCCATAAATGGCACATTCAATTCTCATCATTCGGTCAAAAGAACCTTCTCCCATACCAACAGAGCGCAGCATAGCCAATTCTCGACGACGCAAACGAATGTTTGTTGCAATGGTGTTGAAAACATTGGCAATGGCAATCAGTGTGATCATGCCAATAAATACTCCGCTGAACAATCGAATGATAAACAGCAGATTACGGTTTTCTTCGAGCATAGCATGAACATTGGTAAGTGAATAATTTAAGGTAGATCCGTACTGATCCAAAATTTCCTGAATGTCTTCAAGCGTTTGCTGCGGATGTTCGCTCTGAAAAGTCATGCCTAGAATCAATGGTGTTTCATTTTCAAAAAGACTGTCTTTCAGCGACCATGGTACAAGGACTTCAAACATATATGGCTGTTCGCCAGCTTTATATGTTGATGAAGGCGGAATATCTGGCAGCATTGAATCAATAAGTTCAACCTTTTGGGATTCATGATTCATCACAAAAGAAATCGTGTCTTGCGTAAACATATCAGATGTGTCATCATCCAATAACGCTGCAATACCAATTAAAGCATCCTCTTCTACACCCAGATTTGATCGAAATGCTTCAAAGCTTTCGTCATCCAAAACCTCAAAAAGAATGGTTAGATCCGTTGAAGCTGCTGTTGCTGGTAATGATAGTACCTGGCGAAGCTCATCAGAAAAAGACGCTGCTTCAATTTCGAAGGATTTTCGATAGATACTTTGTAAATTGCTGTCTGAGACACTAGGTAATGATTGTAAGGAAGTATAGAGAGAAAATAAATCCTCTTCCTCCATATGATCAACGGTCAATCCAATGTCATAGTTCGTTACAGCAGCAGCTCCCTCTGCCGTGTGTTGCAAATCCAAACTGAAAGCATTTGCTGATACAAAAAGCAGTATGCTCAACACGAGAGAAGCAACGATACTCCTATATCGACGTTTATTTCTTTTGAAATTTTTTAACGCAAGAGCAGCTTCAAAGTTTAGTCTTTTATTAAGCTTTGAGGAAATGCGTTTCGGAGTGCTATCATCAAGAAATGAACCATTCCTGCGAATGCATTCCAAAATTGGCGTTTTTAACGCTTTACGTGCTGGAATGGACGCAGAAATTAATATGGTTGCCATACTTAATAAAAGACCCAAAACCAACGCTAGCGGTGAAATATTTAGAGTCAATGGAACACTATCATAAAGCACATTGTTAAAATTCTCGGATACAAGATGAAGGATCAAAGCGATAGCGGGCAACCCGATCAATATGCCAATTGGAATACCCATTAGACCAATACAAAATCCTTCAAATAAAACAGAGTAGCGCAGTTGTTTTGGTGTAGCGCCAACAGAAAGTAATATCCCCAACTGCTGCATACGTTCTCCAAGGGAAATGTTGAACGCATTATAGATCAGGAAAATGGATCCAATCATAATAAAAACAATTAATATGCCACCGACTGTAAATAGCAGCGTGTTAAATAGCGAATCATCGGATAATCCCAAAAATCTTAATACATTGTCATTATAGATCATGCTTTCGGTAAAATCTTCTGCGTAATCTCTCGCTTGGGCAGGATCTTTTAAATCGACGAAGGCACTAACACTGTTTGCAGTGACAGAATCATTTTCAGAAGTAATGATTGTATACCCTGGTGCTTCTGTAATTTCAAAGCTGGGCCTTTGATAAAAGCCTACTATCGTAAAGGCTTTAGATTCTGTGTTTACAAGTTGTTCTTCATCATATTGATAGGGCGTATCTTGGCCTAAAGCCTCTCCGTCCTTGGTTACGCGTTGACCAAGATTAAAGGTTACAGTATCACCGAGTGATAAATGAACACCGCCATTTGAGGACAAATGTGCGGGAACGATAATTTCTTGTGTTGTTTCAGGCATCCGTCCGCTAATCAAAGTGATCGGCAAAACATCCGTTGTTTCCTCATTGAAACCAGCGAGAAACACATATGGCTTATCAGGATTTTGACTGTTTTCAAGACGTGCATACCCTAAGTTAGCAAACGATGCAATATTTTTGACACAAGGCTCTTGTTTCTGGGATTGAAGAAACTCATTGTCTACGTTCGTGGAGCCTACTTCCCAATGACCATATTTATCAAGAGCGCCCGAAACCATATAACTTTGCAACGAAGTGACAAAGCAAAGTATTCCTGTAATCAGCACCGTTGATAAAATAACCCCAGCAATTGTAATCATGGTACGCGCACGATGTCTTTTAAGATTTTGCCAGGCAATTTTATTAAAAACATTCATCATCATTACACCTGTCTTTCGTCACGAATCACGCGTCCGTCGGCAATAGTAATGATGCGATCTGCTTGCAATGCAATGTCTTCGTCATGAGTCACCAGGATCAAGGTCTGGCCATAGATATGATGACTTTCTCTTAAAAGACTGATAATTTCTTGACTATTTTTGCTGTCCAAACTCCCTGTTGGTTCATCGGCGAGCATAACCGCTGGTGCATTCATAAGCGCACGGCCAATTGCGACACGTTGTTGTTGTCCGCCAGAAAGTTGATTTGGCAAATGATATCGGCGTTTTTCTAGTCCCAATAACGCAATTAATTCATTTAATCGTTGTTTATTGACACGACGACGATCCATTAAAATTGGCAGCATAATATTTTCTTCAACAGTCAGTGTTGGAATAAGATTGTGAAATTGGTAAATCAATCCTACTTGACGACGACGAAAGATTGCTAACTTTTCTTTTGATTGTGCGTAAACGTCTTGTCCGTTTAAAAAAATTTTTCCACTTGTCGGCACGTCTACTCCTGCGATAATATGAAGCAGCGTTGATTTTCCAGATCCTGAAGTGCCGACGATAGCCACAAACTCGCCATGATCTATTGTGAGTGAAACATGATCTAAAGCTGTTACCTGCGCATCACCCTTACCATATCGCTTGCAGACATCTTGAACACATAAAAAGTCCATAGATATAACCTCCTTTGTTATGGATGATCTATAGTATAAAATGTTAAGATGACAATAGTATGAATCTAAGGTGACGAATCTATCATCTTGGAAAACGAATGACAAACATCGCTCCGCCTTTAGCGTGGTTTTTGGCCTTGATAGTGCCATTTTGTCGCACAATAATAGCTTTACTTAAGGCTAAACCAATACCAAAGCCTGAATTTGAACGGTTATTTCCTTGATAGAAACGTTCAAAAATATGTGTCAGATCACTGGTGTTGAATCCTGGTCCATTATCACAAATGATGATCTGTGAAAATAAAAGAGTATTTTCGGCGCAAATATGTATTGTTCCACCATCCTTGATATGGTCAATGGAATTCTTGACAATATTTTGCAACGCTTCCGTCGTCCAGACAGGATCGAGATGCAGAATCATGTCTGGTTGAATTTTTTGCTCTAAGTGAATCTCATGCAGTTCTATTGAAATCGCCAATTGTTGGCATACTCGAGAAACAATGTCTTGAAGTGCAACGTCCTTCTTATCAAAAGGGACAAGTCCAGCATCCAAGCGTGACAGTTTCAATAACGTTGTCAACAGCCAATCCATCTGCTGATATAACACGTTCATTTCCCTCATCAGCTTCTGACATGTTGCGGAATCGTGACAACGTTCTAATCGATTCAAGATCAGTTCGGCAGCCGTTAATGGCGTGCGCAATTGATGAGCAATATCTGCCAGCGCGTTCGAAAGGTTTGTTTTCTCTTTTCGTAGTTCTTCATTCTGCTCTCTTATTCTTAATGTCATTTTGGCAATTTCATTCTCAAGAATTGCTAATTCTCCTTCTTCTTCTTCTGTACCTATAAATACTCTATCCGATTGATGCAGAATTAAATCGATTTCCTCTGCGATTTCGGAAAGGCGCAGATACCGTGACCGTGTGAAAAGAAAGAAAAGAGCGCCATATCCAACTGTAGCCAGGCATAAGCCAGCAACATTTGAAATATCTAATAAATATCCTATAAGCACATTGAAAATAAACCACATGAAGAATGCACATGCAAAATCTTTGACTTCCTTATTGCGAAACATGATCATCCCCCAAACGATATCCCATCCCTCTTACTGTTATAATTATTTGCGGGCGAGACGGATCCGTTTCTATCTTTTCACGCAATCGCTTAATGTAAACTGTTAATGTGTTATCATTGACGAATTCACCTGCTGCATCCCAGAGTGCATCCAGTAACTGTGTACGTGAAAGAATTAGTAAAGGGTGATTAATAAAAATCAGTAAAAGTCGATACTCTACAGCTGTGAGAAAACATTCTACGCCGTTTTTCTTTACAATACCACTTGCCATGTCAACGACTAAATCTCCTATAGTAAACAAAGTTTCCACTTGATTCTTTCTTAATGCAGCAGCAATTCGTGCTAATAATTCACGTGGTCTAAAAGGCTTAATGATATAATCAACCGCCCCAAGATTCAATCCGGTTACAACGCTGCTCTCATCCCCAGAAGCGGTCAAAAAAATGATGGGAATGTTGATTTGAGAATGTATTTCTGTCAATAACGAAAAGCCATTGCCGTCCGGCAACGTGACATCCACTAAAGCCAAATCGATCTTTTCAATCTTTTCTTGTCCAAGGAAAAAAAGCGCATCTTTTTGACCGCTAGCGTAAAGCACTTGATAGCCTTCGTTACGCAATATCTCCATAAGATGAGTAGAAATTGCCAGATCATCTTCAACCAATAAAATGACAGCCATCATGTCATCCTTCTTTCTAAACATTATTAATTTTCATTTTAAAAAATTTTTTCTCAGCCTTCAAGCGATGCCAGATGACATTTTTGTCATAAAAAAACCTGCCAACAAGGATGGTCACAGTTAGCAGGTTTTTAATATTGTTTTATTTTTTGGCAATAACACATAGCCAGTGCTTTGAAGTGTTTTGATCAACAGAAAACTCGGAAAATCCTGCCTCCTTTAAAATGCGAATAAGTTGCATTTTAGTGTAAACACGAATCCCTTCTACTTTTTTGGACCACTGCTCCTCTGCATTATTTTCTCCATCAGATTCATTGACAATCATAAAAATTCCACCAGATTGCAATATGCGATACACTTCTTTAAAACTTTCAAGAGGACCTGGCCAAAAATATATGGTTTCGAAAGCACTCGCCAAATCAAATGAAGCATCTGCAAAAGGTAATGCCGATACATCTGCTTTCATAACTTGCATGCGTTTTGTTATAATATCACCTTTGTTATATTTTGTTGCCGCTGCTACAGACACCTCTGAATAGTCGATCGCCGTTACTTTAGCTGACGGGAACATTCGACGCAATTCAGCGGCATTTTTCCCACCACCACATCCTATTTCAAGTATTTCAGCAGGTGAAAACAGCTTCAAATGTGCCAATCCCCACGCAGAGACCTTCGAATGTCGAAAGTTCATCCGTTTAATCATTAGCTTCCCAAGAAAACCGGTTGGTTTGCGTGTGTTTTCGTGAAAATCTTTAATTTTTCCCATGTATTTATCACCCTGTCATCGATTAAAGTTTCTATAGAATTTTACCATTTTTTCTCGAACGAAACCACACCGTGGCATACTTTCTCTCTTCATATTGACACTACAAAAAAATCGTACTATGATAAATCAATTGATTAAAGATAAAAGAAGTTCTTAATTGATGGGTAATGAACAAAAACAAAATCAACTTAGAAAAAGTTGGCGCCGCTCTAAAACAGAGAAACCAAATTTTCAAAATCCAAATCCTATTGTCTGTCCGCCCACTTGGTATTTTGATAATTTAGCATTTATCGGTGATGAAATTGTTGGTTGCTTTCTTATTAAAACTGAGAATGGTTTAGTTCTTCTTGACTGTATGAATCCCGACAAACGCTGTAAGCTGTTAATAGAACAAGGTATTAAGCAGCTTGGGGAATCTGTTGATGATCTATATGCTATCGTTATCAGCCATGGCCATGGCGATCATTTTGGCAATGCAGCATATTTTCAAAAACAATATCATGCTAAAATCTATATGTCAAAAACAGATTATGAACTTGCTAAAAATATGCCGAACGCTCTTCCCTGGGAACCCGTTCAATTCCATGTAGATGAATTCCTTCAAGATAACGGCCTGCTCTCTTTTGGGTTGATTCAATTGCATTCTATTTCTACCCCAGGCCATACCAAAGGATGCTTTTCCTTTATTATTCCAGTAACAGATGAAGGTCGTCCACATACAATGGCATTATGGGGTGGTTCTGGAATCATGCCAGATACTGATAAAAATGAGTATCATCAGTCCCTGATAAAGTTTACCAATGTATGCAAAGAATTTCATGTTGATGGTGCCATATCCACACATCCTTGCTTGGATATGGGGCTTATGCGTTATGAAATGATTCGGAACATTACAGATGGAATGCCAAATCCATTCATAATGGGAGAAGATGGCTATCGTTATTATGAACAGAAATTTTATGATTATGTAGTTCCTAAAAAATGAAAAATAAAACCTCCCGTAAAACAATAAAATGAGATGAATCATTTACTTGTTTTTCACAGGAGGTCTTATTTTTTACCAACAATTTATGTAGGTATTCCCATGTTATTTCGTTTTTATCCTCAATTTTTCACATTCTCTGCCTTATCCATTTTCTCGATAACATAGCTTGACGAGATAGCTCCATGAGGACATACGGCTTTGCATTTTCCGCATCGAATACACTCGGCGCTATTTATATTTCGTGTAATTTCAACAGTCATTGGACAATTACGTTCGCAACTACCACATTTTGTACATTTTTCACGATCCAGATGTAATTGATAAAAGCTGAAGCGGTTAAATAAGCCATATAACGCACCAAGCGGACAGAGATATTTGCAAAATGGACGACTTATAACGATGGAAGCTATTGAAATGACTGCCAGAACAGCCACCTTCCAAGTAAACAGTCCGCCAATTGTTGCACGTAAACTTTCGTTTTGAATCAGGAGCGGGAATGCACCGCCAAGCGTACCAGCAGGACAGATCCATTTACAGAAATAAGGTGCACCAATTCCAAAATCATTGGTAAGCATCATTGGCAGTAGAATGACTAAAACAATTAGAACCAGATATTTTAGCCATCGAAGAGGAGTGTCAATATTCTTTGGAACATGAATTTTGGATACTGGTATTTTATGCAGCAAATCTTGAATCAATCCAAACGGACAAAGAAATCCGCAAATTAAACGACCTAAGACAACACCAAAAAGCATGATTGTTCCAAGTACATAGAACGAAATATTGTGTTTATGCCCTCCAATCACTGCTTGCAGTGCACCAATCGGGCAAGCACCTATGGCTCCGGGGCATGAGTAACAATTTAAAACAGGCACGCAGATCATTTTACTATTTCCTGTAAAAATTTGTCCCTTTGAAAAACCAAGTGCGTAACCATTAATTAGCGCTGCAAAAAGAATTTGTATTAGTAAACGTATTCTTCCCTGCTTTTTTATGTCTTGTATTTTGCTCATTAGCCAATTCCTATACATTCTAAGCACACATTAATTGCTTTATGTAAAACTACCATATGCTCATCTCTCATTACTCCGGCAACGATAAATCCAATTGCGCAGAATAGTATTGCTAATCTAAGCCAATTAATATATCTTCTATTCATGCCGCACCCTTCCTGCTATTATTTCTGAGTTATTTCAGATAATCTTTTTTCAATCAAAGTTTGATATCCTTCAACAATGTCTTCACCAGGTGCCCCCATCTGAATATCACCTACAATATTGCCATTCTTATCAACAAATACCGTGGTTGGAAATCCGCTGACATATTTTAAAATAGATTCCTGAAGCGAATCATTTCCAATCAATGTTTGAAAAGTGATTTCGTTTTTATCTAAAATTTGCTGTGCCAGTTCTTTTTCATCATTTGCATCTCCACAAATAGAAATGATATTCACATTATCAGGCATTTTTTTATGAAGCTTTTCTAAATATGGCATTTCTTCAACACAAACACCGCACCAAGTTGTCCATATATTTACCATGGTTAAATCATAATTTGAGAAAACACTCTGGTCCACTTTTTCGCCATTCATATCTTCTGCTTCGAACGAAGTTAAAGAACCTTTAAAATTATTTTCTCCTTCATTATTCTGTGTCGGAAACAATATAGTGCTATTTTTTAAATCATCAATGCCATTCATCATAGTCTTTATGGCTTCTTTATCATCATCACTTAATGCATTGTTGTCTTTTTCTGACGGAATTTCAGTATTGTAAGCGATATAATATGTACTACCGTTGGCTTCTGTTATTTTTTCTTTTTTATCATAACCATCTGGAATCGTGTAATCGGGTTCTTTTGATTTTTCATCATTTTCAACATAGATGCACGCGATCGGGACAATTTGTGCGTAATATTTATCATACACTGCAATGTGTTCATCCGCACTAAGCGATTCCATATCCATATTCAATAGTTCATCGGCAGCAGCTTTAGGGATATAGCCAATGTAGCTTCCATTACCTTTAGTATTAACATTGATCTGGTCATCTGAAACATTGCTCCAAGCATCAGGTTTTGCAGCTGCATATCCATAATCTTCTGAGCCGAGCAACAAACCATCTTTCTGAAAATCAATTTCTTTTCCTGTAATTGTCTTCATTTTTTCGTTATTCACTTCTTGATTAATGAATACGCCATCACTGTTTTTACTTTTCTGCATGAAAGCACCACATCCTGAAAATAAGGAGCACCCAAGAGCTGCGGTTAGTATAAGAGCAATAAATTTCTTCATAAAGTCATTCCTTTCAGTTTAAATATAGATTTTAAAACTTTTTTACAGTTTAAATAGGTAAGCACAGCGTAACCAATATAGAAGATCGCTACGTATGCCAATGTAGCACAAATACTTTGAGATAAATCGGTAATTGTATATAGCATCAGATATTCTCTCATCAGAATGAAGATTAAACTACCGTAGAATATTGCAAGTACTAATGGTATCAAAAATAAAAACAATAATTGATAAAATATGATCTTGTTAATCATATCTATCGGTGTACCTAACCATAACAGCAATTGATAACGTTCTCGATGATCTTTAACACCTGTAAGCTGGTGAAATGCCAGAATTGCACCGCAAAAAATCATTATGATGAGATCCAGGTATATGATAAGGATAGAGACTATCACTTTTGCTAAGGTAGTACTTTCATAAATCTCCGCTTTATCAAAATAGTAAAATACTTCTTCTTGATCAGAGGCAAGGGAATTATAAAAATCTAGTTGATACTTCTCTATTTCAGCTTTTATCTGTGTCACAGCTAAAGGATCTTTACATTGAAGGTTTAATATCCTTTCTTTAATTGGATAAACTTCTACAATGGAATCAGGAACAATCATATATATACTATTAACGTTGTCAGAAATTGGCCAGATCTTTACATTGGGTTCCGGATAAAGAAGCTTTCCACCAAGACGATATGGAATATTCTTCTCGCTCAAAATTTTTTCCAGATTATGTAATGAATCCACGCCTGTTGCTAAAGCGTATCTGTTTGGCGATAACGACAAGCAGGGTAATCCTGCCAACTTCATTGACTGATTATAATCAGATACGCCAACTACTATAATTGGTATATTATCCAAATCCTTATTATTCATGCTTCCTGCTAAATTATCACCAAATACCTTATTGGTAAAATGTGCGTTTATTTCTGCAAAATCTTTGATCTTCTCATTGCTCAACATAGATTCAGGTAATGATTGAGCTAATGATTTCCCATCATTTTTTCCATATTGATGCAATGAAAAATCATATGGTGTTGGACACATTAATTCTTCTGATAATGTATTTTGCAATATATATCAAAAAAAGAATATCCCGATTGCTGCAGTCAAAAATAAGGTGACAATTGTTATTGACAGCAAACTCGTTCGAAGATGACAGTAGCATTCATTTAGTAAAAAACTCCTCAACTTCTTTAAAATGAAGGATTGTTTTTTTACTAATATCCACATGATAATCTTTGAAAGGCTCAGAACAACCATTGGGGTTGAAATAAAGATAAATACCACCATGAGTCCAAGCCGAATTGACCAACTATGATTGAACACTATTTCTGTGCCGATAAGTAGGCTTATCAATATCATTAACAAATAAAGCGTGTTCTCTCTATTATTTGACCAATTAATCTTTTCAAAAGATCGTTTATCATGCAAAAGATCAATTAACTGAGATTTCTTTATAGAGATATAATTGAATAATGATATGACACACAAGACACAACCAGAGTATACAAGACTCTTGACAAAAGCATTAAAAGAAAAAATAAAATGAAAATCTGAAAAATTAACGGAAAAAATTTTTGCTGTTAAAACAGATACGAATTGAGATCCAAATATCCCAAATAAGAGACCGGATAGCAATGCTGAAATAGTAAATCCTATTGTTTCAAACATTAGTTTAACAAAAATAAGATGCGGTTCCATTCCCAAAAGCATATATACAGCAAGCTCTTTTTTTCGTCGTTTGAGCAAGAAACTATTTACGTAAACAATGACCGCTCCCATCATAAGCGCTATAATCAATGATAGCCAATCGATCATTTCTTGCAATGGTATGAGCGCATGACGTAGTGTTCAGTTGATATCTAAAAGTGATTGTTGCGTTGGAATAGAATTAAAAATATAAAAGACACCGATTCCAAAGGCCAATGTAAAAAAATAAATCCAATACAATTGAAAGTTTTGTTTTAAATATTGGAATGTCATTTTAATATACATGAACATCCCCTCCAAGTAGGGCCATCACCTCCATTATATGTTCGAAAAAAAACTTCCTATCTTCATTGCCACGAAACAGTTCATTAAAGATCTTACCATCCCGTATGAACAAAACACGTTTACAATAACTTGCAATCAACGCATCATGTGTTACAACTAGAATGGTACTTTTCCACGTTGTATTAATCATGTAAAGGCTTTCCAATAACAATCTCGCAGCGCGTGAATCGAGTGCGCCAGTAGGTTCATCTGCAAGTAATAAGGACGGACGGGTAACAATAGCACGCGCTGCTGCTACACGCTGTTTTTGACCACCAGACATTTTACCTGGATATTTGTCAATCACGTCTTCAATATTTAAGTGTTGTGCCACTTCATGCACACGAAATAATATTTCATCAGGCGGTACTCTTTGTACACTTAATGCCAAAGCAATATTTTCAAATCCAGTCATTGTTTCAATCAAATGGTAGTCTTGAAAAATATATCCGAAATGTTCTCTTCGAAATGGAGCTAATTGAGAATTTTTAAGAGTGGTAATATCATATCCATCAATATAGATATGTCCCGCAGTAGGTCGATCAATTGTAGAAATACAATTTAACAGTGTCGTTTTTCCACTACCTGACGGGCCCATAATTGCAGTAAATTCTGCCTCTTGCATTTCAAAACTGATATTATCAATTGCTTTGGTTATGATACCTCGTTTGCCATAGTATTTTTGAAGGTGATCAACAGATAAAATCATTATTATCTTTCCTCTCATCCACTGACTTTATCTTTCCCCAATTCACATCTATATCATACACTGCAGCCGAAAAAGAATGCTACATCATTGACTTACAACTAACGAACATTTTTGTCACATAAAAAATTTCTGAGGATTTGATCTATATCATTCTCAGAGATTTATTCATTCTTCGAATAGAGTTAATTTGTTCTTTGGGAAAAAAATCTTAAAACATGTTCCACTTTGAAGAGTTGAATCAACTATAATTTTATGATTTAGTTTTTCACAAAAGATTGCACATAAATATAATCCCATTCCCGTAGATTTTCCATATTTTCTGCCATTTTCACCGGTAAAACCGCGATCAAATATTCTAGGTAAATCAGATGATGGTATTCCAATACCATTATCTGATATCGACAGCACCACCTGATCCGGAAATTCTTGAGCTGAGAAAGTTAATTGCAGCGGCATTCGGTGATATTGGATAGAATTACCTATCAACTGACCTAGTATAAATATCATCCACTTTTTATCAGTAAATACTTTCACATCTAATTGTTGAAACTTCGGCGTGCATTTTAAAGCAATTAATTGACTGGCATGTGCTTTCACTGCTTGGCGAACAATCTCGTCAAGCCATTCGGCATGAATAACCGTGTTCTTTTCCAATGTACCAATACGTGCATAGTAAAGAGACTGATCTACATACCACTTAATTCTGTCAAGTTCTGCTTGCATTTGCTGTGTCCAAGGTGCTGAATGATTTTTACAAATTAATTCTGCTGCAGCAATAGGAGTTTTTATTTCATGCACCCAGGTTTCAACATATTGTTGATATTCTTCTCGTTCAGCGTCATATATTGAGAACTGATCATTCACTGATTTAGTGATAATTTTTAACATATCATAAAAAACATATCCGTCAAAAAAATCTGGACGATCAATCAGTTCAAGTACCAAACGCTTTTGATCCAGCGTTTCTAGTGCTTCAAAAATCTCAGAGTAATATTTTTTTCTCGGAAAATAGTCAAAGAATAACGTTGCAAAGGTTAAAATGATGCCTGTGCCTATTATCAGGGAGTATACTTCCCAGTTTTGCTGAAACATATTCAGTATCAAGCAAAAAATAAATAAAAGCATTCCCTGAAATACTAAAAATAGCCAACGGTCTTTCAAATAGCTTATCAAATTCATAGACGATAGCCCTGTCCGCGATGCGTTGAGATGACATTACTTGCACCCAACTCGGCTAGTTTACGTCGTAAACGATTGACATTGACTGTCAGCGTATTATCATCAATAAATTCATCCGATTGCCATAATTCCTCCATGAAGGCATCTCTCGCAACAATTTTTCCCTTATGCTTAAATAATAATTGAAGGATACATCTTTCATTTTTTGTTAGTTCTGCTTGACGACCACAGTATTCAACTACGCCTTGATCCCCTAAAAATACTAAACCATTATGTTCAAATTTCTGCATGTTATTTATTGATTCTTGCCGGCGCAATAGCGCTGCTATACGTGCCAATAAGATTTGTGTGTTATAGGGTTTTGTTATAAAATCATCTGCTCCAAGATTTATGCTCATTAATTCATCCAGATCTGTTGCTCGACTTGTAACAACGATAATCGGAACCATTGATTCTTTTCTAATTTCTCGGCATATATGATATCCATCTTGTTCCGGCAAATTAATATCTAATAATACTAAATCTGGTTTTTCTAACAAAACCAAATTGATGATATCAGAAAAATCATTGCTTGCTACGCATTGATAACCATACCCCTGTAAATAAAACATCAATTGTTCACGCAATGATCGGTCATCTTCAATAAGAAATATTTTGGCCATTTATTTTCTCCCAGTCCCTAAGCATTTTTGTATTTTTTTCATTATATTCAGCTACTCAAACGATATCAATAAAAAATACTAAAACTGACATTCCTTTGATTTTATTGTATCTTTTTAAAGATATTTTTTACAAAGAAAATGACACCGCATATAAAATACGATGTCATTATTATCTTTTAAAAATATTAATTTTTATTTTTGCAAATTGCACAATACATTTGATCTTCCGTGGTTGGATAAAACATTTCATCGCACCGTTTACAACGCTTTGCTTCACCATCTGAAAGCACTTGCCATGTAGGATGAGCAATATCATTCACAGTCAATCCAAAATCCCAATGCAACCCATTTTCCGGACAAGTATCAACACATACACCGCATCGAGAACATAAAACATTGTGATAGGCGAGCACTGCTTTTTCATTTTCTTCAATGATTGTAATAGCTTGCCAGGCACAAAGATTTTCACATATTCGACAAAAGCGGCATTGTGTACTTGACAATGTTTGCAATGGAATCGATGCAGTCAGCGGCGGATCCTGCATTTGATCATATAGCTCATGAAGAGCTAATGCTTGTGTTTGCACTTTTTCAAACGATAAAGCATGAGCTGGTGTAACAGTTTCACGAAACGCTCCCAAATATTCTGATAGAGTTTGTTTGGCATATTTCTCGGTAACATGTTTAACGTTCTCAAACTGATTCTTTATATATTCTCGTCTTGAATTAAATGCTCCAAAATATGTCTCAATATATTCTTGGAATTTTTCTTTTTCTTGAATAACATGAATTTTTTCCGCATACTCATTCAGACCATATCGTTTCATTAACATAATTTGACCTTCGGGAAACCAATCTATATCACATGTTTCGCAGCGAGAATGATCTGCATATATTACAATTTTTCCAAAACGTTGCACCAATAGTGCTAATTGCAACCAAGTGAATTGTTGTAAGCATCCAGAAAATAAGGTCGGAAGATCAGACAGAGACATTTTTTTACACACTATAACAAGCGGGGTTTCTACAGGCATTGCAAGCGCTGTCGGAAAATCCATTTCAAATACATCATGAGGACATGCATGAATACATCGACCACATCCTTCACAATCATCTACTGTAATAGTGTTATTTTGAAGATGAATACTATGTGTAGGACACAACTGCACGCATTTTTGACAAGTAGCGCATGGTGAAAAATGGTGGATACAACGCTCTGCATGGACCTCTACTGGTACTGCCATGGCAATTAAATTTGATAGGTCCATCTATTTAATCCTTTCCCGATCATTGAATATAAACTACCGCATTCTTGGCATAAAACGACGATATTTTGGGGCTTTTCTTTTTATCATTTTAATCATTCGTGCCATTGAGGACACCAAAACAAGGCCAATGGCCATTGCCCCCATAGACAGTAAGGTATCTACGCCATAAGAATAGAAATCAGCCACATGACTATTTAATAAACTATCAATCGTGTTGTAAAACTTTATCCCAGGAACAATTGGCAAAATACCAATTGTTGTTATAACCATTACAGGAACCTTGCATATCCGTGCAAAAATTTCAGCATAAACACACATAACAATTGTCGGAACAAAAAATTGGAAAACAATATTGGAGCCATCCAACATATCAAACACAATCTTCCCCAACAATCCACAAAATGCTGAACAGATAGCCAAAGGTCCTTTAGTTTCATAAAGTATTGCAAAAAAGAATGATGAAGTAAATGCTGCAACATAAATCATCATAACGGCATCACCCCTACCAAGATCGGAAATGTTGAATAAGCAAGTGCTGAACCAATTGCAATGGCAACAGCAATCACAATTGCCTCTATTGCCTCGATTAGCCCTGCACTCAAATCTTTTGCAATGACATCACGGACTGCTGTCATAAAACCACGTCCAGGGAATAACATCATCAAAGTACCAACAATGATATTATTCATATGCAGTTCACTAAAATACGTTGAGAAAACAAAAGCAACAACAAGCTGAATGTACGTTGCAATCATCGTCGTAAAGAAGTCGTTCGCATGTCGTAGCTCAAGTGGAACACTGACCACTCGGGCCATGAACACACATAATATGGCAACCGCAGCATCCGCAAAAGTACCTCCACTCATCATTGAAAACGAAGCTGCTGCCAAACCGTAACTCAACCAGATGACAGGAGGAGAATATCCACAGCCCTTACAATAAGTTGTCAAAGCATCAATTCCTTCTTGTGGAGGGATTGGATTACTGCTCAGTTTCCTTGAAAAATCATTAAGACGAATTAATCTTTCAAAATCAACAGAGCGATGATGAATGCGCCGAGTTTTTGTATAGGAAATCTCATCACTGGTTTCAATCGTCACTATTATGATGTTTGGCAATGCATACACATCTATTCGTTTTGCACCATATGCTCTCAATAAAAAAAGTATCGATTCCTCTACACGATAAATCTCGGCGCCGTTCTCCATGAGAGCAGCACCGAGCATAACAGAGAGCTTTAACGCTTTTTGTAAATCATATGTTTCAGTCGTCATTTTTTTCTTCTTGATGTTCCAAATAGGTTGCTCGAACAATATCATGACGAGTAACAATCCCAAGCAATTGACCTTCATCATTTATGATTGGTACTCGATTAATGTTTTTTTCAATCATGTAATCTGCAGCTTCACTTACCGGATCATATTCATGTAAAGAAACAACATCTTGTGTCATCAATTGGGCAACTGTTGTTGCGCCCATTTCTTCAACTTCATTTTTAATTGTTTTTAAATTAACCGGAATTGCTCCGTCAAAAAGCATCAGAAAAAGTGGTTTTGTTAACGGTTTTTGCTGGCGTACCAAGTCCCCTTCGGTTAACATGCCGATAACATTATTAAAAGCATCAATTACTGGTGCCCCACTGATTCCATGATCAACAAATAATTCTGCTGCTTTTTCCAACGAATCATTAGGAGACAATGTTAAGACATCTTTTGTCATAATATCCTTTAATAACATAAAAAAACCTCCTTCAAAAAATGACTTTACATCCACATTAAATATTCAAATCGTTTTATTCAGTATATCACGTGAGAGGGAGCCTCGTCAAAGCCCACACAAACAATTCAGTGATAGGATATTCATACTATTGATGAAAAAATCCAAAATAAATGCTTTCATGATAAAACTTATAGATATGAAAATATCACATATTTTCTTTCTGATATCCCTTGAATCGCCCTTCTATAATGATATAAAATATGAACGAGGTTATATGATGTTAAGTTCAACACAAGGGAGTTTTTTTATGCCAAAACTAGATAATATCCACAAAATTATGATCATTGGTTCCGGTCCAATCATCATCGGCCAAGCATGTGAATTCGACTATTCTGGTACGCAGGCCTGCAAAGCGTTGCGCCAACTTGGCTACGAAATCATACTGGTTAACTCTAACCCTGCAACAATTATGACAGACCCAGATGTAGCAGACATTACCTACATTGAACCATTAAATGTTGAGCGTCTCACTCAAATTATTGACAAAGAACGTCCAGATGCGTTATTGCCAAATCTTGGTGGTCAAAGCGGCTTGAACCTATGCTCTGAACTTTCCGAAGCAGGAGTATTGGAAAAATACAATGTAAAAGTAATCGGCGTACAAGTTGATGCTATTGAACGCGGCGAAGACCGCATTGAATTTAAACATGAAATGCAAAAGCTCGGCATTGAAATGGCACGCAGTGAAGTTGCATATAGCGTCGACGAAGCAGTAAAAATTGCTGATGAATTAAATTATCCTGTCGTTCTGCGCCCTGCATATACAATGGGCGGTGCTGGTGGTGGAATCGTTTACAATGTAGATGAATTGAAAACTGTCTGTGAACGAGGACTGCAAGCAAGCTTGGTGGGTCAAGTGCTTGTAGAAGAATGCATTACTGGCTGGGAAGAACTTGAACTTGAAGTTGTACGTGATGCTGAAAATAATATCATCACTGTTTGCTTTATCGAAAACATTGATCCAATGGGCGTGCATACTGGGGATTCCTTCTGTTCTGCCCCAATGCTTACCATTAGTGAAGATGTCCAAAAGAAGCTCCAGGAATATTCTTACAAGATTGTTGAGGACATCCAAGTTATTGGTGGATGCAACTGTCAATTTGCTCATGACCCAAAGACTGATCGCATTGTTGTTATTGAAATCAATCCTCGCACATCCCGTTCTTCTGCACTTGCCTCCAAGGCAACAGGCTTCCCAATTGCTTTGGTTTCTGCAATGCTCGCATGTGGTTTAACGCTCAAAGAGATTCCTTGCGGCAAATATGGAACTCTTGACAAATATGTTCCTGGTGGCGATTATGTTGTCATCAAATTTGCACGCTGGGCTTTTGAAAAGTTTAAAGGTGCTGAAGATAAACTTGGGACCCAAATGAAGGCAGTTGGTGAAGTCATGTCTATTGGCAAGACATACAAAGAAGCCTTCCAAAAAGCAATTCGCAGTCTTGAAACAGGCAGATATGGTCTCGGCTATGCAAAAAATTTCCATGAATTATCTAAAGATGAATTGCTGGCCAAGCTTCGTTTCCCTTCAAGCGAAAGACAATTTATCATTTATGAAGCTTTACGCAAAGGTGCAAGCATAGAAGAAATCTATCAGCTTACCAAAATCAAGCGCTGGTTCTTGGAACAAATGCTTGAACTTGTACAAGAAGAAGAACAGCTTTTGGCACTTAAAGGGCACGTTCCTTCAGAAAATGTCCTGAAACAAGCAAAGCTTGATGGCTTTAGTGATCGTTATTTAAGTCAGCTTTTAGATGTTCCTGAAGCAGATATTCGTAACGCACGTTATGATTATGGCATTCGAGAAGCATGGGAAGGTGTCCATGTCAGCGGTACGAAAGATGCTGCCTATTATTACTCTACTTATCATCTTGATGAAGATAACAGCCCTGTTTCCAATGACAAGCCTAAAATCATGATCTTAGGCGGCGGCCCTAACCGCATTGGACAAGGGATCGAATTTGACTATTGTTGCGTACATGCGGCATTAGCACTTAAAAAACTTGGGTTTGAATCCATTATCGTTAACTGCAATCCAGAAACTGTTTCTACCGACTATGATACATCCGATAAGCTCTATTTCGAACCACTAACTCTTGAAGATGTACTTGCAATATATGAAAAGGAACAGCCAGTCGGTGTTATTGCTCAATTTGGTGGACAAACACCACTTAATTTGGCGGCAGATCTCAAAAAGAACGGGGTCAATATTCTTGGAACGACGCCAGAAACCATTGATCTTGCAGAAGATCGTGATCATTTCCGAGCAATGATGGATCGTCTTGGTATTCCGATGCCTGAAAGCGGTATGGCAGTTGACGTTGATGAAGCACTTGAAATTGCAAACCGCATCGGCTATCCTGTCATGGTTCGTCCAAGTTATGTACTTGGTGGACGTGGCATGGAAGTTGTGCATGATGATGAACAAATGCGTATTTATATGGCAGCTGCCGTCGGCGTGACACCAGATCGTCCAATCTTGATTGACCGTTTCTTGAATCATGCATTAGAATGTGAAGCTGATGCCATCAGCGATGGAACCCATTGTTTTGTTCCTGCAGTTATGGAGCATATCGAATTGGCTGGCGTTCATTCAGGCGACTCAGCATGCATCCTCCCTTCCATGAATCTTACGGATGATCAAATCAATACAATTAAAGATTATACAAAAAAAATAGCTGTTGAAATGCATGTTTCGGGGCTGATGAACATGCAATATGCCATTGAAAATGGAACAGTTTATGTTTTAGAAGCCAACCCTCGTGCCTCTCGTACCGTTCCATTGGTGTCAAAAGTTTGCAACATCAATATGGTCAAGTTAGCTACTGAAATTATGACAGCGCCACTTACTGGTAAAGAGTCACCGGTCCCATCTTTGCGCGATCATAACATCCCGCATTACGGTGTTAAAGAAGCTGTCTTTCCATTTAGCAACTTCCAAGAGATTGATCCTGTCCTTGGGCCAGAAATGCGTTCAACCGGTGAAGTTCTTGGTTTATCCACCAGTTTTGGAGAAGCATACTATAAGGCGCAAGAAGCAACCCAAACTAAGTTACCTCTTGAAGGCACAGTTCTCCTTAGTGTTTGTGATCGCGATAAGGCTGAACTGGTTGATGTCGCAAAATCATTCCATGAGCTTGGCTTCAAAATTCTAGCCACCGGAGGCTGCCATAAGATGATTACGGAAGCTGGCATCCCGGCTGAATTCATTTACAAAATTTATGAAGGACGCCCAAATATCGCCGATCAAATTGCGAACAATCACATCCAACTTATCATCAATACACCTTCTGGAAAAGAAAGTGCACATGATGATAGCTACATTCGCAAATCAGCCATTAAACATCGTATACCATATATTACGACTATGGCTGCAGCAAAAGCAAGTGCTGAAGGTATTAGAGCTTATAAAAGCGGTATTCATACGGGTGTAAAATCATTGCAGGATTATCATAAAGATATTCAGTAATCATAGTAGAGTAAAGACGACTCTTAAATACTTTGAAATTAAAAGGATTGGTACCAATACTACATAAAAGGTTCCAATCCTTTTTTATTATCAATTTCTAATTTTATCAAGTTAGTTTTCTACTTTTTACCGTTTAGTCAGTAGCTATTCTAATAAATGATCAATTAGTACACTCTTATTTCTTTCATTTTATCTACTAATAAAAATGCCTTCAACAATCCAAGGATTGTTGAAGGCATTTTTTTGAACTTTTAATTATTTGGTTTCTTTTTGTAGGTTGCACAGAATAAGATAAATCCAATTAAGATGAGAGCAAAAATCATCCAACCGATAAGTGGGGCCGTTCCCATTGGTGCGAATTTATCATAATATCCTTTAAGATAGAGAATGATGATAACAATAGGCAATCCATAAGACATATAGCCACCAATTCTATATGGGAATTTTAGCCCTTTCCCACTATTTACTTCGTTGATAAAATTTGCCCATCCCCAACCATAACGACGCGTACAAAACAAAACAAAAGCCAAACTTCCAAGTGGCAGAAGGTTATTGGAAACAATAAAATCTTCCAAATCAAGAATAGCTGATCCTTCGCCAATTGGCTGAAAACTTGACCAGATATTATAGCCAAACACACAAGGCAAACTTAAAATGGCAATTAAAATACCATTGATACTAATACTTTTTTTACGGGTCCAACCAAATTGTTCACTTGTAAAGGCAGCGATATTTTCCATTACAGCAGTAATTGTTGTCATTGAAGCGAAACTTAAAAATAAGAAGAACAATGCACCCCAAAGTTGTCCGCCAGGCATCTGCGTAAATAGATTTGGAATTGTGACAAAAATTAAGTTCGGACCTGAATCTGGCTGAAGCCCAAAGGCAAAACAAGCAGGAATAATAATAAATCCACTCATTACTGCTACAAAAGTGTCTAAAGCGGTAATGGTCACCGCTTCGCCAGCAAGGCTGCGATCCTTTTCAATATAACTACCAAAAATAAGCATTGCACCAATACCAAGAGACAATGTAAAAAATGATTGGCTCATCGCGGCAAAAAGGATATTACCTATCCCTATAGTTTTTAACTGCTCCATATTCGGAATCAAGTAAAAACGCAATCCAGCTTCAGCGCCATCTAGAGTAACCGAACGGATAGCCAGGATAACAATAAGGAGCAAAAGGCAAACCATCATGAATTTATTTACCTTTTCAACACCTTTTTCCATGCCAATACTAACAACGATAACCCCAATAACACAAACAAAAAGTGTCCAAAAGGTCATATATCCTGTATTACCCAACAAATTACCAAAAGCAGCACTTACTTGTTCCGTGGTGGCTCCAACAAAGTCGCCTTTGATATGCTGAAAACAATAAGCAAGAATCCAACCAGCTACTGTTGTATAATACATCATCAGCAAATAGCAACCAATCAATGTAATCCATTTTAAATGGTGCCATGACGTTTCTGGCTTTTCAAGTACATTGAATGCTTTGGCTGCACTTTTTTGAGCGGCACGCCCCATTGCAAGCTCGCAGGTTAGTACTGGAATTCCTAAAATAATAAGGAAACACAAATAAATCAACATGAAAGTTGCGCCGCCAAATTGCCCGCAAAGATATGGAAACTTCCAAACATTCCCAATACCAATTGCACATCCTGCGGAGACAAGGATGAAGCCCAACCTTGAACTAAATCTTTCTCTCTTTTTTTCTGACATCATATCCTCCTTTTAACGTCAAAATGACAATTTATACAAACTGCTTCAATGATGAAACAAGTTCATAAGCACACTCAGGATCAAACTAATCACAATACAACTAATTACCGGAAAATAAAAACTACCATGTTCGCCTTTAATAAAAATATCACCTGGAAGATGACCAAAGCTTGTAAACTTACTTAAAAAAATGATAATACTACCGAAACAGATTAAACCAATTCCTACAATAATGAGCAGCTTTCCAATGTCTGTGCCGTTCATTATTTTCACCTCAAATCTTTCTTCGAATCAAGTCCATTGGTTCAACAGCAAATGGCAATACCAGCTTAAAGATTTGTTGAGCATGCGGTACACTATCAATCTCCAGCCCATTTTCATCATATATACTTTCAACGAAATAATCAAATTCCTTATATGTTGTTCCAAAGAATTGAATTGTATCACCAACACTTACTTTATTGCGTTGCTCGATTGTTGCAATTCCTGTTGCTTCATCAAAAGCTAACACAACACCAACAAAATCATATGGCTTAATATAACCTGTTGAAGAATTATTAACTGCATTATCTTCTGGACGTCCAAATAAAAAACCTGTTGTGTATGGGCGATGACTCACTTTTTCCAACTCATTCAACCAGTATTTCATTTCTTCCTGTTCTATTACACCATTTTCTTTATAGCAATCAATGACATGTCTGTAGCATCGAATAATTGTTGAAACATAATATAGACTCTTCATGCGCCCTTCAATCTTCAAAGAGGCCACGCCCATATACTCCAAATGCCGGAGGGAGCCGATGAGG
>CALJRU010000055.1 GCA_937976375.1 uncultured Peptococcaceae bacterium | reverse complement strand
CAACGTATCCAATTAAAAACAGGAGTGGCGCCGCTCACGCAACGCCACTCTGCACTAAACTAAATATTTTCCTACCAGGGGTTCTTTTGTACTGTCCGTTTAATCTGGGGCAGTACATATTGATACGGGGACTTTTGTTATATTTTTACATCAACGCTTTCATAGACAAATTTAGGCGTCCTTGTTTATCAATTTCTACTAATTTTACACGAACTTTGTCACCAACGTGAACAACATCTTCCACTTTATTAACACGTTTTTTGTCAAGTTGGGAAATATGAACAAGGCCATCTTTACCTGGCAAAATATTAACAAAGGCTCCAAAATCCATAATCTTTACAACAGTACCTTCGTAGATTTCCCCTACTTCAGGTTCCTTAACAATATCCTCAATCATTTTAATCGCACGTTGTGCAGCCTCTGCATCCGTTGAAAGAACATGAACAACGCCTGTTTCTTCAACGTCAATTTCGACGCCAGTAAGTTCGATGATCTTTTTAATGGTTTTACCACCACTGCCGATTACATCTTTAATCTTATCAACATCGATTTTTAATTGCTCAACGCGTGGTGCATATGGAGAAAGCTCCTTACGAGGCTCTGGAATTGCTTTGAGCATCGCATCCATAATGAACATACGGCCATCGTACGCTTGCGCTAAAGCCTGTTTTAAAATAGCACGATTAATGCCACTTATCTTAATGTCCATCTGTAATGCAGTAACCCCATCCTTGGTGCCGGCAACTTTAAAGTCCATATCTCCAAGAGCATCTTCCAACCCTTGTAAATCGGTTAATACAACGAACTCATCGCCTTCACGGATAAGCCCCATTGCTACACCACTAACAGGCTTCTTAATAGGAACCCCTGCGGACATCAATGAAAGCGTACTACCACATACACTCCCCATTGAAGTGGAACCATTCGACTCTATTGCTTCCGAAACAACGCGAATAGTATATGGGAATTCTTCTTCGCTAGGAATAACCGGTTCCAAAGCACGACGAGCCAAAGCGCCATGACCAATTTCACGACGTCCAGGCCCACGCATTGGGCGCGTTTCACCAACACTGTAAGGAGGAAAATTATAGTGATGCAGATAACGACGTGAATCAACATTTTCCAAACCGTCAAGCAGCTGATTATCACGCAAAGAACCTAAAGTTGTCACCGAAAGGATCTGCGTTTGACCGCGGGTGAATACAGCACTCCCATGAGTACGTGGAAGCAAATCAACTTCACAAGTTAATGGACGAACTTCAGTAATTGCACGTCCATCTGGACGTTTATGTTCTAATGTAATAAGTTTTCTAACAATTTGCTTCATCATCGCTTCTAAAGCAGCTCGCAGATCTTCTTCCTGTTCCGGATATTTTTCAATTAAGCTTTCAACAGCTTTTTCCTTTACAGCACTTACAGCTTCATCACGTTGTTGCTTGTTAACAATCTGAAGAGCTTCTTTCATTTCATCATGAGCAATTTTTTCTACATCTGCCACAATATCAGCAGGAAGTTCGATAGGCTCTACTTCAATTTTATTTTGAGCAATCCCTTCAGCTAATGCATCTGCACGAAACTCTTCAATCATAGCTACAATTCGCTTAATTTCTTCATGTCCGAACATGATTGCGTCAAGCATTTTTTCTTCTGGCACTTCTTTTGCACCTGCTTCAACCATCATGATTGCATCAAATGTACCAGCAACGGAAAGATGCATACGACTTTCTTCACGTTGTTTTTCAGTTGGATTGATAATAAATTCATCACCAATCATTCCTACACTAACACCAGCAATTGGTCCCATAAATGGTGCGCTGGATAAATGCAATGCAGCCGAAGCCCCGATCATTGCACACATATCTGGTTCATTGTCAGCCTCTACAGAAAGAACTGTTGCTACAATCTGAACATCACAATGATAGCCTTTAGGGAAAAGCGGACGGATTGGACGGTCGATTAAACGAGCGGACAAGGTGGCAGCTTCAGTTGCACGTCCTTCTCGGCGCAAAAAACCACCTGGGATTTTTCCGACAGAGTACATTTTTTCTTCATAGTCAACCGTCAAAGGAAAGAAGTCTACCCCTTCACGTGGTTCTTTACTCGTTGTTGCGGTAACCAAAACAACAGTATCGCCATATCTAACGAGTACTGCACCATTGGCCTGTTTGGCCAAGTGACCAGTTTCAATACTTAATTCACGGCCAGCAAGGCTCATACTTTTTTTTATAATCGTATCCATTGCTACCTCTCTTTAAATTCAATACATTATCTTTAATTTAAAAAAAGATGCTTGAATAAAATACCTCAAGCATCTTTGTTTACGCAGATTAGCGGCGCAGACCAAGCTTATTTACAATGGCACGATAACGTTCGATATCGATATCCATCAGATAATTCAGCATAGCTCTGCGATGACCAACCATCTTCAAAAGACCACGACGAGAATGATGGTCTTTTTTATTTACTTTTAAGTGTTCGGTTAAATACTGGATTCTGTAACTCAAAAGAGCAATCTGCACTTCTGGGGACCCGGTATCACCATCATGTAATTTGTACTGTTCGATAATTTCTGCTTTCTTAGCTGCATCAATTGCCATATTATTTTCCTCCTAAAATTTATAATTATCCAATTGCTAGGTGAACGTCGGAGACAACGTATCACTGAGCAATGGACCATAACACAAATATTATACAATCAAAGCTTGAATATAGCAAGCCTTAAACTTCTGTTGAAAAAAATTTTTTTGCATTCACAACATCCATAGAAATTGTTGTTTTTAATTCATCCAAATTTCTAAACTTTGAGATATGACGTAAAAAATGATAGATTTCAATACATAAGCGTTCACCATAAATGTCACGATCAAAGTCCAACATATGAATTTCAACAGTAATTTTGGGTGAATCATCAACAGTTGGGCGCGTGCCAATATTCAAAACGCCTTCATATTTATTTTCAGGTTCATCTACAAGCCACGCACGCGCTGCGTAAACACCAAGTGAAGGTAAAATTAGCGATTCATTAAAATCAATATTAGCAGTCGGAAAATTCATGGCACGTCCATTTTGAGCGCCGTGAACAACTTCTCCACAAAGATGATATGGATAGCCTAATAATTCTTTAACCAGAATCATATTTCCTGCACGAATTTGACGCCGAATCAAAGAACTCGATACCACTGTATCTCCATATTCAAAAGGAGGCTCTATATGAACCGTAATCTGAAGAGGATCTAAAACTTCATGTAAAAATTCTGGCGTTCCTTTCGCCTCACGACCAAAAGAAAAATTAAAGCCAACAACAACGCCACAAACGTTCAACTTGTCGAGAAGGACATCCTGAATAAACGCTGCTGGCTCCGTACTAGCAAATTTTTCATCACATGGTACACTGATCACTTCATCCACTTTTAAATTTTCCATGAAATGAATTTTTTCATTCTGCGGCAGTAAATATTTAAAATCAGGTTTATGTAAAGCTTGCCATTGTGGGTAAAATGTTAAAATCGTCAACCTTGCATTTTTTTCATCGGCTAACTTTCTTCCTTGAAGGATAAGGTTTTGGTGACCAAGATGTATTCCATCAAAATTTCCTAAGACAACAACTCGTTTTGTTTTAGAAAGCTCTTCTAAGCTATTATGTATAATCACTGGTATCCCTCCTTATCCACAAAAAACCTTTTTAGGCACAAAGCAGCCATCTTCTATTTTACCGATAGAAAGCAAGTCATCCTGATATATAGCTTGAAACCATTCACTTTTTACATCTAGGGTATCAACATGACATTGAGATAATTTTAATCGTTTTCCATTCATTAAATCGGTACGCAACGCATCTGTCTCTATATAAATCTTTGGAAAAGATAATGCTGTACTCATTGGCATTAAAAGTGTATAAGGGTCCTGAGATTGACGCAGTGTTTCTATCTCAATACACTGCTCTAAAGAAAACTCTCCGGCGGCAGTGCGACGAAGTTCTGACATACATCCACAACTCCCACATGCACGAGCGATGTCCTGGCAAAGGGTACGAATATATGTGCCCTTGCTGCAATGTATGTCAATAACCGCTTTACTATTATCAAAAGAAATACAACGAATACTATAAACCTCAATGGTTCTTTTAGGTATGTCAGGGATAACGTCTCCTTCTCTGGCATATTGATAAAGCGGCTTTCCATTCTTCTTAATTGCCGAATATAATGGAGGTGTTTGCTCTTGAACGCCAATGAATCCTGATAAAATGTCACAAAACTCCACTTCTGTTAATTCAGGTAACGAACATGTCGCTGTCACTTTACCAGAAATGTCTTGTGTATCAGTTTCATTGCCAAAAATAAGTGTTGCACGATAGCGTTTATTATCAGCAGATAAATATTCATTGAGTCGCGTTGCCTGCTCAATACATAGAACCATTACACCAGTTGCACCTGGATCAAGTGTCCCATTGTGACCAATTTTCTTTGTTTTAAATATTTTACGAGCAATATTTACTAAATCATGCGATGTCATGTCTGTAGGTTTATCAATAAGCAGAATGCCACTATTTGGCATATTGCGTCTCCTCCCATTCAGAAATAATTGCTTCCAACACCGCAGAAACTGCTGAACTTAACGGTAAATTTATAGTTGCACCAGAGGCTCGAACATGTCCTCCGCCGCCAAATATGTTGCAACAAGCATTACAGTCAAACCATTCTCTAGATCTTAGACTTATTTTACAAGCATGATTTTCAAGTTCCGTAAATAATACAGCAACTTCTACGCCTTGAATCTCCTTGATCAAAGAAACAATACCTTCTAAATCCAATACAGATATTCTCAAGTCCTTCATTGTAGTTCCTGAAAAAATACAATAAGCAATCGAATCATTCTTGAGGTATTGTATATTCGCATAGAGATATTGAAGTACTAAAACCTTCTTCTTACTAGTATTCTCAAAAATATTTGCCTGAACAAGATTTTTGTTTGCTCCATATTCCAGCAACTTTGCAGCAGTGTAAAAAGTTTGAGCTTTTGCACACGGATAAAGAAAAGACCCTGTATCCGTGCTTATGCCGCTAAACAATGCTGTCGCGGCCAATGGTGACAACCGTAAATTGCTATCAATTGCCATGCGAGCAATAATTTCACATGTAGAAGAAGCTTCGCCATCAACAAAATTAAGAACGCCAAACATACTATTACTAATATGATGATCTATATTAATCCATGGTTTTGATAAAAAACTCTTGGGCAATTCACCAATACGTTCAAGAGTCGCACAATCTACCGCAATACATATATCTGGTTCGACAGAATCTGCTGTCGCAGGATGTATTTCACTATAATGTGGTAAAAATGAAAAACTTGTTGATATTTCTTCCTGATTGTAAAGCGCAATATGAAGCCCTGCAGAAAGTAATATTTCTGCAAGGCCTGTTTGAGCGCCCAAACAATCGCCATCACCACGAATATGAGAAAAAATAGCGATATTTGATGCATTGTGTTCTTTTAGAAATTGTAAGATTCTGTGCATGACTTAATCTCCCAATTCGCCAAGAAGTTTTTCAATCTTAGCACCATATTCAAGAGAATTATCCAAACTAAAGCACAATTCCGGAACCTTACGTATTTTTAAACGTTGGCTTAAAGCTGAACGAATATATCCATTGGCTTTATTTAAAGCCTCTAACATTTCTTCTCGTTCTTTTTCGGTACCAAGTTTACTGACATAAATACGCGCATAACTAAGATCATTTGACACCTCAACATCTGTTACGCTAACCATTGAATCAATATGTGGATCACGAATCTGATGCGCAAAAATGTCTGTTAAATCACGTTTGATCTCACCAGCTAAACGGTAATTTCTATTTGCCATGATACACCCTCTTATAATTCTCGTTTAATTTCTTCAAGAATATAGGCTTCCAAAATATCCCCTTCCTTGAAGTCATTATATTTTTCAAGGCTGATACCACATTCATAGCCGCTGGCAACTTCTCGCACATCATCCTTGAAACGTTTTAAAGATGCAATCTCACCTTCGTAAACAACAATACCATCACGCAAAACGCGAATTTTACTATGTCGAGTGATCTTACCATCTGTAACATAACATCCTGCAATATTACCAACTTTTGGCACTTTAATGACGGATCGCACTTCAGCCTGACCTTGTTCGCTTTCTTTAATATCTGGAGCAAGAAGACCACTCATAGCTGCTTTCACATCATCAATGGCTTCATAAATAATGCTGTATGTTTTTACATCAACTTGTTCTTTCTCAGAAAGTTTCTTGGCATTACTATCTGGACGAACATTAAAGCCAATAATGATGGCATTCGACGCCGCAGCAAGGCTAACATCAGTTTCTCGAATTCCACCAACAGCCGTTCGGATGATATTGACACGAACTTCGTCAGTACTTAACTTTTCCAAAGACTGCTTAATGGCTTCAATAGAACCCTGGGTATCTGCCTTTAATACAATATTAAGTTCTTGCACATCGCCTTGCTGAATTTGACTAAACAAATCTTCAAGGGATACTTTGGAACCACGAGAAATTTCTTGCATGTGTTTTTCTTGAGAACGTTGCTCAGCAACTTGTTTTGCAAGACGTTCATTGGCAACGACAATAAAGTCGTCCCCGGCTTCCGGAACATCATTTAACCCCAAGATTTCCGTTGGAACTGATGGACCAGCCGAATCAATTGGTTGACCATGATAATCAAACATTGCACGGATACGACCTTGTGTCGTTCCTACAATTAAAAAGTCGCCGTTATGAAGTGTACCATTCTGAACAAGCAACGTTGCAGTAGATCCGCGATTTTTATCAAGCTTAGATTCAACAACTTTTCCTCGCGCACTACGTTTTGGATTGGCTTTTAAATCTTCCATTTCAGCAACTAAAAGAATCATTTCCAGAAGATCGCTAATACCAATATTTTTCTTCGCAGAGACAGGAACCATAATAGTATCACCGCCCCAATCTTCTGCAACCAAACCATACTGAGTCAATTCAGTTTTAACAGTTTCTGGATTAGCGTCCGGTTTGTCAATTTTGTTAATTGCAACTATTATAGGAACACCTGCAGCTTTTGCGTGATCAATAGCCTCAATTGTTTGTGGCATGACGCCATCATCTGCAGCAACTACCAAAACAGCAATATCCGTAATTTGAGCACCACGTGCTCGCATCGCAGTAAATGCTTCATGCCCTGGCGTATCTAAAAATGTAATCTTTTGCCCGTTAATGGATACCTGGTATGCACCAATGTGTTGCGTTATTCCGCCAGCTTCAGTAGAAATTACATTAGAATTTCTAATTTGGTCAAGTAAAGAAGTTTTCCCGTGGTCAACATGACCCATTATGGTGACAACCGGTGGACGCGTTACGAGATCTTCTGGACGATCTTCCTCTTCATTTTCGCTCAAAAGATTTTCTTCCATCGTAGCTTTTAATTCAATACTTGCCCCGTATTCTTCTGCAATAATAGAAGCCGTTTCAAAATCCAATTCCTGATTCATTGTAGCCATTACGCCAAGAGACATCAACTTCATAATTATTTCTGAAGCTTTTTTTCCTAATTGTCGCGCTAACTCTTGAACAGTAATTGTATGTTCTACGACAACATGGTGTTGAACTTCTGCAAAATCATGAACTTCTTTTTGATGAGATTGTGCTTTTTTATTTTTCTTATTTTTCCCTTTATTTTTACCAAAATGATTGCGGTTGTCTCTATCATTTCTTGATTTTTTTGAAGATGAATTGTTAAACTCCTCTTCATGATTTGCGTAAAAATCTTTATTTTTTTGTTGCTTTTGTTTATTACGACGATTTTGCACTTTATTTTGATCAGAGTGAGGTGCGGCCGCATTACGATGAGTTACTTCATTTTTTTGTTTTTTTACTGAATTATTTTGACGCTGACCATCCTTTTGAGAACCTTCACTCTTTTGAGTATGTGTTTTTTCCTCGTTATTTTTCCCATGATCTCGAGAGCTTTTCTTTTTTAATTCCTTCTTTTGTTCTTGAGAAGTTTCCGCTTTTGGGGTTTGTTTTAAAATTTGATCACTTTTTTGACTTCGATTATCCTCATTTTGTTTATGATTCATATTTGCAAAATACGTTCTGATTTTTTCTGCATCCGATTGATTAATTGTACTCATATGATTACTAACTTCAACATTCAATTTATTTAACTGATTAATAATTGTTTTTGAGTCTTGATGCAGCTCTTTAGCTAATTCATAGATTCTGATTTTTCCCATAGAGCACCTCCATTGCATAAAATGATCGCTTCTGAAAGCTTCTTATCCGTCAAAGCAATGATGGTTTTATAGGAAGAGCCAATTGCTTTTCCTAATTCTTCTTGTGAACCAAACATTATATATGGAACATGATACTGTTCTGCACGCCTTTGCCATCTGTCAATAGATTTAGGTTGTGCATTTTCAGCAATGATTAACAAAAAAACATCATTCTTTTTCAGATGTGCTAACGCTGACTGTTCTCCTGCTTTAGCCGTTCTTGATCGTGCGGCAAATCCAAGATAAGTATAAATTTTTTGTGTGTTATTACTTATTGATGACATATTCTCTTACCTGCTGGTAAATTGAATCAGGGATATCAGCCTTTAAAGCACCATTCAAACGCTTGCTTTTTTCCGCATTGCTTATGCATGTTTCGTTTAGGCAAATGTATGCACCACGTCCCGATTTTTTCCCTGACGGATCAATTTCTATCTCTCCTGTAGGGCGACGAACAATTCTAAGCAAATCTTTTTTTTCTTTTTTTTCACGACATATTGCGCAGGATCTTAAAACAGATTTTTTAGGCATTGATATCACCTTTACAATCGTCTTCGTCGCAGAAGATATAATTATAATCAATGCCTTGTTCGTCAGCCTGCGATTGATCTTTAATATCTATTTTCCAATTGGTTAGTTTAGCTGCAAGCCGTGCATTTTGTCCTTCTTTGCCTATTGCAAGAGATAATTGATTGTCAGGCACTATAACGACAGCTTTCTTATTTTCTTCATCAACGATGACATCAATAACCAAAGACGGGCTAAGAGCTTCTGCTATATAAATATCTGGCGATTCATCCCAATTAATAATATCAATTTTTTCACCGCACAATTCATCCACAATGGATTTTACACGTACACCATTTGGTCCAACACACGCACCAACAGCATCAATATCCTCATTGAGAGATTGAACAGCAATCTTTGATCTCATTCCTGCTTCACGAGCAACTGATTTAATAACAACATATCCGTCTTTTATTTCAGGGACCTCCAGTTCAAATAAACGAACCAGAAGCTTTGGATTTGTGCGTGAAATAATGATCTGAGGCCCTTTTTGTGCTTTTTTTACTTCAAGAATACATGCCTTAATTCGTTTGTTAACAAAATACTGTTCGTTGGGTATTTGTTCTGCTGGTGTCAGCACTGCCTCCGCTTTATTAAGTTTAATATAACATGAACCGGATTCTATGCGATCAATTACACCACTAATTATTTCAGATTCTTTATTAGTAAATTCATCATAGATAATCCCACGCTCTGCTTCTCGAATACGTTGAACAACAACCTGTTTAGCGGTTTGTGCTGCAATACGGCCAAAGTTCTTCGGGAATTCTGGAACATCTACCAAATCGCCAAGTTCAACATCACGCTTTATTGCTTTTGCTTCATCCAGAGAGATCTCTGTTTGCGGCGAATGAACATCATCAACCACTTCTTTTGTCGCAAACACTTCGATTTCTCCGTTGTCTTGATCCATCCGGACCGTTACATTCATTAGAGAACCATAGTTCTTTTTATATGCAGAAATCAAAGCGGCCTCGATTGCTTCCATAATAATCGATGCGTCGATTCCTTTTTCTTTTTCCAGTTGCTTTAATGCTAAAACAAACTCTTTATTCATTTTACACCTCAATTAAAAGTCACAGTATAGCTGTGCCTTTGAAATATCTTTGTAGTCAAGATTAATAACAACTCCGTTATCTTCGATCTGAATGCCGGAATCATCTGCCTGTTTTAAAACTGAAATAAACTCTTTCTTTTTATTTAGACTTTTATAGAGCCCCAGACGCACCTTTTCTCCAACATAACGTTTAAAGTGTTCTGGAACATATAATGTTCTCTCTATCCCGGGAGAAGATACTTCCAAAATATACGCATCGCTAATTGGGAATTTTGGATCTTGATCAAATGCATCACTACATGCTCTGCTAACAATTTCGCAGGCATCAATATCCATTGTCTGTGTATTATTCAAAGGCTCGATGAATAATCTCAAATACACATCCTTATGATTTTTTTGAAACTCAACATGATAAAAACTGTATCCTAAGTTTTCAAGCAAATGATGATACTGTTCAAAAATATATTTTTCAACACTGTTCATATCTTCACCACCTTACAAATAAACACGAAAGAGTGGGATTTCCCACTCTTTCCAACAAAATATATCATACCATAAATGCTGTCTGATTACAAATTATCTTAGTTGATGATCGATATATTTCGCCAAATCACCAACTGTCTTGAAGGTTTCAACTGCTTCATCAGGAAGAATAATGTCAAACTTGCTTTCAAGTGCCATAATAACCTCAACAACATCTAACGAGTCTGCTTCAACATCATAAAAAGTTGTAGAACTGGAAATATCCTCTGGAGGCATTTCCATTTGCGCTGCAACAATTTTTTTTACCTCATCTAATACCATAATTATTCCTCCATAATGCTTTGCTTAATCTGATCTACCAAGTGGTTATCAACACATTGCACAGCAAGCTTTATACCATTTGCAAAGGCCTCGCGATCGCTATTGCCATGACAAACAATACTTATACCATTTAATCCTAATAGTGGAGAGCCACCTACGGCTTTGGAATTATATTTTTTCATAATTCCTTTTAATCCCGGTTTAAGAAGTAACGCGCCAATTTTGAATCTTACAGATGTATCAATCATATCCTTCAGCGCTTTAAATAAGCCTTTTGCAGCTCCTTCACAGGTTTTCAAGACAATATTTCCCGTAAAACCATCACAAACCAGAACATCTACAGAAGATGTTAAAACGCTATTACCTTCTATATTTCCATAAAACGGAATACGTGGATTATTTTTTAGCATTTGATACGCATCTTGTGTAAGCGCAGTTCCCTTTGTTTCTTCCGTTCCATTATTAACCAACGCAACTTGAATATCTTTTTTTTCAGGCTTTAATGCTTTTGCAAAATAATATCCCATTAATGCAAATTGTTCAAGATTTTTCACATTAACCTCTGTATTTGCACCAGCATCTACTAAAACTTTTGTTCCTGTTAAAGTAGGTAGTGTTGCCGCTATAGCCGGACGTTTTATACCACGCAGTCTACCAATTTCAAATAATCCTGTCACAAGCTGTGCCCCTGTACTTCCGGCTGATACAACTGCATCAGCCTTACCTTCTTTCACTAAACGCGAAGCAACACAAATCGAAGCATTTTTCTTCTGTCTATAAGCTTGTGCTGGATGCTCTTCCATTCCAATAACTTCAGTCGTATGAACGATCTCAATTTTCTCTTTCAAAGTCTCATCGACGAAGCCTTCAATTTTTGTACTATCGCCAACAAGGATTATTTTTTCAATAATAGGAATTTGTTTTAATGCATCACAGGCACCAGCCACGATCTCTTTTGGCGCGTTATCGCCACCCATTGCATCAATAGAAATAATCATTCACTCAGCACTCCCAATTAATCGCATTTTTCAAATCCTCTATTGCTTTTTTTCTATCTGTTTTTCCAAAGATGGCACTACCAGCAACAATTACATCAGCCCCACTTTGTACTACTTTTGAAACAGTCATTGTATTTATGCCACCATCAACTTGAATGAGAAAATCCTGTTTTGATACATTTCTTAAGTCAGATAATTTTTTGATTTTATCCGTGATGTCAATAAAACTTTGTCCGCCAAATCCCGGATTTACGCTCATTAAAAGGATCATATCGATATGATCAAGATATGCTTCAATGCCATCTAAAGAGGTCGCTGGATTAAGGGCAAGGCCAACTTTACATTTCTCTAACTTTATGGCTTCGATAGTCTCTGCCACATTTTTTGTTGCCTCCAAGTGAAACGTAATCATATTTGCTCCGGCCGCTGCAAATTCTTTAATGTATCGAATAGGTTCTTGAATCATTAAATGAGTATCAAAAAAAAGATCACTATGCGCACGCATTGCTTTTATTATCGGAGGACCGAAAGTAATATTTGGTACAAAAATGCCATCCATTACATCAAGATGAATCCATGTCGTACCTGTTTTTTGAATATCTTCAAGTTCTTCTGCTATTTTTGAAAAATCCGCTGATAATAGTGACGGTGAAAAGATGATATTATTCATGTTATTTCCTCATTTTATCTCTTTCTTCTAATTCATGATAAAGTTTCTTGTAATTTAGATAACGTTCCTTCGAAAAAATATTTTCAGAAACTCTTTCTTTTACTTCACAATCAGGTTCATTAATATGAATACAATTATTAAACCTGCAATAGACTCCGGACTCAACATATTCCGGATATAACATCTTTAAGTCAAATTTACTTACTTCAGCTGGAAAATCTAAAGCACTAAAACCAGGGGTATCTACAATAAAGCCATCAGAAAAAGCAAAAAATTCTGCAGTTCGAGTTGTATTTTTCCCACGATTTAATTTTTGACTTATGTCTTGAACAGTTTGAACCTCTTTTTCAAGCAAACGGTTAATTAATGATGATTTTCCAACACCTGAATTTCCAGTAAGTACGGTTGTCTTTCCATGACAAAGCTGACGAATACATTCTAAAGACGAATTTTTACTGATAAATCTTAAATCTGTTCTAGATTCTTTGTAATATGTCGCAATTATTTTTTCATCATCTGAACTCGCCAAATCCATCTTTGAAAAGCAAAGAATTGGAGGAATAGCATAGTATCTTGCTAGCGCAATGAGTTTATCCAAGAGTAAAAAATCATATGTCGGTTCTTTAATTGCCGCAACAATCAGGATTTGATCAATATTGGCAATACCAGGACGCGGAATAAAATTTTCTCGTTTTACAATTGATGTGATGTATCCGCGCCCGCAATCCTGATGACTATTATCGGCATCAAATTGAACGTAATCTCCAGCAACAATACGATCGCGTTGCCAATGTTTTTGCTTTCCACTTAATTTACATTCATATAGAATATTTTCAGCATCAACATAATAAAATCCACCATGCTTTTTTAATACTCTACCAATCATTCTTTCACCTAATCTGCTTTGATTGTTTTAATAACATTACGGTCAATCATGACAGTAAATGTCGCTGAACCGTGATAGTCAAATCGCCTTAAAATTTGATCTCCAGATTCAACTGATTCCATAAATACAACGGTACCTTCATTTTCATCATCTGTTAACAAAATCTGCATGACACCACTACGATCGGCTGTGACAGAAACTTCTGCTGTTTTTGTTTCACTGCTCTGAGAACTTTTTCCAGAACTAACAACCAAATCAACAGCGGTATACTCGTCAACATGATCATTAGGATTATAACCTTGACTGATTACTGTTCCTTCATCTTCATCTGAGTCTTGATATGTAATATTCCCTACGTTCAACTTTGCATCAGAAAGCATAGAACTAGCTGTATCCAAAGATTTGCCACGTACATCTGGGACAACTGCATAAGGTTTCTCACCAAGGCTAATCTCCAAATTAACCGCCGTGTTGCGTTCAACTTTACTATCAGGATCTATTCCTTGAGAAATAACTTGACCTGCCTTTACCGAAGAACTATAAGATTCTGTCACTGACCCAACAGAAAGGTCTGCATCTTTTAATGTTTTAGTTGCTGCATCTAACGTCTGACCACGAACATCTGGAACAGTGCTTTGTTGAGGCCCTTTACTAACTACAACCGAAACAACATCACCTTTTGAAATATTGGAACCCTCCGCTGGAGATTGTGAACAAATTTCACCTTCATTATAGGTATCACTGTACTCACTACCAACTTCTGTAATAGTCAATTCATACCGCGCCGCTTCGTTTTCAGCAGATTCCACCGTCATCCCACGAAAGTCTGGAACTGTAAGTTCACTCGGTGGCGCAATTTTTTGAGCCACAAAAAGCGTTGCAGCCAAAACCAGGACGACAATAATGGCCAAAAACAAAAAGTTGGTTCGTTTTTTTCTTTTTTTCTGATTTGATTTTTTATTACCTGAAGCTCCTGAGGCTTTTATTGGAACAATTTTTTTCTTTGGATTCTTGAAATTCTTGATTTGTTTTTCTTGATGCAAGATTTTTTTCGCTGAATTTTCTTCCTCAGAATGTCCTGTTTTATCTGCATTTTTTTCTTGCATCGCTTTTGCCGCAGCCGTGCCAGCACCAGAAGCGATGGCTGCCGTTTTAATTGTTTTGCCACTACTTGCTTGATTCTTGAGCTGGTTATCCGCTGTTATGCTAGATAATGCACGGGAAACTGCTTGCATACTTGCAAAGCGATTTTCTGGTTTTTTCTCTAAACATTTTGAAACAATAAAACTTAAGCTTTCTGGCACATCATGAATAATCGAATGAACAGACTTGGGCGGTTCTTGAATATGCTTTAAAGCAACACTTACTGGATTATCTGCAGTAAATGGCAATTCACCTACGAGCATTTCATAGAGCACAATACCAAATGAATAGATATCTGTTTGATAAGATAATTTTTCTCCTCTTGCTTGTTCAGGAGAAAAATAATGTGCTGATCCCAAAACACCTTTATTATGCGTAATGGTAGTATTATTCATCATTTGCGAAATGCCAAAATCAGTAATTTTAACATTATCAAATTTATCAATTAAAATATTTTGACTTTTAACATCTTTGTGTATAATCTGATTTGCATGTGCATATGATAGACCATTCGCAATTTGGATAGCATACTTTACCGCTCTCTGCCAAGGAATAGCGCCATCCCTATTTATCTTATCTTTTAAAGTTTCTCCTTCAACATATTCCATAACAAGACACATTGTTTCGTCATCTGTCAATATATCATATATGCCTACAATATTATTATGAGAAAGCTTAGCAATTGCAACAGCTTCTTTTTGAAAATGACGTCGAAAGGTACTATCTTCTGTATATTCGTCACGAAGCACTTTGATCGCGACATTTCGATCTAATGACAGGTCTTTAGCAAGATAAACAATAGCCATCCCACCGCTGCCAATCTTTTTTATGACTTGGTAACGTCCGGCTAGAAGTTCATTCATAATCTTGCCCCCCCTTCAGAAAACAGTCCAATAATAATACTAAGATTGTCTTTGCCACCCTTTTCTAAAGCCATTTTCATGACAACATTGGCAAACTGTACAATGCTTTCCGCTTCTTTTAATACATGCAATAGATCTAATGGACTTAAATAACGATAAATACCATCAGTTAAGAGAATAATATAATCTCCTGTTCGTAAACGAAAATGACCAATTTGTGGCTCAACTGAAGAATCTGGACCAATAGCACGAATTAAATAATTATTTGCGCGAGAAATTGTTGTCCCTTGCATTTCGATAAAAGTTTTAAAATCTTTGCGTGCAAGTTCCGAAAGATAAGTGTGGTCATATGTAATTTGTTCAATATCTTTTTTATTTCTTGAAACATAAATTCTAGTATCCCCAACATGAGAAAAATATAATATGCCATGATCTATCAACGCGCAAGTTAAAGTTGTGCCGCATATTTTTCCCTCAGATAGTTCATTTTGTATTTGATGTACAGCATCATTTGCTGCTTCAAAACCATCGCGCAATAGTTCTTCCTTATCAGAATATTTATTGTGATTATCTAGTAAAAAATTTTTCAGAATTTCGACCGCCTTGTTACTGGCCTCTTCCCCACGCGCGTGTCCACCGATACCATCAGCGATAATCATTATCTTATTTTTCTCATCGAAAAAAAGCGCGTCTTCATTGGTTTCCCGCACCAAGCCTATATGCGTTTTTCCATAAATCACAAGGCCTCACTCCCTAATCATTTGGATTGATAATAACTTGTCTTTAATTGTCCACAAGCTCCATTTATATCTGCCCCTTTTTCTTGTCGAACGCTTGCACCAATTCCACTAGCGCGCAACGCTTCGATAAATATATTGATGTGTTTTTTATCAGGACGACGCAAAGAATGATTATGTGCAACAGCGTTTACAGGAATAACATTGATATGACAATCCAAACCATGAAGTAATTTTTTCAGTTCTTCAACATTACGCTTTTGATCATTAACATTTTCAATCAAAGCATATTCAAAGCTAATACGCTTTCCAGTTACATCTTGATAATATTTGCATGCTTCCATTAACGATTCTAACGGATATGCTTTATTTACTGGCATTAATTCATCACGATCTTTATTATTAGATGCATGTAATGAAATGGCGAGTCCAATATCAGTGTTCAAATCTGCAAATTCAATAAGTTTTGGCACTACTCCGCAAGTAGAAATTGTTATTCTTCTAGGCGAAAGATTCATCCCATTGGGATGACAAAGAATATCAATGGATTTCATAACCTGATTAAAGTTATTAAAGGGTTCACCCATTCCCATAAATACTATATTGCGAATTTCCTGCCCTTTTTCATTCATTTTAAGAATTCTATTTGCAGTATATACTTCACTGAGAATTTCTGCAACTGACAGATTTCTCTCAAATCCTTGATGACCAGTTGCACAAAAAGCACATCCCATTGCACAGCCCACTTGACTAGATACACATAATGTGTTGCGTTGCTTACTATAATCGCCACGATACCGCATTAATACACATTCTATAAGAGCGCCATCTTCAAGCGCCATCAAATATTTTTCCGTCCCATCTTTTGAAACAAATCTTTGCTTTAATTCTGGGTTAAGAATCACATAACCGTCTTTTTCCAAGGCTGAAAGCAATTTTTTGCCAACATTATGAGCCTGAGAAAATTCTTCAATCTGTTGATTGTGAAGCCAAGAAAAAAACTGCTTATTACGAAAGGCTGGTTCCCCAAGCGATTGTAAATAACTTTTTAATTCTTCAAAATTTAACGCACGAATATCCAAAGCAATGTTAATCCTTTCTAATAATTTTTGCGATAAAAAAACCGTCAGAATGATCCATGAACGGATAGATTGTTTCCATTCCAGATGCACATAGCTTGTTCAAGCAGTTAAACGATATCAGTTCAAAATTAGGATGCGTTTCCAGAAAATATGCAATCTGTAACTCGTTTTCTCTTTTATTCAAAGTGCAAGTGCTGTAAACCATTGTTCCACCGGATTTTAAATATTTTGCCGCCGATTCGAGTAATTTTTTTTGTGTAGCCTCTATCTCTACTAAAGCACTTTTGCGCACTTTCCATCGCAAGTCAGCACGGCGATTTAATACACCAAGGCCACTGCATGGAGCATCCAAAAGAATATAATCAAAATATTCAACGAAATTTTCTTCCAAATTTGTTGCATCTGCGGCAAAACATTCGATGTTTCCTATCCCTAGTCTTTTAATATTTTCTTCAATTAATTGGACACGATGAGGATGTAAATCACAAGCAAAAATCTTACCGCTGTTTTTCATTATAGCAGATAGCTGTGTTGTTTTTCCACCTGGGGCTGCACACATATCTAAAACACAACTATCTTTTTGTGGCTGGAGAATTGTTGCCGGTAGCATAGAGCTCAGATCTTGAACAATAATTTTTCCCTCGACAAACAGAAGCGATTGCTTAACAGGTTGTAATGAAGAGAGACATAATGCTTCTGGCAGATCCTGATGTTGCTTAAACTCAACCTTCATTTCTTTTAAAGTTGCAATCACCTCATCAATTGATGTTTTTAATGTATTAACCCTAATCCATGTTGGTGCTGGTTCATTAAAATATGCGCAAAGTTTTTCAGTATCTGAAAACCCATACTCTTTCACCCAAATATCAATCATCCATTGAGGAAAACTATACCATTTTGAAAGATATTGATTTTTTTGTTTCCGTTTGTTTGGCCAGACAATCAATTTATCATTTCTTAAGATATTCCGTAATATGCCATTAATAAACTTATCTGAGTGCAGCTTTAACATTTTTGCGAGTTCAACAGTCTCATTTACCGCTGCATGATTTGGAATTTTATCCATAAAAGTTAATTGATACACAGCCATTCGCAATAAAATAAGCGTTTTCTTATCAATGCGTTTCAAATCAGCATATGTACCAATAATTTGATCTAAATGAAGTTGCATTTTTGTGCATCCATATACCAAGTCTGTTGCCAGTCTTTTATCCTTTATATTTAGGTTTGAACGCAAAAGAGCCTTGTCCAACGCAAGGTTGGCATAGGCTCCATTCATCTGAATATCAATCAAAACATGATAGGCAAGCTGTCTAGCACTTTGGTCCATCATATACACCACCATTTCTAATCATTCAATCGTCACTTCTGTTAAAAACAAGAACGAGTTGCAATAACTGCAGCAAGGAAGAAACGAGCGCTGCCACATAAGTCAATGCTGCTGCCCCAAGAACTTTCTTTGCGCCATTCAGCTCACTATCATTTAATATTTGATCTGCGCCGAGTGTTGCAATAGCACGATTACTCGCATTAAATTCAACAGGTAACGTAACAAGTTGAAAAAAGACGATCGCGCAAAACAATAAGATTCCCAGCTGAATCAAAGACATGCTATTGATGATAATTCCCAACAAAACCAAAGGAATAGCAAAATTACTGCTAAAATTTGTCACGGGAATAACTGCATTTCGAATCGTCAAAGGAAAGTAATTTGTTGCATGCTGCACCGCATGTCCAACTTCATGAGCAGCAATCCCCAACGATGCAATGCTACTGCCATTATAAACCTCACTCGACAATCTTACTTGTTTGGCACGTGGATCATAGTGATCGCTTAAATGTCCACTAATCTGTGTGACAGTCACGTCATAAAGTCCATTATCATTCAACATTTTTCTTGCAAATTGCGCTCCAGTATAGCCACTTTGAGAATATACTTGTGCGAAACGTTTATATGTTGAACTAACCTTTCCTTGCGCATAAATCGTGAGAAGAATGCCTGGAATTAATACAATCATTGAAATATCAAAAATCATTTTTCCTCAACTCTCATTAGAAAATATATCCCCAACTTTTAAAGGATGTCCATTTAAGAAGGATTGAACTGGCATTTCCTTTTTGCCAGCAGGTTGAACCTCGCTCACAAAAAGAACACCTTCACCTGTAGCTATGCCAATTGAATTTTTTTCTATTGAAACAATAGTGCCTGGAATCAAGTTACCTTGTTTCATATTATCAAAAAAAGATACACTCTTAAAGGCTAATCTTTTATTGTTAATAAACGTGTAGATACTATCATCAGGCAACAATGAACGATTTAAATTTACAATGTCTTTTGCTGCCATTGAAAAATTAATACACCCATCTTTTTTACCAAACATTGGCGCATAGGTTGCATCTTGATGATTTTGAGGTATTGGACTTAACGAATCTATTTTATCCAATGTTTTAACTAATGTAGTCGCTCCCAGAACAGCCAATGCCTCAAAAAGATCTTTTTTATTCCAATTCATATCAATCTTGATGGTTGCTGTATTAAAAATAGGACCTTCATCCAAACCAGATTCCAATTTCATAATACTTATACCTGTCTCAGTATCACCATTGCGTAATGCCCACTGGATTGGTGCCGCACCACGATATTTTGGCAAAATTGAAGCATGAACATTGATAAAACCATATTTTGGAATAACCAAGAGATTGTCCGGAATAATTTTTCCATAAGCTGCCACAATAACAACATCTGGTTTTGCTTCTAGAAAAAGTTCTTCAACTTCATTTGTCTTTACACTTTCTGGCTGATAGAGCATTAAATTGTGTGATTTGGCAAATTCAGCAACTGGCGGTGCTTGAAGTTTTTTTCCTCGCCCCTTCGGACGATCTGGCTGAGTAAAAACCATCTTAATATCATGCCCAACATCCATTAATTTTTCAAGAATTGTAACCGCAAAATCAGGTGTCCCCATATAAATGATTTTCATCACTCAGACATCCTTTCGATTTCAGTGGCTTTATCGGTAAAAATAATTCCATTTAAATGATCTATTTCATGTTGAAAAGCGCGTGCCAAATATCCAGATGCATCAATTACTACCTCATCACCATTTTCATTAAGCGCTTTTACTTTAATATGTTCGCTTCTCTTTACATTGCCTACAATATTCGGCACACTTAAACAACCTTCTGGGCCATCTTGAATACCACTGGACGAAATAATTTCAGGATTTACCAATTTAAACAATCCGTCGCCAATATCAACAACAATCACACGCTTACTGATTCCAACTTGAGGCGCTGCTAATCCAACCCCCTTTGCATAATACATGGTTTCAGCCATATTGTTTAGTAATTTTTTAATATTTTCATTCACCTCTTTAACAGGATGTGAAATACGACGCAGTACAGGATCTCCTGCAATAACAACTTTATATCTAGCCATAAAGATTCTCCTTTCAGATTAAAAAATATTTTCAGGGTCGATATCAATTAATACCCTCGTTGAGTTTTTTATTTTTAAAAATCGCAAATCGCCACGAAATTTCTTCATAAATGAGGATATATTTTCCTCTGCATCTACCTTGATTATCAAATGCATGCGATAACGGTTGTTCTTTTTACTTATCGGCGCAAAAGAAGGACCAATAATTCTCTTTTTGATCGGCAAGCGCTCGATATAATTATAAATGGAACTCATTGATTTCTCAACATCATTAATATCATAATCCATCACAATAATACGGCAAAGACGAACAAACGGAGGATAAAGCCATTGTTTACGAAATGCTATCTCGTCTAAAAAGAATTGATGCACGTTCTGATTTTTTGCATCTTTCATCGCGTAATGATCTTTTTGATAAGTTTGTATAAAGACTACACTTGATTTCTTATCTCGTCCTGCTCTTCCTGCAACTTGAACCATTAACTGAAAACAACGCTCAGCGCTACGAAAATCGGGGAGATTTAATGTCAGATCTGCATGGATAACCCCAATGCAGGTTGTATTCATAAAATCTAATCCCTTTGCCAGTAGTTGAGTTCCAACCAATATATCAATATTATGCGACGCGTACTTTTTTAAAATCTGTTCTCTTGTCGTTGAATTTATCATTGATTGCGCATCAAGACGATCGATTTTTGCATTAGGAAATAATTCAGCACATTCGTTTTCGACAGTCTCTGTTCCAGTTCCATGTTTTTCAATAAAAGCGCTTCCGCAGGATGGACATTGTTTAACCATAGGTAAATGGAATTCACAATAATTACACTTTAATTCATTGCTTGATTGATAATACGTCAAGGGAATATCACATTTGGGACAACGAATCACTTCGCCACACTCATGACAAACAATAGATGATGAATATCCCTTTCGATTGATCAAAAGAATGACTTGCTCATTTTTAGTCAAAGCATTTTGTATGGCAAATCTTAACTCGTCACTTAATATAGAATAATTTCCTTTTTTTCGTTCTTCAATCATATCAACCAACTTAATGTCTGGTAGTGCAATTTGATTGACACGTTCCGGTAAATTAAAAATAGAACATTGTTTTTTCACAACTTCATATAAACTTTCAATTGACGGTGTCGCACTTCCTAAAATCAACAGAGCATTATCTCTTTTGGCAAGATATTCGGCTATTTTTACTGCATGATACCGTGGATCTGGTTCACTTTGCTTGTAACTGCTTTCATGTTCTTCATCAATAATTATCACACCTAATCGATCAAACGGAAGAAATAACGCACTTCTAGGACCAAGAATAACATCAATTTCATGTGCAGCAACTTTTTTCCAAATTGTATATCGTTCACGTTCTGTCAGTTGGCTATGTAGTAACGCAATACGATCTCCAAATCGTTTGTTAAGTCGAATAAATAAATGCTGTGATAACGCAATTTCTGGCACAAGAAAAAGAGCTTGAGCGTTTTTTTCTATGATGACATCAATAATCTTTTCGTAAATAAGCGTTTTTCCCGATCCTGTCACCCCATTGATTAAGCTCTTATGGTAAATACCCTCTTTTACTTGATCTTGAAGTGCCTGAAAAATTTTCTCCTGTAACGCTGTCATTTGTTTTTCCGGAAAACTCAATTTATCATCTTTATCTAAAAGAGCATGATCAGATTCAATAATAATTTTTTTCGTTAATAAAGCTTGAATAGCTGATTTACATTGACCAAAATTTTCTTTAATCGCTTGATTCTTCACACCATTATTACGAAGAATAAATTGAAAAATTTCTTTCTGTTTTGGTGCACGTTTCAAATTATTGATGCACTGTTCGATAAATGTTTTAGAATAATTGGTTAAATAATAATATCTATTTTGTTCGTTGTATGGTTCATGAGCACAGATACGCCACTTTCCTTCCTTACAAGCCTTAGCAGCTAAATGAATATTTTTTGAATTAAGTAATTGTTTCTCTTCGGACGCACAACTCTCAAAAGCAATAAACGTATGATGCATAATATATTTTGGGATAACTTGTTTTAATGTATATATCATTGCACATGCATAGTAACCCGAAACAAAATGACATAATCCCATCATTTTATCATCAACAACAGGCGAAAGCATGTGCATCATTAAAACATCTTTTATTTTTTCTGTATTTTGAAGATTTTTTAAGGATTCTTCGTTGATAACGATTCCTTTTTTTACTCCATTTCCCTTTCCGAATGGTATATATACAATACATCCTATTTTTACCATTTCCTGAAGAAAAGAAGGAACATGATATGTGAACCCCTCTTCATGAACAAACGGAACACCATCCACAATCACTCGACAATATTCCATTCCATCACCTCACGCCAAATAGATGAAAAGCAGATATCCGTAGATATCTGCTTTATTTATTATTACTTCACACCGCAAGCCTTTTTTAATGCGTCAACCTTATCTAAGCGTTCCCATGGCAAATCAATATCTGTTCGTCCAAAATGACCATATGCTGCACATTGTCGATACATTGGTTTTTGCATATCTAAATCACGAATGATTGCTGCTGGCCGAAGATCAAACACTTCATTGATCACATTTGCCAATCGTTCTTCGTCAATAAGCCCTGTGCCAAAGGTTTCCACAAAGATAGACATCGGACGAGCAACACCTATTGTATACGCCAATTGAACTTCACAACGCTTTGCCAAGCCAGCCGCAACAATATTCTTAGCAACATATCGTGCCGCGTATGCACCTGAACGGTCAACTTTTGTGCCATCTTTTCCTGATAAGGCACCACCGCCATGACGAGCCATTCCACCATATGTATCAACAATAATTTTTCGGCCAGTAAGGCCCGTATCACCTTGTGGGCCACCAATAACAAATCTACCTGTTGGGTTAATATAATAACGCGTATTTTCGTCCAACATTTCTGAAGGAAGAACCGGCTTAATAACTTTTTCCATAACAGCCTTGCGCACATCTTCAATAGAAGCTTCAGAAGTATGCTGAGTAGAAATTGTTACCGCATCGATCCGTGTTGGAATGCCATCATCATATTCCACAGTCAGCTGACTTTTTCCGTCTGGCAGCAGAAATGGAACATCTCCATTTTTACGAACCTCAGCCAATCGGCGAGTAAGTGCATGAGAATAATAAACAGGAAGAGGCATATACGATTCTGTTTCATCACTTGCATAACCAAACATCATTCCTTGGTCACCAGCACCAATGGCTTCCAAATCAGAATCATCCATTTCGCCCATTTTTGCTTCAAGCGCTTTATCTACACCCATTGCAATGTCTGCAGATTGTTCACTAATTGAAGTGAGAACTGCACACGTCTTATAATCAAACCCATGGTTCATATCATGATAACCAATATCTTTAATAACTCCACGAGCAATTTTTGGCATGTCAACATAGCATTTTGTGGAAATTTCACCCGCAATTAACACCATGCCTGTTGTGACAAATGTTTCACAAGCAACGCGTGCATTTGGATCTTTTTCCAAAATAGCATCTAAAATAGCATCTGAAATTTGGTCTGCAATCTTATCTGGATGCCCTTCCGTTACAGACTCTGATGTAAAAAATTGTTTCAATTATCTTTCCTCCTTCTTTTGACGAATAACTTCAATCTCATCGAGAATTTTATCAGCAAGTTGCGTTTTTAATTGTTTTGAAATTACTTCTTGATGACCATCCTTAAACAAGATCGTCGCCGCATTATAATCTGATTGAAAAGCAGTGTCTTTACCAGCGATATTATTCGCAACAATAAAGTCTAATTTTTTTTCAATAAGTTTCTTCTCTGCGTTTTGAAGAAGCTGATGACTTTCTGCCGCAAAACCTACTACAATTTTTCCTTCAAGCAAAAAATTGAGAGATTTTAATATATCTGGGTTTTTTCGAAAAGTAATCGATAATTCATTACCCACTTTTTTAATCTTCTCATGATGATACTCTTCCGGAGTAAAATCTGCTGGAGCTGCTGCCATGACCAGGCCATCGGCACTTGGCAACAAATTTTCAATAGCAGATAGCATTTCTTCTGTTGTAGAAACATCAATGCGCGAAACGCCAAATGGTGTTTCGCGTTGTACCACTCCCGCAATCAGCGTAACTTGCGCCCCACGAAGAGCCGCTTCTCTAGCGATTGAAAAGCCCATTTTGCCACTACTATGATTAGTAATAAATCTAACCGGATCAATTGGGCCAATAGTTGGGCCTGCTGTAACAATCAGATGAAAGTCAGACAGAGTTTGAGATGTTAAAGATTTTTCGATACAAAACTGCAATGTGTTGATATCTGCCAATTTCCCATCACCAATATCTCCACATGCCAATTTTCCGTATGTTGGAGATACTATTTCATACCCATTGTTCTTTAACAAAGCGATATTATTCTGAGTAACTTCCTGATGATACATAATAGTGTTCATCGCCGGTGCAACCAAAACAGGACCATCAAACGCTAAAATGAATGTACTCAGGAAATCATCAGCGAAACCATGAGCAAGTTTGGCGATTACATTTGCATCTGCTGGAGCAATCATACAAATATCTGCCCATTTTGCAAGATTAATATGCTCAAGAGCAACACAATCCCCGTTAAACATGTCAGTAATGACTGCTTCATGGGAAATCGCTTCAAATGTCAACGGTTGCACAAATTTTGTAGCATTCTTGGTCATTACGACACGAACGCAATGACCCTGTTTATGCAATAGATTAACTAAATCCACCGTCTTATAAGCTGCAATACTTCCCGTAACCCCAATTACAATATTCATAGCAGATCAATCATTGAAACGATAGGTGACATTTCCTTCACCAATTTCACAAAGTGCAATAGAAACAGCCTTATTTGTCGGAGCATCCGTAAAACGTTCCGCACCATCAACCAGTTCACGTGCACGCTTAGCAGCCACAACCGCTAGAGTATATTTATTATCCGTTTTTTCTAAAAGTTCATCAATGCTAGGTTGAATCATCTTACTCACTTTCCTTTTCTAAAATAAATGTGGTTGGGATTGACGTATTTCTTGAAACCTTACACCGTTCAGCTTCAAGAATGGCTTTTAAATTATCCACCGCTGTTTGAATGTCTGCATTAATTATAACATAATCATACGCAGCTAGTGTATTTATTTCTCCAACAGCACACGACAACCGCTTTTCAATTTGTTCTTCTGTTTCCGTACCTCTACCTCGAATACGCCGCTCTAGTTCTTTATATGAAGGAGGCATGATAAACACTAGAACAGCATCGGGATTTCTAAGTTTCACACTTTTTGCACCTTGAGGATCAATTTCCAACATAACATCTTGTCCGGAGGCTAACAAGTCTTCAACGTATTTTCTTGGTGTACCATAATAATTGTCATAAACTCTAGCCCACTCGATAAACCCGTCTTCTTGTATTTTTTGTTTAAAAGCTTCTTGCGTCATAAAAAAATAATTTACGCCTTCTTGCTCACCTTTACGAGGTGCACGAGTTGTTGCAGATACCGAAAGAGCCACAGGAATCTGCTGTCTTAGATGAGCGCACAATGTACCTTTTCCTGCACCTGATGGCCCACTCATTACCAACAGAATGCCTTTCTTATCATGGGTTAGCATGACATTTCATCTCCTTTACACAGCATCATTTAATCGACCAGCCAGCGTATCTGTTTGAATCGCAGACAAAAAAATGTAGTCATCGCTTGTAATAACAACTGAACGTGTTTTTCGCCCTGACGAAACATCAACAAAATGATGGCTTTCTTTAGCAAACTGAATGAGTTTTTTGATCGAAGCGCTCTCAGGGGAAACAATTGCAACAATTTTATTTACAGCAACCATATTATCAAAACCAATATTTAAGAATGTCATACTACACGCCCTACATTATATTTTGAGCCTGTTCACGAATTTGATCAATAAGAACTTTACTTTCAACAATTTTTTCGGAAACTTGAATGTCACTTATCTTTGAAGCAATTGTATTATATTCACGATTAATTTCCTGCATATAAAAGTCAATTTTTTTACCAACTATTTTCTCATCACTTGCAAGCAATTCTTCTAATTTTTCAAAATGCGAAGCCAAACGAACCAGTTCTTCATCTATCGTTGTCTTCACAGCATGCACTGCAACTTCAGAAAGTATTCTTGACTCATCAATGTCATCTAATTCGGATACAAACTCTCGTATTCTAGTCTCCAATCTAACCCTATAAAGATGATCTAATTCTGGAACACGCTCTGCAATTTTTGCACGTGTCGCTTTTAATCGAAAAAGTTTTTCTTGTAAGTTTTCCTGTAAACGCGCCCCTTCTTCTTCCCTAGAAACATAAAAATGGTCGAAAGCATCATTTAATGCATCAATAACATTTTCACCATCTTTTTCTACATCAAAAACATACTCATCTTTTTTTGTAATATGATCAAGTTGCAGAAAATACTTTAAATGTTTATAGTCTTCATTTATATGGCCAAATGCTTCTTGATAATCTTTCATATATTGTTTCAATTGCTGTGTATCTAGGCGAAAGGCTTCTTCTGAGCAATGATTATGCTTCAATGAAATATCTATCGTTACTTGGCCTCTTATGACTCGCTCAACTGCACATTTTCGTAATTTTTCTAGAAAGTTATGATCAAATACCGAGGCATTTAGACGCACATCACTATATTTCCCATTTACTGATTTTATGTCTATTTGCAAGATACCATCATTAAGCTCTTTTGTAACAGACGCATAACCAGTCATACTTAACATTTCATCACCCACTTTATGCGAATGTTACTTCATCAAGCTTATAATAAGAGCCTAATAGATTATTGTAATGTTTTACCAATGAAAGACGATTCTGTCTAACGGCAGTGTCTTCATCCATAACCAAAATCTTTTCAAAGAAATTTTCTACAGCATCATTCAGAGTTTCAAATTGTTTGATTACGCCCAGATAATCCTTGTTTTCTACCAACCCTGGTATAACTTCTTCACAAGTGGATAAAGCATTATAAAGGGTTCTTTCTTCATCTGAAGTAAATAAATTAGTATCAATTGCAACTTCAGTAACTGTTTCGGTAATGTTCGCCGCGCGACCATTATTGTCTAATGTCGCTTTAATCAAAGCTTTATCATTGCCATCAATATATGATGCCAAAGCTTTAGCTCGTAAGATTACATCATAAAAATCATCATAGCCTACTTTCATAACCGAATGAATAATATCATTAGCAATACCTGCATCCTTTAAGATTTTTAATAGGCGCTGTTCGAAGAATTTATGAATGGTTGCATTTGTATCAGGGTTATCAAATTGAAGTCCTGTTGTGCCATATGCTTCACATGCAATGGAAATTAGTCGCTGCAAAGATAATGACCAGCTTTGATTAATGATAATATTTGCCAAACCTAAAGCTTGACGTCGGAGTGCATAAGGATCCTGAGAACCTGTTGGGATAATCCCAGCATAATAGCACCCAACAATCGTATCGATTTTATCAGCAATGCTAACAATACTGCCCTCTGTTGTTTCTGGAAGTGCATCATTTGCAAAACGTGGCATATAATGTTCTCGAATTGCTTGTCCAATATTTTTTTTATCCGGATGCTCATGATCAAAATAGTATTCGCCCATAAGGCCCTGTAATTCAGGAAATTCTGAAACAACATTACTAACAAGGTCCATTTTTGTGCATCGAGCTGCCGTCACTGTATCTGCTATTAACTGCTCATCACTATGCAAAGCTTCTGCAATCGCACGAGAAATATATTGTAAACGTTGAGTCTTTTCATAAACTGTCCCCAGTTTTTCCTGAAAAACAATGCTCTTAAGTTTTTCTTCACCGGACTCGAGACCCTTTTTAAGATCTTCCTGATAAAAGAACTCAGCATCTGCTAAGCGCGCGCGCAGCACATTTTCATTTCCAGCACGAACAATGTCAATATATTCAGATGTCCCATTACGCACAGTAATAAATCCATTGGTGAGGGAGCCATCATTTTTTAATATTGGAAAGTACCGCTGATGTTCTTTCATTGGGGTAATCACCAGCTCATCTGGCAATTCCAAGTACTTTTTATCAAAGCTTCCGCGAAGCGCTGTTGGATATTCAACAAGATTAACAACTTCATTCAATAAGCTGTCATCTTCCTGATAATGTTCCTCGGTCCCAGCAAATATAGCTTCAATTTGATCAAGAATCATGTTTCTTCTTTTATTTTGATCAACAATCACATATTCTTGTTCCATTGTTTCAAAATAAGACAAAGCGTCTTTAATCTCTACAACTTCATGTCCAAGTGTGCGATGCCCTCTGGTTATACGTCCTGCTTGCAACATGCCGATATTAAAAGGAACTATTTCATTATCATAGATAGAAACAATCCATCGAATTGGGCGAATATATCGCAATTCAGAACTTCCCCACCGCATACTTTTTGGGAACTTTAAATTCAAAACAAGGTTTCCCATCACTTCTGATAAAATTTCTTTTGTATAACGGCCTTTTTCTTCACGTTTACAAAAAACATATGTGCCATTTGGCAATTCTTTAGTGTAAACGTCCTCTTCTTCAAAACCATTTGCGCGCAAAAAACCTTCAAGCGGTTTTGCCATTTTTCCGTCTTTATAAGCCGCCTTCAATGATGGACCTTTTACTTCCTCGGATAAATCCTTCTGAACATCGGCAATACCATTTACCATTAAAACTAAACGACGAGGTGTTGCATATGTTTCAACATGATCATATTCTAAACGTTCTTTATCAAACAGTGTCTGCGCATGTTTTTTTAAATCACTTATAGCTCCATTCATATATGCCGCAGGCAGTTCTTCAAGACCAATCTCTAACAAATAATCAGCCATAATATCCTCCTTTTACTTACAAAGCGGAAAACCGAGTTTACGACGTTCTTCCACAAACTTTTCAGCACACTTTTTGGCAAGATTACGCACGCGGGCAATATAGTGGGTTCGTTCTGTAACACTGATTGCACCACGCGCATCCAGTAAATTAAACACATGCGAACATTTTAGTGCATAATCATATGCTGGTTGCACTACACCACATTCCAAAACATGCTCAGCTTCTTTTTCATACATATCAAAGAGCTGCACCAACATTGTTGCGTCCGAGTACTCAAAGTTATACTTTGAATACTCTACTTCATTATGATGGAACACATCCCCATATTTTACGTCACCAATCCATTCAATATCATAAACATTCGTCTTATTTTGAATAAACATTGCCAGACGTTCCAATCCATATGTAATTTCTCCACATACTGGATCACAATCAATACCGCCACACTGTTGAAAATAAGTAAACTGCGTAACTTCCATCCCATCTAGCCAAACTTCCCAGCCAAGTCCCCAGGCACCAAGGGTTGGAGATTCCCAGTTATCTTCCACAAAACGTACATCGTGCTTTAATAAATCAATGCCCAGAATTTCAAGACTCTTTAAATACAATTCTTGAATATTATCTGGAGATGGCTTTAGAAGAACCTGATATTGGTAGTAATGCTGCAACCGATTTGGGTTATCACCATATCTTCCATCAGCCGGACGGCGACATGGTTCAACATACGCAACATGCCATGGCTCTGGCCCTAATGCTCTAAGAAACGTAGCAGGATTCATTGTACCCGCACCTTTTTCAATATCGTACGGTTGTAAAATAACACAGTTGTTATCGCTCCAATATTTGTTAAGCGACAAAATCATTTCTTGAAATTGCATAACATCCTCCTTAAAAATACAAAAACCCGTCCCTGTCATTTCTGACAGGGACGAGTATTACCCGCGGTTCCACCCTGATTGACACAGATCTATTCTATGTCCACTCAATCCATTGAACTCAGAAGTGCCTTATGGGCTACACACAAGACCAATCTCACACCAACACTGGCTCGCTATACATGTAATGCAGCTTTTTTTCTTCATCACCGTTCATATATGAGTTTATTATACGTGATTCCTCTCTATTGTCAAGAATAGAAGTGAATTGTTGCTTCATCCAACATTATCTTACTTTTTACTTTTACATCCAAATGTTTTTTGTAAGACACATTTAAAATCGAACGTAATACTTCACGTGCTTGTTTTGATAAACAAAACGAGAATTCTTTCCTTGTTGTCATCAAACAGACATTTAAAAAAGAACATATTTCATCAAGCATTGCTTGCTGAAGCATTGAGAAATGAGATGTGTTCCAAAATGATTGGCATAAGTAATAGAAATCTTCTATATTTTCGCTGGCATATCCCAAACAATTAAGGAATCGCCATTCAAAGAACAATCTTTCTTCAATTAAATTTGTATCATCCATTGTTCCAAGTGTATGCGACAGAAGATCATACAGGTCTTTTTGTGGTGCAGATTCTTCTATCGTTTCATCAACCAACTCACATAAATAAACACTGGTAAGTAAAACTTCAAAAGATTGAAAGCGTTGCGAATTTCCACAGATTTGTGTTGCTGAAAGAAGCGTTAAACCTGATTTTCCTGAATAAAAATTAACTGTAACAACACTTCCAACATTCAATAAAGAAGATAGCTTACTTGCCGGTTTTTCAATACCTTTTGCAATTGCATGAACTTTTCCTAAATGACATCCCAGAAAAATGATTCGTGCATCGGATTCATTAAATGGAATTCTCTTTAAAATAATACATTCATCATTAACATATGGATCACTCATCTGGCTCCACTGTTTTTTTCAATGCTTCCAATTCATTGAAAAAGCTTTCTATATCAGAAAAATCTTTATAAACAGATGCAAATCGAATATATGCTACCTGGTCGATCTTGAGCAAATGCTGGAGAATCGTTTCACCAATGTCAGCGGTTGAGACTTCCGAATACTGGTTTTTAAGTTGTTTTTCGATATTATCCACCATTGCTTCAAGCTGATCAATAGTCACAGGACGTTTCTCGCATGCTTTAGCCATGCCTTTTAAAATTTTAGACTTATCAAAGAGTTCAGTTCTACCTGATTTCTTTCGTACAATTAATGGCATGTCCTCGATTTTTTCATAAGTGGTAAAACGCTTCCCACATTTTATACACTCTCTGCGACGCTTAACAGTATTGACATGATCATTGGTCCGTGTATCCAACACTCTGCTAGCCCCACCACACACTGGACATAACATGAAAATCACCCTTATCATAATCATTCTCAAACAAATTAGTTCATCTTTTCAAGTATAACACGAGAGCCATCTTCCCGTCAAAAATCACTTAAAAAGCAGAAAATTGTTGCGAATAAATTGTTTAAAAAGAGCATCCATTTTCTGGATGCTCTTAAACAACGATTATAAATTAATAATTCTAATTATATCATGTTTTGGTCGAAAACCAATGGCACGCTCAACTTCTTCTCCATCTTTAAACAACATAACTGTTGGAATACTCATTACACCATATCGCTTTGAGATGCGTTGCGCTTGATCTACGTTCAATTTGCAGATTTTAACCTTACCAACGTTTTCATTGGCTACTTCATCTATAATCGGCCCAAGCATTTTGCAAGGACCACACCATTCAGCCCAGAAGTCTACAAGTACAGGTTCTTTTGACTCCAGTACAACTTCCTGAAAATTACTTTCATCGACTGCAATCACATGTTCACTTGCCATTGTTCATCCTCCTAAAAAACGAAAACGCTCTCTTATGTTCATTCTAACATATATTTTAAAAATGGACCAGACATAATCAACAATCACATCGTAAAATCTACATGCTTAACAGTTCGAAAATTACATAGCGAGATAACTCCAATCCTGCAATGGCAGGGCAAAAACAAATTGTTCCAGGTTTTTCATTGATTGGAGGTCGGGAATACGGCGGTTCTTCTGAATAAAGAACTTTTACACCCGAGGTTACGCCCGCTTCACGCAATTTCTTTCTTACTGCTCTCGCCAACGGGCAAACGCTCGTTTTGCTAATATCAACAACCTTAAACGGATGTGTACCAATCTTATTTCCTGTCCCCATTGAAGAAACAATTCTTTTTTTATTAGCACGATGCCATAGAATAAGCTCTACCTTAGCACGCACGTCATCAATACAATCAATCGTATAGTCACTTTCTTTCAGATATGAAGGGATATAATCTTGAGCAATTTTTTCTTGGTATGAATGAATGATGAGTTCTGGATTTATAGCCAAAAGACGATTTGCCATTGCTTCTACCTTAATTTGTCCAACGGTATTCTGTAAAGCATGAACTTGACGATTAAGATTACTTGGTTCTATTCGATCAAAATCAACTATGGTCAACTCGCCAATACCCGTGCGTACTAAAGCCTCACAAGCCCAAGAGCCAACTCCTCCAACACCTAATACCGCCACATGTGATGCGCGTAATTTTACAACTGCTTCTTCGCCAAGTAGGCGAACAGTTCTATCATAAAATTTTTCCATCTTCTCACCTACAAATTTATCTGCAAGAAATTGTTTTACATCCTCACTTTGTCTGGTATACTATATCAAAGAATTACTACTTATTCAACTCAAGGAGGATATAATAATGTTAATTACTAAAGACATGCCTATTTCTGATACTGTTAGAAAATACCCAGGTACTGCACCTGTCTTCATGCAATATGGTATGGGGTGCCTTGGCTGCGCAGCTGCTCATTTTGAAAATATTGAACAAGGTGCCGTTGTACATGGCATCGATGTCGATGCATTAATGGCTGCCCTCAATAAGGTAGCTGAAGAACAGGAAAAATAATTTTCAATTAAATCATCTATTAAATTAGAGCCACCTGTTCCACAGGTGGGTTTGTGTGCCTTATTAGTACCTTCTACTTGTGGTTGCATTTTTAAGAATGCTTTGAACAGATCTGTCAACCCCACTTTTTCACCGACGAGACTCTTTAATGGAGATCGTCGGTGTTTTCTTTTACTCTCACATTTCCACCTTTTTCTCTATTTTCTTATCTAGTATCAAAATCAGCTAATCATTATTGAGGAAAAAAGCAACAACCAGAATAAATGATCTACCGTAAATAAACGACAAGCCTTGAACAGTCAAATCACGTAATTTTCATTATGTTCAATTTGAAGAACAGCTTGAAACAGTATTAATAAAAAAACTGATGCCTAAGCATCAGTTTCAGACTGTAGATAAACCCTATTTTGGCATTTTTGCCAAAATAGGGTTTTCTC
>CALJRU010000054.1 GCA_937976375.1 uncultured Peptococcaceae bacterium | reverse complement strand
GCAGAGGCCAAAAAGCCCATAAAATCAAGGAAAACCGGCGCTAAACTGTACGCCAGTACGGTCTCAAAGCAGCACGCCGTGCACCACAGTTCTCCAAGCGCTAATTGGACGAACCTTACAAACAACAATCAAAGCCTCGAAAAGCAATTGCTTTTCGAGGCTTTTTTTGCTGCGTAAAATGATGTGGGTAATCATGTGATGCTTTTGTTCAGGAGCCTTTGATGGTTCGTGCTTATTTTTGATGCTTTATGGCTTGACCTTCCTATGATGGGATGGTTTATGATGGGTCAATGCATGAAGGTGAGTCAAATGTATGATTGGATCTGTGACTTCGAGCGTTTATCTGATCAGAAAGTGCTTTACCGTAAAAAATGTCATGCGAGATCGAGAAACGGTGAAAAGGAGCGTGAAAGTATGAGTGAGAGCATCTTTCATATGGTTGAAATAAAAAAATTAAAGATGAAAAACAGGATCTATGTGACACCGATGGTGACGCGTTTTAGCGTTCCGAATACTGGCGAGGTTGCTCCGGAAACAGTGGCGCACTATCGATAATTGGCCAAGGGTTCGCCAGGCTTGATTATACAGGAAGCAAGCTGTGTGGATATTGATGGCCGTTTGATGGATCGTCAGCTGGGAATATGGAACGATGAACAAATTCAGGGTCTGCACCAGATTGTGGAAGCGGTTCATGGCGAGGGCTGTGCCATTTTTGTGCAGCTCCATCATGCTGGTGTGGTAGGCATTTTAGAAGCTCCAATGTGTCCAGATGACTATACTTATGTGCAGGCTGATGGATCGGTGAAAATAGGCCGGCGTATGACGCTTGAAGAAATTCGACAGACTCAGGAAGCATTTGTTGCGGCAGCTATTCGTGCCTACAAGGCGGGGTATGACGGCGTGGAACTGCATGGCTGTCATCAATATTTAATTTGCCAGTTTTTGAACTGTAAGGTAAATCAGAGACAAGATGTTTATGGTAAAGATCCGCTGCGGTTTGTAGAAGAAATTTTGGTTGGCATTCGAAGATAAGTGCCAGACGATTTCATTGTTGGTATTCGTCTTGGTGGATTTGAACCAACGTTGGATGCTGCAATAGAACACGCCAAGCGATTGGCACAAATGGGGATGGATTTTATTGATGTATCCTATGGTTTCCAACGGGAACAGGAAGTGTTTTCTCCGAAAAACTATCCTTTTCTTGATATCATATATGCTGCAGAAAGAATTCAGCAGGCTGTTGAGGTGCCTGTGTTCGCAGCCAATGGCATCACATCGCCAGAGATGGCCGATCAAGTTATGAAGCAGACGCATGCAGCAATGATTGGCATTGGTCGTGGGTTTATTGTTAATCCAAATTGGATGGCAGATGCCATTCGGGGAGAGAATACTAGAAAGTGCCTGCATTGCTCAAAGTGTAGATTGTATGATTCTCCTGAAAAGTGTCCAGGGAAAATGCTCTTTGACAGACAGCGTCAGGAACATCATGCCTAATGAACAAGCGTGTATTCCGCTATGGCCTAGAGCGTCCAAGAGGATTTGTTGGTCGCTCATAGGTCTCTGAAAACTGAATCATGTAAATTAATAATTCCAGAAACCTGTTGGTTCTGGAGTTTTTTATGCTGTAAAAATGGAAAATAAATGGCTAGTAACAAATCATAATTTTGAGTTTAGCTGTCCAGCGTGGGATTTTGATTGTAGAGTGAAATTTATTTGGACACAATGAAAGCCTGCAGCTCAAGTGGAAAGATTCCTTCTGTATATTTTTCCAAGCTCATGGTTGAAAAAGTGATGAACTTAATATCAGGATTCTTGGCAAAGAGCTGAAGGTAGGAATTGCCTGGAGCGTGTAAGCTTGCGAACGCTTCTTGTTTGCACAAATAGTTGCCTTCGGGAAGGATGTAGATATCGGAAGTGTTTATGTTATAAGGGAGCAGCTCAAGTGTGATATAGATATGAAATGTTTCATTAAGGCGTTCAATCATGAGGCCGATGGGAAAATTAAAGAGGGGAATGAGTCCGCGGGATTGGGCGTCAAGAAAAAGATTTGTTGCTTCCTGTCGAAAGAATAATTCGTCCCCAAGTTGCGTATAGCGCTTGCGCAGGACATAGCGCTTATTGATGTGACGCTGATAGGGCTGTTCGTTTTTTTCGAAAGGTTTTGTTTCCTGAATGGCAGAAAGAGAGGATTCCAATCTTTTCCATGTGGTGTGCAGTTTGAGGAGCTTTTCATTGATTTTTTCTTTGCCATCGCTGAACAATCGCAAAACATCTAATGTGCCATCTTGATTTTTATAATTGGCTGCCTGTTTAAGGGGGATCCCCAATTCTAAACAAAGCAAGATTGTATCAAGGTCGACCAATTGATCAAGTTTGTAATAACGGTAATTGGTTTGTGGATCCGTGTAAGCTGGGATTAACGCGCCAATGCGCTCATAATATCGGAGTGATTTTCGATCAACGTTGCGTAGCTTTGCGAAATCTCCAATGGTTAAATAACCGTCCATGATAAGTGGCTCCTTTCTTTTGTTTCGTGCTGCGTTAAGGGTATGTAGTTATTTTAACATGCTTGACCTTCCCGTTGTAGGATAGTTTATGATAAGCCAGTGAAAGAGGAAAGGAGTATTATGTATGAAGTGTGAAGAAAAGATCAATTTTAAGGTGTTGATTGCAATATTATCCGTGAGTTTATTGGTCTTATGTGGCCTGTTGACAGAAACGGCGATCAATATTGCTTTTCCTACGTTGATGAAAGAGTATGGAGTAAGCGCATCGTCGGTGCAATGGTTGACGACGGGTAAAATGTTGGTTGTTGCAATGATTACGCCTATATCTGCTTATTTAAAGAAGCGTTTTAGAACAAAACATTTATTTTTATTTTCCGGAAGCATCTTTTTAATGGGATGTTTGCTTGGGAGTTTTACATGGTCTTTTGAAGTGTTGGTGGCTTCGGCTATTGTTCAAGGTGTTGGTATTGGTGTTGCGCTGCCTATGGTGTTTAATATTATTCTGGAGCAGGTGCCTGCGTCGAAGACGGGTACCATGATGGGATGTGCGTCTCTGATTATGGCAGCTGGGCCTGCGCTAGGACCAACTTTTGGTGGAATTGTTGTTACGGCGTTAGGATGGCGGGCCATATTTTTATTGATGGTTCCGCTTACAATCCTTTCTTTGGGTGCGGGCGGTCTTACCATTCAGCAAAAAAAGGAACCGGACAGATTGGCTTTGGACAAACTAGGGACGCTGCTGGTTGTGATTGGCTTTTTCTTTCTTGTTTACAGTATTACTAGTTTAGAGTCGGCATCAGGTAAACCGCTGGAAGTTGTCGTGTTTTTACTTTTGGGACTTGCTGCATTGTTAGGATTTTCTGTGCATGCGAGCAAACGAGAAAAGCCACTGGTGCGTTTGAATGTTTTTTACACGGCGGCATTTAATTGGCATCTGTTTTCCTATATCTTTATGCAAATTGTTTTTTTAGGTTTTTCGTTTGTGCTCTCCAATTATCTTCAAGTCGTTTGTGGAGCGAGCGCATTTATTACAGGGTTGTGTCTGCTGCCAGGTGCTATGGGACAGGCTTTTCTTTCTGTATATAGTGGCATGATTTTGGACAAATATGGAGCAAAGAAACCAATATATTTCGGAAGCGTTCTTGCAATCGTGGGAGCTGCATTATTCTTTGTAGCAGGCGCCTATATGCAAACGGCAATGGTGGTGGTATTTTACATCATTATGGAACTCGGCTTGGGATGCACGTATGGCAATACGATGACGCATGCGTTGCAGACGATTTCGCCAAAAGACCATTCGGATGGAAATGCTGTTCTTAACACTTTTGGACAATTGGCTGGATCAATGGGAACATCTATCGCAGCGGTGATTTTAACGATGTTCCAAAAAAATCTGGTTATTCGTCAACTGTAGATGCAACAGCGATTGGGATTCATTGGATTTTTGCGCTATTTTTGGTACTATTGGTTTTGAATTTTGTGTTTCAAATTGCAGCTTTTCGCAAAACTGTTGTAAAATAAAGTGCTTTAGAAAAAATATTCACGACAAAGGCTTTGACTGTGTACTGCATCAAGACATTTTTTAGAAATATTTGAAAAAACAGAAGTAAGCATGATGAAACATTGGTTAATGTTCTTGACAAAAAAACAGAGTAACGGTATAATAAATAATTTCTTTTGCGTCCACGAATATTTTGTGCTATAATTAGAACACTAGAGAGGATGATGCATATGACGAAGATGACGATAGAGCGTGTGAAGAAATCTCTTCAGCCATTTGTTGGGTGTGAGATTGAACTGGATGTGAATATCGGGCGTAACCGCGTTGTGAATCACAAAGGAGAACTAGAAGCTACCTATCGTAATGTGTTTGTCGTGAAAGCTGAAGATCAGGCGGAACGGCGGTTGTCGTTCAACTATGTAGATCTCGTTACCGGAAATGTTGTGGTTGCTCTTCATAAAAATGGGCATATTTATCGCCTGGCGAATAGTGCACAATAATTTATGCATACATGCTGCTGAAAGTGCGTGAGATGTAAGGGCGCTTTTCAGGTCGTTGGATTTCAGAAGTGAAAAGCTTACATGTTTCGTTGTTAAAGTAGATCCTTTCTTGCAGAAAGAATGACTGCTTTTTGGTTAGTGTTGGTTACGACGTATTTTAGACTAAAATGGAGGGACAACATGAAAGAACTCAAGGGAACAAAGACAGAGAAGAATTTGCAAGAAGCTTTTGCTGGTGAATCTCAGGCGCGTAATAAGTATACCTACTATGCTTCTCAAGCGAAAAAAGATGGCTATGTTCAAATTCAGATGTTGTTTGAAGAGACCGCCAAGAATGAAATGGAACATGCAAAGCTCTGGTTCAAGTATTTGCAAGGTGGTGCCATTAAGAGCACGCCGGAAAATCTTAAAGATGCAGCGGCTGGCGAAAATTATGAATGGACAGATATGTATAAGAGAATGGCCGAAGAAGCGCGAGAAGAAGGCTTTGATGAAATTGCAACACGCATGGATCTGATTGCACAGGTTGAAGCTGCTCACGAGAAACGTTATTTGGCGTTATTGGCGGGCATTGAAAACGGTACCACGTTTAAGAAAGAAGAATCTGTTAAGTGGAAGTGCAACAATTGCGGTTATATTTTTGAAGGCAAAGAACCACCACAGATCTGCCCTGCATGCAGCCATCCTCAGGCATACTTTGAAGTGCTGGCTGAAAATTATTGATTCTGAACAAAAGCATCCCGGAAACGGGATGCTTTTGTTTTTGAATGAAGGAGAAAATATTGTGGGTTTGTTGACAATGAATCCTGATTGACTTAGTATTGAATGTAATTATAATAAAATAATGTGTTGGCACGAAGGGAGGGGGATTTATGAACAACGAAAAAATTCGGCAAAAAAGTTTGTCTGCAGTCAATAACTCTATTTTTTGGACAGTGATTTTAGTTGCCATTCAAGTGGCGGCTTGGGGTGGCTTTTATTTTCTTGTCACCGAAAAAGTTGCCAGAAATTATGCGGTCATTTTTCAGATTGTCGTCGTAATCTTGATAATTTTGATGATTACGTATATCATCATTCGCTGTCCACACAATTCTTACCAAGTGTCATGGCTGATTCTTCTGGCTTTGATGCCGACGGTGGCGTTGATGATGTATGTCATCTTGCGTTTGGTGCCTGGAACAGGTCATTTGGCAGCGAAGGTGCATGAAAAAGAATTGGTGACAGCATTGCACTTAACAGATAGTGAGGCAGCACGTCACGATTTGTCGTTCATGAATAATAAATATGTGGGCTTGTTTCAATATTTGTCGACAGCGTGCATGTATCCAACATATTATGGTGAAGAACTGACTTATTTCAAGACTGGCGAGGAAGCCTTAGAGGCATTGTTTGAAGATCTTGAAAAGGCAGAATCGTTCATTTTCATGGAATACTTTATCGTTCATGAAGGTGACATCATGGATCGACTGTTGGATATTTTAAAAAGAAAGGCGGATGCCGGCGTTGAAGTTCGTCTCATGTATGATGGATTTTGCGGATTAAAGCTTCCTAAGCGTTATTGTGAAAAAATCAATGAAATGGGTATTCAATGCTGTGTTTTTTCGCCGATTCGACCAATTTTATCTTCCTATCAAAATAACAGAGATCACCGTAAAATTACCGTGATTGATGGCAAAGTGGGATATACTGGCGGCTTTAACCTTGCAGATGAATATGCCAACTTGATCACGCGTTTTGGCTATTGGAAAGATGCTGGTCTGCGTATTACCGGGAATGGCGTTCAGTCACTAACAGCAATGTTCATGCAGATGTGGGATGTTGCTGCAGATTGGCATACGGACGCATACATGCATTATATGCGCGTGGAAGATAATCCGATGCCAAGTAATTCGATTATTGCTCCTTACGCGGATGCGCCGGAAAATAATCATGATACGGCGGCGAATGTGTATTGTCAGATTCTGAATGTCGCCGAAGATTATGTCCATATTATGACGCCTTACCTTATTTTGGATGAACGCTTGCGCAAATCGTTGGAATTTGCGTCTCAGCGTGGCATTGAAGTGTCGCTTATTTTGCCGCACATTCCCGACAAAAAGATTGTCTTTATGATCGCAAGAAGCTATTATCCTGAATTATTAAAAGCTGGCATTAAGATCTATGAATTTACGCCGGGATTTCTTCATTCTAAAGTGTTTGTTAGTGATGGCTGTATTTCTACCGTCGGTTCAGTGAATTTGGATTTCCGTAGTTTATTTTTGCACTTTGAGAATGGTGTGTTGGTATACGATAAGGAAATTGCAGGAGCAGCGGAAGAGGATTTTCAAGATACGATTGCCAAAAGTGAGCGCATATATTTGAAAACCTACAGTGCTTTTCCACTGTATAAGCGTGTGTTTGGGCGCTTGATGCGCGTATTTGGTCCCTTGATGTAAAGGATGGCTGTGCAATGATTTCGAAAAACGTTATCTATATAGTGATTGTTCTTTTGGGCGTGCTGATCGCTTTGCCGATATGGCAGCTGAGTGGCATGTTGTTATGGGGCGTTCTATGTGGTGTTGTGACAATGCTGATTTTGGATATCACCATGCTGCGTCCATATCCGCTAAAAATGAAGCTGGTTTTTCTGGCGATGTATATCGTTTCAATGGTTTGCGTATTATGCTGGCTTTTTCTAATGTGATATTTATGAAAATGGTACGGTCTGTTGTGGGCGGTACCATTTTTTGTCATCAACGATAAAAGGCGGCGCAGTACTTTAGAAGACTGCGCCGCCTTTTTTATTTTGAAAAAAGAAAACCTCTTGCAGATTCTGCAAGAGGTTATGCCAGCGGTGGGATTCGAACCCACACGGGTGTTAGCCCAACGGATTTTGAGTCCGTCACGTCTGCCAGTTCCATCACGCTGGCTTGTTCGTCGTTACTAGCCTATAATACACATATTTTCATAAATTGTCAAGAGAAAAAATAAAGCTGATGCAAGTTTTACAAGATGTTTACATAAAGGTGATTTTTCCTAAAAAAACTTGCTGTATAATAATGAAAGCAGGGAGAATTCTTTGCGGCAAGACTGAGAGCATGATATAATATGAACAGATTATATGATTCGCTTCTATAAACTATTCTATGATGAAGGATGACGGACATGCAATTTTTAGAACATGACGCAGAGGTTCTTCTTTTATGTGAAGACTTACAGGAAACGCTGAAAAAATTTAAAACGAAAATGTCTTGGTCTGATGACGAGGATTTATCTTTGCAAAAGCGTTTGGCACTGATCGATAAAGCTATTGATTCGGAACGACGTTTAATCGAAGAAATCAGTTTGCCGGGACGTTACATTGTTGAGCATTTTACAGCAATCCTTAATGAGACCAACTATTCCATGGGGTTTCAGTATCGTGAGCTGAAAGGCAGCCGTGGGCCACTTACCGATATCAGTATTGGTGAATGGGGAACGATTACGGTAAAGGTTGGGAATATTGAAATGTCTTGGCGTGACCAGGATGTACAGTATATGTTTTATCCTGACCAGGTTGTGGTGCGTCCAAAGGACTCAGCAGAGGATGAGATTGCATTCTTCTTTAGTTATTCGTTCAAGTATGCACCAGGACGATTGAAAAAATTCCAAGCTGTAAAGGATGACCCACAGACAGCTTATTGGCATGAAAGCTTAACTATTTAAAAGAAAAGAGAGAAAAAAGTTGAAGTATGGTTTAATTGATATTGGATCGAATACCATGCGTGCAGTGGTTTATCAGATCAATTCTGATAATACTTTTCGCGCGGTGGTTAATGAAAAAGAATTCGCGGAAATTTTGAGTTATATTGAAGATGGTGTGCTTACCACCGAAGGGATTAATCGTTTGTGTTCTGTTTTAACACGCATGAAGGTCATGTGTGATGAAACACAATGTGATAATTTCTCTTGCTTTGCAACGGCATCTTTGCGCAGCATCAACAATCAGAATCAGGTTTTATCTGAAGTGAAAAAAGAAACAGGCATTGAGATTCGCTTGTTATCCGGCTGTGAAGAAGCTTATTACGATTATATTGGTCTGCAGAGCTGCATCAAAGATGATAAGGCGGCTGGCTTTGACCTTGGCGGCGGCAGTGCGCAGGTTTTTTACTACGATGATTATGGTTTGGTGTCCAGCACCAGTAAAGAGATTGGCGCCTTGGCAATGTACAATAAATTTGTAAAAGGCTTGTTCCCAAATTCAAAACAGCGTGCAAAGATTACAAAATATGCGAATGCTGAACTGGATGGCACAATGGAAATTGCGAAAAAGGGATTTAAACGCATCTATGGGATGGGGGGGACGGCTCGCGCTTTAGCGAAAGTTCACAAGCATATCCTTGGAAAAGATGGCGAGACCATGGGCTATACCATGACGATTGATGAGATTGAAGAATTGGATCGTGCCATCTCGATGTTGGGTATGGATGGTATCAAGATATTGAACCGAGTGATTCCGGAACGTTTGGTCACCTTTATTCCAGGTTTGATTGTCATTAAATCTATCATGAATTTTGTTGGTGCTACAGAATTGGTTGTTGTTGGCTATGGTGTACGTGAAGGTTATATGATCGAAAATGGAATTTTGAGAGGGAGCGGAATTGATGAATTCAGAGATGAACAACAATCCTTATGTAAATAGGGAATTGAGCTGGCTGCGTTTTAATGAACGTGTGCTGGAAGAAGCAGAAGATTCAAGAGTGCCGTTGTTTGAACGCATGCGGTTCATGTCCATCTATGGGTCCAATCTGGACGAGTTCTTCATGGTGCGCGTCGGAGGATTAAGCGATGCGGCTGAGTTAACGCCGGATGAGATTGATAAAAAATCGAAGATGACGGCTTCTGAACAGTTGGATATGATCTATGACGAAGTCAAGCGCATCATTCCACGTGTGGAAAAATGCTATGTCAACCTCATGGGGCAGCTGCGTCAATATGGCATTTATGAAATCTCGCCGGACAATGTAACGGATTACCAGGAAGAGATGCTCGAGAAATATTTTAACCAAGCGGTAAAGCCTTATCTTTCTCCGCAGGTGGTTGATTCTCATCATCCTTTTCCGTACTTGAGCAATAAAGAGCAATATGTGTGCATTGCTTATGAAAGCTCTGATAAAAAATCAAATATTGCTGTTATTCCGATTCTTAATACAAACTTCCCACGTTATTTTATCTTCCCGGATGAATCTGGTCGTGGGTTCTGTTTCATTACGTCAGCGGTATTGGTCTATTATTTTGCCGATCGTTTGCTGTTGAAGAGTAATATTGTTGACAAATTCATTTTCCGTTTGACGCGCAATGGTGATTTGCGTGTCGATGAAGCGCGCTATGACGAAGAAATGGATTGGCGCGAACAGATGGAGCAGCTGATTAAAACAAGAAAGCATTCTTCTGTTGTGCGTGTTCAGCTTTCTAAGCAGATTTCTCCAGATTTGCTGCGCTATCTTTTAAAACGTGTAAAAGCAAAACAAAAGAGTGTCATCATTACACCAGAGCTGCCTTTATCACTGAACTTTATCTATGGCTTGTTTGGTGATTTGACGGATGAATTCCCAACTTTGAATTATGAGCCGATGCCACCACTGATGCCGGCTTGTATCAAACCGGGGGATTCCATCATCCGTTATTTAGATCGCAGCAACAGTGATATTTTGCTGGCTTACCCATATCATTCGATGAAAACATTCCTGGATTTGCTGGATGAAGCGGCAGTGGATCCAACGGTTAAATCCATCAACATCACCTTGTATCGTATTGCGTCTGGCAGCAAGGTGGCACAAGCGTTGGCAAAGGCGGCTGAAAATGGTAAGAACGTCATGGTTCTTGTTGAATTGAAGGCGCGCTTTGACGAAGAGCACAATATTATTTGGTCCAAGCGTCTGGAAGAAGCTGGCTGCCAGGTTATTTATGGCTTCGATCAGTACAAGGTGCACTCCAAATTATGCGTGATCACGCGCAACGTGGATGGTGAAGTGAAGCACATTGTACAGGTTGGCACCGGGAACTATAATGAAAAGACGGCACGTCAGTATACCGACTTTTCATTGATTACCACCAATAAAGATATTGCAGCCGAAGCGGTGAACGTTTTTGAAACGCTGAGTTTAGGTCAGTTTGTAGAAAAGAGCCGTTATCTGTTGGTGGCGCCATTGCAGATGAAGAATCATTTCATGGAACTGATTGAGAAGGAAATAGAAGTGGCCAAGAGCGGAGAGCCTGCCCGCGTGGTTGCGAAGATCAATGGCTTGAGCGATAAGAACATCATTGATAAATTGGTTGAAGCTTCTCAAGTTGGCGTTCAGGTTACACTGTATGTACGTGGCGTCTGCTGCATGCGTGCAGGTGTGCCAGGCATGACCGAAAACATCACGATTAAGAGCATGGTGGGCCGTTTCTTGGAACATCCACGTATCTTCCTGTTTGGTTATGGCGAGCGCCAGCATATGTACATTGGCTCTGCCGATTGGATGACAAGAAACTTGAACTATCGTGTCGAAGTGGCCGTGGAGATTCTTGATGAAGAAGTGAAGGCCACTCTGTTTGATGTGCTGGATATTCTCAGCAAAGACAACATGATGGCGCGTGTTCAGCAGCCAGATGGCACATATAAGCGTCTGTATCCAGCAGAAGGTGAAAAGAAGATCAACAGCCAGTATGAACAGTACAAATTGTTCAAATGGCTGCGTGAGTCTACTTCCTGCATTGATGTCAACGAGCATGCACCGATGCGTACGGTCATTGAGGAAGAAAATGAACCAGAAACGGTGGTTAAGCAGGCAGCTGTCAGCAAAGTGAAACCGGTTGTTGAACAGCCTGTCGCTCAGAAAACGGAAGCGGCTGCGCCGGAATCAAGCCATAGAGAACCAAAGACCTTTATGGAACGCTTGAAATATGTATTGTTTGGAAAATATTGATAGAATGTTGATGACCGGTCACGATCGATGGATCGTGACCGGTTTTTTCTATGTGCTGGCGGTGAATGATTGACGCCGCGCAGTGAATACGGCTATAATAAACGTATATGTCTATTTTGAAAAGAGGAGGCGCTTTATGAGTCAGGAAAACGATGTGATTTCCACGAATTTTATTGAAGCGATCATTAATGAGGACATCGAGAACGGTCAGAAAGAGATTGTTACTCGTTTTCCGCCAGAACCAAATGGGTATTTGCATATTGGCCATGCAAAATCCATCTTTTTGAATTTTGGTTTGGCAAAAAAATACAACGGAACCTGCCATTTGCGTTTTGATGATACCAACCCACAGAAAGAGGAAGAAGAGTACATTGAGGCCATTGAACGTGATGTGCGCTGGCTCGGCGGTCAGTGGGACGGTGATGTGTGCTATGCGTCCAATTATTTCGAGCATTTCTACGAAGGTGCCGTTGAACTGATCAAACAAGGATTGGCTTATGTGGACGATTCTTCTGCAGAAGAACTGCGTGCCATGCGTGGTACATTGACAGAGCCGGGGACGAACAGTCCTTATCGCGAACGTTCTGTTGAAGAAAACTTAGATTTGTTTGCAAGAATGCGTGCCGGTGAGTTTCCAACAGGCTCTCGCATTCTGCGTGCCAAGATTGACATGACGTCCAGCAACATGAATATGCGCGACCCTGCTTTGTATCGTATTGTAGATGCATCACATCCACGCACAGGCACAGAATGGCATATTTATCCAATGTATGATTTTGCGCACCCATTGGAAGATGCGATCGAAGGTATTACCCATTCCATCTGCACCTTGGAATTCGAGGATCATCGTCCATTGTATGATTGGGTGCTCGATCATTTGAAACACATGCCATTTATTAAATTCCGTTCTCATCAGATCGAATTTGCTCGTCTGGAAATTGAGAACACGGTTACCAGCAAACGCAAACTGAAAGCACTTGTTGATGCTGGTCTTGTTGATGGGTGGGACGACCCTCGTCTGCCTACCATTGCTGGTTTGCGCCGTCGTGGCTATACGCCTGCTGCACTCAAAGATTTCTGCGAACGCATCGGTGTTGCAAAAACGAACAGCTGTGTAGAAACAGGGTATTTGCTGCACTGCCTGCGTGAGGATTTAAACATGCATGCGCCACGCACCATGGGGGTTTTGCGTCCTCTTAAACTGACGATTACCAATTATCCGGAGAATCAGATCGAGTATCTGCCAGCACTGGTTAATCCAAATGATCCGGATGCAGGAACTTATGAGATTCCGTTTGGACGTCATTTGTACATTGAGCAGGGAGATTTCCGTGAAGAGGCGAACAATAAGTATCATCGCCTCAAGCCAGGTAAAGAAGTGCGCTTGAAATATGCGTACATTATTCAATGTGATGACTACGTAAAAGATCCGGAAACAGGCGAAATCCTGGAAGTGCTCTGCTCTTATGATCCAACCACCATCAGCGGCGGTCCAAATTCAAACCGCAAAGTAAAAGGAACCTTGCATTGGGTGGAAGCCACCAACGCTTTGGACGCAACGGCACATTTATATGGTGATCTTCTTGATTTTGAATCAACGGCAGAGGATATTGTTGATCAATTCAACAAGGAAAGTCTGCAGGTGTTGGAACATATCAAGCTGGAGCCAATGATGAAAGATGCGGCCGTTGGCACAACGTATCAGCTGCTGCGCAATGGATATTTCTGTGTTGATAATAAATATTCTACGCCGGAACACATTGTTCTCAACGAAACTGTCGGTTTAAAAGACAGCTTTAAGGGGTGAGTGTTGTGACTGTGATCAGAGACATCTTTGTTTATGTCTGGTTTGTGGCCGTCATGCTGATTCGCCTGCCATTACGGTCAAAGGTGAACCGTCTTATGGAAGCTGGAGAATTTGAAGAAGCGCAGCGCCGCATTCACAAATTCGCTTATCATCTTGCTGGGACCGGGTGCCGCCTCTTAGGTGTGAAAATCACGGTAGAGGGTTTGGAGAATATCCCGGAAGAAGGGTCCGTGCTCTATGTGGGCAATCATCAAAGTATGTTTGATCCCCCACTGATGCTGGCGGCGATTCCTCGGCCAGTAGGGTTTATTTGCAAAGAAGAATTGGGCAAAATTCCACTTTTTTCAAAATGGGTGGCAGCCATTGGGTCTTTCTTCCTGCCACGTACAGAATCGCGTAAATCTTTGGAAGTTATTCTTGGTGCGGCAAAGATGCTGAAGAATCACGAACATGGTATGTGCGTGTTTCCAGAAGGGACGCGCAGCGACGATGGCAATATGCGTCCTTTCAAGGCAGGCAGTCTGAAGATCGCAACACGTTCTGGTGCCGCCATTGTGCCATTTGCATTGGAGCATACCATTGATGTCATGCCGCGCGGCAGTGTTTGGATCAAGCCGCTTGAGGTTCGTGTGACCTTCCTGCCAGCGATCATGCCGGAAGATTACAAAGGAAAAGATACATCGACACTGTCTGATGAAATCCAGGCAAATATTGCTGAGATCGTTGGCTGCACGATCGTGGAAGAACCTCCGGCAGAGAAAGAGAGTGAAGAAAAAGCATGACAGTACGATCAATGCTGGCAAAAACAGCCGGCAAAGCGAGTAAGATCATCTTGGAAAAGACACGCAGCGGCGGTTCCAGTATGCCAGGTAAAGTGGCACTGAAAATTGACCCGGATATTCTCAGCAGTTTGGCGAAAGATTATCGCACGGTCATTGTCACTGGCACCAATGGCAAAACGCTGACAACATCGTTCATTGCGAAAATTTTTCAGGAAAAATACGGCACGGTTCTCACCAATCCGACTGGTGCCAATTTGCTGCAGGGCATCATTTCCTGTTTTTTGGGCGCACCACGTCAGAAAACTGGCACCAAGTATGCGGTGTTGGAAGTGGATGAAGCCACGCTCAAGCATGTGACAAAATACATTAAGCCGGAAGCGATTGTTTTTACGAACTTGTTCCGTGATCAAATGGATCGTTATGGGGAAATCTACACCACGTATCAGATGATGTTGGATGGAGCGGCACAAGCGCCGCAGGCAACCATTATTGCTAATGGCGATCTGCCAATCTTTTCGAGTGTGGCACTGAAAAATCCCGTGGAATATTTTGGCTTTGCACACGAAGCGGATCGTGAACAAATGGCGCATTATAATACGGACGGGATTCTCTGCCCAAAATGCGACAACATCCTGCATTATAAATTGCTGACGTATTCCAACCTAGGAAAATTCTATTGTCCATATTGCGATTTTGAACGCCCTGCATTGGGACACGCGGTGACGTCCATCGAAGAATTGACGCCGGAATCCTCGCGATTTACCATCGACAACGTATCGTTTGAGCTGCCGATTGCTGGACTGTACAACATTTACAACGCTTTGGCTGCATACAGTGTTGCCAAGCATTTTCGTATCAGTGACAACTATATTAAACGTGGTTTTGATGCGGCAAAGCGTGTCTTTGGACGTCAGGAACATATTCATATTGGCAGTAAAGACGTGGTCATGAATTTGATTAAAAACCCTGTTGGGTTTAACCAGATCGTTGACATGCTGGCGACAGATGATCAGCCATTTTCTCTGGTGGCGCTTTTGAACGACAGATATGCTGATGGGACCGATGTCAGCTGGATTTGGGATGGTGATTTCGAAAAGCTGGTTGGCATCACTCAAGGCCGTCCTGTATTTTTGTCAGGCATCCGCGTTGCAGAACTGTCAACACGATTTGAAATTGCAGGATTGCCGCTTGAGGAGCAGCACATTGATCAGGAATTGTCGCACATTGCTGATTGGATTGCAAAAGCACCGACAGAAAAGGTCTATATCCTTGCTACCTATACAGCAACTCTTGATCTGCGGCATACTTTTGCAGAGCAAGGGTATTTGAAGGAGGGCATGGCAATATGAAACTGCGTATCTGTCATTTATATGGCAACCTGCTCAATACTTATGGTGACAATGGCAATCTGCTGATGCTGCAATACTTGGCGCGTCAACGCGGATTAGATGTGGAGACCACGCTTGTCAGTCTCAAAGATACCTTCGATCCAAACGCTTATGATATTTTATTCATTGGCGGTGGTCAGGATCATGAACAAATGGTTATTGCCAAGGATCTGCCATCGAAACACGATGCGCTTGTCGAATATATTGAAAATGGCGGTGTTGGGCTTGCCATTTGCGGCGGTTATCAGCTGCTTGGTCAATATTATGAAACGGCGCATGGGGAGAAAATTGATGGGCTTGGCGCCTTGCCACACTACACATTGCGCCAGGAAAATCATCGCTTTATTGGCGACATTGAGATTCGCAACGATGCCTTTGGTGAAACGTATTTGGGCTTTGAAAACCACAATGGACGCACCTTTTTGGGTGATGGCGAACAGCCGCTGGGGCGTGTGATCAGCGGCCAAGGCAACAATGGCGAAGATGGCAGCGAAGGAGCCATTTACAAAAATATTTTCTGTTCTTATTTCCATGGACCATTGCTTGTGCGCAATCGCCACTTGGCGGAACGATTGATTGCAATGGCTGTAGAACATGCTGCTCAATAATAAGTGTGGCTGGCAATGATTTTATACGAAAACGACATCTGGCGTTGGTCAAGATGTCGCTTTTTTTGAAATCACAGCGGAACAACATGCGTCAAGGCTGGAAAAAGAGGCATGACAAAGAATTTCCTTGAAAAAAATTTTTTGCTCAAAGTTTGTAACCAATCGGCTGCAAAAAGTGCTTTTTATAGTGAAGGGGTCATTCGTGGAAGAAAAAAGGAGGGGGTCGCTGTGGATGACAATCAAAGAATCGTGGCGTTGTATTTGATGCGTGATGAAACAGCAATCGCAGAGACGGCCGAAAAGTTTGGACAGCGTCTAAGGACTTTGTCTTATGGCATTGTCAATGATCGGCAAACAGCAGAGGAATGTGAGAATGACACTTATATGGAAGCGTGGAACCGGATTCCGCCGCACGAACCGAGGCAATACTTGTATGCTTTTCTAGCGCGGATTACTCGGCATCTTTCGCTGAACTGCTGTCGGGATCGCCAGCGTCTCAAGCGTCGAGCGTTTCTTTATGAGCTCAGCACTGAATTGGAGCAATGCATTCCGGCGCCGGATGATACAGCCTGTCGGCTTGATGAAAAGGCTTTAGGAGAAGCGATCAATGGTTTTCTTAGTGGATTGAGCGAGGAAAAACGAGCGGTGTTCATTCGACGTTATTGGTATATGGATTCTATTGCTGATATTGCACAGCGTTTTTCTCTTTCACAGAGTAAGGTGAAGACCATGCTGTTTCGCAGCCGCGCACAGCTTCGCGCGTATCTGGAAAAGGAGGGGTACGTGTTATGAGAGGCGATGAATTGTTAGAAAAAATGGAACTGGTTGATCCTGCTTATGTTGAGGCGGCAGATACGCCAAGGCCGAAACGTCGCGTTCGATGGACAAAATGGGGAGCGGCAGCCTGTGCTGCAGCACTCGTCGTTGCCATTGTGGCTGTTGCGGTGCTGCCTCGCAATGAAGAACATTCGTCTTTATCCAGTGATGCTGCGCAGCAGCAGGCACAAGAGGGGGCGTCACTGCCAATTTTGACCATTTCTGAAGGATCGAAACAGGGAATGGGATTTGAAGGCTATATGGCTTACGATGTTTCGGAAATTATCAGTGCAAACCCTTGGACAGAAGACAGCCAGATTTCAGAACTGCCGGTGTATAAGAATCCGCTGGAGTATCACAGTGAACATTCATCCATGTTGATTGGCGGAATTGATGTTGAAAGAATGCGTGAGCAGCTGCTGAATGTGGCCGAACGCCTGGGACTGGATACGAGCAAATTGGAAGTCAAAGAAGTGAAAAAGAGCAAGCAGGAGCTTCAAGATCTCAAAGAATGGCATGCGAGAAATGGCGAAGAAATACCTGCCGCCCAATTGGAGCCAAGTCAGCTGGTTATTGAAATGGAAGGGATGCGTCTGGAAATTACGCCGGATTTAACAACCAGCATCTTTTTTGAGCCAATGGTTCAGTTGCCGGATGCATATTGTACCGATGCGGCATCCACGGAAGATGACTATATGAAGCTGGCTCAGTATTTACAGGAAGCGTACTGTGACTTGATCGATTTTGAGTCGCCAAAGGCAGAAGTTGTTGGCGGTGATTATACGTACGATGGACAGCGATCGTTCCATTATGTGAGTTTCTTTGATGTTTCTGAGACGGCAGAAGAGGCGATTATCAATTACAACTTTGATCGTGTCAGTTTTTATATAGATGCTGGCAGTGATCTTATGATTATTCGTGTTTTTGCGACGGATCAGAGTCAAAAAGTGGGCGATTATCCGTTGATTTCAGTCGAAGAAGCCAAAGAAAAGCTGGCGGAAGGGGTGTATAAGTCGACTGTTCCTGCAGCATTCCCAGGCTTGGAATACGTTGCCAGAACGGAGCTGATCTATCGAACCGGACAATATGAAACCTATTTTATGCCATACTACAGATTCCTGGTAGAGATGCCGGAGATGGTGCAGGATAATGGCTTGAAGAACTATGGCGCTTTCTATGTGCCGGCGGTTGAGGAGGAGTATTTATCCGATCAGATTGTTTGGGATGGGAGATTTAATTGAAAAGGATGTCTCAAAATGAAACGCGGCTGCTTTGGTGGCCGCGTTTCATTTTCTGAAAAGTTGATTTTCTGTTGCTCTATATCGGCGAAGACGTTAAACTTAAAGTATAGAATTATTTTCAGAGGAGTGGAAGAAAAGATGCTGTATGAATTTACTTTCCCATCTTACAATGAACGTGATAAGGTACAGGCATGGATTTATGTACCAGCTTGTGAACCGCTTGGCGTGGTGCAGCTGGTGCATGGCTTTGGAGAACATTCCCGCCGCTATCTTCATATGATTGTGCGTTATTTGGAAGCAGGCTTTGTGGTGGCGGCCGATGACCATGTAGGGCATGGCAAAACGGCTGAAATCAATGATACTTGGGGTGACTGGGGCGACAAAGGTCCGGAAACGATGGTCGAAGACGAAAAACGTCTCATGGATCTTGTGCGCGAAAAATTCCCAGATCTGCCATATTTCTTCTTTGGTCACAGCATGGGCTCTGTAATTACGCGTCAGTTCATTGCGCGTTATGGCGATCTGCTGGCTGGGGCAACCATTTGCGGCACGTGCGGCAGTGTGCCTCAGATGGCAGCAGCACGTCCAGTTATTGAAAAACTTGTGGCCGATGGGCGCGGCAATGAAGCGGACGCAGAAGCATCTGTTGCGATGATGGGATGGATGAGTGAACGTATTCCGGATGCCAAACTGGGCAATGAGTGGATCTGCCATGATCCATACGTTCAGGTGGATCACGCCAACGATCCGTTTGACGCTTTTACCCGCCCAACCGTCAATAAATCATTGTTGGATTTCATGAAGATGATTGATGACATCACTGGTGTGCAATGGGCGGAGCGTGTGCCAAAGAACCTGCCAATCTATTCGATTGCTGGCGATGAAGATCCATTTGGCATGTACGGTCAAGGTGTGTACGAAACGTCAAATTGGCTGGCAAGCACAGGCCATGACATCACAACGTTGGTTTACCCAGGCTATCGTCATGAGATTCATAATTATGCAGATCTCAAAGATGAGGTCTGTGACGGTGTGATTGAGTTTATGCTTGATGCGCTGGAACTTTAATCGCTGTTCGGCGAAAGATGCCTGAACGCTGAACGCGATGGAAAATTGACCTCTTTACTTTTCAGCGTTCATCTTCTATAATATAGCTGTTATACAGAACAACATGATACGAAGAACGGGAGCCGGTTTATGGCGCTGTGACAGGGAGAGATGGCTGGACTGGAACCATCTTACAGAACATAAACAGAAGGATTTCGCCCGGGAGTATGCTTCCTTGAACAGAGTAGGGGTGGCCGTCGGCGGCGTTAACGCATGAGAGTGATCTGCGCACAGCCGCAGATAATAAGGGTGGTACCACGGCACTTCGTCCCTTGCGGGGACGGAGTGCTTTTTATTTTGAAGGAGGAACATAATGAAAGACGCTTTAATGCAAATCAAAGAGGCTGCACTTGAAGCCATCAAAGATCAAGATGATCTTGAAAAAATCAATGAACTGCGTGTCAAATACCTTGGCAAAAAAGGTGAATTGACCGCGATCCTCAAAGGCATGGGCAAATTGTCCAAGGAAGAACGTCCAGTGATCGGCGAATTGGCCAATACGGTACGTGATGCCATCAGCCATGCTCTGGAAGAAAAGACGGAAGATCTGCGTGCTAAGGCATTGGATGCTAAGCTGGCTGCAGAAACCCTCGATGTGACGCTGCCAGGCGCCAGCATGCCGCAGGGCCATTTGCATCCACTGACACAAGTTATCAACGATGCCAAGCGCATTTTTACTGGACTGGGCTTTGAAGTGGCAGAAGGTCCGGAAATTGAAAGCGATTATTATAATTTTGAAGCGCTGAACCTGCCACCGGATCATCCGGCTCGTGATATGCAGGACACTTTCTATATCAATAATAAGGTGGTTTTGCGTACACAGACTTCTGGCTGCCAGGTGCATGCCATGGAACGTATGCAGGGCAAGCTGCCGGTTAAGATCATTGCGCCAGGGCGCGTGTATCGCCGTGATGATGACGCCACCCATTCTCCAATGTTCCATCAGATCGAAGGCTTGCTCGTCGATGAACACATTACCATGGCAGACCTCAAAGGTGTGCTTCTGGCATTTGCTCGTGAAATGTTCGGCCAGGATGTGAAGATTCGTCTGCGCCCAAGTTATTTCCCATTCACCGAACCATCCGCTGAAGTTGACATCAGCTGCGTGGCTTGCGGTGGCAAGGGCTGCCGTGTTTGCTCTCACACCGGCTGGCTGGAAATCCTTGGCAGCGGCATGGTGCATCCAAATGTTCTCCGTGCAGGCGGCTATGATCCTGAAAAGGTCACTGGCTTCGCCTTTGGGATGGGCGTAGAACGTATCGCAATGCTTCGTTATGGCATCAACGACTTGCGTCTGTTGTTCGCCAACGATGAACGTTTCTTGAAACAGTTTTAATAGGAGGCTGGCATGTTAGTATCATATAATTGGTTAAAGGAATATGTCGATATTGAACCATCCGCCTACGAATTGGCGGAGATCATCACCCGCGCTGGTGTTGAAATCGGCGGCGTAGAACCAACAAATAAGGGCGTCAAGGGTGTCGTTGTAGCAAAGGTGTTGACCTGTGAAGATCATCCAAATTCGGACCATTTGCATGTGTGCACAGTGACCACCGACGGTGAAAATGTGATCAAAGTCGTTTGCGGGGCACCAAACGTTGCTGCAGGACAAAAGGTCATGTTTGCTCAGGTTGGTGCGCTTCTGCCTGGTGATGTGGTTATTCAGGCCACGAAGCTGCGTGGTGAAGAATCCAATGGGATGATCTGCTCCATGCAGGAAATTGGCATTGATGAAGACCTCGTTTGCCCATTGGACAAAGATGGCATTCGTGTATTGCCGGAAGATGCACCACTCGGCGTTGACGTCATGGAATATCTCGGTTTGAATGACTGGGTATTGGATGTTGATTTGACACCAAACCGCAGTGACTGCCTGAGCGTGTACAACATTGCCAAAGAAGTTGGGGCGCTGCTGAAAAAGCCGGTTCGCCCAATCGAAATTACCACCAAAGATGGCGATGAGATCAATGGCAAGATGCACATTACCAACAATGCGCCTGCACTTTGTCATCGTTTTACTGGCACGATGATTGAAGGTGCTAAGATTGGCCGTTCCCCACTTTGGATGGAACATCGTCTGCAGTGCGCTGGCATGCGCCCAATTTCCAACTTGGTTGACGTTACCAACTATGTCATGATGGAATTGGGACAGCCATTGCATGCGTATGATTACAAAAATTTGGCAGGACACGAGATCATCGTTCGCACCGCTGAAGCTGGTGAACACATCACGACCCTCGATGGTCAAGATCGTGCTTTGACCGATGAAATGCTTCTCATCTGTGATGGCGAACGCGCCATCGGTATCGCTGGGGTCATGGGCGGTGAAAATACCGAAGTTGAAGACACCACCACCGATGTTATGATCGAAGCAGCTTGCTTCCAGGCTGTGAATGTTCGCCGTACGGCTGTGGCTTTGGGATTGCGCACAGAAGCTTCTCTGCGCTTTGAAAAGAACGTGAACATCGATGAAACTGCTTTTGCTGGCTGGCGTGCCGCCAATCTGATGTGTGAAACATCTGGGGCGCGTCTCGTTGCTGGGCAGATCGATGAATACCCAACGCCTCATGAACCTGTGATCGTATCCATGAAATATCAGAAAGCCAACGATGTTCTGGGAACGGATATCCCTTATCCTGAAATGCGCGGCTATCTGCTCGATTTGGGCTTTGAGATTGTGGAAGAAGATGAAGAAAGCCTGACGGTGAAGGTGCCATCACATCGTCCAGACGTCTCCATTCAGGAAGACTTGATCGAAGAAATTGCCCGTCTCTATGGCTACGATAAAATCCCTGAAACCCTGCCATTTGGGGCTACCAACCCAGGTGTGTTAACGCCGGAACAGCGCATGACCGATCACATTAAAAACACTTTGGCTGGCTTGGGCCTTGATGAAATTGTGACTTACAGTTTCATCAGCAAAAAGCATTGTGATCTTCTGCGTTACGCTGAAGACGACGTGCGCCGCAATCAGATTGTGATCTCCAATCCGCTCAGTGAAGATATGAGTGTCATGCGCACGAGCCTTCTGCCTTGCATGTTGGATACGTTGAGCAGCAATGTACACCATCATCAGCAGGATCTTGCGTTCTTTGAATGCAGCTCGGTATTTTCCAGTGACCATCCGCTGACCATGGAAAACTTGGCAACAGAAGATCAGCATCTTGTTATTGGCTTGACTGGACAGACTCAGAAAGATTGGACCGGCAGCCAGAAAGCATACGATTTCTATTATCTCAAGGGCATTATCGAAAGCCTGCTTGCTTCACTGCACATTGCTGATTGGCATGTTGAAGCGGTGAAAGACGATCCAACTTGGCATCCAGGCCGCACCGCTGCCCTTTATATTGGTGGAAAACGTTGCGGGATCTTTGGCGAACTGCATCCAATCGTTGTAAAGAATTATGACATCAAGGCGCCAGTTTATGCCGCTGAAATCGCCATGGATGCACTGGTTGGTGTTGGCGAAGTGGTTCCTGTTTACGAGCCAACCCCAATTTATCCTGCTATGCCTCGTGACTTGGCTGTCGTTGTCGACAAGAATATGGAAGTTGGAAAAATCGAAGAAGCTATTCGTGCGGCTGAACCAAACTATCTCAAGAAGATTGATGTGTTCGATGTTTACGAAGGCATTCAGGTTGGCCTTGATAAGAAATCTGTTGCTTTCTCATTCATCTTCCAGAGTGATGCACAGACCTTGACCGATGATCTCGTTCAGGCTGAAATGGATAAGATCGTTGCTGCCATTGAACGTGACTGTCAGGGACAGCTGCGTGCTTAAAGGACAAGTGTGAAGAGGATAATCTGAATGGATCCAATCGCATTTGAACTTGGACCGATCTCGGTTCATTGGTACGGCATTCTCATAGCCTGCGCGTTTCTGATCGGCGTCTGGGGTTCACTTCGAGAAGCCAAACTGGAAGGCATCAATGAGGACCATTTTTTAAATCTCATCATCATCTGCATTGTTTGTGCGGTGATCGGGGCTCGGGCGTACTATGTTATCTTTGAATGGAATTACTATAGCCAGCATTTGAGCGAGATCATTGCAACGTGGCATGGTGGATTGGCGATCCATGGTGGCGTTATCGGCGGCATCATTGCGATTGCTGTTTGTGCCTGGCATTATCGTTTGCGCATTTGGCAGCTTTTGGATATCATCGCACCATATTTGATCTTGGGACAGGCCATTGGCCGTTGGGGAAATTTCTTTAACCAGGAAGCCTACGGTTATGAAGTCAGCCCGGATGTGGTGCCATGGGCCATGTACATCGATGGTGCTTATCGTCATCCAACCTTTCTGTATGAAAGCATCTGGGACATCATCGGCTTTTTGCTGTTGATTTTCGCATCGCGAAGTACTAAACTTAAGGAAGGCGACATCGCATTGTTGTATTTTGTTTACTACTCTGCGGGGCGCTTTATTATTGAAGGCTTTCGTACAGACAGCCTTATGTTGGGGCCGCTGCGCGTGGCACAGGTGGTTTGTATTATTGCCATCGTTGCGTCGGTTGTGATTGCGGCGGTGCGGCGAAAAAAAGCACCAAGCAGATCGGCGTACCTGGCGACGAAAGAGGCACATAAGAAAGGGTGATCCCAATGGGGAATGAAATATATGAATCCGGCGAAGATTATCTGGAAACCATACTGCGTCTGAAGGAGCAGCTTGGTCAGGTGCGCAGCATTGATATTGCACGAGAGATGGATTATTCAAAGTCAAGCGTCAGCCGGGCAATGAAGATTCTTACAGAAAAAGGGCTGGTTTACATGGACGGCAGAAAGTTCATTCATCTGACCGATGAAGGACTTGCTAAAGCAAAAAGTGTCGCCGGGCGCCATCATTTGTTTAAAGATATGCTCATCGAAGTGTTTGGCGTTTCAGAAGAAACCGCGGAAGAGGATGCTTGCCGTATTGAGCATATTGTCAGCGAAGAAACGGTCCAGAAAATCAAAGAAAAACTGGAAGCCTATCGCAGCCATCCACATCCTAATGTTTAATGATAAAAAGCGCAGCAGAAATGCTGCGCTTTCTTTTTATGCAGAAGTAAGGTCATCGTAAGCTGATTGTCATCGCCTCGTAAGATAAAGCCGTTACACTGGACACAAATTCAAGAAAGGAATGAGATAACGATGAGAAAAATGGTTCAGTTGATGTTGGCTTTGCTGGTGTGTGGTGTGTGTCTGCTTATTGTGGCACCGCAGCCAGACCGAACAATTGCAAGAAGGGGGCTGCGATGATGAAGAAGCTGCTTCAAGGCGTTCTGGCAGGACTGGTTGTGCTGCTTGTGATCGTCATTATGTTTTTTTGGACGGGGATTGGCACAAAAATCTATTACACACAGATTGACAATACAAAGGTTGCAGAGATTGCACCTGATGCTGGAATGACCCATTCCTATACTCTGGTGTGTTACAGCGAGGATGGTGGTGAGAAAACCATCACTTTTCGCACTGAGCGCGTTTTGCGTGCAGAGGCCTATCTAAAATTAACCGTGGCACCGCTGCGTGGTGTAGTGAGTTGGGAAGAAGTAACGTTTGAGACGCTGCCAGCCGCGGTGCAGCAAGCGTATGCTGCCGGGCGGTGAGCGTCGGCAGTCAGCAGAGAAAAGCGGCAGTGACAAAAAATGCCCGATTCCTGTGAGGATTTTTCCCTTCAACAGGTCTCGACCGTTGACGATGGCGGCGATAATTTATATAATATTGATTAGTGAATTCTTCCGTTGTTATAGTACACAGGAAGAAAAAGAAAGGGCATTTTAAAATGAAAGAACAATATGATTTCAAGCAAATAGAATCAAAGTGGCAGCAGAAGTGGCATGACGCTGACATGTATCGTGCAGACGACAGCCGCAAGCCAAACTACTACTGCCTGGAAATGTTCCCATATCCATCTGGCAACCTTCACATGGGGCACGTGCGCAACTATTCCATCGGGGATGTCATTGCACGTTTTAAGACCATGCATGGCTATAATGTACTGCACCCAATGGGTTGGGACTCTTTTGGTCTGCCGGCAGAAAATGCCGCTATTAAGCACGGCATTCCACCAGCAAAATGGACAAAAGAAAACATTGCTAATATGAAACGTCAGTTCAAGGCACTGGGTCTCAGCTTTGATTGGGACCGTGAAGTGACGACGTGCCTGCCTGATTATTATCGCTGGACACAGTGGATCTTTTTGCAGCTGTATAAACATAATCTCGCTTACAAAAAGAATGCTAGCGTCAACTGGTGCCCAAGCTGTGCCACTGTATTGGCAAACGAACAGGTCGTTGACGGAAAATGTGAACGCTGTGACTCTGTCGTTGAAAAGAAATCACTCGATCAGTGGTTCTTTAAGATCACTGATTATGCACAGCGTCTGCTGGATGATCTTGACAAGCTGGAAGGCTGGCCAAATAAGGTAAAGGTCATGCAGGAAAACTGGATCGGCCGTTCTGAAGGGGCAATGATCACTTTTGACACCGAAATCGGTGAAACGTTTGAAGTGTTTACCACCCGTCCAGATACCTTGTTCGGGGTAACCTATGTGGTATTCGCACCAGAACATCCACTGGTTGAAAAATTGATTGCCGACAAGAAAGAAAAGGCCGATGTTGAAGCGTTTATTGATCGTATCACCAAGATGAGCGAGATCGAACGTACTTCCACGGAAACTGAAAAAGAAGGTATCTTCACAGGGGCTTATGCCATCAACCCAATCAATGGCGCAAAGGTGCCAATTTTCGTTGGTAACTATGTCATCTATGAATATGGTACAGGTGCCGTTATGGGTGTACCGGCCAGTGATGAACGTGACTTTATGTTCGCCAAGAAATATGACTTGCCAATCATTGTTGTCGTTACGCCAGAAGATCATGTGCTGAGCGTTGATGAAATGGAAACCGCTTACGTTGATGAAGGCGTGATGGTGAATTCCGGTGAATTTGATGGCATGAAGAACGTTGAAGCTGGGCGCGGCATTGTTGCCAAACTTGATGAAATGGGCAAGGGACATGCGACGGTGAACTTCCGCCTGCGTGACTGGCTGATTTCCCGCCAGCGTTACTGGGGTGCACCAATTCCTATCATTTATTGCGATGATTGCGGTGCGGTGCCTGTTCCGGAAGACCAGCTTCCTGTTATGCTGCCGGAAGATGTTAAATTTAAACCAACTGGCGAATCTCCATTGACCTATGTTAAGGATTTCGTTGAAACAACCTGTCCAATCTGCGGCAAGCCTGCACGCCGTGAAACCGACACCATGGATACCTTCGTTTGCTCCAGCTGGTATTATCTGCGTTATTGTGATGCACACAACACAGAAAAACCATTCGATAAAGACAAGGTTGATTTCTGGATGGAAAATGGTGTTGATCAATATATTGGCGGCGTAGAACATGCCATCCTGCATTTGCTCTATGCACGTTTCTTCACCAAGGTGTTCCATGATTTTGGCATGTGCAGCACCGATGAACCATTCCGCAATCTTTTGACCCAGGGCATGGTGCTCAAAGTGAGTAAATCTAAGGGTAACATCGTTTCTCCAGAAGACATTCTTAATCAATATGGGGCAGATACAGCCCGTCTCTTCATTCTCTTTGCTGCACCACCAGATCGTGACTTGGAATGGAACGACCGTGCCGTTGAAGGATGCTATCGTTTCCTCAATCGCGTATGGCGCTTGGTGGTTGAATATTATCTTGAAGATGAAGCTGGCAATGTCGATGAAGCAGAAGAAAAAGAACTGCGTCGTTTGACCCATACGACCATTAAGCGTGTAACAGAAGACGTTTCTAAACGCTTCAACTTTAATACGGCCATTTCGGCCATTATGGAAATGGTCAACGGCCTTTATCATTTCAGAGAAACCAGCGGTCAGAAAGTGACGCCAGCAGTCAATGAAGCCATTGAAACGCTGATGCTCTTAATGGCGCCAATTACTCCACACATTGCAGAAGAAATGTGGGAAAAGACTGGTCATAGTGAAAGCATTCATCTTCAGAAATGGCCTGAAATTGATGAATCTGCGCTGCAGGTTGATGAAGTTGAATTGGCAGTACAGGTTAATGGTAAGCTGAAAGCACGTATTGTTGTTGCCAATGACCTTGATAAAGATTCCATTATTGAAAAAGCGATGCAGGAACAGAAGGTAAAAGATGCTATTGCGGATAAAACCGTTCGCAAAACCATTGTTGTTCCTGGCAAGCTTGTTAACATCGTAGCAGGTTAAGCCTATGAATACACATTCAGAGCAAACACATAAGATTCATATTCCGCGGCTCGTTGTAGCAGCGGTGCAGGGGCGCTCTGGCAAAACCACGTTCACCATAGGGCTCCAGAGAGCCCTGCGGGAACGTGGTCTTTTGTTGCAGGGATTTAAAAAGGGGCCGGATTACATTGACCCAAGCTGGTCGACTTTTGCCAGTGGTGTACCTTGCCGCAATCTAGACGCTGTGATGATGACCAAAGATCAGATTCTGCATTCATTCTGCACCCATGCCGTGGATAAAGATATTGCTGTCATTGAAGGGGCCATGGGTATCTTCGATGGGCTGGATTGGCAAGGTGGAAACAGTACGGCAGAATTGGCGTACACCTTGCAGGCACCCGTCATCCTCGTTGTCAATACCACACGCATCACCCGCAGTGTGGCTGCGATTATTAACGGTGTGGTTAATTTTGACGAGCGCATCAATATCGCTGGCGTGGTACTTAACCAGGTGGCCCGTCCGCGTCATCTCAACATCATGCGTAAGAGCATTGAAGAATATTGCGGCGTGCCACTCTTGGGAGCGCTGCCAAAAGCCAAAGATGTTGAAATCCCAGATCGCCATTTAGGTCTGATTCCTGCTGCGGAACAGGATGCATTACAATCACGGATTGATGGGCTTGCAAAATTGGTGAGCGATCATGTTGACATTGATGCCTTGCTGGATATTGCTAAGGCTGCACCGCCGCTTGTTGATCCTCTGCAGACGCCACAGCGCGAAGTGATCGAAGAACGCGTGAAGATTGGTGTGTTTAAAGATCGTGCCTTTAGTTTTTATTACCCTGAAAACCTTGAAGCTTTGGAGAATGAAGGCGCAGAGTTGGTTTATCTTGATGCCATGAAGGATTCATTGCCGGATTTGGATGGTCTCTATATTGGTGGTGGATTTCCGGAAGTATTTGCACAGGAGCTGCAAGACAATCTTGCTATGCGCAATGCAGTAAAAAAAGCCTCTGAAGCGGGGATGCCGATTTATGCAGAATGCGGCGGCTTGATGTACCTGGTCAAAGAATTGGTAAGTGAAAATAATCACTACAAAATGGCAGGGGTATTTGACTGCACAGTTGCCATGGAAAAACGTCCCGTTGGTTTAGGGTATGCATTTCAGCGTGTTACCGCCGAAAATCCGTTCTTCACCGAAAATACACGTGTTGTTGGTCACGAATTTCATCATTCAAGAGTACATTTTCCTGAAGGCGCGGCGTCTCAAAAGTATGGCTTTATTACAGAACGTGGCAAAGGCATTGCGGAACAGAACGGTGCTTTGTGCGATGGGCTGGTCAGCAATCACACATTGGCAACGTATCATCATTTTCATGCAGCTTCTTCAACAGAGTGGGCGGAAAGATTTTTACAACTGTCTCGAGCATTCCATAAAAATAAATGATATTTATTGTTGAAATTAAGATAAACACGGACGACCGTCACGCTATTTATTGCAAAATTTCACAAAGTATGAGAAACTAATATAAGTAGATGAGTGAATTGTCGGGTTACGACAAGAAGATAATCTATCACAGGAAGGAGAGAAGAGAGATGTACTTAGTAGAAGTTGATGAAACCAAATGTGTTGGTTGTGGTGCATGCGCTTCCGACTGCCCACAGAACGTTTACGAACTCGTTGACGGTGTTTCTACCGTAAATGAAAACGAATGCATCGGCTGCCAGACCTGCATTGCAGTATGCCCAGCTGACGCTATTTCTCTGAACGAATATTGATTCCAGCCACGGGTTGTGCCCGTGACAAATAATATGGAGGTGTATGGATTTGTCTACCAACAGACCGATGATGGATGAGATGAAGCAAGGCAGATGGCCTTCCTTCGTCAAAGAAATTGAAAAAGCTGCATCCATCAAAAAAGATGTATCTGATACTCTGCTCGATTTATTGGAAGAATCTTATGAAATTAAGATGCCATTGTGGAAACACGGCGGTATCGTAGGTGTTCGCAGTTACGGCGGCGGTGTTGTAGGTCGTTATACCTTAAAGCCTGAAAAATACCCTGCAGTAACCGAATTCCATACCATGCGTATCAACCAGCCATCTGGTTTCTTCTATAAATCTGATGACCTTCGCACCCTGTGCGATATCTGGGACAAGCACGGTTCCGGTATTACCAACATGCACGGCGCTACTGGGGACGTTATTTTCCTCGGTACTACCACCGATCATCTGCAGCCTTGCTTCAACGACCTGTCTGAAGCTGGTTGGGACCTTGGTGGTTCCGGTTCTAACCTCAGAACCCCTAGCTGCTGCGTAGGTCCTGGCCGCTGCGAATTCGCATGCTATGATACTTTGGATTTCACTTATAATGTTACCCAGCATTATCAGATGGAATTGCACCGTCCAATGTGGCCTTATAAGTCCAAAATCAAAGCTTCCGGCTGCCCTAACGACTGCGTATCCGCAACTGCACGTTCCGATATTGCGGTTCTCGGTACCTGGAGAGACGACATCCAGGTAGACCAGGCTGAAGTAGCTGCTTATGCAGATGCTGGACTTCCAATCAAGGCGATCATTGGCCGCTGCCCAACCCACTGCATCAGCTACGATGCTGACAAGAAGGAAATCACCATTGACAACGCTAACTGCACCCGTTGCATGCACTGCATCAACAACATGCCAAAGGCTCTGCACGTTGGTAAAGACAAAGGTGCTACCATTCTTCTCGGTGGTAAGGCTACCATCGTTCAGTCCGCATTCCTTGGCTGGACTGTTGTTCCTTTCATGAAGCTTGACAAAGAAAACGACTACGAAAACTTCAAAGATTTCGTGGAACGTGTCTGGGATTGGTGGGATGAACACGCTAAGACCCGTGAACGTCTCGGTGAATTGATCTACAGACTTGGCATGAACTCCATGCTCAAAGCTATCGACATGAAACCAGTACCTCAGATGGTTGATCACCCACGTGAAAATCCATATATCTACTGGTATGGTGAAGATTTTAATCAAACGGAGGTGGCTGAATAATGATGTCTCAATACGCTGCAACTGATATTGGACCTCCGCACTACTGGGATAAAATGCCTAAGATGTGCCAGGACAACTATGGTCAGTGGCAATATCATGAAAAAGTAAAACCAGGTGTTCTGAAACACGTTGGTCCTGCTGGTGCCCTCTACACCGTACGTGTAGGTTCTACCCGTCTGCTCTCCACCGAATCCATTCGTTGGTTCGCTGATCTCGCAGATAAGTATTGCGATGGGCATCTTCGTTTCACGACTCGTACTTCCATCGAGTTTATGACAACCGAAGAAGCTAACGTTGACAAGATCATCGAAGAAGTTGAAGCTTACGGCTTCCCTGTTGGTGGTACTGGTCGTTCCCTGCGCACCATGCTCCACACCCAGGGTTGGGTACACTGCCACAGTGCTGCTACCGACGCTTCTGGTACCGTTAAAGTTGTTATGGATGCACTCTATGACTACTTCAAACGCGATGACCTGCCATCTCACCTGAAGATCTCCATGGCTTGCTGCTTGAACATGTGCGGCGCTGTACACTGCTCCGACATTTCTTTCGTAGGTATGCACAGAACTATTCCTCGCGTTATCGACGAACAGGTTGCTGACTCCTGCGAAATTCCAAACCTCGTTGCAGCTTGCCCTGTAGGTGCTATCCGTCCAAACCCTAAGAAGAAATCTGTAACCATTAACGAAGAAAAGTGCATGTACTGCGGTAACTGCTTCTCCGTATGCCCTGCACTTCCTATCGCAGACCCAGAAAACGATGGTCTTGCTGTATTCGTAGGTGGTAAGGTTTCCAATACCCGTAAGGGCCCTGCTTTCTCCAAGCTCGTTGTTCCTTACATCCCTAACGAACCACCAAGATGGCCAACTCTCGTTAACACCATCAAACATCTCGTTGAAATCTGGGTTGAAAATGCTAAGCCAGGTGAACGTTATGGTGAATGGGTTGAACGTATTGGTTGGGAAAAATTCTTTGAAATTTCCGGTCTGGAATTCACCGATAAGCACATCGATGACTTTACCTTCTCTGTAAAGACCTTCCGCACGACCTCTAACTTCAAATATACCAACGCAGTTGAAACCATGTAATTTGGTTTAGCCCTGTAACATCTGTCGAAAGGAGATGTCATAATGGCTGACTTTACCAAAGAAGAACTTGAAGCGAAGATTATCGAATTTCTTGGCACCAAGGAAAAAGCTAAAAACCGTGAAATCGCGGATGCTCTTGGCGTAAAGAAGCGCGATGTCGACGTTGCAGTCGCTGACTTGGCAAATGATGGGAAGATTGAATATCTCTATCTCGGGACTTCCTATGTAACTCTTCCTAAAAAGTAATTTTTAGGGTGAACGATGAGGGATTCATGAGTAAATCTTATTGAATCCCTCCTTAAATAGCTTTTCATTACAAACAAGTAATGATATAATATGTAAAGGAGATACAAATGGCTTTATTGGATGATTGCATGGAATGGCTGGACTTTTGCGAAGATTTGATTCGTGAGATCTCGGATTCAAAGCTGAGTGATTACAAAATGGGTCAGGTTGAAGGCTTGAGAATGGCTACTGAAATGTTGAAAGACTATCTTGTCGAATATCCAGGCTTTGTAGATCCGATACATAAATTTGACAAATTTAAAATGTGAGGTGCTTAATCAATGCCAGAAATCGATGTAAATGGTAAAAAAGTCGAAGTCGATGAAGACGGTTTCTTAGTAAGCCTTGACCAGTGGGACGAAGACGTTGCTAAGTACTTGGCTGAAACCGAAGGTCTCAGCGAACTCAGCGAAGATCACTGGAAACTCATCAACTATCTGAAAGACTACTACAACGAATACGGTATCGCTCCAATGGTACGTAAGATGACCAAGGAATCTGGTTTCTCCCTGAAAGAAATCTATGATCTCTTCCCATCTGGTCCAGCTAAGGGCGCATGCAAAATTGCTGGTCTTCCAAAACCAACCGGTTGCGTATAATTTATACGTCAATTTGGAAATCAAGGTGTATCGGGTAACCGATACACCTTTTTATATTATGTAAATGAAAAAGTTATAGCATCTGGGCCCGTGAAATATCCCTGAATAAAATTGCATTCGAACGCAACATTTGCTATAGTAAAAGAATACAGTAAGGGAGGGTTTATGATGAAGAAATTTCATGAAGTTGAAATTGCTGGGTTGAAGCGTCGTCTACCATTGTATCAAATAGATGAAGAGACTTGGATCCCTTTATTTATCGCGTATAACGACGTTCCATTGATCCAGGTGGCGGCTGAAGAATTGCTGAAAAGAGTCCCTGATTTTGATTGCATTGTGACCGAGGAAATCCAAGGAATTTCATTGGCCTATGCAATGACCCTGTTAGCCCAAAAAGAACGCTTTGTCGTTGCAAGAAAAAGTGCAAAAGCGTATATGGATGACGTTGTTGCTATCCAGGTTGTAGAACGTGGTGAAGAAGAAGACCACTATAAACGTCTGTATTTGTCGAAAGACGATGCAGAGTACATTGCAGATAAGCGCATTCTCCTGGTGGATGATGTTGTGCTGCATGGTTCAACAATGGGTGCGCTTTCTGATCTCGTCAATGCACTTGGCGGCTATGTGGTTGGTGAGGCTAGCATCATACGTCATGGGTTTGACAGCAGTGCTTCAGATGAATACATTGATAAATCCTATTTACTGTCCTTGCCATTGTTTTCCAGCGATGGCGAGCAACGCTGAATTTAATTCTATTGATGGAGATGAGATTTTTAATGAGAAGTGATGAAGTAAAAAAAGGGCCTACACGTGCGCCTCATCGTTCACTGTTTTATGCAATGGGCTATACCTCTGAAGATTTATCGAAACCGCTGATCGGTGTTGTCAATGCGCAGAATGAGGTTATTCCAGGCCATTTTCATTTAGATGAAATCGCTCGCGCTGTTAAAGCTGGTGTATTAGGCGCTGGTGGCACACCAATGGAATTCCCATCCATTGGCCTTTGTGATGGAATTGCAATGAATCACTCTGGGATGAACTATTCATTGGCAAGCCGCGAATTGATCGCTGATTCCATCGAATCCATGTATATGGCTTATAAGTTTGATGGTCTGGTACTGATTGGTAATTGCGATAAAATCGTCCCAGGCATGCTTATGGCTGCTGCACGCTTGAATGTTCCTTGCGTTTATGTCAGCGGCGGCCCAATGCTGCCAGGCCGTTTCCGTGGCGAAGACAGCGATTTGAGTCGTGGCGGTTTCGAAGCGGTTGGCGCGTATTCTGCAGGAAAAATTGATGCAGATACATTGACTGAACTCGAAGAAACTGCTTGCCAGACATGCGGTTCATGCTCGGGGATGTATACAGCAAATACCATCAACTGCTTGGCTGAAGTGCTTGGGATTGCACTTCCTGGCAATGGCACCATTCCAGCACCATACGGTGCACGTAAGGCGCTGGGGCGTAAAGCCGGAAAACAGATCATGGAAATGGTAGAAAAAAACATCTGTGCGCGTGACATTCTTACGCGTGAGGCGTTTTTGAATGCTATTACAGTAGACATGGCAATTGGTGGCTCTACCAATACAGTGCTTCATTTGATGGCCATTGCAAATCAGGCTCAGGTAAAGATCACATTGGAAGATTTTGACCGCATCAGTAACAGCACCCCGCAGGTGTGCAAATTGAGCCCAGCGAATACACAGCATATCAATGAATTGAACGAAGCTGGTGGCATTCCTGCATTGCTGAAGCAGCTTCTTGATGCCGGAAAAGTTGACGGTTCTGTCATGACCGTAACCGGTAAGACCATGGCTGAAAACGTTGCAAATGCTGTTGTAAGAAATCGTAACGTTATTCATAGTTTTGATGAAGCTTATTCTCAAACTGGCGGCTTAGCTGTATTGCGTGGTAATCTTGCTCCAGACGGTGCTGTTGTAAAGCAGGGGGCTGTGGCTCCTGAAATGCTGAAGCATTCAGGCCCTGCTCGCGTATTTGATTCTGAAGCTGAAGCTTTTGAAGCCATCACCAATAATGAGATTAAATCTGGTGATGTTGTCGTTATTCGCTATGAAGGGCCAAAGGGTGGTCCAGGGATGAAGGAAATGCTTTCTCCAACATCTGCAATTATTGGTGCTGGCCTTGGTAAAGAAGTTGCTCTTTTGACTGACGGTCGTTTCTCTGGTGCAACAGCTGGTGCCTGCATCGGCCATATTTCTCCAGAAGCAGCCGAAAATGGTCCTCTCGGTTTGGTGCACGAAGGTGACATCATTGATATTGATATTCCAAACCGCTCTTTGTCTGTTCGCTTGACCGATGAAGAAATGGAAGCACGTAAAGCTGATCGAAAAACGCCAAAACGTGATTTAATCGTGAACTCCTATTTGCGTCGGTATGCATATTTGGTGACTTCTTCAAGCACAGGTGCGGTTATGAGAGATCCGCTTCTTGATGAAGAATAATTAAGACGTTTCGGGCCGTAAACCTTAATATAGGTTTACGGCCGTTTTTTATGGAACTATTAAGAAATTGAAATAATGCTGTGAGGGTTATAGAACAATGTGCGCATTTGTGGTAGGATAACGATGAGATGATTGACGGTAAAAGAAAGGAGAGGGGCCTATGCGGATCATGATCGTCACGGAGGAATTTTTGCCTGTCGCGGATGGGTTGGTCCTGCGCCTGACAGAGGCTATTCGCTATTTTTTGAAGGAAGGCCATCAGGTGGTTGTGGTCACACCAGACCGCGGCATCGATCAGTTTGAAGATGCTACCATTTATGGCATCCAGGATAAAAAGCTGCCATTTGGTAAAAAGTTGTTTTGGGCGCCTTCTCTGACGCGGATAAATGATATTATGATGGATTTTTCACCACAGGTGGTTCATATTGTTAATCCATTGATTTTAGGGTTTGCGGCTTCACAATATGCAACAAAACTGGAAATTCCGGTTGTTGTTAGTTATCATACAAACTACATGAGTTGTTTGAAACGGCTGCATTTAAACCATCGTGTATCCGAACGAATGATCTGGAAAGCCCGTCAAAAGATTTCTGCGGCAGCATCGTTGAATCTTTGTACATCACATGTTATGCGTCATGCGCTTGAGAATTTTGGCATTTATAATGCGCATGTGCTAAAACGAGGCGTAGATTCAGAAAAGCGCAATCCAAAGTATGCATCAGAGGATATGCGTTTAATCTTAAATAAGGGACAAAGGGATAAGAAACTCCTGGTTTATGTGGGCAGTTTGCTCAAACGTAAGGATTTGGAATCTTTACTGCCAATGATGCGTCGCCGAAGTGATGTGTGTTTGGCAATTGTTGGAGATGGAGAACATAGAGCCGAGCTTGAGAAAACTTTTAGTGGTACAAATTGCGTTTTTACAGGTTATTTACGTGGACGCAATTTGGCTGAGGCCTATGCTTCGGGCGATGCGTTCATTTTCCCGACGTTAAACGAACAAGTTGGCCTGACGCTGTTGGAAGCGATGGCATCAGGAGTCCCTATCATTGCTGTGCGCAGTCCGTTGACCACAGAGCAGTTTCAAGATGGCCGAGATGCTATTTTTTATACGTCTGGCGATGAAGATTCTTTGGATGCAGCTATTGATCGTTTGGAGGATCGTGATTTGGTGCGACGGATTCGGGTGATTGCTCGTAAAGAAGCAGAGGCTAGCAGCTGGGAACGTGCAAGTCAGCAGCTGATGGACTATTATAACATCGCTTACACACGTGCATCACATTATAATTAACCAAGAAAGGTGTGTACCTATGAACGAAAAAATTTTAGTGGTGGAAGATGAAGAAAATATTCGCACTAACATAAAAGAATACTTAGAAAATCAGCACTATCAAGTCGTAGAAGCAGGAGATGGAGAATTGGGTCTGGAACTGGTTGAGTCGATGAAGCCTGACTTAATTATTTTGGATTTGATGCTGCCTAAGGTTGATGGCATGGAAGTTTGCAAGCAAGTGCGTCGTCATCATAATACACCGATCATCATGGTTACAGCGCGTAATGAAGAGATTGATAAGCTGTTGGGACTGGAATTGGGTGCTGATGATTATATTACCAAGCCGTTTAGTTTGCGTGAATTAAACGCACGTATTAAGGCTGTTTTCCGCCGCAGTAAGCATATTGTTGAAAATACTGAAGAAGTGCGTACGTTCGGCAAATTGGTCATCAATTTAGACCGTCGTGAAGTATTTTATGATGGCAAGAGCATTGATTTAACGCCGTCAGAGTATGCAATTCTTGTAACGTTGAGTGAAAATGTAGGACGTCCGTATAGTCGTCTGCAACTTTTGACAGCAACGTTAGGAGAAAGCTATGCAGGATATGAACGCGCTATTGATACGCACGTCAGCAATCTGCGCAAAAAAATTGAGCCTAATCCACAAAAACCAATCTTTATTCAGACGGTATATGGCTTAGGCTATAAGTTTGGGGATAAATATGAAACTGTCGACTAAAATCATTTCCCTGATGACACTGATGGCAGTGTTGACGGGATTGATAGTTGGTGGTGTCACGCTGCAGCTGATGAGCCGAAGTTTTGATGAATACCTCATGCAGACGTCAAAGGCTGAGATCAGCGTATGGGAAGAGCGGTACGAAGCATATTACACTGAGAATGGTAATTCTTGGGAAGGCGTGCAAGATGAATTCAGCAGTTCTATGGTGCAGACCCCTTATGGCGTGGTTCGGCAGCAGATGGAATTGTCTGTAATCCTTATTGCTCCTGACGGAACCATTTTAACGTGTCCAGATACAGAATCGGATAAAGTAGGTCTCAAAGTAAAGACGCGATTGCTGGAGCATGGTTATCCGGTTTATGAGGAAGGGTCACAGCAGTTAATTGGCTACCTTTTGCCAGCGGATTATATTGGCGACAGATTCTGGTACTTAACAGACAGCTATTTAGCAGATACGCGCCGATCCGTTGTATTGGGTGTTGTGGCAACAATTGTTTTGGCTATCATTCTTGGCTGGATTTTTGCACGTAATTTAACGCGGCCTTTGGATAAATTGATTCTTTCAGTGCGGCGTATCGCGCAGGGATCAACAAATGAAAAAGTAGACATTGAAAATGATGATGAAATCGGCGAATTAGCGCTGGCATTTAATCAGATGTCGACGGAGCTGTCGCGCGCTAATGATGCGCGCGTGCAAATGTTTGCGGATATTAGCCACGAATTGCGCACACCGATCACAGCCATCGCAGGAACACTTGAAAATAAATTGGTGAAAAACGAAGCTTGTTCTCCGGAAGATCTTTCAGCACTTTATGATGAAATGCTTCGCTTAGGTGGAATGGTCACTGAACTCCAAAATATTTCGCGTTTGGATGCTGGGCATATGCCAATTAGCAAAACTCTGATCGATTTTAAGAGCTTTGTTGAAGACTTTGTGGTTTTATTTGAGGCAGACGCAGAAACACGCAACATTACTGTAAAAGTGGAATTTGCCGATAAATTGCCATACTGCTATGCGGACCCAGAACGATTAAAGCAAATTGTTTTAAATTTGGTCAGCAACGCTTTGCGCTATACTACAGATGGTGGTGTTGTCATATTAAACGCTTGGGCAGATAAAGAGTACTTTATCTTTTCTGTAGCGGACACTGGCATTGGTATGAGTGAAGAAGAATGTCAGCATGTTTTTGACAGATTCTATCGCAGTGACCGTTCACGCGCTCGAGAGACTGGCGGCACTGGTTTGGGTATGGCGATTACACAAGGGTTGGTATTGGCACATGATGGTAAAATTGAAGTGAAAAGCCAAAAGGATGTTGGTACCACCTTTACGGTGTATCTGCCATTGTATGATGAAAAAGCTGAGGCTAAAAAAGAAAAAGCCGAAGCAAAAGAAGCCAAGAAAAAACGATAAAAAAATCCTGTTTTTGCAAGGTTATTTGCTCTTGCAAAAACAGGATTTTTTGTTTGATGATTAGGTGCAGCACCATTGGCATTCTTCAAAAAGCAGAGCCTGGCTTCTGCGTTCGCTGCCGCAGGAAAGATGACGCAGATAACGAATCAAAGTGTAGGCAACAAGACCAACTGCTACCAATGTTTCTAAAACGACGAGAACATTGAAGAAAACTGGAATTGTATAACCAATACCTTCGAGCCAAGCAAGTAACGTTTTCAACCCAGTGGCTGTAATTACGAAAGGAAACGTAAATGCAGCAAAACTTGGGAAAAATGGCAAACGCAGGAGTTTTGGCAGACGAAGAAGAACAAGTGCATAGAGTACTTGGGCAATGATGCCCATGGTAATTGGAAGGATAGGAGATTTTGGATCAGCAACAGAGAGGTAGCCGGTGAGGCATAAACTCATTGGTGCGGTGTAAATGCAGAACAATGGACGCGCCGCAAGTGGGATCGTATGAAGTACATAGCGTGCACTTACGAGGATAAGGAGCAGCAGATAGACAATAAAGCCAAAACGAAAGATCATCATTCCCAGCCATTCCATTCCGAATTGAGGTGCCGTTACAGATGCAACAACGATACCAACGTAAGCGATAAAATAGGTTGGATAAACATTGTTCAATTTGAAATGACGCATGAAATTCCAGCTGAACCAGATGATCAGCATGGCATGGCCAATGATTGCTGCAAACCAAAGAAGAATAGCATATTGTCCAAAAATTGGTTTTGCATACACAGCCAGCTGCATCGCTGTCATGAATACAGTTCCGGAAACACTGGCGACGATAGGATTCTTGAGGTCTTTCTGGATCATTTGAGGGAAGAGTAGGATCTTCGCCATGACCAGAACCCAAAGGATCGCTGAAACCATTCCGCAAAGCATGCGAATTTCAGGCGAAAAACTTTGAAGCAGATTGCCTAATGCGGCCAGCCCAAGCGCCAGCCCGGCCATTGGAATTGGAACTTTTTTCAAAATTGTTTTCATAAGGCACCCCTTTCTCTTGTCATGTTGTGACAAGACATTGATCTAGTGTGCTCAGTGTATCAGGATATAAGAAGCTTGTAAAATTACTTGCGCTGATAAGAGGCCAAACTTTAGTTTATCCATTGCGGACAAATGTGTCAGATATAGGCCTAGAGCGGATTTCAGGGCATCTAAAAATGATTGAAAACTTTGAACCTGCAAGGTTTTCATGCAAGAGGCGGGGTCTTGACAAGAGATATTAAATGTTGCAGGATGCTTGTTAAATGTGTAAAATAGAGAAGTAAATGATTGAATTTGGGAGGCGAGCTTATATTGGATGCAAGAATCAAACTTTTATTAAAGAAGACACGTCCTTTTCAGTTGCTATTTATTGTGGTGGCTGTGGTTTGCCTTCTCGTATTTTTGGTTTTTAATTTCAGCCTTAATGATCATTCCGGTGCATTTGAGACGCGACATGCTGCTCAGCAGGTAGAAATTCCTGTCACGCGTGACGGGTTAACCGATCTTACCATCGAAGCATCTGGTGTTCAGCTGGAAGTTGGCATGGTGTCCAGTTTATCAAAACCGCAAGTTATCCTGGCTGGCAATGGTTATAGCGATCAAATAGCAAAAGTTGATCTTGAAGGTACCGAATGTACCATTTCGCTAGAAGGAGAAACAGTAAATGATGCAAAAGATTTAACCATGCAGGTGTTGCTGCCTCAAGGAGATTATACCAGCATTAGCATCAACGGTGAGGCGCTGGATCTACATGTGGATGATCTGCGCACCAATTATCTGCTTGCCCAGATCGGTGACAGCGGTTATGGATATATTGCGCACGTCAAGGCAGACAGCATGCAGGTTGTTGGTGGTGACACGCCGCTGCGGTTTTACGGAAACAAAGCCACATCATTGATGGTTTCTGGTGACGATGGATCAGTTACTTTTCTTGAAAACGATTTTAAACGCGTTGATGCAGAAACACAAAGTGGTGGCATTTTCTACTATGATACCCGTGTCCAAGGACAATGGAATTTGAACAGTGAAAATGGCGACATTACAATGCTTTCTCGTAACCTGCCATACAACATGCTCATTCAGGCTCAATCCAATGGCAATGTAGACATAGGGTATGACGGACGCTACTGGAAAGATGCGGATGTTGTATCGGATGATGGAAATATCTATATTGGCAGCGTTGGCAATAATCCTGACAAATTTATTCAGTGTATATCCGATGGCGGCAACATCTATATTGGACAACGAGAACGTTACAGTGATCTTGATCCATATGCCGCAGACTATCCGTATTCGAACGACAATCCATATATGATTGAACGATCAACCATCACGAAATAAAAAACAAATAGCGACTGGCGCTGAAAAACAGAGGCCGGTCGCTATTTGTTTTATAAATATAAAGGGAGGAATTCGCGTGCTAACAAGTATTTTGGTTTTTTTTATTGTTCTCTTTGCCTGCACATTGGGTGCCATTAGCGGACTTGGTGGCGGCATCATCATCAAACCACTTATGGATGCATTAGGCGGCTTTTCTGCAGCATCTGTTAATGCCATGGCGAGTATTACCATTTTGACAATGACAATTGTCAGCATCATAAAAAGTCGAAGAAATGCTCTAGGCATCAATTGGCGTGTAGTCATTTTTTTTACCATGGGTAGCATGATTGGCGGTGTGTTGGGGCAATTGGTACTTGATCATTTTATAGCGTCTACAGATGATTCAACAGTTATCGTTGTTCAAAGCGTTTGCCAAATCGCAATTGTTGTGCTTATTATGGTTCATGAATTGATTAAAGATAAAATCCCACATTATCATGTTAAAAATTCGGCACTCATGTTGACTGTAGGGATAGGCCTTGGCACCATTGCTGCGTTTCTAAGTATAGGCGGCGGCATATTTAATCGCCCGTTGCTGGTCATTTTACTGTCTATGACAAGTAAAAGCGCTGTTTTTTCATCCCTGTGCATCATCCTATGTGCGCAAGGAGCCAACGTCATGACAATGGGTGTTACCAACCATTTCTCACATGTGGATATTACTGTGCTGCCATTTATGATGGTAGCTGCTGTTTTGGGTGGTTATTTAGGTGGATATATTGCCACGCACGTAAATGATAAATATTTCGATCGGCTGTTTATGTTAACATTGTTTATCATACTATGCTTAAATACTGGAAACTTGGTTGGACATCTGATTTGAAAGATTAAAGGCTGAAGGTACATTACAACATGTGCCTTCAGCCTTTAATGTGTCAGAAAATATAATCCATAGCCTCGTATAAATTGTTAAAGCGGAAAGTGAAGCCTTCTTCTAAAATGTTGCGTGGCTCTATATAATTACCGCGCATCAGCGTATCCGCTCTTAATTTTCCCCACCACAGGTAAAGCAAAGCTTTTGGTGCAGCATGGGAATGATTTTGACCAATAAAACTACCAGCCAAACCAGCAAATTCATATTGTTGATTCATAGCCGGAGCAGCCAAGTTATAAATATCATGACTGCCTCCCTGGTGTTCAATAAGATATGCGACGATACGTGTCCAATCTTGATGGTGGATCCAAGGGAATGGCTGCTCGCCAGAGCCATAAATACCAGAAAAACCAGCTTTAATTGGCTTGGTGATTTGGTGGAAAACGTGCCCGCCAATACCTAAAACATTTGAAGTCCGCAAAATAACAACGCGATCAAAAACAGAACGCATGGCATGTCCTTGTTCCTCGATTTCAACAAACATTCTGGAATAATAATCTTTCCCAGCTGGGCCATCTTCATCATAAATATGTGTAGGGCGCGTAGTACCAATTCCGTAATATGCAGAAGATGATGCAACAAACAACAATTTAGGGCGATCCTCCGCTGGGAGCTTTTCCATCCAATTTTTTAGGTTATGCAATGGTCTGACACGCGTTTCCACAATTTCCTGACGAAAAGCTTTAGACCAGCGTTTTACACTGACAGGAACCCCTGATAAATGCACCACAATATCGATCGGTTCAGCGATCTCTGAAAAATGAGCGATATATTTGACATTACGTGAATCATAATGTGCTTCGGGATGACGAGTTTTTACAATACAACGGTAGCCACCGTGGGATAGATGAGTAACCAAGTTGTTACCCAAAAAGCCGGTGCCTCCCATTACAAGTACAGTCTGAGTCATAGTACCAAGGGCCTCCTTTTATACAAAGTAACTAACATCATTGTAATCCATAGAGAAAGCACCGTGCAAGAGAAAAATGATAATTATAGCTAATACCAGAAAGTGGGAAAGAGAAAAAGGGACCGAAAGAATAAAAGAAAGAAAAAAACGAAACCAAGAAAAAGAAAAGAAAAAGCAAAAAAAGATAGAAAAAGGGGTTGACGAAGTGAGAAAGTACGCGTATAATACATTCTCGTTGGCGCGAGAGTGACCAACACCCAGCAAGCAAATCTCTTAAAAAACTTGAAAAAGTTCTTGACAGAGATAAACGAGCTGTGGTAATATAAATGAGCTGTCGCTGATGCGGCAGGTTGTTCTTTGAAAATTAAACAGCCAAGCGAACAAAATCCAGTGCTTGAAAAAGCAACCGAACAATGAAATGATGAAGAGCTAGAGAAGCTTTTCGTAAGATATTTACGGAGAGTTTGATCCTGGCTCAGGACAAACGCTGGCGGCATGCCTAACACATGCAAGTCGAACGGACGGAGGCAAGGAATTCTTCGGAAGGAATTGCCCGAGTTAGTGGCGGATGGGTGAGTAACGCGTGGGGAACCTACCTTTTAGAGGGGAATAATCATTGGAAACGATGACTAATACCGCGTAATATACAAGGACCGCATGGTCTTTGTAAGAAAGGCGGCCTTAGTGCTGTCGCTAAAAGATGGACCCGCGTCTGATTAGCTAGTTGGTAAGGTAACGGCTTACCAAGGCAACGATCAGTAGCCGGCCTGAGAGGGTGAACGGCCACATTGGGACTGAGACACGGC
>CALJRU010000053.1 GCA_937976375.1 uncultured Peptococcaceae bacterium | reverse complement strand
CAAGCCGCGTTTGGATGAATTCGGCGGCATGACGTTGAATGGTGTCCATGTCCCTATCCATTATGTACTGCCTGTCCTTTTCGCTCAAATGAAACTTTGCGCGGAAGGTGGATTTTTGCAGGTGCTTAAGGGTCTGGTCAATAGTTGACATGATTTATGTAAAGAGCACTTCTTTCAGTTATCCTGTTTTTGATGCGCCATGGTTTTCGCTTTTGTGATTGAATCATGGCTTGGTAGCGGAATGTTGATTCCGAAAATAAGCTTGACCAGCCAGGAAAAGAAGACGATTACAAGGATTGGGATCAGGCAAGAGGTTACCAGCATTACTGCAAGGGCCTCGATCATGTTGTTGAGCACACGCTTAAACTTATCAACGGTTTTCATCGTTGCTTTGCTGATCCCTTCGGTGACTTTGGAAAAGAGCCCCGAAATCCCATAACTTTCCTCGGTGTTATTTGTACTGTCGTCCGTCTGTATCTCTTCAGTAACGCGCTTGGCATCTTCTATTGTTGTGCTGATTGAGGTGTTGTACGTCTCTTCAATCACATTAGAGACATAAACGCTGGTTGGTACTATAAGAACGATTGAAAGGCCGAAGCACACGATCTTCCAAGCCAGTTCACCAAAGAATCGCTTGGAGGAAAGAATATATGCAGCGCATAAAGCGCAGGAGAGGGGAATAAGTACATAAAATGTCGCACTTGCTGTAATGGTCAGTAGATACTTCTCCAAAAAGAATGCGCAAAGAACGATTAGAAAATAACCACTTAGATCTGCCAGCTTATCTGCGATGGGGGTAGCCACGTCACCAGGTAGCACGGTTATTGCTGTTGATGCCGCTGCAGAAACAGCTGTCAGCTCAAGAACGGTTTCCTGCTTTCCTTGCAGAGTGTTGAGTGAATTCTGGTATGTACTTGGCTGAGTCATATGTGGGGCGATGCAGAAGAAGGATAAGACTGCAGCGACCAGAAGACCTATTAACCAGGTAACCTTACTGTGAAAAATGGATCTCATTGTTTCTCTCCCACCTTCATTTGTACTGCGCGGCGATCGACCTGACATGCTCTGCCATCTGCTTGACCACATCATCGGGGCCGAGAACCTTCGCCGACGTCTTAAATCCGCAGAGCCACGCAAAGAACTGCGGGCTGACGATCACATCTGTCCATACTGTAAAGTGATCTTCTC
>CALJRU010000052.1 GCA_937976375.1 uncultured Peptococcaceae bacterium | reverse complement strand
CGGATAAATTGACGGCAAATATCGGTTACCACTTCTTCGTGAGTAGGCCCAAGGCAGAACTCACGCCCGTGGCGGTCTACCACGCGGAACATTTCATCACCATAGGCACCCCAGCGGCCAGATTCTTCCCAAAGCTCCGCTGGCTGAGTGATTGGCATAAGAATTTCCTGACCATCCGCAGCATCCATTTCTTCACGGACGATCTTTTCTACTTTAGCCAGCACGCGCTTTCCGAGCGGCAGATAAGTGTACATCCCAGCAGCAACCTTCTGAATGTAGCCAGCCTTCAGAAGCAGCTGATGGCTAGGAATCTGCGCTTCTGCAGGCACATCGCGCAGGGTAGGAATCAAAGCATGTTTCATTCTCATAAAAAAATAACCTCCAAAATGTGGTTCGTTCATTGTTTACAACATTTAATTATACGAGAAGCCACGAGGGAACGCAATCACTCCCAGCGAAAATCTCCCGCCAAAATCCCATGGCTTACACATCATCCGCCTACAGTCGGTGTTGATCGCCCCATTCGCACATACCATCAAGAATGGGAATCAACGACTTTCCACGCTCAGTGAGGCTGTATTCTACTTTGGGCGGAATTTGCGGATATTCCTCACGGTGCACCAATTGATCAGCCTCCAGTTCTTTCAAATTGGCACTCAAGGTTTTATAGGAAATACCGCCAATATATTTTTTCATTTCATTAAACCGCACCACCCCAAACTCCATTAACGTATAAAGAATGGTCATTTTATACTTGCCATTGATCAACGACAGCGTATAACTAAAACCAGTGTTACAAAGCTGCTCATCAGAAATACAACGTATGCCCATTTTACCACTCTCCTAAAGGTAAGTATCGCACCTGAATGTGCGTACTTGTTTTTTAATCTGTTCTTGTTATGATCATAGTATGAGCGGTGAAAGAAGTCAACTCAACCGCTGCCAATCATAGAATCTATGACGTTTGGAGGAAAACCATCATGAGTAAAAAAATTGTTGTAATCACCGGCAGCCCGCGCAAAAATGGCAACAGTTTTGCCATGACCGAAGCATTCATCAAAGCTGCAGAAGCCAAGGGTCATACGGTCACCCGCTTTGACGCTGCAGATATGACCATCGGTGGCTGCCACGCCTGCGAAACTTGCTACAAAACCGGAAAAGCCTGCTCGTTTGATGATGATTTCAATACCATTGCTCCTGCAGCTTTAGATGCCGATGTCATTGTCTTTTCCACCCCTGTATACTGGTACTCCATTCCAGCACAAATTAAAGCGGTATTGGACAAAATGTATTCATTCTGTGTGGCAGGAAAAGATATTGCTGGCAAAGGCTGTGCCATCATCGCCTGCTGCGAGGAAGACGACCGCACCGTCCTTGATGGCGTGCGCATACCAATCGAACGCTCTGCTGCCTTGATGAAATGGCAGATGATCGGCGAAGTTTTGGTGCCAGGCGTCCTTAACGTCGGTGATATTGATCAAACCGACGGCTGTAAACAAGCTGCTGAATTGGCAAACGCTATTTAAAGGAGAAACACGATGTCTAAAAAAATTGTTATTCTAAATGGCAGTCCCCGCAAAAACGGCAATACTGCGGCCCTTATTAAAGCCTTCACGGAAGGCGCTGAAGCATCTGGCAATCAGGTTACCCTCTTTCAGCTTGACAGCATGACCATTCATGGCTGCAAAGGCTGCTTTGGCGGTCACAGCAGTCAAGAGTGTCCTTGTGTTCAACACGATGATATGGATCTCATCTACCCCGTCATCAAAGACAGTGATGTGATTGTCTTTGCTTCACCGCTTTATTACTGGAATCTCAGCGGACAGCTCCGGACAACCATTGACCGTCTGTTTGCGCTGGAAGAAGGAGACGGGAACTTATTACGCGGCAACGGTCGCGCCAGCGCACTGCTGATGGCTGCTGAAGGCCATGGGTTTGACGATGTGGTCACATATTACGACCACCTCATGGACCATCTGCAATGGAACAACCTTGGCCACGTTCTTGCTGGCGGCAATATGTATCCCGGTGATATTGACGGAAAATCAGAGCTTCAGCAGGCAAACGCATTGGGGCGTTCCATCCAATAAACAAAAAAACTTCGTGCCAAGCGACACGAAGTTTTTTTGTTTATTTAGCTATTTTCTTCTTTGAGCAGTTTCTCCAGTTCTTGTTTAAACGCGTCCAAAAGCTCATCTTCATGGCACTTATGCACGATTTCGCCTTTGCGGAAAATGATGCCTGCGCCCTTGCCGCCAGCAATACCGAGGTCCGCTTCTTTTGCTTCACCAGGTCCGTTAACCACGCATCCCATCACCGCAATTTTCAGAGGGCGGTCAATGGTCTGACACAACGTTTCCACTTCTTCAGCAAGATGTGCCAAATCAATCTGCGTGCGGCCGCAAGTTGGGCAGCTGACAATATCCACACCAGCCTTCATCAAGCCCAATGCTTTCAAAATACCGACAGCCACTGGAATCTCATTGGCAGGATCACCTGTCAGCGAAACACGGATCGTATCACCGATGCCATGTGCCAATAACGCCCCAATGCCGACCGATGACTTGATCGTACCACCGCGCACAGTTCCTGCTTCGGTCACGCCAAGATGCAGCGGATAATCAAAGCGTTCTGCGGCCATTTCATTGACGCGAATCATCATTGGCACATCCGAGCTCTTGACTGAAAGGACCAATTTCTTGAAGCCCAGCGATTCACAAAACCGCACATATTTTTCCAAGCTCTCAACCATAGCTTCTGGGCAAGGGTGTCCATATTTTTCAAGCAGTTCTTTTTCAACAGAACCCGAATTCACACCAATACGAATGGCCGCGTCAGCCTTTTTCGCCGCTTCAACCACGGCTTCAAGTTTATCCAGCCCACCAATATTGCCAGGATTGATGCGCACCGCATCCACACCTTGCTCTAACGCCGCAATGGCAATGCGATAATCAAAATGAACGTCTGCCACAATCGGCACGCTGCTCTGTCGTGCGACCTCTGCAACCGCAGGCACGGCAGCCATATCCGGTGCCGCAACACGTACAATTGCTGCACCAAGCCCAGCCAGCTGTTCAACCTGTGCCAGCGTCGCAGTCACATCGTGTGAATCGGTATTGGTCATCGACTGCACGGTCACAGGATACTCCGAGCCCATACCAACATCACGAATCAAAAAAGAAACTGTCTTACGTCTCATTGCTTCACCCCATTAATTGACAAGATTCAATATATCGTTGTAGGTCACATACACCATCAGCAGTCCCAATGCGAGAACGCCAATCAAATTAACCAGCATCTCTTTATTTTGACTGACAGGAATGCCGCGAACCGCTTCAATCACCAAAAACAAGAAACGGCTGCCGTCCAATGCTGGAACAGGAAGCATGTTCAGAAGGCCAAAGTTTACCGAAAGAATGGCCACCAAGCTGACCACACTCCAAACGCCCTGGCTCACAGAATCGCCAATGGCATTCACAATGCCAACAGGCCCTGACAGACCGCCTTCTTCATCATTCACAGCAGTGCGCCCAGTCACAAGATCCATCACCGCGTCAAAAATCACGGTACTCATTCCTGCTGTCATAAAAGCCGATTGCCGCAGCGCCTGAGTGAAACTGAGCGATTGGTGAACAGATTCCAGCTGTTTCGTCACACCCAGCGCATAGCGATTCAAGGATTCATTGTACGCAGGCGTTAACACGGTGTCTTTCGTTTCACCATCGCGCGCGAAAACAATGTCCATGTCACCGCTCTGGTAATTTTCCATCAATTGGTCAACGTCATTCCAGGTCTGAATGGTTTGACCGTTGATGGAAAGCAGCTCATCGCCGGCTTCCAACCCCGCCGACGCAGCCGCCGAATCAGCGGTTACTTCTGCAATGATTGGCGGGCTGTCATTATCTGCAACATTGACCCCCAGCGCCAGATAAAAAATCAAGAGCGCTGCCAAGGCCGTCAGGAAATTCATGAACGGTCCCGCTAAGGTAAACAACATGCGATGAATGATCGGCCGATTCTGGAACAAACGAGGGTCGTCCGGATCATTATCCTCATCAGGATCTCCACTGATGCCCTTGACACTGACAAAACCACCAGCAGGAATCACACTGATCACATATTCTGTCTCGCCCTTTTGAAAAGAAGCAATCTTAGGACCCATGCCAATACTGAATGTGGTCACGTACATTCCGCTGATCTTTGCAACAATAAAGTGTCCAAATTCATGAATGGCAACAAGGAACCCTAAGATGAAGATAGAAATGATAATATTCATTGCTTATCCACTCAACCTTTAATCAAGTCAGCAGCCAAAGCACGCGCCTCAGCGTCAATGGCATGAATCTGATCCAGCGTTTCTACTTTTTGCCAAGGCGTGCGCGCAACACATTCCATCACCGTTGGCACAATGTCTACAAAACGAATGCGATCCTCTAAAAAGGCCGCCACAACCACTTCATTGCATGCATTCATGACAATCGGTGCCGAACCACCTTGTTTCCCACATTCATAGGCCATTGTGATGCCCGGAAACACATCAAAACGTGGTTTTTCAAAATGGAGCGTACCCATTTCCCAAACATCAAGCGCCTCAAACCCTGTTGCGACACGTGCCGGATATGTCATCGCCAGCTGAATCGGCAGGCGCATATCCGGCAAGCCCAACTGGGCCTTAATGGCACCATCGGTGAACTGTACCATGGAATGTACAATGCTTTCTGGATGAACAACAACTTGGATCCGGTCATAATCACAATTAAACAAATAATGTGCTTCGATAACTTCCAAGCCTTTATTCACCATCGTTGCCGAATCAATGGTGATCTTTGCACCCATGGACCAGTTTGGATGTTTCAGCGCGTCCGCCTTGGTGATACTTGCAAAACGTTCTGTTTCCCAAGTACGGAATGGTCCGCCGGAAGCCGTCAAGATGATCTTAGCAACTTCATCCGGACGTCCTTCCAAACATTGAAAAATCGCTGAATGTTCACTATCTACCGGAATAATCTCGCCATGGTACTGTTTTAAAAGTGCAAGCACAATGTCGCCCGCTTCGACCATGGTTTCTTTGTTGGCCAAACCAATGCGCAATCCCGCTCTCAAGGAATCAAGCACTGGTTCAATGCCTGCCGCGCCTGTGATTGCGCCAATCACGCAATCAATATCCGACAAGCAGGATGCATAATCATGCCAAAGATAATGATAACGACAAAAAGGCGTTTCTTGCTGAACGCCTTTGAAATATTCATATGTCGTTGAATCAGTGATAAACACATGCTTTGGACGATACTTCATCACTTGCTGATAAAGCAGATCCTTATTGCGATGTGCAGAGAGAATATCTACTTGATAAGTTCCCAGGGCATCCACAACTTCCAGCGTCTGGGTGCCAATGGAACCTGTAGAGCCTAAAATTGCCAGATGTTTCATTGTAAATCCTTTCTATTCAGCCCTGCATGATGCTGAAATAATAGAAACACAGCGGTGCAACCAACAGGAAACTGTCGAAACGATCAGCAAATCCGCCATGTCCAGGTAAAATATTGCCGCTGTCTTTGACACCAAAGGAACGTTTAAGATAGCTTTCAAACAAATCGCCAACAATCGCCCCAATGGCCACCAGCAGGCCAATAAGGCAGGTATGCAGCATATTGGTTGCAAGCGGCAGAAATTGTCCAATTACAATAGCAGCAATCACTGTCAACAGCACGCCGCCAACGCCACCTTCAATGGTTTTCTTTGGCGATAGATGCGGTGCCATTTTGTGCTTGCCTAAGAAGTAGCCTGAAAAATAAGCGCCCGAATCGCATATCCAAACCATAATGAACACACTCATCAACAGCCATGCACCATCATTGAGCAATCTCAAAGAAATCATATGCAGTGGCAGCCAAGTGCCATAAATATTGATAAACGCTAAAAACAGCATTTCAGAAAGTTGAATACGCGGATAGGAAAAGACCACTTCAGCCATGACCAACACATTGGTGATGGCAAAAATAAATCCCAGTTCTTTTGTAACAAATAAATAGCAGCCGAATGCAATCAGCATATTGAGAAAGCCAAACGCCAAAAAACTACGCTGCATCTGCTCACCCTGCATATGCGCAAGCTCATAATTCAACGCCGCCATCATGACAAAAGCCAAGAGATAAATCAATGGCGTAGGGCCAAAAATGCATAGCAAAACAACCGGGATGCCAATAACCCCTGTTAAAATTCTTGTTTTCACATTACTCACCTACTTCTTTAAGCCACCATATCGACGGTCTCTTTTTTGATACGCATACACCGCATCGTACAAATCTCCAGCACGGAAATCCGGCCAGTAGGTGTCTGTGATCCAAAACTCTGAATACGCCACTTGCCAAAGCAGGAAATTGCTTAATCTCAATTCACCAGAGGAACGGATCAGTAAGTCCGGATCTGGTTGTCCTGCAGTATACAAATGGTCCGCGAAACAGGTTTCATCAATTGCATCCCAAGACATTTCGCCTGCTTCACATGCTCTTGCAATCTCACGACACGCATGAACAATCTCCTGGCGCCCGCCATAATTCAGCGCAATGTTAAATATCACTTCATCATTGTCCTTTGTCAATGCGTAGGCATTTTCAATTTTTTGCCGCACACGCGCACTTAATTTTTCCGGATCACCGATGGTACGCACACACACACCTTCGGCATTCAGCTTTGCAATCTTCTTATCAAGATACTCAACCAACAAGTTCATTAATCCATTTACTTCATCTTCTGGTCTGCGCCAATTCTCTGTCGAAAAAGCATAGACAGTAAAATATTTTGTACCAATCTTTTTGACCGTTTCCAGTACTTCATCGATGGCTTCAACGCCTGCCGTATGCCCAGCCAGACGCACCATGCCTCGCGCAGTTGCCCAGCGTCCATTGCCATCCATAATGACAGCAATGTGACGCGGAATACTGCCATTTTTAATATCATCGAGTGTATGATGTTTATTTTCCATTTGACTCACCTCATGATTTATAAGGACAATCAATTTATATTTTATCATACTCCATAAAAAAATACATCGTTTCAGTCAAGAATTGTCCAATAAAAAAGGACCGATCCAATCGGTCCTTTGATTTGGCATTAGATGCTCATGATGTCTTTTTCTTTTTCGTCATAGATTTTTTCAATCTTTGCAACAGCCGCGTCGGTTTGCTTTTGAACATCATCCTGAGCGCCCTTAGATTCATCTTCTGTGATTTCCTTGTTCTTCTCAAGTTTCTTGATAGAATCGTTGGCATCACGACGGATGTTACGAATGTAAACCTTGGCTTCTTCTGCCTTCTTATGCGCTTGTTTTGCAAGATCTGTACGCGTTTCTTTGGTCAGCTGAGGCAATGGCAGACGAATGATGGTCCCATCATTGTTTGGATTCAAGCCAAGATCAGATTTCAAGATGGCTTTTTCAATATCTTTAATGATGCCCTTATCCCATGGCTGAATGGTCAGCAAATCTGGTGCAGGCGCACTGACATTTGCTACCTGATTGATTGGCGTTGGTGAACCATAATAATCAACGGTTACGCCATTCAACAGAGAAACATTGGCTTTTCCTGTACGAATGTGGGTAAGATCTTCACGATATTTGTTAATGGATTTTTCCATGCGCTCTTCAGCGTCTAATAAAATTTCATCAATCATTTTTTATTCCCCTGTTCCTACTAAAGTTCCGATTTTTTCACCTAAAACAGCCTTCATCATGTTCCCTTTTTCGGTAATATTGAACACCTGGATTGGAATATTATTGTCCATGCACAAGGAGATCGCTGTAGAATCCATGACCTTGAGCCCGCGATTCAGCACTTCTAAGAAGGTCAATGTTTCAAAACGCTTAGCTTCTGGATGCGTCTTTGGATCACAATCATATACGCCGTCGACTTTCTTCGCCATCAAGATGGCTTCCGCTTCGATTTCAGCCGCACGCAGCGCCGCGGTTGTATCAGTGGAGAAGAATGGATTGCCGGTGCCCGCTGCAAAGATAACAACGCGGCCCTTTTCCAAGTGGCGAATGGCTCTTCTCTTGATATATGGTTCTGCCACTTCACGCATTTCAATGGCAGACATAACGCGTGTGTCTACACCATGCTTTTCCAAAACATCCTGCAAGGCCAGTGCATTAATCACCGTTGCCAGCATGCCCATATAGTCCGCTGTTGCACGATCAATGCCGCGCTTTGCACCAGCCACACCGCGCCAGATATTTCCACCGCCAACAACTGCTGCCACTTCCACACCCAGATCAGCAATCTCTGAAATCTGATCTGCCAAAGAGTTCAGCGTGTTGCTTTCCAAACCGAAGTCCATTTCCCCGGCAAGTGCTTCACCGCTCAATTTAATAATGACACGTTTATATTTAGCTTCCATAGTCATACCCCCATGTTCATTGTTGAAGACTGTTTTTTTACACTGGGCCTATTATACCATACTATTCATGATAAATGAAACGTCTCTTTGACGAATTGCAGGCTTTTCACCAAGGATTTCGCGCAAAGAAAAATTCCAGTGCGTTTTCCAATAAACGCCCGGAATTTTCTAAAAAGCACATCGTGCTCAAAGTTTCTCCAGCTTAGTGCGAAAAGAAATGGCACGTTGTGTTTGCATCCCATCAAACTGAATCACATAAGCACTTTTATCTTGATCAATCGCCAAGACCGTACCATCACCAAAGACTGCATGGTGCACACGCAAGCCAGGCCTGAATAAAGCGGCCTGTTCTTCATCCACCAACTGTTGTTCACTGCGTGAGAAATACCGCTTGGCCGACTGAATGCGTGCAGCGGTTGGTGATTGTGTGAAAGAAAGCAGCCTTGGATCAATGTCCATCAAAAAGCGTGACGGATAACGTACCGTTCCATCAAAATTTCTGCCATCCGCTTCCGATAAATACAATCCTTTCTCAGCTCGGGTCAAAGCAACAAATGCCAGACGACGTTCTTCTTCCATTGCCTGAATGGACCGCACCCGCCGAGATGGAAAAATGCCATCACTGAGTCCGCAAAGAAACACATAGGGAAATTCCAGTCCCTTTGCAGCATGAATGGTCATGAGCTTTACGCGATCGCCGCCCTGATCTGCATCCGCATTAGTCAGCAATGCCACATGCGATAAATAATACGCCAGTGTCACTTCTTCGCCGCAAGTGGTTTCAAAAGTGTATACCGACTGCTTCAATTCTGCAAGGTTATCCAAACGTTCCTGGCTGCCTTCTGTGCGCAGCATGGTCTCATACCCACCCTTATTGAGAATATCCGCCAAAATTTCCGAAACAGGACGTCCCTCATATTCCTGAGTAAATTGCTCAATCAGGTCTATAAATGCCTGTGCCTTTGTTCCTTTCAGCAATGGATCAGCAAGATTATTTTTCAGCGCCTGATACAAAGTACATTCCTGTGTTTCCGCCAGTTCCTCTAAAAAAGCCATGCGCCGCTTTCCGAGATTGCGTTTAGGCACATTGATAATACGTCGAAACGACAGATCATCTTGATAAAGAATCATGCGCAAATAGCTCAACGCATCCTTAATTTCCTTGCGGTTAAAAAACTGTACACCGCTGTAAATCATATAAGGAATTTTTTCCTTGATAAACGCTTCTTCAACAGCTCGAGTCACATAATGCGCACGATAAAGCACCGTCAAATCGCTGTAGGGAATGCCTGACGCCTTCAATTTTTTGATTTCATCAACCATCCATGCCGCTTCGGCTTCCTGATGATCTGCAAAGTGGCAGACCACCGCTTGCCCCGATGGGCAAACTGGAATCAGGGCTTTTTTCATGCGGTGCTGGTTTTTCGCAATTAAATGATTGGCCACAGCTAGAATCTCAGGCGTGGAACGATAATTTTCCATCATCATAATGGTCTTCGTCGCCGGATATCTCTGATCAAAATTCAGCAAATAATTTACATTTGCACCACGCCACGTATATATCGTCTGGTCGGGGTCACCAACGATAAATAAATTCTTATGATAATCACACAACACTGCCATCAACTCAACTTGAAGCGCATCAATATCCTGGAATTCATCAATCATAATGTATTCCAGCCGCTCCTGCCATTTCAAACGCACCTCTTCATTTTCTCTAAAAATATGCAATGTAAAGGTAATCAAATCATTATAATCAACGCCAAAACATTTCTTTTCTTGATACAAATAGCCGTAAAAAATAATATCATCGGCAGCCGTTGCCTGCTCATATTTTTGCCGCAATATTTCCAGAGACATCGTTAACATGTCATAGTAGTATTTCGGCTCTTTTTTTAACTTACGGATTTCTATCATATCGCGAGCATCAGAGAACGTTCTATCCCGTAACGTCAAGCCGCGCTCCTCATAGATCAATTGCAGCATGGCATCAATATCATTATTATCCAACACCAAAAAGCTCTGAGGATATTGTATGGCATAGCAATCTTCCTGCAGCACAGACACGCAAAAGCCATGAAACGTATTGATATATCCTGTATCGTTGTCTCCTGTCAGCTGATGGATACGGTGACGCATCTCCGCTGCAGATTTGTTGGTAAACGTTACGCATAAAATATTACCAGGCAAGATCCCTAGTTCATTGACCAGATAAGCAAATCGATGAGAAAGCGCACGTGTTTTTCCTGAGCCAGCTCCCGCAATGACGCGCACCATTCCCTCCGTGGTCGTCACCGCTTCACGCTGTGCAGCATTTAGATGTTCTAATAAATCCATGACTTTGTCTCCTTGCAGAACCGTTGTTTTCTATATTATATCAAACCCTCGAGCGGAATAAATGTCTACAACAAAAAATCCCGAGGCCGTACAAGACGGTCTCGGGATTTTTAACATTCAATAGTGGATTATACACCAGCCTGAGCAGCAACTTCTGCAGCGAAGTCGTCAACACGTTTTTCGAGGCCTTCGCCCATTTCAAAACGTGCAAAACGACGAACCTTGATGTTTTCGCCAAACTGAGCAATGGCTTCCTTAACATAGGTTTCGATGGTTTCGTTGTTTTCTGCACGGATGTAAACCTGATCCAGGAGGCAAACTTCGCCATAGAATTTCTTCAGACGGCCTTCAACCATCTTTTCAACGATGTTGTCTGGCTTGCCTTCGTTCTTAGCCTGAGCGATCAGAACTTCACGTTCATGATCGAGTTCAGCCTGAGGTACTTCATCACGGGTAACATACTTTGGATTTTCAGCAGCAATATGCATAGCGATGTTCTGTGCAAATTCCTTGAAAGCATCGGTCTTTGCAACGAAGTCGGTTTCGCAGTTTACTTCAACAATAACACCGATCTTGCCGCCCATGTGGATGTAAGAAGCAACAACGCCTTCTGCAGCGATACGGCCGCTCTTCTTAGCAGAATCAGCGATCCCTTTTTCACGCAGATAGTCGATGGCTTTATCCATGTTGCCGTCGCATTCCTGGAGTGCTTTTTTGCAGTCCATCATGCCAGCACCGGTCTTTTCACGTAATTCTTTTACCATAGAAGCAGTAACGTTTGCCACTATAATTCCTCCTAATAATGCGTTAAAACGATAAGTTCATCTTAAAAAAGGTAACCTCATTGAGCCCAATTCGGTTACCTAAATCAACAATCTTATTCAGCGTCAGCAGCTTCTTCTTCAGCTGCTTCAACTTCTTCAGCGCTTGCTGCACCCTGCTTAGCTTCAACAACAGCGTCTGCGATGACGGAAGTCAAAAGCTTAACGGCACGGATTGCATCATCGTTACCAGGGATCACATAATCGATCTCATCTGGATCGCAGTTGGTGTCAACAACACCAATAACAGGAATACCAAGCTTGCGTGCTTCGTGAACAGCAATCTTTTCCTTCTTAGGGTCTACAACAAAGATAGCACCTGGAAGTTCTGGCATGTTCTTGATACCACCAAGGAAACGTTCCAGCTTTTCCTTTTCGCCAAGAAGAATAGCTTTTTCTTTCTTGGTAAGGAGTTCCATCGTGCCGTTTTCTTCCATCTTTTCGAGTTCGAAAAGACGTTTGATGCGGGTTTCGATGGTTTTGTAGTTGGTCAGCATGCCGCCGAGCCATCTTTCGTTGACATAGTATTCGCCAGCACGAACAGCTTCTTCCTTGATGGATTCCTGAGCCTGTTTCTTGGTACCAACAAACAGGATTGGCTTCCCTTCTTCAACGACTTCTTTTACGAAATCATAAGCTTCATTGATGAGCTTGACGGTTTTAGACAAGTCAATGATGTAGATCTGATTTCTTTCTGCAAAAATGTACGGCGCCATTTTAGGATTCCAGCGACGTGTTTGATGACCAAAATGTACCCCAGCCTCTAAAAGTTGTTTCATAGATACGACTGACATTTTGGCACCTCCTCTCATAATTTGGATTTTTTCTTCCGGTTCTATTTTTTTACGCGTCCCTCTCACCCCTGTGAGCTCCAGAGCGCGGAACAAAGAACCGTGTTTTTTACAACGTTAAGAGTATATCATCTTTACGACGCGCGCGCAAGCCTTTTTATCAATAAAAATAACGAAGCCCATCACCATTTCCCGGTGATGGGCCAACAGATTAGTTTTTCGTTTTTTCAATAGCTGCAGTGACTTCATCAAGTTGATTTTCAACTTTAAGAAGTGCTTCTTCCAATTCTTCTAGGCTTGCTTTTTCATAATCGGAACTTCCTGCGCTGGCTGGGACATCAGCGTTCTCTTCGTAAGCATTTCTATTGCCTGCATTTTTCTGAACAGACGCACGCTGAATCAATTTGGTAACAAGCACGGCTGCAATTGTTGAGACGACTGCCAAACCAATGGAAACACCAACAATGCCAAGCAGTTTTTTCTTCTTCGTGCCCGTCTTCGCTGCAACTTTTACAGGCACCTTTGCTGCAGCCAATTTCTTACTGTTTGCAGCAGCCTTCTTTTTGCTCTTTGTTGCAACCTTCGTTAACTTTTTACGCTTTTTTTCCAATTGCTTCTGCACACGATACAGTTTTTCGAGTCGTCGTTCAATCTTTTTCAATTTGTTATCCATGCTTTCCACCTCTTATAATTGATAAAATGCTACACCAATTCCGCCAAGTCCAATATGCGTCGTTACCACGCTTCCCAATTCGTAGCTGTCAGGCGCTATGCCTTGATCATCAAGATGTGCCACCAACTTTGGCAGCAACGAATTTTTGAGAATGTCTAAATACGCTTCATTATTATATCCCAAAACAATATGTAATGTCTTTGTCGGATCAATCATTTTAACAACAATATCGGTCAAATGATCAACGGCCCTTTCAATTTTTTTGCCACGAATTTTTTCATAAGCACTGATAAAACCATCTTCGACAACGAGCACAGGTTTAATATTCAATATCGAACCAACCAGATAACTTGCTTTGCCAATGCTGCCGCCTTTTTGCAGATTATCTAGGGTGTCTAACAGAAAATAGATGCGTGTTTTTTTAATGATTGCTTGAACACATTCCAGGACATCATCCCAACTTGCATCTGGATGATCCTGCAAATACTGCGCCAGCGACACAACCTGCAGCCCCAAACCAATAGTCACTGTACGACTATCAATCACTTCTACAGGGATTTCGTCTTTGATCATCTCCGCTGCGAGTTTTGCGCCTTGATAAGTGCCGCTCATTTCTGAAGAAATATGCATGGAGATAACACGTTCTGCGCCTTCTTCTTTGCAGGCACGATACACATCTAAATACTGTGCCGGAGAAGGCTGTGATGTCGTTGGCAAAGTTTTTGCTGTGCCAATGTAGCTGTAAAATTCCTCATTTGAGATATCTATACGATCCAAATAGGCTCTACCACCAAAATGCACAGATAATGGAATCACCTTAATATTCAGCGATTCCGCCAAGTTCTGTGGAATATCGGCAGTACTGTCTGTTACAATCGCTATTCTCATGAATCAACCTCACTTATTCCGCAGACACAATGTAATGATACACACTCTGTCCGCCGTCGTAGAGTTCAAAGTCGATGTCGTCATACTCTCCTTCAAGTTTTTCCACCATTGCTTCTGCATCATCTGCTTCAACATCGATGCCATAGTGCAAACTGATTAGTTCTGCATCATTGTCCACCATTGCTTCCACCGTTGCTTCCACAGCCTCTTCCAAGGTCTCACATGAAGCAATGATTTTACCATCAAGAATGCTCATATATTCATTCTGATGGATGGAAACCTCATCAATGGTTGTATCGCGCACGGCTTGCGTAATCTCCCCACTTTGAACCGCTGCCAGGCTGCCAGTCATATTGTTGATGTTTTCATCAACATCTACCTCTGGCATATATCCCATCAATGCAGAAATACCCTGCGGAAATGTCTTTGATGGAATCACATGCACGTTGTTATTCTTTGCCATGCCGGCCGCTTGCTGTGCAGTCATGATAATGTTCTTATTGTTTGGCAAAATGAAAATGTTCTCCGCTTCAATGTGATCAAGAACATCCAAAAAATCCTGTGTGCTAGGATTCATGGTCTGACCGCCACTAATAATATGCGTTGCGCCCAAGCCATTAAAAATATCTGCCAGTCCTTCGCCATTGCAGACAACAATGATGGCATCTTTATAAACCGCAGGCTGATCGGTCTGCTGTCCTTTATTCTGCAGCGCCTTATTCTGCGAGCGCATGTTGTTGATTTTAATATCATCCAGTTCGCCAAGTGATGCACCACATTCGATGACACGAGCAAGCTGGTTCGTATGAATATGTACTTTTATGGTATTTCCGGCACCAACAACCAGCATACAGTCACCCAGATCATGAAGCATGCCTTTTAAAACATCAATGTCTTCTTCTACATCATGTTTCTTTGTGCGAACAAGGAATTCTGTGCAATATGGATAGACAATATCCTCAGGAGAAGCAAAGAAGTGATCGAATTGATCATTGAGATCCGCTTCACCGCGGTCTTCCACTTCAATTTTTTCAATAGTCTTTCCTTCAAGGCTGGCCAACATGCCTTCGATGACATATAAATAACCACTGCCGCCTGCATCAACCACCCCTGCCTGCTTCAAAACAGGCAGAAGGTCCGGTGTGCGTTTTAACGACTCGTGCCCAGCAGCAATATAAATGCGCAGGCATTCGAGAATATCCATGCCTTTTTTGTACTGTCCCGCCAATGCTTCGGCTGCTTCTCGCACAACAGTGAGAATGGTTCCTTCCATAGGGTTGCTCACTGCTTTATAAGCAGACTGTACGCCGCCATTGAAACCAGCAACCAGCGCGGCTGCATCGATCGTCTGCTGACCGCTCATGGTTTTCGCAAAACCTGTCAAAATCTGTGAAAAAATAACGCCAGAATTGCCGCGCGCGCCCATGACAGCGCCATAGGCTGCTTGTTTTGCATATTCTTCCACACTTTGTGTTTCTGCTTGGCGAATAAATTTTGCCGCCGACTGCATCGTCATGGCCATATTTGTCCCCGTGTCGCCATCAGGAACTGGAAAGACATTCAATTGATTGACGCTTTCCTTATGTAAATCTAAAGTATCTGCACCCGCGAGAACCATATTAAAAAATTGTTCGGCGGAAATTGTTTCTATCGTCAGCTCTAAAGACATCGCTGGACCTCCTACAGTACAAAACTGGGATATTGCACCACATAAATATGATTGCACTCACATAAAGAATACCCAATTTTAGAGCGAATTGCAATATGAACCGCTCTTAAAAGTACTCATTGTTAAAATTGACCATTTTTCTTGTAAAGAGCGCTGCCATTGATGAAAGCACAGCCTCATCCTCCAGCGGCATCCAGCTGCGGTCAAAAACCATTTGCGTTAACTGACGGCCGTTCAAAATTGGTCCTTGCACATCCTTTGACACCTTTTCTATATGCAGACTATGCGCCAACCACCGAAATGTGCCACAACCTTTTACCGAAAACACCAAATCTTTTTCCGGCATTGCAGAAGCAAACAAAGGAAGAATCATCGGGTCCAAAATCAAATTCATCATAAACGGCTGATACATGACACCATCTTTATCTTTTTTGCGTCGAAAAGCAATAGGCTCATCTTCCGGTGCTGACCACTGCACGCGTTTCACCTGTGAACGATGACTGGCAATATAGTAGTAAATAGCCTGACGCGCACGCGCATCATAAGCCAGTGCTTCTCTTACAAACACCGCCTCTTCCTTCATTATATAAGCCAATAACCCCACCGGTTGATGCGACTCATCATAAAGCAGTTTTAAATAGCCGCCTTCCATCGCCAAATCATCTGCCAAAGCCCGCCAGCGCCGCAGTCCTTTGCGTAAAACGCAAATGTCATACTGCTGTGTACAGCGCTCATAAACTTGCTCTAATACTGGCAGCCACCGATCGAGCGAAGCCAAATCAACATGTTCCCAAGAAAACGCATGGGCCATTTCTCGACTGCCAGGACGATAAAATTCTTCAATATCCAGTTCCATTTTAAAATGATAGTCACTGAATACAAAACCATAAGGTTCATAAAAATCTGCTTCAAAAGGCATTAAGTGCAGCAATTGCAGATCATGCTCTGGTGCATAATGGTACAGCGCCTCTTCCATCAAGCGGCGTGTAAAACCCATGCCGCGATATTCTGGGAGACAATCTACCCCAACAATATAGCCAGCACGCAGATTTTGTCCTTTGACGCGAGTCGGCAAGTCAATCACCTGCAGACTTGCCACAGGAACATCATTCACACAGCCGACGATACATTCTTCTTTGCGATAATACTGCGAAAAATACCAGCGTTGAAACGTCTCCCCATCATGAAAGCAATAATCCCATATATTTTCTAATGCCTCACGATCGGCATCAGTGGCCATTCTGATCTGATGCAGGCTCATCTTTCAACACACCTTTATATTTGGTCACCTGATAGGCTGGGTAGTACGATTGTTTTGCATGACGCAGCCCTTCCAAGCCCATATCTTCTTCACGATTGACATACATGGCATCTTTCCAATAATAATTCAGGAATTCCTGATTGATCAGTGGATACAAGCCTCTATACTCCGCAAATGCCTTTTCCACATGAATAAGCACCGTATCCCGATTAACCATATCACCAAAGGTCATGGCAACAATGCGTCCATCAACACGAATCATCAGCCCTTTGAAACCTAACGCAGTCATATTCATCAAAGCATCGGCAATGGCTTCGCGCTCACAAAGGAGGCTGTCATTGATGCCTTCTTCGCGGTTGCGCTCTCCGCACCAATGTTCTACAAAATCCCAGGCCAATTCTGTATTGTAAGGCGTTAACGGCACCAATTCGTAATCAGGATGTTCTGACTTAAACGCATTGATATGATTACGTTTTTTGCTTAATTTACGCCCTTTCAACGTGCGCATTTTTTCAGCCTCATAGATATAGTCTTCAATGTCCGGCTCTTCTTCAAATTCGAATCTGTCTGGGAAAAGCCGTTCCAAACGCTCTTTATCTCGTTCTGTCACCGCGCGAATGACCAACCGTTTATGACGGTCACGATAATCTTCCTCAGCATGCTCAATAGCTGCTCGGAACAAATCATCATCTTCATCTAAGCCATACGGCGGCAAAATCCAACTTTCTTCAAATGCATTCGGCTCAACAATCAAATGATTATCAGTCACCGCCCAACGCACCGCGTAACAACGGCGCCACATGAACAGATTGGTGAATGAACATTCCGTGTTTTGGTTCTGACAAGCTGCAAAAAATCTATTTAAAATATCCTTGTCTGACAGCTCCAGTTCCTTGAAACCTAGCATCAAATGAATACACCTCTTCAAATTATTCTTTTGGCATTCCTACCGTCTTGCCATACAATATCAAATTATAGCATACCTGAGTAAAGAAAAAAACGCACTCTTTTACAGAATGCGTTTTTCTTTCGGTCTGGGCGATACTGGACTCGAACCAGCGACCCCCTGCATGTCAAGCAGATACTCTAACCAACTGAGCTAACCGCCCGAAGACATTATTTATAATAACACAGATTTTACGAAAGTCAAGTTTTTTCTATTATCGCACGAAAAAAGCCAGGCCGCGCAACACACAACCTGGCAACACGGAGATGGAGAGATTTGAACTCTCGCGCGCCGTGAAGCGCCTACCGCATTTCGAGTGCGGACCCTTCAGCCACTTGGGTACATCTCCAAATAAAATTATTTTGCATCTCTCAAACTTTGAAAAAATGCACGAGTGAGTGCACTGCACGCCTCCTGCGCAATCGGACCACGAATTCGAACATTGTTCGGAAACCCTGGAAACTGCAGCAAATTCATTTGACTGCCGCAAACGCCATAGGTTGGCTCACTTGCACCGTAAACCACTGTGGCAACCCGCGCCAACAGCATCGCACCTGCACACATTGGACAAGGTTCATGCGTCACATAGAGCGTCGCACCATCCAACTGCCAATGTCCCAGCGTTTGCGCCGCATCGCGCATCGCGTTGATTTCTGCATGCCCGGAAGGATCATGATCACGTTCTCGCGTATTATAGCCACGACCGACAATCTCGCCATTGATCACAACAACCGCTCCAATCGGCACATCGTGAGCAACCAGCGCTTTCTGCGCTTCAGCAATGGCTTGGCGCATCATCTCTTGATCCATCCAGTTCACCTCGACTCTACATTATCTTAACGAATGACCATATGATTGTCAAGGTACAATTGTTTTGCATGCGCTCACAAAAAGATAACTCTTGAATTTTCATTATTATTCTAGCGTATTTGCGAATTTATCAAAAGTATCGTCTTCAAAAAAGTAAATTTTAACTTGAAATTGCCCCCCCTTGTATATAATAGACATGTATACAAAAATAAAGGAGGCACTTGACAATGGCAAGTGAAAAAACATTACTCTCTGTGCTCTCAGAGCTCGGTCTCGATCCACTGAACGATCGCGCCATCGTTGTAAAATTTGCACCCAATAATCTTAGCGCTCGCATCACTGAATTCTTCAATGCAGAGTTCTATGTGCTTCAGCTTTGCAAAGAAAAGATTGTTATGATTCCTTTCAGCAAACTGACGCTGGCACTGAAAAAAGAAGTAACACTAGAAATCCCATACGGTGACATCCAAACTGTTCAGATTGATGAAGACGGCCTCAACTATGTGATTTCAATTGTTACAACAACGGATACACTGCGTTTAACAGCTCAGCAAAAAGAACTCATGGGCTTTCGGACATCCGCTTATCTGAGCTGGGACAGTCTAAAACTGTTTTACGGCACGGATGACTATTGGCACGGACGCAATTTGGACGCCACGCTTGATGAATTGCAGCAGCTGGGCAAATAAACAAAAGCACGAAACAGCAATATTGTTGTTTCGTGCTTTTTGTTTACGCGGTTCTTCTTACCAGCGTCGCATCATCATTCATCAGCGGACGCATCTTTTTTCAGCAGCGTTTCATATTTTTGCACCAATTCATAGGAATACACTTTCTTTTCTGTGGAATCACGTACGATTCGCCACAGCACAGCAGCCGTTTTCATTTTGTTTTTATATTGCTTATTTCTCGCATCGGCACAAAAATCTTTGAAAAATTGATTCCATTGACACGCTCCAGCGTCATACACTGCATAATCTGATGTTCCTTCGAACACATTCAACATATCCTGTAAAGTGAAGGATTCATCGTTTTCCCGTTGAACACGACGCCAAGCTGCCGCCATGTTCGCTGTAAACTTAAACGGATCAACCCCCGTTTGCTTAGCAAAAAACGCTCTAAACTTGTCGTTGAACGAAAAACCGCAATGCAACAATGGTGTTGACAATGTTATCGGTCCACCCGATCGTTTTGAAGCCGCACGCTGCACGTTTTCCATGCGCTGGCCATCAAAATACATTTTAATGCGCTCATTTAATTCCTGTTTGGTGCCTTTGGCATCAATGTGTAATTTTCTGCATATTTCCTGCAATTCTTCACGATACCAATAATATTTTTCAAACGCTTCATAAGAAGGCATCGCAAAAAAGTCTGGCCGATGTGACATATTTTCCCCTCTTTTTCCCATCATAACAAGAGGCCGCTTCGCAAAGCGGCCTCTTAAATTATGTCGTTTATTTATTTTGCTGGCTATAGGCCAACTGTTTAGCAGCCTGTTGTTTCAGCCAGGCATTGATGAATTCGTCAATATCCCCATCCATGACGGCGTTTACATTGCCCTTTTCATAATTAGTGCGATGATCTTTAACCAAGGTGTATGGATGGAAAACGTAAGAACGAATCTGAGAGCCCCAGCCAATATCCTGCTGTTCCCCTTGCAAACGTGCAATTTCAGCTTCCTGCTGTTTGATTTTCTCTTCGACAAGGCGTGAAGTGAGCATTTTCATAGCTGTCGCACGGTTCTGAATCTGAGAACGTTCGTTTTGGCATTGAACGACAATGCCAGTTGGAATGTGTGTGATACGAACAGCAGATTCCGTCTTATTGACGTGCTGGCCGCCCGCACCGCTGGAACGGTAAGTGTCCACTTTGAGGTCCTTGTCATCGATTTCAATGGTGGTGTCATTTTCAACTTCTGGCATGACTTCCACAGCAGTAAAGGAAGTGTGACGACGTCCAGACGCATCAAAAGGTGAAATGCGCACCATGCGATGAACGCCTTTTTCACTTTTCAAATACCCATAAGCGTTTTCACCGCTGATCATCAAGGTTACGCTTTTGATCCCAGCTTCATCACCATCAAGGTAATCGAGAACATCGACTTTGTAGCCATGACGTTCAGCCCAGCGGACATACATGCGATAGAGCATTTCAGCCCAGTCTTGGCTTTCCGTGCCGCCGGCGCCAGGGTGGATTGACAAGATGGCATTGTTGTCATCGTATTCACCATTCAGAATGGTTTCTAATTCGAAAGCATCCAGGTCTTTGCTGATATCTGCCAAAGTATCCACGATATCTTGTTCAAGATCTGCGTCATTTTCTTCTTTGGCCAATTCAATCATCACTTCTAAATCGTCCATTTTGCCTGCCAGACTATTGTAGTGATCGACTTTACTTTCAAGACGTTTCTTTTCCTGCATAATGGCCTGGCCACCTTCAGGATTGTTCCAAAAATCCGGTGCCGAGATGATGGCATCAATCTCAGCAATACGTTTTTTACGGCCTTCCAAATCCAGCGATTCACTCAAATCACTCAAGGTTTGTTTGGCTTCTTCAAATGCTTTATGTGTTTCGTAGTCCATATCCCCACTCCTTTTTATCAAAAAGACAAAGCCGATGGTTTCGGCTTTGTCTTGTCTTTGGCATTACGCATTCTTACCACAGCAATGTTTATACTTTTTACCGCTGCCGCAAGGGCATGGATCATTGCGACCCACCTTTTTAACGGTAACTGGCTTCTTTTTAGCAGGCTCTTCATCACCATGACGTGCATTCAGAATATCTGTACGTTCTTCTTTGTTTTCTTCCTGCTGAACTTCTTCCTGGCGACGAATCGTGACAGCAAACAGCATGCGAATGGTATCGTATTGAATATTGTACGTCATCTCATTAAACATATCATAAGATTCGTTACGATATTCGTCAATTGGCTTATGCTGACCATAGGCACGAAGTCCAATCCCTTGACGCATCTGATCCATGGCATCAAGATGGTTCATCCAGTTCATATCAACATTGCGCAAAAGAATATTGCGTTCAAAATCATGGAAGATTTCAGGGCCAATTTCTTCTTCCTTCGCTGCATAGCGTGCGTGTGCTTTTTCTTTAAGGGCATCACGTACTTCATCACTAGCCATATTAGGGAATTCAGAAGTGTCCACACCATCTGGGAAATTAAAAATTTCCATCAAGCGCAGCGTCAGCTGTTCTAAGTTCCATGCTTCTGGATAGGTTTCACCATGTGCCGCTTCATCACAGACAGAATCAACGAGACGATCAATCATTGCACCAATGCTTTCGGCCATATTGTGCCCCTGCAAAACCTGACGGCGTTGATCGTAAATAATTTCACGCTGACGATTCATAACATCATCGTACTCGAGAATATTCTTACGTGCTTCAAAGTTACGTGCTTCAACACGCTTCTGTGCATTTTCAATGGTGCGGCTGACCATGCGGTTTTCGATTGGCATTTCATCATTCATGCCCACCTTATCCATAATAGCAGGCAAGGTTTCAGCACCAAAACGGCGCATCAAGTCATCTTCCAAGGAAATGTAGAACTGTGTATAGCCAGGATCCCCTTGACGACCACTACGTCCACGCAGCTGGTTATCAATACGGCGTGCTTCGTGACGCTCTGTGCCGATAATGTAAAGGCCGCCTTCATCAACCACACGCTGATGATCTTCTGCACACATTTCTTTGGCGGTTTCCAAAGCTTCACGCTGCATTTCTGGCGTAATCTCTTCTTCATCTTTATGTTCTTTATGAAGAATATCATCAGCCAAAAGCTGAGGATTTCCACCGAGGATAATATCGGTCCCACGACCAGCCATGTTGGTCGCAATGGTCACGCTCTTTTCCTTACCGGCTTGCGCAACGATCATAGCTTCCTGTTCATGGTATTTGGCATTCAAAACTTTATGTGGAATGCCTCGTTTTTTGAGAATATCGCTGAGCTTTTCGCTCTTTTCAATGGACACTGTCCCAACCAGAACAGGCTGTCCTTTCTCGTATAAAGCAGCGACTTTGTCAGCAACGGCTTCAAATTTTCCGTTCTCTGTACGATAAACGATATCAGGTGCATCAACACGAGCAATCGGCTTGTTGGTTGGAACAATAACAACATCCATGCCGTAAATGGCTCTGAATTCGTCCTCTTCCGTTTTTGCTGTACCAGTCATACCAGCGAGCTTCTTATACATGCGGAAGTAGTTCTGGAAGGTGATGGTCGCCAAAGTCTGACTTTCCTTCTCGATCTTCACGCCTTCTTTTGCTTCAATAGCCTGGTGGAGCCCTTCGCTGTAACGACGGCCATACATGAGACGCCCAGTAAACTCATCAACGATGATGACCTCACCATCTTGCACCACATAATCACGGTCACGCTTCATCAGCACTTGTGCCTTCAGCGCCTGATTGACATGATGCGCCAATTCCATATTGACTTCATCGGTGAGATTTTCAATACCAAGCATTTCTTCTACATGCTTGGTACCCTCTTCAGTCAATGCAACTGTTTTCAGTTTTTCATCAAAAGTATAGTCTTCTTCATTTTTCAGCTTACGAACAATGCCCACCATCGGGGTATACAAGTCTTTTGCTTTTGCCGCAGGACCTGAAATAATCAACGGTGTGCGCGCTTCATCGATCAAAATAGAGTCCACTTCGTCGACGATAGCAAAATTCAATGGACGTTGAACCATATTGCGTTCATGCATGACCATATTGTCACGCAGATAGTCGAAACCGAATTCATTGTTTGTTCCATAAGTAATGTCGCATGCGTAAGCGTCTTTACGCTGAACATAATCAAGCCCATGAACAATAAGGCCCACACTCAGGCCCAGGAAGTTATACAGCGGCGACAGCTGCTCCGCGTCACGACGTGCCAAATAGTCATTGACAGTGACAACATGTACCCCTTTGCCTTCCAATGCATTGAGGTAAACTGGCGCCGTTGCCACCAACGTTTTACCTTCACCAGTTTTCATCTCAGCAATGCGGCCTTCATGAAGAACATGTCCGCCCATGATCTGAACATCAAAATGGCGCAGACCTAAGATACGATCGGAAGCTTCACGCACAACAGCAAAAGCTTCGGCCATGATGTCATTGAGCGTTTCGCCATTCGCCAAACGTTCTTTAAATTCAGCTGTTTTACCAGCAAGTTCTTCGTCAGATAATTCTCTGAATGGTTTATCATACTGATTCACTTGAGCAGCAAACTTTTCAAGTTTCTTCACGTCTTTTTTATTGTCGTCTAATACTTTTTTCAACCAAGTATCGATACCCAACCTATTCACTCTTTTCTTTGATTAATGCTGCCTTTCGGCAGTTTCGTGTTTTTCGGTCGATTCAACCAATTTATTATACCACATAGGCAAAAAAACTCAAATAAATATCGGCGCAAAGGCGCATCGTCACCAATTCTCCATGACCTCTGTAGAGATTATGACCAAATTATTGAATATTCTTAAAAACAAATATTGTATTTTCATAAAGAGTCAGGTATAATAAAAATAATTATAGAAGAAATAAATTAAACTTTTTTCGGCAGTTTAATTAAGGAGGTATTATAAATGACCCCAAGCGCCAACTCTGTGCCTGAGCTTTTGGCTGACGGTGAACGCTTTACAAAAACAGCCGCCATGCTAAAACTCCTCAGCAACCCGAATCGCCTGATGATCTTGTACATTTTGTCAGAAGCGCCAAGATCAGTGAATGAAATTCATGATCTTTTGATGCAGGCATCAAACATTTCACACAGTTCTTTGTCTCAGCATCTGGCACTTCTTCGTGCACACAAAATCGTCACATTCAAAAAAACCGGTCAGATGTCGATTTACTCCATCTCAGATCAACGATTTGTGGAGCTTTTGAAAATGTTGCGTGAAATAAATGTATGAATCCCCTTGAAATAAAGATTTTTAAGAATATAATAAATGTATAGATTCACATTTTTTTGTGAAAGAATGTCACTGTTGAAAGGATGGTCATTATGAACATCACCATTAAAGGACGCAATACCGAAGTTACCAACGCACTCAAAGATTATGTAGAAAAGCGTTTTTCTAAGCTTGAAAAATATTTCTACAACGAAATGGAAGGCACTGTAACCCTGATCGTTGAAAAGGGCGATCACAGAGCAGAAGCCACCATTCCTCTGGGCCGCTACATTCTTCGTGCTGAAGAATCTTCCAACGACATGTACGCATCCATTGATGCCATCGTTGATAAGATCGAACGCCAAATCCGCAAGTATAAAACCCGCATGAACCGTAAAGGTAAACAAGCGAAGGCAGAACCAATGTTCAGCCCAGCTGCGGATGAAATTGCACATGCTGAAGAAGCACCAGAAATCGTCACGAAGAAGAAAGTCTTCACTGTTAAGACCATGGACATCGAAGAAGCTGTCATGCAGATGGAACTTCTCGACCATGATTTCTTCATTTTCCTCAACGCAGATACCGACGACATCGGCGTCGTTTATCGTCGCAAAGACGGCACCTACGGTCTCATTGACCCTCAGCGCTAAATCGCATAAAAAAAAGCAGCTCCGGTTTTCGGAGCTGCTTTTTTACGTGCAATACTTCGCAAAAAATTAGACGCATTATGAGTTAGCGCATCTAAAAAAGAACCTTGCTCCAACTGGAACAAGGTTCTTTGATTGTTATGACTGATCAGTCGTTGGTGTATGGCAGCAGGGCCATGGTTCTTGCACGCTTGATAGCAACGGTCAGTGCGCGCTGATGCTTTGCGCAGTTACCGGTGATGCGGCGTGGAAGAATCTTACCACGTTCGGTCATGTATTTTTTCAGACGGTTCGTGTCTTTATAATCGATGTGTTCAACTTTATCGACACAGAACTGGCAAACTTTCTTGCGTGAACGTCTGTTGCGTTCTCTTCTTGCCATGGTAAAAACTCCTTTCTCACTTAAAACGGCAGGTCGTCGTCGCTGAAGCTGACTTCAGTGCCGAAGGAGCCAAGAGAATTATCACTTGGCGCTGCCTGAGTGAATTGATCGTTTTGACGTTGATAGTTTTGATTTTGACCACCGTAATTGCCGCCATAACTGTCTCCGCCATTATTAGCGCTGCCACCGCCGCCAAGGAATTCGACACGGTCAGCAACAACTTCGGTAACCCAACGGCGTTGTCCGTCGTTACCATCATAACTGCGGATCTGCAGACGACCATCTACAGCGATCTGACGGCCTTTGCTCATATACTTAGCAGTGTTTTCCGCAGCTTTGTTCCAAACAACAATGTTGATGAAATCAGCACCGCGTTCACCGCTCTGTGAATTAAACGGACGGTCAACAGCAATTCGGAAACTGCACACTGCCGCACCATTTGGTGTGTAGCGGAGCTCTGGATCCGCAGTTAAGCGACCGATTAAAATAACTTTATTCATGCTCTAGGCCCTCTTTCTTTTTGACGAGAAAATTATTCGTCGACACGGGTGATCATGTGGCGAAGAAGATTTTCGTCGATCTTCATCAAACGATCTGCTTCGTCAACGGCGTTGGCTTCGCCTTTGAAGTTCACTAAAACGTAGAAGCCATCGGTGTACTTCTTATCGATGGTGTAAGCGAGCTTTCTCTTGCCCCATTTGTCAACCTTTTCTACGGTAGCACCTTCGCCTTCGAGGATGCCAACATAACGGTCGATAACAGCCTGAGTCTGTTCTTCGCTTAATTCCGTCTTAATGATATAAAGAAGTTCATAATCGCGCATTTCTTTGCACCTCCTCCCCCCGGACTAACGGCTCTGCTTTGCAGAGCAGGGATTACAGCAATATATTTTATCAGAACATCGGTGAATTTGCAAGAGATCGTCCGCATCTTTTTTATTTTCCACGACCATTTTTTCAGAAAAAAACGCTCTGCATGCATTGCATACAGAGCGTTTTATTAAACAATGACAAAATTATTCAGCAACAGCCTGAGCCGCAGTGATGATAGCAAGTTTGTACGCATCTTCTTCATCACAGCCACGGGAAAGGTCGTTGATTGGCTTTGCGAGGCCCTGAAGGATAGGCCCAATAGCTTCATAGCCGCCAAAGCGCTGTGCAATCTTATAGCCAATGTTACCAGCTTCCAAGCTTGGGAAGATAAAGGTATTGGCATGACCAGCAACCTTAGAACCTGGGGCTTTGCGTTCACCAACGCTAGCAACAAATGCAGCGTCAAACTGGAGTTCACCATCAATTGGAAGTTCTGGAGCCAATTCCTGAGCGATCTTTGTTGCTTCTGCAACTTTTTCGCTTTCAGGAGAAACAGCGGAACCTTTGGTGGAGAAGCTCAAAAGTGCAACCTTTGGATCAATGTCGAAGGTCTTTGCAGTTTTTGCACTTTCAACTGCAATTTCACCCATTGCCTGTGCATCAACAGTGATGTTAATAGCAATATCACTGAAGAGATAACGTTCGTCGCCCTTCAGCATAACCATTGCGCCGCTGACACGAGAGCAGCCTGGTTTCATCTTAACGATTTGAAGTGCTGGGCGTACGGTATCCCCAGTGGAGTGGCAAGCACCGCTGACCATACCATCGGCTTTGCCGAGGTAAATAAGCATGGTACCAAAGTAGTTAGGGTCACGCAGCTGTACGCGTGCCTTTTCTTCAGTCGCTTTGCCTTTGCGGCGTTCAACAAATTTAGCAACCATATCGTCATATTCTGCGTAGTTGTCTGGATCGATGATCTGTACACCTTCAATATCAATGCCGTTTTCTTTAGCGACTGCCTGAACTTTTTCAGGGTTGCCAAGAAGAATTGGCACGATCAGTCCATCTTTGTGATGACGTGCAACAGCACCGAGGATGCGGACATCTTCGCCTTCTGGAAATACGATGGTAAGATTTTTACCTTTAATGCGTGCTTCAAGTGTTTCCCAAATGTCACTCATTGATTGATTCTCTCCTTTGAAGTGGTAGTATCTATGATACTTTATATTTATATCATACTACAACTTCTTGCATTATTCAAACCGAATTGTTCAACAAATCCATAGTCGAAATAGTTGCGCTATTCCGCACAGTAATTTTAGTCTTCAAGGTGATCTTCAATAAATTCAACAACATCAGCGACAGTCTTTAGTTCCTGCGCTTCTTTGTCAGAAATTGTAATGTCATAAGTCTCTTCAACAGCCATGATGAGTTCGACGGTATCGATAGAATCCACACCGAGATCACGCACGAGGTCGGTATCCATATCGATCTTTTCTGCATCACAGCTCAAGATATCGGCCAGACTTTCTTTTACTTGATCAAAAACCATTGCTCTCCCCCTCCATCCTGTTGTGTAATAGCTTTCGCTGTCTAGTATAACTTAATTTTGGAACATGTCAATAAAGTTTTAACAAATTCCTATAGGCAATCTGAACTTCCATTTTCTACCACGTCTTCAACGATCGCCACTTGCTCTGCAACGCGAAAGCGAATGTCGTAGCCACCAAACGCAACACCATAAACACGTTCAGTTTTTTTTTGATAATGTGGAATAGGATTCTGGGCGAGCATGGCCACTGCGCCAGCCCGCAAATGCTGTGGCAGCTTTTCAAGCAATGCCGTTGGAAAATTTACTTGAAGCTGTTCATCGATAACTTTCTCTGCAAATCCTGCCCGCGCATTTGGATGGCTGTCGGTAAACGGTAAATACGGTTTAATGTCATAGATGGGGGTGCCATCCATCATGTCTGCTCCGTCAACAATAAGCACTGAACCATATTCTGGATCATCTTCCACGCGCAGCAATCTTACCGATGACAGCGCCAACGGATTTGGCCGAAAAGGAGAGCGTGTGGCAAACACACCGCGCCGGACATTTCCACCTAAACGCGGCGGACGAACGGTTGGGGACCAATCTGCTCGAATAGCTTCCGAAAAGGACCAAATCAGCCATAGATAGTCATAGCCTTCGATGCCTCTTAAAGCGTCCTTATTTCGAAATTCTGGTTCAAATACAATACGGCTTTCCAGTTGGGTGACGACACCACTTTGACGTGGAACACCAAATTTGCTCTCATAGGGAGTATGAATGGTAGCAATTGTCTTCAATGTCACATGGAGCGCTTCTGGATTGATGTCTTGCGTATTTTTCACGAGCATTCCACCTTTCTTGTAATCTGATGACACAAAAATCGACATTGGCGTTCATTCGCCAATGTCGATCGAATTCTTAACATAGACATCAATCGTCTTCGTTGTCTGATTTGTATTTATCAATAATTTCTTGTGCCAATTTAGCCGGTACTTCTTCATAGCTGTCAAAGGACATGTCAAAATTACCACGGCCTTGTGTCATCGCACGCAGTTGTACTCCGTAATCCAACATTTCTGCATATGGAACACGTGCCTTAACGGTTGTAATACCATCTTCGCCAGGCTCCATACCCAAAACACGACCGCGTTTGGAGCTGATATCACCAATAATATCGCCCATGTATTCTTCTGGCACCATAACATCTACAGCGTAAATTGGTTCGAGAAGAACAGGATTTGCTTCTGGAATGCCTTTCTTTAATGCAAGAGAAGCTGCAACTTTGAAAGCCATTTCAGAGGAGTCTACACTATGGAACGACCCGTCTTTCAACGTCAATTTGATATTGATCAATGGATAGCCGGCAATGACACCTTTGGCCAATGTTTCGACTGCCCCTTTTTCAACAGCTGGGATAAATTGACGAGGGATAGCGCCACCTACAATGGCATCAACAAATTCAAATTCCTTGCCATCGGTTGTTGGTTCAATATCCATCACTACGTGACCATACTGACCATGACCGCCACTCTGTTTCTTATGTTTGCCTTCAGCTGTCGCTTTGCCACGAATGGTTTCACGATATGGAATATAAACTTTATCAATAATGGCTTTTGCACCATATTTACGTTCCATCTTGCTCATAATATGATCAAGATGAACTTCGCCCATGGTTGACAGCTGCAGCTGGCCACTTTCAACATCTTTTTTCAAAACGCAAGTTGGGTCTTCTTCTGCGATCTTATTCAAGGCAGTGCCCAGTTTGTCTTCTTCACCTTTGTTTTCTGCACGCACGCAAACCGTGTAAAGGGATGGCTGGAAATCAATGGCTGGATATTTTACTGGGAATTCCTTGCTTGCTAAGGTATCACCTGTACGAACGTCGTCCAGCTTAGGAATAACAATAATATCCCCTGCCGATGCACTGCTCAGTGGTTCCTGACGCTTACCAACCAATGTGAACATTTTCGAAATCTTACCTTCATTTTCGCTGGAGGTATTATAGAAGCTCATGCCTTCTGTTGCCTTCCCGCTAATCACGCGCACATAACTGAGTTTGCCAGAAAATGGATCTAAGCTGGTTTTGAAAACAAACGCAGAGAATGGATCATCATGATTGACCAAAAGTTCTTCACCAGTGTCAATATTAACCGCTTCATTGATGCGCTGCGTGGTATCCGGCATAAACTTGATCAAGCAGTCTAAGAGCAGGCGGCTACCAATATGAGACACGGCACTGCCGCACAATACAGGGCAAACACGGCCGCCCTTCATCCCTTGATAGAGGCCCTCATAGATTTCATCCACACTCAGAGGCTCCCCTTCAAGATATTTTTCGAGCAGTTCATCACTGCCTTCAGCAGCCGCTTCCATGCACATATCTAAAACTTTATCCACACGATCCTGAAGCTCGGCTGGAATTTCACATTCCTGACGTTCTCCATTCACCCATTCATACGCTTTCATGGTTGGTACATCAATGATCCCATGGAAGCCATTACCTTCACCAATTGGAACCTGCAGCGGCATCACCGACTTGCCAAACAACTCACGCATACGTTCCAGTGAGCCAAAAAAGTCGGCATTTTCCATATCCATTTTGTTCACATAAACCAAACGTGGAAGATGCAGTTTCTTGCCATACTGCCAAGCACGAATGGTGTCCACTTGAATCCCGGATTCAGCCGATACAACGAGCATCAGCCCGTCTGCCGCACGCAACGCTTCACTGACTTCGCCGCAAAATTCCGAATACCCAGGTGTATCAATGAAGTTGAGCTTGTAGCCATTCCATTCGCAAGGTGCCATCCCAAGTTGAATGGTAACATTGCGGGTGATTTCTTCTGGTTCAAAATCCAGAATATGCTTATTGTCCTTGCCGCGTCCAACCGAATCGACACCTTTGCACATTAAGAGCATGGATTCAACAAGCGCCGTCTTACCAGCCCCATCATGGGACAATACCGCAATGTTACGGATGATATTGCTGTCATAGTCTTTCATAAAAGTACCTCCTTACAGCCAAATTGGCAATCAATCCATATTTATAAATATATCTTAATAGCTTCACCGTCATTTGACAATATGTTTTCATAAAATTTTAAATTTTTCTCAACTTGTTAATTTCTCAAATGTCAGTCTCACTGATAAAGGTTTCCAGTTGCCGCTGATGCATGCTTTTTGTTTCTTCGACTTCCACAACCAAATGCATGATGGTGGTCTCACATTCTACCAGTCCATCTGTTACCCACTGAAGCTCACGCTCAGCTTTTTCACGTGCCATATTTGCCAGAGCCAACGATTCCTTATTGAAAAACAAATCCAATGTATTTACTGTAAGCCGCTCGCTAAAATGCAAAATTTCTGTTTCCCAGGCATCAATTTCATCAAGGATCTGTTCTAATTGATGAAGCTGAATACGCAATTCCGACAATCCAGAAATAAAAGCAACCTCTACCTTATCTCTATTTTTCTCGTCCTTCGCAGCATCCAGTTCTTGAAGATTGCTTTCCAGCTGTTTCACTTTTCGTCCTGCCAGCTGCCCCAAATCACGTGCCTCCGCCAAAAGTTTCAATTGATGTGAATCGTAATTGATTTTTTCCTGCATGCGAATGATTTCTTCACGATGAATGGAATAATCTAAATGTTCAACATGAAGCAACAATGCCTTTTTATACGCGTCCTCCACGCCATCAAGTGCTTTCAACTGCCGCTCCACGTCTTCTTTTTCTTTGGCAACGTCAAATGCATGACTTTTGGCATCATTCAATGCTCGCATTGCTTCGGCAGCTTTCTCATTATTTTCCAAAACACGTGCTTCATATTGACCGCGAAGCTTGAACCAAAACTGCTTAAAATCATTGCTTTCAAATTTTCTCACATCGAGATTTTCACGTTCACACCGCATCTGGGCGTCCTGTTCCAATTGTTCAGCATGCTTCGCTTCTTCCTTCAAGGCTTCCAGCCGATGCTCCAGCTGCTGCTTATGCTGGTAAACGACACTGATCTCACTCAAACTATCCATAAGGTCACCTCCATCAATCTTCATTGTTGCAATACATTTACTTTTCTTAACTATACCACAAACGAATAAAAAAGTCATCTGCAACTTCGAAAAGCTACAGATGACTTTCATTTGACTTTCATTATTTTCTAATGTATGGTGTTTTTCTGATTCTGGCAGGAGCAAGATGCATGCGCAGAGGAACACCCGCTGCATCCGCAACCGCACCCAGATCCGCCATTTTTATGTTGACGAACCATATGACGTATTATAAACGCCAAGCAAACAATCAATACAAGTACGGTAAAGAATGATCCCACACGCCAACACTCCTTTCTAGGGTTCATTATAACATATCTGCTATTACATAAACAGGTTCATCACATGATATACAACAAATGCCACAACATAAGCAAACCCGCATTGGTATGCAATCGCAGCCAAAGTCCATTTTGCACTCATCATTTCACGGCGAATGGCGCCAATAGCTGCAAAACAAGGTGCACACAAGAGATTGAAGAGCATATATGACATGCCGGCAGCTGGCGTAAAGAATGACTGCACCTGCGCAATCAAGCTAGGATCCGCTTCACTGCCATCGCCTGTCGCCTGGAACAACACGGCCAAGGTTGAAACCAAGTTTTCTTTTGCAACCAAACCACTAAGAGTACCAGCCGTTGCCTGCCAAGAATCAATCCCAATTGGCGCAAAAATAGGCACCAACAAGCCACCAATTGCTGCAAGAATAGAATCCTGTGCATCAACAGCCTGCAAACTGAAATTGTAGTTGCTGATGAACCAGATGACTGCACAGCAAATAAAGATGACCGTCCCGGCTTTAATGATAAATGCCTTTCCTTTTTCCCACATCATCGAAAGAACATTCTTCAATTTTGGCAAACGATATTCTGGCAGTTCAATAATGAACGGCGCTGGTTCACCTTTAAATGGTTTCGATAATTTCAACAACAAGCAACTGATAATAATTGCAACAATACCTATTAAGTAACAGCAAGGAGCCAGCCAAGGTTTATCTGGGAATAAAGCACCCACGAATAAGCCAATGATCGGCAATTTTGCGCCACATGGCATAAAGGTGGTTGTCATAATGGTAAGACGTCGATCTTTTTGATTCTCAATCGTACGCGTTGCCATAATCCCAGGAACACCACAACCTGTACCAATGATATATGGAATAAAACTTTTGCCTGACAGCCCAAATCGACGGAAAGCGCGGTCCATGATAAAAGCAACACGGCTCATATAACCACAGCCTTCTAAGAATGACAGGAAAAAGAAAAGAATCATCAGCTGTGGTACAAACGTCAATACGGAGCCAACCCCAGCAATAATACCGTTACAAACAAGATCAATCAAGAATGGTGCAGCCCCAATATTGGTTAGGAAGCCTTCTACACCGGCATTGATCCAATTAAACAGCTCCTCAATCCAGTTGATAAACCAATCGCCTAAAGTAGAAATCGACACATAATACACAACATAAATAACAAGCGCAAAAATCGGCAATGACAACCAGCGATTGGTAACAATGCTATCAATTTTATCTGTCAATGAACGCTCGCCCCGTTTTTGCTCCGGCTTTCTCTGCACTTGGGGCATCACAGCTGCAATATAATCGTAGCGTCCATTGGTGATAATGGTTTCCGTATCATTATCCAAGCGATCTTCTACTTCCGATAAAATCGCATCCACTTTCTGTTGATTTCCACTTGGAAAATGAAACTCAGAATAAATACGTTCGTCACGTTCAAAAAGCTTAATGGCATAATATCGTGCCTCACCGCCCGTCAGTGCAGCATCTCGAGCAATTGAAGAGAGCGCATGTTCAACGTTATCATCAAAAGCAATAAAACGCGGCGGCTTTTTATCTTTTGCCGTCTTCAGCGCCAGGTCAACCAATTCTTTCAGGCCTTTCTTTTCTAAGGCCGAAATAGCGACAACTGGCACACCGCCAAAATTCTGAGAAAGTTTTTTCTCATCAATTTTTATGCCACGCTTCTCAACCAAGTCCATCATGTTGAGCGCAATCACCATCGGTGTATTCATTTCCAAGAGTTGTGTTGTCAAATACAAATTGCGTTCCAGATTGGTTGCATCAACAATGTTGACGATTACATCTGGATGTTCATTCATAATATAATCTCTACTGACAACTTCTTCCAACGTATAGGGTGAAAGAGAGTATATCCCAGGCAAGTCCGTGACCATGACGTCATTATGCCCCTTCAATCGTCCATCCTTTTTTTCTACAGTCACCCCTGGCCAATTCCCAACATGCTGCCGTGCGCCAGTCAATTCATTGAACAAACTGGTTTTTCCACTATTTGGATTTCCCGCCAATGCAATATTTATCATTCTGGTGCTTCCCATCCTTTCCAACTATTAGTTTAAGCTAACCTCCGGGTATTATGATAGATTCCATTATTCTACAACGACATACTCCGCTTCATTTTTGCGGATCGACAATTCATATCCCCTAATGGTCAACTCAATAGGATCACCAAGCGGCGCCACCTTACGAAAGGTGACAAGGCTTCCTCGTGTAAGCCCCATATCCATCAAACGTCGTTTTAATGCACCTTGAGCATTTATTTCAACAATCTTAGCGGATTCTCCCGGACGCATGTCCTTCAATGTCTTTTTTGCCATGTTCGCACTTCCTTCGTTTATTCGCTCACAGTGACGCGTTTTGCCAACTCCTCACCAAGTGCAACCTTAACGCCCTTCACCGTAACGATGATATTTCCGCCCAACACGCTGGTAACTTGAAGCTGTTCACCTTCAACAAAACCCAAATCACTAAGGTGTTTCTTCGTATCATCTTTTCCTGAAATTTTGACCACAGTATACACCTTGTTTTTCTCAGCACGACTCAATGGCATACGCTGCCCACTCAAACTAAAATTCGCTCCGGCAGTCTGCATCATACCGATATCAACTCTCATTTCCATGTTGGACATCATTAATATCCTTCTTTCAACATAATCTTTTCAGCCAATAGTAATTAGTGCGCGCAAATTTTCATTAGCTTTGTCTAACAATTAAAAGTTTACATCAACTAACATTTTTTGTCAACCGCAAACTAAAAAAACCTGATGTTCTTAATGAACATCAGGCCTAAACAGGTGTATCACAGGAGCACGCCAGATACCCAAATTTCAATACCAATGAAAATCAATATGACACCACCAAAAATAGCCGCTTTGCTTGAAAATTTATCGCCAACAGTCTTGCCTATTTTTAAGCCGCCCATACAGATAAAAAATGTTACGATTGCAATCAAGACAGCACATACAAATGCCATCATCATATTATAGGAAACAATGGTAAATCCAACCGAAAGTGCATCAATTGAGGTTGCAACGCCCTGCATCAGCAGTGCCCCTGCACCAACGCCCACCGTTTCTGCTTCATTTTCATCATGATGACGAAGTGCTTCTAACACCATTTTGCCCCCAATAAAGAGCAAGAGCACCAAAGCAATCCATGGAATCGCTTTTTCAAAGGCACGAAAATACTGAACAATCGTATGCACGCAAATCCAACCTACCATCGGCATCAGCCATTGGAAAAACGCAAAGATCCCCGCAATCAACGACATTCTTCCCAAACGCATACGTGGCTCATTTAATCCATTGGCAACCGATACAGAAAAAGCATCCATCGCCAAGCCAACGCCTAACAAGATACTATTAACAAAAAACATCAAAGTCCAATCCATTATTTAAAGAAACCTTTCCTTTTCAACCCTACTCATACATAAAAATACCCAAGCATGACACCGCCATACTTGGGTCATTAAAGCGCCTCATTTTACCGGACATCAATTAGACAGCTTTTTCTTCTTCTTGAGATGCGTTCAATTGCTGTTTCTTCTCTTTCTTTACGCTATGCAGAAACGCATTGTATTTAAACAATACGACCAATGCGATAACAAGACATGCAATCGTCAAAATGCCTGGCAAAATATTTCCCGTAATGATGTACGCAATATAAAAAAGAATTGCCATGACAACAAAAGGAAAGGTCAAGATAAAAATTCTCAGCATCAATCATTCTCCTTCATCAAAATCATTTGAAGTAACAGAAACATTCCTTTTATTTTACGTCATCAGGTTATTGAAATCAACGTTTCAGCCGTTTTTCCTTTTCTTTTTTGAGCAGCTTTTGTTCTTTTTTCAAGTCGTGCCTTTTTTTATACAGCCCTAAGCGACTCGCCACATGACTGACGCCGTCAGAAATATCTTCCAATACATTGCCAATTTGTGCGCTGACAGAAACAATTTTATCCCCTGCCATATGCTGAATATTTTTATACGCTGACGGATGAGATTTACAACGCAAGTCATAATCTTCGTCATGTGGATGAACGTTCGCGCTGCTCCCCATACTCAAACCGATGGAAGAAAACAGCCGCTCATCTTCAAGCTCGTCATATGTTTTTTCTGCTGGCTCTGGCGTCTCTTCCTCATTCTGCGCAGCTTCATTCGATACTGACTCTAGTGGCTCTTCAACGTCTTCCAACACTTCATCTGCGACTTCGACGGACTGCTGTACTTCTTCCTCAGCATCCATATCTGCTTCTGTATCAGCTGCCATCGATTCTTCTGATTCAATGACAAGAACTTCATCGGAATTTTCTTCATTTGCAGCAACTGCCGCCGGTGCATCTTCCGCTGCCGTCTCTTGCAGCACCACTGATTCATTTTCTTCAGTATGATTCGCCTTGGCTTCTTCCACTTGCACCACCCAACGGCGCAGCGTGCTATACCCAATGTCTAAGTCAGCAGCGCAAGCTTTCATTGTCTTTTCAGGATGTTCACAGCAATAGGCGACAGCACGTTCTTTGAATCCATCTTCAAATTTTCTTCTAGCCATCCAGACGCCTCCTTTTTATTTGTGATAAATATGGGCAATATCCTCTGCTACAATTGGCAGCTCTGGATCAAACATGGCAATACCTTCAAATTTAAAGCGGCTGATCCGATGCAGACGATCAATTTGTTCACGCAATTCATCAGGCACTTCACCTGTACGAATATAAGTGTTTAACGTGTCATAGGTGAATCCAAGAACATCCTCATCGGTTTTCCCTGTCAGGCCATCAGATGGTGGCTTAACGACAAAACGTTCTTCCAATCCCAAAGCACGGCCTAACTGAATGACTTCATCAGTAGTCAGCATAGCCAATGGCGAAAATGCACCTGCAGTATCACCATACAGTGTTGCATAGCCAACCCAGTCTTCAGACAAATTTGATGTATTTATGACCACTGCATTTAAACTTTGTGCAACGGCATAGAGTAATGTCATGCGCACGCGTGGTGGCATATTGAGTTTGGTTTGACGGCTCACCTCATCAAAGAAGGAGCAATTGCCAAGCACTTCATAAAAAGCACTGGTCATACCAGAAATATTAATGACTTCATGACGAATGTCCAGAAACTTACAAAGATCTTTTGCATAATCAATGTCGTTTTGTGTACCATCTGGCATCAGAACACCATAAACGTGCTCTTTGCCATATGCAGCCACACAAAGGGCTGCTACAGTCGCACTGTCTTTTCCACCAGAAATGCCTACAACAGCATTTTCTGCACCGATTGCATGCAGACGTTCCTGCATCCATGCAATCAAATGTTCTTTCATTTGGTCGAGCTGTAATTCAGATAATTTCATAATGGGCGACCTCCCTAAGTCGTAATGATTACGTCTATTGTAGCCCAAAGCGCTCTTAAACGTCAAGCAAGGATGCCAGAGCGCTCTCAAAATGGCAGACAATGTTGCCAAAACAAAAAATAGGAGCTAGAAAATACTAGCTCCCAATAAACATGTAGACATTCTCTCGTCTACATTATATATACTGTTGAAAGATCGAACTAAAGCTGTCAATCAACCGGCGTTGCTGCTGGTTGGCATCTTTATTGTGGACCATATACAGTTCAAAGAAAATATTCTTCGTGTGCAGTGGAATATGAACACATTCAGGGAATGCGCCACGTGTCACATATGGTGGATATGAATACATCAATGCGTTGCCTTCGTTGAGAAGTTCTTTGGTCATATTGGTGTTGTTGGTGCTTAAAAGGATATGCATGTCCACTTCGTTCTGCAGTGCATGCTCACCTTGAATGCCACCAGCTTCGTAGATGATCAGCGGATAATCTTTAATGGACTGTAAAGACAAAGTATGTTGACGCGCCAACGGATGGCGTGGTGACATCGCCATATAAATCGGATAGGTGTTAAGCAGCGATAGTTCAACATTATCCGGAATATTATTAAAGAAATGCTTTAATGTATTTGCCACCAATACATAACCCACATCACCAGGATGTTCCGACACCTCTTTGACAATATCATCCTGATAACGTTCCTGACAGAACAACTGAACTTTTGGGAAATTGTGTTTGTAATCCACATAAACCACCGGCAAAATACAAACACTGATCATTGGTGATGTATGAACGTTCATTTTCCCGCTAATGACTTCTGTAGAGTCTTCTTTCAGTGCAGAGATTTGTCGCAGCATTTGATCATAACGCGCAACAATCGCCTGGGCCGCACTGAACACTTCTCGACCACGTTCTGTTAATGTCACACCTTTTTTGGTGCGATTCAGCAATGGAAAGCCGATTTCATCTTCCAAATTACGCAATGATTGATTCAAACTCTGTTGTGAAATAAAAATTTTCTTGCTAGCTGCATTGATAGAACCTGCTTTAACGACTTCGATAAGGAATTCTAACTGCTCTATTTTCATTCTGACACCTCAATTCTAGCAATGATCTATGACCTCCCGTCCTCCCTAATTTTCTCGATACAGTATTTTTATTTTAGCATAGAATTGTAAATATATCCATATGAAAAAGCATACTAAAATTATTTATATTCGATGTTGTTTTATAAGAAACCTTCGTACAATTAAGTATATAATATACCCTAAAGCTGAAAAAATGCTGAATGCTATACCAAGCACCTTTCCCGGCGGCGAGAAAGCTACACAGATGTTGTGCTTGCCAGCGGAAAGTGCACATCCCATGAAGGCCGTATTAACTCGCACAGGAGGTGTTTCCTGTCCATCCACAAAGATTTTCATGCCTTTCTGCATAGGAATGGTTGTCGCTAAAACGCTGTTTTCCCGACAATTGATTTGTCCACTCAAAATGCCTTTACCAGAAGCCACTTGTAAAGTCGTAAATCGTTTCTGATTAAAATTGGCCGCATCATAAGAATGCCACTGTATGTCATCAAGGATATAGCGGCCAGGTGAAAAATCAATGGACAGTGACTGAACGCCGTCAGGATCCGTTGTTGAAAATTTATAGTGAAAGCAAGTATTTTTATTCGGATATGGCGCCTTGGCACCAGAAAGCATGTTTCGCATACCATTCATATCAATGATCACTGAATGCGCCGTTTGATTATTGACATTGAACTGGCACAAAAGGATCTTTCCTGGCTGAGGATTTTTTATATCAACCTCGATACTGCAAGCCTGCTTCGCATCAATCAACCACCCTGCGTCCGTTTTCTCAATGGTTAACCCTTCTGGCAGCGCTTTCCGTAAAGACCATTCTGGTATAAAAGCAGGCATGCCGGCCTGAAGGTCAGATGGTGCTGTATCATCATCAACGACGGTTTTTCGCGCAAGGACATCTAATTTTTCGTAAGGGGACAACGTTTCAAACCAATCCTGAGCAACCACGTCATCAGTCACATAAGCGCGCGGCAGCACATTTCTATTCTCGGCCAAGACAGCATGACCCGACTTCATGATGACATCATACCCCTGAGGCACTTGATTTTCTTCTGTTTCCAAATATCGCGTACCTAACACATTCAGCAGAAACGGATCATTGGCCGTCAACAATGCCACACGATTATTGATTTGGATCGGTGCCAGGAGTATGTCATAGTAAAACGATGCATACGCCTGATTGGTTGCCGACGAATACATACTGCTTCGCGGTACAATGCCATTCTGCAAGTTGGCTTTTTCTAAAGAATGATAAGCGCTGTCAAAATGATATTGTGTGTTAAACGCAGTGTCATTTTCTGCCGAAACTTCCACACCCTCGGTCATAGCAGCCAGTTCTTCACGCGACACCCAGTCTTCCGTAGCAGCATTTGTAAAAAATAAACCTATCGGCGCAATAAGGAGAAGGACCATAACCAGGAATCGGGGCAAGCGCCAAAAACGCATCGCCAGCGCCAGCAGCAATAAAAGGCCCACATCAACCATCATCCAAGCCATGCGTGTGTGCCCCATCCATCCCCAAAGCACTGGAACAATAGCAACGAACGGCCAGAGTGGCATCACTGATCGCTGTCTCCACGTTTTCTCTTCACATTGCGCCAAGAGCCCCGCCAAAAATTTCGCCACCAGTAAAATCACCAGAGAAAGAAACGGCATCAGAATTTTTGCGCGCGCGTATAAAGTGCCATTGAGCAAGTAACTTGAAAGCGGAAGAACACACAGCAGAAAAATAAAGATTGCATCTACACGCAGATGTTTCTCCCGCAAACCAATAATAATGACATACAATGCAAGCGCTGAAAGTCCAATGCCATATTTATCAAACAAGAGACCGCTAAGGTTCCAATGCGGAGTCAGCAAATCAATCAGTGAAACGCCTCCGCTCTGACTGCTGCGATGTTCCAGCAAGACCAGCGCCGATGGCAGCAGCAAAAGCAACGCCATACCCGTCGCCGTTAAGGACACTGCCAGCCAGCCACGCCAAAAGTTCTTGCCTTTTAGGCGATACCAGTACCAGCCAACCACCACAAAAACAGCAGGCGCATAATAAAAACTGCTCACGCACACGCCAAAAAGCCACAGTGGCAGCCAATGGTAACGCTCTTTTTTCAAAGCAATCAGTGCCAACAGCAAAAAAGGAAAATAGTTTACAAACATGATTTGCCGATGTAAATGAAACATGCACCCAGCCGTCATAAATAACACAGCAGCCAGCCACGCTGCATCCTGGCGTTTCACCTCGAGAAGCAGCCACCGATACACCAAAAGTGCACTGAAAAGTCCAACGGCCAGCGCATAGCCTATCAAAATGGATGACATAGGAACCTTTGGCAGCAGGCAGCCCAATAAGATATCTGGACGCAAATAGCCATAATAGGCAAACTGATAGCCATTGGAGCCACCACCTAATTCTAACCAGTCCGGCAGTAATGTATGCTGTGCCAAGCAGGCATCACGAATGGTTTCTGCCAGCGCCACATGCTGACACAGCCAATCAATGTTTGAGCCAAATACATGTCCAGATGGCACACTGAACATAACGAGCAGTCCATATACGATCACCAGAGCAAGCGGTGCAACAATTTTTTTCATGGGAATGCCTCCTTACATCCCCTTAGCATATCTTCTAATTCTTAAAGAAGTGCGAAAGCGCTTCTAAAGAATTCTTAAGAAATCATTGTTCTTCTCTGAAATCCGTTATAATAAACCTATCTAAAGAAAGGAGCGTTGAGGATATATGACCGATCAATTTCAGGATCACGCACCACAGGTACTCATCGTTGACGACAATCCAGAGATTCGAGAAATTCTCGCCATCCTCCTTAGCGGCGAAGGCTTCATTCCTCATGAAGCCGCTAGTGGTGCTGAAGCACTGTCTCACATTCAAAAAAGGCCGTTCGACTTAATCATCCTTGATGTTATGATGCCTGATTTGGATGGCTACCGTACATGTCTAGCCATTCGCGAACACACCAATGTTCCCATCCTATTCCTCAGCGCCAAAACACAAGAACATGACAAAGTGCTTGGATTTGCCAGCGGTGGTGATGACTACATCGAAAAGCCTTTTTCTTATAATGAACTGATGAGTCGTGCGAAAGCATTGGTGCGGCGCTATCATGTCTATCAAGGACGGCAGGAAAACATCACACCTGTGTATCGTATTGACGATTTGATCATTGATACACGCACAGCCACCGTCAGCAAGGATGGTATCGAGCTCGCTCTGACGGATCTTGAATACGCCATCCTTCTGCTTCTCGTGCAGCACCGCGGACAAATTTTTTCTGCATCACATCTTTTTGAAGCCGTATGGCAGGAACACCACTATCACGGCGCCAACAACACCGTGATGGTCCATATTCGTAATTTAAGGCGCAAAATTGAAGACGATCCAGCCAATCCTAAAATAATTCGCACCGTCTGGGGAAGGGGATATCGCTGTGAATAAATCCTATTCCTTTTCCGCAACCCGGCATTTACGCACAAAATTCCTGCTGTTCATTGTTCTGTGGGCAGCGTGTACCATCACATTATTTGCCATTCTCTGGCACAATCAAGGGAACGCCGCTCAAATCGCTGAAGACATCGGGATAATCGATTGGTTTGACGAACCAGCCTTTCGCGAAAAAGCCAGCAAAACAGCGAAAAACTATATCGTCCCCGCCTACCACGAAATAGACGAAGGCATGGAAGACCCTGAAGTTGTTGCGATACAACCCTACCTTGATACACTTTCAGACGAATTGACCGGTGTTTATATTTACGGCATTGATGACGGACTTTATCGTGCAGGAAAATCCGCATCCATTACGACTCGCTCGTGGTTTAATTCCATCTGGACCCTTGAATTCAAAATGCTGGGGGAAGAAATTGCCGAATTCCCAGTTGAATTTGCCAATGGCACCTATACATTGCTTTATATTTCCTACCACCGGGTACTATTTGCCTATCCATACACAATTGGCAGCGCCCTTTTCTGCATCGTGCTCTTTTTGACTGGTATTCTGCTCTTTGTCAACCGAATGGTGCGGCGTATTCAGCGCATTGAGCACGCCATCCTTAAAATGTCCAGCGGCGATCTGGAAACTGCCGTGCCAGCCTGCGGAAAAGACGAAATTGGCGTTGTCGCCCAGGAGCTTGACGCTCTACGCCATACGCTCGAATCATCTATTCAACAGGAACAGCACAGCCGCCGAGCAAATCAGGATCTCATCAGCGCGCTCTCACACGATCTGCGCACGCCACTGACTGTTCTCACCGGTTATCTTGAAGTATTAAAACGACTCCCAGACACGACAGCACTACAAGCATCAACGATTGATCGATGCTTAAAGAAATCTGCAGATATACGCATCTTAGCAGATAAAATGTTTGACGCTGCACGCATCGAAGATGCAATCGTACCGCCAGCTCTGACAAAGCTGCCGCTCAGCACATTTACATCTTATCTTAACGACAATATGGACTTTATAAAAATCGCTGGCTTCACAACAAACGCTCAATACACCCCATGTGAGAAGTATTTTTTTGGCGATGCCATCATGATAAAACGGATTGCTGATAATCTATTTTCCAACATCTTAAAATATGGGGACAAACATACACCAATTCGACTCACCTTAGAATGCAATGTATCCACATTGCATCTCACACTCAAAAATGGTATTCGCACCCATTCTGACATGCTGACAAGCAGCCACATCGGACTCCAAAATGTTCAGCAAATGCTCAGTTACCATCACGGAAGCATTCGAACCCACCAAGACAACAACATATTTATTGTTGAACTACAACTGCCACTGACAAATGAATAAAGTAAAAGCCATAAGAAATACACGATGTATTTCTTATGGCTTTTACTTTATGACAAAAAAAGATCAGGACAAATTGTCCTGATCTTTTAATGAGCAAAGATTATTCAAAGATCTTAGCTACGGTACCTGCACCTACAGTGTGG
>CALJRU010000051.1 GCA_937976375.1 uncultured Peptococcaceae bacterium | reverse complement strand
CAGTCGGTAGAGCAGAGGACTGAAAATCCTCGTGTCGCTGGTTCGATTCCGGCTCGAAGCATTCTTTTTTTGCCCGAGGCAATGTGCCTCGGGTTTCTTTTTTCATTTTTGTAAACGCGATTTCGTTTGCAAAAAAACAGCGGGCATCAAAAGTTTGGTACTTTTGATGCCCGCTGTTTTTTACTTTGTAAGCGGTGCTTTGAATAAGGTTGTTGTTTCAAGATCGTTTGTTGCTTCGTGAACGCTTGCAAGGGGCTGCGTGTTTTCTAAGTGAACAGCAGGCTGTTCAGTAGTTGGTGAGTAAACTTCGGCTGGTTCAGTCGCAGACGCTGCAGCAGATTCAGCTGACATGTTTTCGCTTGCCGATTCTGATTGCGGTGCCTGCGCTGTAGCGGAAGCTTTCTGCATGGCTTCTTGAGCTTCAGCAGCTTCTTTGGTTTTTAACTGGAGTGCAGCCTGTGTATTGGTGAGCTCCTGGCTTAAATTTTTCGCACGCTTATAGTTGGCGTAGGTGCGATACATAAAGTGGCCAAGGATCATACATAACAAAAATTCTACAACAACGTTAATGAGAAGAAATTCTGTTTGCGTCAACGTTCCATTAAATCCGAGGATATTTAGGAATACGCAAGCAACAGCGATAATGAGCGATAGGATGAAAATAAAAATGCGCATCTGGTCTTGTCTCTCCTTTGGGAATATTATACAATGAATTGTAACTTGTATTGTACACGTTTTCTCATGATTTAACAAGAAGCGCGTGGTGAAGGGGGTTGCACGATGGAGAAGTTGCGCCGTATAAAAAAGGAAAAAAAGTTAACAGGCGTTTGTGCGGGTATGGCCAAAGCCATTGGCATTGATGTAAGCTATGTGCGTCTGGCATGGTTGGCTATGGCGCTGGTGCCGCCGTTTAATCATCTGATCGTTATTGTAGCGTATGCGCTTTTAGTGTGGATCATTCCGGAAGCGGACTCTGATGCTGAGGACTATGTGGATGTGCAATAAAGAAAGCGGAGTCATCATTCTGGGCCATGGCAGCCGCTATCCACAGGGGCGAGATGTGATCGTTCAAACTGCAGAACGTTATCAAAAACAACATCCGGAGAGCATCGTTCGCTATGGCTTTGTCGAAATGTCTGAGCCACGCTTGGAAACAGTTTTGGATGAATTGGTTTCGGAAAAGCTGAAAAAGATTATTGTGGTGCCGTTGTTTTTAGCGTTTGGTCATCACATCGCAAAAGATTTACCGGAGCGCATGCAACAGGCAGCGGAACGCCATCCAAATGTGAATCTTATCACAACACAGCCGATTGGTGCGGATCCATTATTATGTGATATTATTCAAGCGCGTATTGCCGATAGCACTACAGACTGTTAGCATGCAACAACACCTGTGAGTTTACTGACAGGTGGTTTTTTCTGCCTTCTTTTATCGAAAAAGCCGTATTATTGAGATTCAACCCCTCATAATAATAAGTGCTATGCATAAATAATAAAAAATTCATTTATAAATTAGATTGATAAATCTTGTTTACGAAATGCTGCTAAGCTTGTATAAAAGTTGAAGATTGTGGGGGAGTTCTGCTATAATAAGGCTGGTGCAGCTTGTAATATGAAGAAAGTATGGGAATTTTGAGCCTCATATTAAGGAAAAATATCACAAGCTTATGGAGGAAGAAATGTTAAAATTTATTTCATCTGTCCGATTGGCGGTCATCTTGATCGCGGCGTTGGCTGGTTTAGCTGTGGCTGCGACGGTGTATGACCTGCCGGAAATGTATCAGTCTTGGCCGTTTCGTATCTTTTCGGCTGCGTTTTTTATCAATTTGCTGACATGCAGCGTGCAGTTGTGGCCAAAGGTGGCGCGCACACTTCGACGCAAGCCAGCTAGTCTTGTTGGCAGTGAGCAGCATTTGACAGCAAGCACACTGGATAAAGAAGGCTTTTTTCAGGAATTGAAGAAGCAGCATTTTAAAACGCAATCTCATGAAACGGATGAAGGCGTATACATTATCGCTCGTCAGCATGTACCTGCGCTCTTCGCATCACATATCCTTCATGTTGGATTGTTGATCATTATTGTGGGTGCATTCCTTTCTAGTTTTGCTGTTACAGGTCAGCTGATGCTCTATCCGGGAGAATCTCAACCACTGCCAGACGCTATCACGGAACGTGTTGGCGATGGGGTGATCACTGTTGATGATTTTACAACAGATTATGACGACAGTGGTGCTGTTGAAAACTGGGTGACGACTTTCGATCTTAGTTTGGGTGACGATCAAGTTGCAGAAAATGCAACAACACGCGTCAATCATCCCTATAAAGCACATGGCTTGAGTATTTATCAGATGGCATACCGCAACATGTATGTGGTTCACATTGCCGGAGATGAATCTGTAGCAGGCGATTATGCCATTCCAGAAAGTCAGCGCTTCCAATTAGGAGAAAATACCGTTGATATTGAACCAATGACGGATGATATCGCGCTGCTGTATATCTTTGATAAGGACAATAATGAAATTGGTTCTTATGCTTTTAAAGAAGGATCTACCATTAATATTGATGATCAAACGACGATTGAATATATCCAGCCACTGTCTGCGACCGTGTTGGAATTTAAATACAGTCGTGCCATTCCGGTGATCTTTGCAGGCTTCATCGTTGCATCACTGGGATCTTTGTTAATGTTGCTTGGCCGTTATGGCGAAGTGAACGCTTTTGTGTCAAAAGAGGGTTTGGTCTCTCTGCGTGTTATCAATAAGAGCGTCTACTTGCGACGCAAACTGCGGAAAAAATTTGGCATTTTGGAAGAGACACAGGAGGATGAAGAAAAGAAATGTTAGAAACCTTGCAACTGTATTTGATCTGGGCAATCATTGGCTCTTGTGTGGGCAGTTTCCTTCTGCTATTGCTTCATCGTAATAAGTTATTGGAAACCTCTGTGACAAAATGGCTTGCCGTTGTCACTTCGATCATTGCTGTGGCAGCGCTGGTGACACGCATTATTGCTGTAGGACGCCTGCCATTCACAACAGGGTTGGATTTTGGCTTTTGGCTGTGTGCGTTGATGTTGATTATTTCTGCAGTCATTACCATTAAGCAGAAAGTGCCGGTTGTGGGCTTTTTGATTTATCCGATTGCAGTTGGGCTTGCCATTTGGATGACGAGCTTCAGCATGGAACAAACTGCAGTAGCACCGGCCCTGAGAAGCTACTGGCTGGACTTCCATGTATCAACGGCCATTATTTCCTATACGACATTTCTGTTTTCTTTTGTTTTTTCCGTCATGATTTTGGTTGGTGGAAAAAAGAAATTTAAAAATCTGCCAGAAACGGAAGTCCTGAATGAATGGGCATATCGTGCCTGCATTATTGGCTTGGCGCTGCTGACCATTGTTATCATTACAGGTGCCGTTTGGGCAGAATATGCATGGGGGTCTTTCTGGAGCTGGGATCCAAAAGAAACCTGGGCGTTGATTACTTGGCTGATTTATGCAATGTACATTCATCTGCGCCTGCGTGGATGGTCAGAAACAAAAGTTGCATGGGTCAATGTCATTGGCTTGGTTGCGGTAATATTTACCTTATTTGGCGTAAGTTATTTATTGCCAGGTTTACATAGCTATATTCAATAAGTTTGGGGGTCCTGTTTTTGTCAACTCGATTGAAAGAGGTCTTGCGAGCCCATGAAAAAGAGCTCCTAACTGGATGGTTCGAGCAAATGTTGAACTCTTATCCGGTGGAAGCAAGAAAGTATTTTAAGAAAGTCAATAGCGATTTCACAAATCCTGTGGGCGCTAATTTATACCATTGTTTGGATAAACTGTTGCATACACTGTTATCTGACGCACCCGATGCAGATACGGTGAATGAAAATGTGCACATGATCTTGCGCATCAAAGCGGTGCAGGAAGTGCTGCCTAGCCAAGCAGTATCCTTTGTGCCAGCATTGAAGCAAGTCGTGGAGCGGGTTTGCGGCAAGGCGCTGCAAAGCGCTAATGTGTCAACGCAAGAATGGCTGGATTTTTACAGCGATCTTGATACCGTTGCACTTTATGCCTTCGACAGTTATAGCGAAAGTCGTGAATTGATTTACAAGATGCGATTGGATCAAATCAGACAGACCAACGACATCTTGGTCAGAGCCGATCTTGTAGATAAGGCTCTTGATATGCAAGATTTTATGCAATGTAGCAGTTCACTTGATGTTGATCAGGAAGATGCTTGTGCGCCAGAAGCCTGTGCATCCTGCCCAAGTCAATGTCAGGTCAACATAGAAAAAGGGGTGTAATGAAATGGCAAAACTTCCAAAACCTGCGGAGCTGCTGGACATCAGTTATAACCCGCCAAAAACTCCTTGGATGGAAACACCTGTGGAGTTTAGAGAAGGGATGTACTGTCACGCCGGTAAACCGGAAAGTGCAGCAAATGTCAGCCTCCCAAACGCTCGTGAGTGGCGTGTGCCGGATGAAGATTGGCAGCTGCCTGAAGACTGGCAGAAAATCATTCTTCAAGGGTTGCATGATCGTCTCGATCGTTTCCGCTCTCTGAAAATCTTCATGGATTGCTGTGTTCGCTGTGGTGCGTGTGCGGACAAATGTCACTTCTTCTTAGGAAGCGGCGATCCAAAGAACATGCCAGTTCTTCGTGCAGAACTTCTGCGCAGTGTGTATCGTAAAGAATACACGTTGGCTGGTAAACTGATGGGCAAGATGGTTGGTGCGCGTGAACTCACCGAAGATGTGCTGAGAGAATGGTTCTACTATTTCTTCCAGTGCTCTGAATGCCGTCGTTGCTCAGTATTCTGCCCATACGGCATTGATACGGCTGAAATCACCATGCTTGTTCGCGAGTTGTTGAACCTTGTTGGTCTCAACATTGACTGGGTTATCACACCAGTATCCAACTGCTTCTCGAAAGGGAACCACTTGGGCATTCAGCCACACGGGATTGTCGACAGCTATGATATGATGCTCGATGACATCGAGGATATCACTGGCGTTCGTCTCGATCTCACCTACAACAGAAAAGGCGCAGAAATTCTTTATGTGCCACCTTCTGGGGACATCTTTGCGACCCCTGGTAACTACACCTTGATGGGTCAGCTGATGTTGTTCCATGAATTAGGGTTAGACTACACCGTTAGTACCTTCAACTCCGAAGGTGGTAACTTTGGTCTCTTCACATCCAATGAAATGATGAAGCGTTTGAATCAAAAGATTTACGCAGAAGCAAAACGTCTTGGCGTTAAGTTCATCATTGGTGGGGAATGTGGCCATATGTGGCGTGTTATCCATCAGTACATGGATACCATGAATGGCCCAGCAGACTTCCTTGAAGTACCAAAGAACCCAATCACTGGTACTGTATTTGAAAATGCACGTTCTACAAAGATGATCCATGTTACCGAGTTTACTGCTGATATTATCCGTCATAATAAGATCAAACTCGATCCATCAAGAAATGCTGGGATCATTGCAACCTATCATGATTCCTGCAACCCTTCCCGTGCAATGGGTCTGCTTGATGAACCACGTTACATTCTCGATCATTGCGTTGAATGGTATGAAATGCCGGAAGATACCATCCGTGAAAAGACCTTCTGCTGCGGTTCCGGTTCCGGTCTGAACGCAGAAGAAGACATGGAACTGCGTATGCGCGGTGGTTTCCCTCGTGCCAACGCTGTGAAGTATGTCAACAAAAAATATGGTGTTAATATGCTTTCTTGTGTATGCGCCATCGACCGTGCAGCTTTGCCACCACTCATGCGCTATTGGGTACCAGGTGTTGAGGTCTGCGGGGTACACGAACTGTTAGGGAATGCCTTGGTTATGAAGGGTGAAAAACCTGATCGCACTGAAAACCTGCGCTTCGAACCATTGCAGAACCAGGAATCTTAAGGAGGTTGGTGTAAATGCGTAATAAAACAAACATCGTTGTTGGTGTGCTTGTATTTTTACTGGTCGTCACCTCTCCAATTTGGTTGAACCTTGGCAAAAGTGCTTCGGCTAGCGAAGTAGAAGTTAGTCTTGATACACCAGCCATCAATGCGCTGCCTGAAGATCAGAGAAAGTGCATTTATGATACCGATTACATGCTTGAAAACCACATGGAAATCTTACATCAGTGGAAGGTTCAAGTTGTTCGTGATGACAACCGTACTTTGGTAACTCCTGACGGCCGTGAATTTGAAATGAGCCTTCAGAATACTTGCCTGCAGTGTCATTCCAATTATGAAGATTTCTGCCAGAAGTGCCATGATGCTAATGGTGTAAATCCAAATTGCTGGACATGCCATACCAATTCTTCCACAGAATATGGTGATGCAGTATCCGCTTCCGAAGATGTTGATACAACGACCAATGAGGAGGTGGCAAACTAATGGAAAATATGTCCAGACGTAAATTCTTGAAATTGGGTGCGCTGTCTGCTGGCCTTGTTACTCTTGCCGGCTGCGCGACCATCAAGAATACGCCAATTGGCGGTGGTACTTTTGAAAAGTCCACCAAAGAAGAAGCCGTTGGCAAATGGGGGATGTTCATTGACATGGAAAAAGTCGATGACATCGATGCCATTGCAAAAATTTGCCACACTGAACACAATGTTCCTACCATTCCTGATACCCGCCATGAAGTAAAATGGATTTGGGCAGAACCATTCTCTGCACTGTTCCATGACATCACTCATGAAGGGCTGCAGGAAAAATACACGGATACGCCATTTGTTGCAACTTGCAACCACTGCCGTAAGCCTGTCTGTGTAAAGGTTTGCCCAACCCAGGCAACTTTCCAGACTGAAAGCGGGATTACGCTGCAGGATATGCACCGCTGCATTGGCTGCCGTAACTGCATGGCTGCTTGCCCTTATGGCAGCCGTAGCTTCAACTTTGTGGAACCTCGTGACTACCTCGATTACATCAATCCAGCATACCCTACCCGTATGAAAGGTGTCGTTGAAAAATGCGACTTCTGCTACGACAGACTTTCTAAGGGCCAAATGCCACTTTGCGCTGAAAACAGCGAAGGCATTGTTGTAGGTGATTTGGATAATGACAGCTCTGAAATCTCCAAGTTGATCAAAGAGAACATGACCATTGTACGTGGTGAAAGCTATGGCACTCAGCCATGCTGCTACTACAAGGTAAGTTTAGCAGAGGGGGAGGCGTAAACAATGATTGAAAAAACATTTGTCAAACGCAGCGGCCCGAAATATTGGGCGTGGATTCTTTTCCTCGTAGCACTTATCGTGATCGGTTTTGCTGCTTATATCTATCAGATGACCGTCGGTTTCCAGGTAACTGGGATGAGCCGTGACATCTCCTGGGGTCTCTACATTGGTCACTTGACCTTCTTCGTTGGGGTCGCCGCCGGGGGTGTCATGATCGTTCTGCCATACTATTTCCACGATGCCAAGGCTTATGGCCGTATCACTGTTATCGGGGAATTTCTGGCAATCGCAGCCATCATCATGGCACTGCTCTTCGTCGTTGTCGACGTTGGTGTGCCAACCAAACTGTTCAACGTATACATTTACTGGACACCAAAGTCCATGCTTTGCTGGGACTCTGTCGTTCTTCCTACTTACCTGATTCTGAACATCATCGTTGGGTATCAGGTGCTTCAGGCAGAAAACAAAGGGTTGCACTATAAGAAGTGGGTAAAAGTACTGGCTATGATTTCCGTACCAGTTGCATTCTCTATCCACATTGTTACCGCCTTTCTGTACTCTGGTCTGCCAAGCCGTCACTACTTCCTGACTGCTGTGCTGCCAGCCAAGTTCCTTGCGAGCGCATTTGCAACAGGTCCTGCATTGATCATTCTGATCTGCTTCCTGCTGAAGAAGCTGACTGGCTTTGATGCTGGCGAAAAAGCAATCAAGATGCTGTCCACCACTGCCATCTATGCGTACATTGCTACCATGATCATGATGGCTGGTGAATTCTTCACCGCATACTATTCTGGTGTACCTGCGCATCAGGTTGCATTGACCTATCTCTTTGCAGGCTATCATGGTCACGACGAATTCGTACCACTGATGATGTTCTTCGTGGTTTGCGTTGTCGTAACCCTCGTGTTGCTCCTGCCAACCAAATTCCGTTATAACAAACCAACCATGATTGTTGGCTGCATCGCACTCTTCCTGTCGATGTACATTGAAAAAGGTCTGACCTTCGTTATCGGCGGTCTCTCTGAAAACCCATTCGGTGAAATCGTTGACTACATTCCTGGCAAGATCGAAATCATGGTCATCATTGGTATCTTTGCAATCGGTCTTCTGATCCTGAGCCTCCTGCTCAAGATGGTTACCGTTGTTAAGTACGACAACGATGAAGGTGCATTCCCTGACAAACCAGACCGCACCCGTCTCGCTTATCGTCTTAACGAAGAAGCTGGCACTTATGTAGACACCCGTCCACAGCCAGAACCAGAGCCAGAAGAAGCGCCTGCTGAAGATGATGCCGAGGCTGAACCAGCCAAAGCTTAACGACTACCAAAAGAAAGTGAGGAAATAACAATGGGATTTATTGTTGCTATTGTCATTGTCGCTGCGATACTGGCAATCACTTACGTTGGGGTAGCCGTTGCAGGTTTGAATGTATTCTTCGGGATTATTCTTCCATATATTGCAATTGCCGTCTTTATCGTAGGTGTTGTTTGCCGCATTATTAAATGGGCAAAGTCACCAGTACCATTCAACATTGTAACGACCTGTGGTCAGGAAAAGTCTTTGGATTTTATCAAAACCAATCCAATTGACAACCCAACCACCCGTGCTGGTGTGGTCGTTCGTATGATTTTAGAGGTAACCGTATTCCGTTCCCTCTTCCGCAACAGCAAAGCAGAACTGACTGAAGATGGAGACATCAAGTATCAGTGGGAAAAATGGCTGTGGATTTTCGCATTGCTGTTCCACTGGGGCATGTTCTTCACCCTGTTGCGCCACTTCCGTTTCTTTACCGCTAACGTACCAGCTTGGGTAGGCTGGATTGAAAATGTCGACGGTGTATTCATGGTCGACTTGCACCCAATCTATCTTACTGGCTTCATGATGGTCGGCGGGCTCGTATTGCTCCTGCTCCGTCGTCTCTACATCGGCAAAGTACGTTACATCAGCTTGCTGAACGACTATTTCCCACTCTGCCTGCTGATCGGCATTGGCGTTATGGGGATGGTCATGCGTTACACCGACTTTGGTCATGTTAACATCAACGCCGTTGGTGATCTGATGGTTTCTCTCGTGACCTTCCATCCAGCACTGCCAGCAGAACCAATCGGTGCTGCATTCTACATGCACCTTGCACTCGTTTGCACGCTTTTGATCTACTTCCCAATGGGCAAACTCATGCATGCTATTGGTATCTTCATGAGCCCAACCCGTAACATGATCAACAACAGCCGTGCAAAACGTCACATCAACCCATGGAACCCAGTCGTCGAATTCCACTACTACAGTGATTACGAAGACGAATTCCGTGAAAAGATGGTGAAGGTTGGCTTGCCAGTCGATAAGACGATTGAACAAGCTGCTGCTGAAAAAGCTGAAAAAGAAGCTGCGCTCAAAGCTGAGCTTGGCATCTAACAAAAATCAAAACAGAGTGACCATATGGCCACTCTGTTTTTTTGCGCAAAATTGCAGAATCAAGTGAATAGAAAAAGCGCAAGGCTGTTCCCTGAAAAGGGAGCGCCTTGCGCTTTTTTAGTAAGCAACGTTAGTCTTTCACAAGCGGTACAAATTCAAAGGTGCGGCAGTCGACGAGGCCGCGGTTGGTGAGGCGTAAGTCTGGCAGGCAGGCGAGTGGGATCAGGGCCATCGTCATAAATGGAGATGGCATATCGCAGCCAATGGCTTTCCAGGCCGATTCAAGCTGTGCAACCGTATCAGCCATAGCCTCAGCAGATTTGTCGTTCATGAGGCCGGCAATTGGCAGCTCAACGAGACCAAGCACCTTTCCATCCTGCACGGCAACCATACCGCCGCCGCATTGGATCAGGGTGTTGGCAGCCAGTGCCATGTCTTCGTCGTTGGTGCCGACAACAAGGAGATTGTGGGCATCATGCGCAACGGTCGACGCCATGGCGCCGCGTTCGATGCCAAAGCCTTTGACGAATCCAGCGCCCTTGGTGCCGGTTTCGTGGTGACGTTCGAGGACGAAGGTCTTCAAGACGTCCTGTGTGGTGTCGCTTTCGAGACAGCCATCCTTGACGGTGAGATCCACGAAGCGTTCGATGTCGCCGACGCGTGCAGGGATGACTTCGATGGCGCGCACGGTGACTTGGTCTTTTCCTTCTGGCGCAGCGATCTTGAACGTATTGGCGGTGACATTGTCTTTGAGATGAACACTGTGCAGCGCCCAATCAGGATAGGTGTATGGCGTAAAGTCTTTGGTCATTTTACCGTTGAGTGCGACGGTTTCACCATCGATGATAGTGCGGGTGACTTCAAAGGTGGTGAGATCCTTCAGGAATACGATATCGGCGCATTTGCTTGGCGCGATGGAGCCGAGATCCTGTTCCATGCGGTAGCACTGGGCGGTGTTGATGGTTGCCATACGAATGGCGGTGATTGGATCGAAGCCATTTTCCACAGCAATGCGCAGAATGTAGTCCATGTGACCGTTGGCCACCAATGTGTGTGGATGGGTGTCGTCGCTGACAAGGCAGGCAAAGCGTGCATCGATGTTGTTTTCGGTGATGGCCTTGGCAATCACTGGAAGATCCTGCCATGCGCTGCCCATGCGGAGCTGTGCGTACATGCCCAGGCGCATCTTGGCGATGATGTCTTCTGGACGGGTGGATTCGTGGCAGCAGCACACGCCGCTGGCAATGTAGGCGTTGAGCCCGGCGCCGGTGTCAGGCAGAGAGTAGTGCCCGGTGACGACCTTGTCGGCTTTGAGTGTTGCATCAACGATACCGTGGGCATGGTCGTCCGAGGCAAGGATGCCAGGGAAATTCATCATTTCGCCGAGACCGACGATGTCGTCCCACTGCATGGTTTCGGCCACGTCTTCTGGACCGACAAAGCTGCCGGTGTCTTCAAATCCAGGCACAGCTGGCACGCAGGATGGGGTCACAAACATGGTTTTGAGTGGTGTGCGCTTAGAATCCTCGATCATGCAGCGCACGCCTTTGAGACCCAGCACGTTGCAGATTTCATGAGGATCGGGGTAAATGCCGATGGTGCCGTGAGGGATGACGGCTTTGGCGTATTCGCCAACACTGAGCATCGAAGATTCAATGTGGATGTGCCCATCGAGAAACCCAGGGGCAACATATTGGCCTTCGGCGTCGATGATTTCGGTGTCAGGGCCGATGCAGGAAGTGGCATTGCCAACGAGCGCGATGCGGCCTTCCTTGATGGCGATGTCGAGGCCGTCCAGAATTTCGGCCGTGCAGACGTTGACCAGGCGTCCGCCGCGGATCACGGTATCAGCAGGTGTGCGGCCCATGGCAACATCAGCGAGGGTTTTGGTGACTTCCCATAATGGGCGTTTGCAAAAATGATTGATCATGGTAAACTCCTTCCAATTTTAATGATGAAGTGTGAAATGGTTGCGGTTGAAATCAAGGAGGCCTTCATCGCGCATCTTTGACAGTTCATTGGACATGGCACTGCGGTCCACAGAAAGATAGTCAGCAAGCTGCTGGCGATTAAAAGGAATGGTGAAACTGGCGCTGTTGGCGCGCTGGCTTTCGGCGCTGAGATAAGAGTTGAGCTTGGCGCGTGTGGTGCGCTTTGACAAGTGTCCAAGTTTTCCCATCAGCTGACGATTTTTTTCAGCCAGTACATAGAACAGGTTTTGTACCACAAGCGCATGAAATGGGCAGGCGTTGGAACAGACGGTAAGCATCTTGCGCGCTGCAAAGAGCGCAACGACGCTGTCGGTGACCGCAACCACATCGGCCTGCATGGGACCGCTTGTAGGTGCAATATAGGCTTCGCCAAAAATGTCGCCGGCTGTCAGGTCGCCAATGATGGTGTGATTGCCCCAGTAATCATCGGTTTGGATGTGCAGTTTTCCGTCCAGCACCAATGCGATCTGTGAAAGGTCGTCGCCTTGACGAAAAATGGCTTCGCCCTTGGCATAGGTGAGCACCTGTGTCTGCAGACACCCAAGCATGCTGTTAAGGTCGTTAAGATCGACGCCTTGAAACAATGCCGTGTTTTGAAGAAAGAGCAACGTCTCTTTTTTCATAAAATAACCGCCTTTCGTTGGAAAACCAACAGATTTCATGCCACCATCGTATTATACTGTGATCAAGAAATCAAGAGTAGGATGAAATTGTTTAGAGGAGGACCCACATGATCAGACGCATCATTAAGATTGACGAAGAAAAATGCAATGGCTGCGGTGCCTGCGCAACGGCTTGCCATGAAGGCGCCATTGACATGATCAATGGCAAAGCTGTGCTCACCCGTGAAAATTACTGCGATGGTCTCGGCGACTGTCTGCCAAATTGCCCAACAGGTGCCATCACTTTTGAAGAACGTGAGGCACCAGCTTATGACGAAGCTGCCGTGAAAGCCGCACAGGCTGCCAAGGCGGCGAAGGCTTCCGCCTGCGGCTGCCCTGGCGAACAGGCAAAAACCATCGCTTGCCCAAGCGCAGCAGCACCACAAGCAGTGACGGCTCAGCCAAGTCAGCTGCGTCAGTGGCCAGTACAGATCAAGCTGGTGCCAGTGAATGCGCCTTATTTCGATGGCGCCAAGCTGCTCATCGCAGCAGACTGCACGGCTTATGCCTATGGCAATTTCCACCAGGAATTTATTCGCAACCATGTGACGCTCATCGGCTGCCCAAAACTGGACGCCACCGATTACAGCGAAAAACTGACGCAGATTCTTGCGCAAAATGACATCAAGAGCATCACCGTGACGCGCATGGAAGTGCCTTGCTGCGGCGGCATGGAAAATGCTGTGAAGCAGGCGCTCATCAACAGCGGCAAGATGATTCCATGGCAAGTGGTTACCATTTCTGCTGATGGCAGAATTCTAGATAAATAATTGTTAGGGATGTTTGAACAACGAAAGGAGACCCAATATGTTTTGTTTTCAATGTGAACAAACCGCAGGCGGCAAAGGCTGCACAGGTTGTGCAGGTGTCTGCGGAAAGAAAGCCGATACCGCCGATTATCAGGATGCGCTCACAGGTGCGCTGATCGCTCTTGCGCAAGCAGCTGAAAAGAACCCTGCTGCCATCAGCGACGCCACCCATCAGCTTGTTCTGGACGGCCTCTTTACCACCATCACCAATGTCAACTTCAACAATGACACCATTCAGGCTTTGACCGCACGCATCGAAGCAGAAAAGAAAGCCCTCGGCGGCGCAGATCTGCCAGACTATGATTTGCAGACCGTATGGAATGGCGACGAAGACATTCGCTCCCTGAAATCCTTGATCCTCTTTGGCATCAAAGGGATGGCAGCTTATGCCTACCATGCACACGTGCTTGGGTATGATGATGCTGCGGTTCAGAATTTCTTCTACAAGGCCCTCGCAGCCATTGGCCATGACGATTGGGGCATGGATGAACTGCTACCGATCGTTCTCGAAGTGGGTGAAGTCAACCTTACCTGCATGGCGCTGCTCGATCAGGCCAATACGGAAACCTACGGCCATCCAGCGCCAGCAGATGTGACCCTGACCGTTGAGAAAGGGCCATTCATCGTTGTCACTGGGCACGATCTCTATGACCTCAAGCAGCTTCTGGAACAGACCAAGGACAAAGGCATCAATATTTACACCCATGGTGAAATGCTGCCAGCGCACGCTTACCCAGAACTGAGAAAGTATCCACACCTCAAAGGCAATTTTGGGACGGCATGGCAAAACCAGCAAAAAGAATTCGATGGCATTCCAGCCCCAATTCTGTACACCACCAACTGCCTGATGCCAACCCGCGCCAGCTACAGCGACCGTGTGTTTACCACTGAAGTGGTGTCCTATCCAGATGCTGTGCATATTGGTGACGACAAAGACTTCACACCTGTCATCGAAAAAGCGCTGGAACTGGGCGGCTATGCAGAAGATCAGCACTTCACCGGCATCAACGGCGGCGATCATGTGTTGACCGGTTTTGGCCGCAATACGGTGCTGTCTGTTGCCGATAAAGTGGTCGACGCGGTGAAAGCTGGTCAGATCAGCCACTTCTTCCTCGTTGCTGGCTGCGACGGTGCAAAACCTGGCCGCAACTACTACACCGATTTCGTCAAGCAGACCCCTGCGGACAGTGTCGTGCTGACGCTTGCCTGCGGCAAATACCGTTTCAATGACCTTGATCTTGGCAACATTGGTGATCTGCCACGCCTCATGGATATGGGCCAGTGCAACGACGCTTACAGTGCCATTCAGGTAGCCGTGGCATTGGCCAACGCTTTTGACTGCGGTGTCAATGACCTGCCATTGTCCATGGTTCTTTCCTGGTACGAACAGAAAGCTGTCTGCATTTTGCTGACGCTGCTCTATCTTGGCATCAAAAACATCTATCTTGGGCCATCCCTGCCTGCTTTCGTATCACCAAATGTGTTGAACTTCCTCGTTGAAAATTACAATATCTCTCCAATCTCCACGCCAGAAGAAGATCTCAAGAAGATTCTCGGCTAAAGAGATGAAAAATCGCCAGTCTCCCATTGATGAGACTGGCGATTTTTTGTTGGCAGAATTTTTCTGTCAGCGATGTGTTGTTGCAATTTATTATAATAAAACGAAAATTTTACGTTGACAATGGACGGCCTCTCGTGATAGAGTATAGAAAATTTCAAAACACCAAACCGTTGAAGCGGAGATAACGGCGATGATGCCTGTACAGAGAACCCGTGTTGCTGAGAGTCGGG
>CALJRU010000050.1 GCA_937976375.1 uncultured Peptococcaceae bacterium | reverse complement strand
TTTCAAAGAACAACCTGCCGCATCAGCGACAGCTCATTTATATTACCACAGCTCACTTGTCTCTGTCAAGAACTTTTTTCAAGTTTTTTAAGAGATTTGCTTACTGGGCGTTGGTCACTCTCGCGCCAACGAGAATGTATTATACGCGTACTTTCTCATTTCGTCAACCCCTTTTTTCATCTTTTTTTGCTTTTTCTTTTCTTTTTCTTGGTTCGCTGATGTTTTAGTATACGTTACGCTTTAATTATCTCTTTCTAGTGCTTTGTTTTAAATACATCCCTGATCCTTTGGGTGCATCGATCCTTGTTTATTCGCGTTTATTCGCACAGAAAATGCTTTTCCAATGTAATTGGCCCTCCCACTTATTACCTGCGTTTTTTGAGGTATTTAGCGTTTTTCAATTACTGGAACAGTCTCAGTTTTATTCACTTTTATTTACAATACCTATACTAAGTCAATAAACAAAAAAGGCTGCTGCACTGTGTGCAACAGCCTTTGATTTGCGTTGTAGCTAAAATTACTTAACAGTAACGGTAGCGCCAACTTCTTCGAGTTTAGCCTTAGCAGCTTCTGCTTCTTCTTTAGGCAGAGCTTCTTTGAGAACTTTTGGAGCGTTGTCAACGAGTTCCTTAGCTTCTTTGAGGCCAAGACCGGTGATTTCACGAACAACCTTGATAACTTTGATCTTCTGATCGCCAACGGAGGTCAGTTCAACATCAAATTCGGTCTTTTCTTCTTCAGCAGCACCACCAGCAGCGCCAGCGCCACCAGCTACAGCTACAGCAGCTGCGGTTACGCCGAATTCTTCTTCAAAGCTGGAAACGAGTTCCCCTAATTCAACAACGGAGAGCTCTTTTACGAGATCAATAATTTGGGTGATTTTTTCAGACATGATTCAATTCTCCTTTGATTGTATTTTATATGATTATGCGGTAGCTTCTTCATCTTTACGACGCTTTGCTTCGAATACCATAGCAACCTTCTGCAATGGAGCCTTGAAGCAGTATGCAACTTTGGAAAGAAGAACTTCCTTGCTTGGCAGTGCACCAAGAGCTTCGACCTTAGCAGCATCAATAACTTCGCCTTCAGCGATACCACCTTTAATGGTCACAATTTTGTTGTCTTTAATGAATTTGCAGATGATGTTTGCAGGTGCAACAACATCGTCAGCGCAGAATGCAACAGCAGTTACACCGCTGAATACATCATTCAATGCGCTGTAGCCACATTCTTCAGCAGCACGCTTTAAGAGTGTGTTCTTTGCTACGATGAAATCCACATTGTTTTCACGCAACTGCTTGCGGAGATCTGTGGTCTGCTTCGCATTCAAACCGGTGTAGTCAACAACAACAACGGATTGAGCATTTTTGAATTTTTCGGTTAAATCAGCAACGATCAGTTTCTTTTCTTCTAACTGTCCCAACAGATTCACCTCCCCTTCCTTGAATGGTTAAGTGGTTTTCTGCCATAAAAAACGCCTTTGCGCGCGAGACACAAAGGCAGAAATTGCATAAGCATTTTGCCTCGGCAGGATGATTAAGCGTTTAGCCCCTGCGGTCTCTGGCAGATAGATATAAAATTATATTAGCCTACATGGTTAGGGTTGATCTTAACCCCAGGACCCATGGTGCTTGATACGGAGATGCTCTTCATGTATACGCCCTTTGCGCTGGCTGGCTTAGCTTTGATCAGAGCCTGTGCCAATGCATTGAAGTTTTCAGTGAGGGCTTCTACAGTGAAGCTGGCTTTGCCAATTGGTGCGTGGATGATACCAGCTTTGTCAACGCGGTATTCAATTTTACCAGCTTTAACTTCAGCAACTGCACCTGCAACGTCCATGGTAACAGTACCGGTCTTAGGGTTTGGCATGAGACCTTTAGGCCCAAGAAGACGACCGATCTTACCAACAGTACCCATCATATCAGGGGTAGCGATGGCAACGTCGAAACCGAACCAACCGCCTTGAATCTTAGCGATCATATCTTCAGCACCGACAAATTCTGCACCTGCAGCTTCAGCTTCTTTAGCTTTTTCGCCCTTAGCGAATACCAAGCAGCTGCGAGTTTTACCACTGCCGTGAGGCAGTACCATTGCGTTACGGATCTGCTGATCTGCATGACGTGGATCAACGCCCAATTTAAATGCAACTTCTACGGATTCATCAAATTTTGCAGTAGCGTTTTCTTTTACGATGGTCAATGCTTCAGCAACATCGTAAAGGTTGTTTCTATCGACACGCTTTGCTGCTTCTTGATACTTCTTGCCATGTTTTGGCATGTTGTTTCCTCCTTCGTGGTTCAAACGGATTTTCATCCTCCCACCATCTTCGCGCTAAATTATTCTTCTACAGTGATACCCATGCTGCGTGCAGTCCCTTTTACCATGGACATTGCGCTTTCAATGTTTGCAGCATTGAGGTCAGGCATCTTTGTTTCAGCGATTTCACGCACCTGTGCTTCAGTGATCTTACCAACCTTCTTGGTGTTAGGTTCGCCGGATGCACGTTCAACACCTGCTGCTTTCTTGATCAGAACTGCAGCTGGTGGTGTTTTGGTAACAAAGGTAAAAGAGTGGTCCTGATATACAGTGATTTCTACCGGAATAACAGTACCCATCTGATCTTTGGTTCTTTCATTGAATTCTGTGCAGAATCCCATGATGTTAACACCGTGCTGACCAAGAGCTGGACCAACTGGTGGCGCTGGATTTGCCTTTCCTGCTTGTACCTGGAGTTTAATGAAACCAATTACTTTCTTTGCCATTTACTACTAGCACCTCCTTCTATTGATTTCCTGGTTGTGTTACAGTTTATGAATTTGATTATATTCTAACTCTGCTTCGGTCTCACGCCCGAACATTGTAACACTAACAACAACTTGCTGTTTTTTAGCGTTAATTTCTTTAATGATCCCAGTCATTCCTGCGAAGGCCGGATCAATGATCTGAACTTCGTCACCGACTTCTGCATCAAGCTCTACAGCCGGAACTTCTTCGCCCATATCGTGAAGCAGTTTTTCCACTTCATATTCATGGAGCGGCACTGGCTTATTGCCCGTTCCTACAAAACCAGTCACACCGGTGATGTTACGAACAATATACCAAGATTCATCAGTCATGATCATTTCTACAAGCACATAGCCAGGAAAGATCTTGCGCTGTACTTCTTTTGTTGCGCCATTTTTCACTTCACGAACAGTTTCAGTCGGAATAACGCAACGGAAGATATAATCTTCCATGTTCATGCTTTCAATGCGCTTTTCCAGATTGGTTTTCACTTTATTCTCATAACCAGAATAAGTGTGTACGGCATACCATGCCTTTTGGATTTGCTCCTCTGACATATCTTTAGAGGTCACCTCTCTATACGATCAAGCTGAACAATGCGGTAATCCCAGAATCAACGATCCATATCAGAACGGTGATAATCGCAACGGTAACCAAAACAACGCCAGTATAGGTAGTGACTTCTTGACGAGTTGGCCAATGTACCTTCTTCATTTCGCCGAAGGACAGTTTCCAGCTTTTTTTCAAACGCGCAAAGAAGCCTGGCTTCTTTTCTTTGGCCTTTTTGGTCTCAGTCTTTTTAGGAGTGACTGTTTTTTTATCTTCGACCTGTTTATTGCTCATCTATATCATCCTTATGACTGTCTTAAATGTTACTTGGTTTCCTTGTGCGTAGTATGGGTCTTGCAGAATGGGCAGTATTTTTTCATTTCAATACGGCCGGAATCATTCTTCTTGTTTTTCTTTGTAATGTAATTTCTTCTTTTGCATTCACTGCACTCTAAGGTTACGCTAACGCGCATCTTTCGCCACCTCCCACACGTTTTTTTGCACTATAAAAATAACATGCATAAATGCACTACTACAGAATACCATTCCTTTATGGCGACGTCAAGGGAAACTTTTTCTTTTTTTACAAATTTCCTGTGCATGATTATCTTTTTTATTTTACAACAAGAAACCGGCCGGAAGCAGCGCTCCCGACCGGTCATTTAACATCTCAAAATGAGCAAAGATTATTCAAAGATCTTAGCTACGGTACCTGCACCTACAGTGTGG
>CALJRU010000049.1 GCA_937976375.1 uncultured Peptococcaceae bacterium | reverse complement strand
GAAATATATTGAATAAGATCTCTAAAAAGATTGTAGCGCTGGTTACCATGGCAGCTTTTGTTCTGACCTTGGTTCCTGCTGCTGCTTTCGGTGCAGAGTATGGTTCTACTGTTAAAGTAGATGCAGATACTCAAGAAGTCACCTTAACAAAAGACGGCACTGCTGATATTAAAGTAGAAGTAAGTCTTGTTACTGAAGATGCTACGGCTATTAATACCAATGGTAGTCAGGCTCTTTATGTATGGCTGGAAAAAGATGGTGTTGCTTACAATAGTTATGCAACCTATAAAGATGGCGCTGATATTGTAACGGGTAAAAATGGTAGCCTTGATGGCGTTGGTAAAATTACTGTTGATGCTAATGATGCAGCTACCAAGACAGCTACTATTACTGTAAAAAATGCTGGTGAATATACTGTACATGCTGGTTATAGCACTGACAGCAATGTAAAGAACATCAGTGACCTGAAGCAGATCACTGCGGTATCTGATGAAGCAACTGCTACTGTAAATAACGTAGAGCTTGTTGCAGACAAATTAACTGTTAGCGGTACAACTAATGAAACCGCTAATAAAGGTGGCGTGCTTGACTTAGGATTTGTACCAAATGGTATTAAAGCAAAAACAGTTACTGTTCAAGTTGAATCTGTATTTAAATCTGATAACAGCGCAAGCAATGATTCTGTAGGTAAAGTTATCGCAATTAACAACCCATATGATAATCTTAGTGTTGTTAACACAAAGGGTGAAGCGATCACTGAAGTTGCAATTGAAACTGGAAAAACGGTATCTTTTGATGTAATTGCTGATAGCTCTACTGAACCAGGAAATTATGTTTTAACTTTGACTTGTGACAGTTTGACTTACGCACTTACAATCAAGGTTGAAAGTACAGATGTTGTTCCAAAAACTATCGAGGTTGTTAAGACCGATTCTTCCGTGATTGCTTATAATTCAGCTAGCTCCGCTGATAAATCTCTTGAAGAAGTAGCACAGTTTGAACTTAAGAATGCAAATGGTGATGTTCTTGATCTGAGCACTGCTGCAACTCAACAGTTTGAAAACTATAGTGCAACTGATTACGTAAAAGTGATTAAACAACCTAAGAATAGCAAATTGACTGCAGCAAACTTCAAGGTGGCAGACACAACTGCAACTGGTGATAGCAATGTTGCTCTCGTAGTATCTAATCAGAATGTGTTGGCGGTTGGGGATTACACTGTTCGAGTTTCTCTCGATAACGGTGCAAGTGCTGATGTAAGCTTTAGTGTTGCAAATGTTGGCAAAACAGTAGATATGGTGATCTCTGATCTTAAAGATACGACTGCCAATGTTGATGTAACAAATGATAATGTTGTTCTTGGTCATGAAATCACCGGTAAGGTTTACTATGTTGATGAAAACGGTCTGAAGACAGAAGCAACAAATGTTAAAGTTGGTATTGATGGTATCAATTTAACTTCTGTTACAGCTGATAAAAGCTTTGCGTTTACAGTAAGTAGTGACGCTGAAAAAGCTTTAGGTAGCAAAATTGTCATCACTGCATTTGATAAAACTGTTAATAAACTTGTAACCAAAGAACTTACAGTTGTAGATGGTAAATCTACTAATACTTTGGCATTCGATAACGAAAATGGTTCTGTACAAAAAAACAACGTTGTAAAAGTTACTGTTGTTGATGAAAATGGTAATCTTGTAAATGTAAATAATGCTGATTTGTATGCTTATGTTGCTTCAAGCACTACCGAAGATGCAAATGTATATGTAGCCGAAAAAACCGCTAAAGTTAATAAGGGTGAAGGTCAGTTGACCATTTACTCTGATAAAGAAACTACTGCTGAAATTGTGGTAGCTGTAGATGATGGCGACAGAATCTATGCAAATACTTTGAAATACACCTTTGGCGAAGAAGAAATTCCTGCTGATACCAGCATTGTTATGACTATTGGTTCTTCCGACTTCGTTGTTAACAATAATGTTGTAAGCGTTGAAGACGCTGCTCCATACGTTGCTAACGATCGTACCTATGTACCATTCCGCGCTCTTGGCGAAGCTCTTGGTGCAGAAGTTGTATGGGATAACGATGCTCGCACCGTTACCTACACTCTTGGCAAGACCGAAGTTGTTATGACCATCGGTGAAAAGACCTACACCGTTAACGGCGAAGAAAAGACCATGGACGTTGCTCCAGAAATCACTGGTGATCGTACCTATGTACCAGTACGTTTCGTAGGTGAAGCACTTGGCTTCAAGGTAACTGCTCTCTACGCTGCTGATGGTACCACCGCTAGCGTAGTTTTCCAGAAATAAGATAGGGATCTCCACTTATCATTCAATCACGCTTTTGGAAACGTTCGTGATAGAAAACCCTCGTCTCCTTCGGGAGGCGAGGTTTTTTTGCATCATCATGCGTTTAAATCTCCCTCATAATAGGGTATAATGATGGAGAAAAAACGAGAATGAGGGTGATAAGATGCACGATTTTGACTACACGCAGGCGCCGGCGCGGCTGCTGACGCCGGAGGTGGTGCGGCTGTTGACGCAGATCCACGAGGAGAAGGGCAAGCAGGAGCTGTTCCTTGAGGCGAATGTGGACGAGCTGCGCGGGCTGCTGGAAGTGGCGAAGATTCAGAGCACGGGGGCATCCAACCGCATTGAGGGCATCTTCACCTCGGACCAGCGGCTGCGGGCGCTGGTGGCGGAGAAGGCCGAGCCGTGCAACCGCTCGGAGGAGGAAATCGCCGGTTATCGCGAGGTGTTGTCGACGATCCACGAAAGCTACGACTACATTCCGGTGCGCGCGAACACGATTCTGCAGCTGCACCGCAATCTGTATGCCTATTCGAGCGGCGCAGTGGGCGGCCAGTACAAGAACGCTGACAACGTCATCGCCGAGACAGACACGGCGGGCCATCGGCGTGTGCGGTTTCAGCCGGTGCCAGCGTTTCAAACACCGGGCGCCATGGAGGCGCTGTGCGACGCGCTGAAGGAGGCCTGGCAGGCGGAAACGTTCGACAAGCTGCTGCTGATGCCGATGTTTGTGCTGGATTTTCTCTGCATTCACCCGTTTAACGATGGCAATGGGCGCATGAGCCGACTGCTGACGCTGCTGCTGTTGTACAAGAGCGGCTGCATTGTGGGCAAGTACATCAGCCTGGAAATGATCATCGAAGCCACCAAGGACACCTACTACGACGCGCTGCAGCGCAGTTCGCAGGGCTGGCACGAGGGCGCGAACGACTATGCGCCGTTTGTGACGTATTATCTGGGCATTGTGCTCAAGGCGTATCGCGAATTTGAAAGCCGCGTGCGCTTGATGCAGGATCGCTCGTTATCCAAGCCGGAGCGTATTCGGGCGCTGATCGACGCGCACGTTGGCAAAATTACCAAGAGCCAGATCATGGCCCAGTGTCCGGATATCAGCAAGATCACCGTGGAGCGCACGCTGACCGAGCTGGTGAAAACGGGCTACCTGCGCAAGGTCGGCGCAGGCCGCGCGACGGCTTATGTGAAGACGGAGGATGTGGAGTGACCGGTAGATTGCAGAAAAGATTATATATAAGGAAGGCTCGACGCCAAGGGGCGCCGGGCTTTTTTTATTTTAGGCTATATATAGGAAGGAAAATGCACACGGTATGTGGCGGTGCATCGGAGCGAAAAACCTGAACCAGCGCTCTGCGGGGGCTTTTGTTATTTCCCCTGTCGCCGCGGTGGGGGGATGATCAATTTTTGGGG
>CALJRU010000048.1 GCA_937976375.1 uncultured Peptococcaceae bacterium | reverse complement strand
TAAAGAACCAAGTTATTTAATTTTCATAGTGTCCAACTTTTTGGGGACAGCTCAGAACCCCATGAAGTTCCAGTGCTTTTTTTGTTATAATGAAGAAAACGATTTACAGAAGGAGGCGGTTGCATGGATGCGATCCATGACCTTTACGATGCCTTGCAGCAGTGTGACTATGTGTTGATCGGCGCTGGCGCTGGTTTGTCGGCAGCAGCCGGCATCAGCTTTGCCAACGAGGCGGTGTTTCGGCGCGATTATCCGGCGCTCTGGGCGCAGGGCGTGCACAGCGATTATCAAACGTTCAGCTACAAAGGCTGGCTGCCGGGTCAGCGCTGGGGCTACATGGCGCGGCACATCAAGCAGGTGCTGCTGGACACACCGGCGCTGCCGCTGTACGGCGAGCTGAAAGCATTGCTCGATGGGCTGAATTATTTTGTCATCACTTCCAACGTGGACCATCAATTCATCAAGGCGGGCTTTCCCGCAGAGCGCGTCTTTGAAGCGCAGGGCACCTACGGCCAGCTCGTGTGCAGCGTGGGCTGCTGCGACGAAGAGTGGGACATTGCGCCCTTCATCGCGCGTACGCTGCCGCACATCGCTGACGATCTCACCGTTGCTGAGGAATGGCTGCCCCATTGCCCGCGCTGTGGCGCGCCGCTGCGCCCGGCCTTTCGCGACACCCGCGCCCATGCCGAAGGCGACCGCCGCTACCATGATTTTCTCACGGCCAGCGAGGCGGCGAGCATCGCCATCGTGGAGTTCGGCGTGGGCTTCAACAGCGCCGGCGTCATCCGCGTGCCGTTCGAGCGCATCACCGGTGAGCGCGACAAGGCACGGTTCTTCCGCGTCACGGTGGACTACGCCGACAGCGACATCGAGATCGCCTATCCAGAGATCCCCAAGCCCATCGCCGACAAATCGCGCTCCATCAACCGCGACGCCGCCGAAGTGATTCACGCACTGCTGGCGATGAAGCAGCAGTAAACAATAATCGTGCCAAGTCCTTTGCGGGCTTGGCAATTTTTTTGCAATATTTTTACATTTTGCAGGGTATTGGATTGACAGCACGCCCATTTCATGATAATTTTTAGTATAGACTGATACAGTTTTCATTAAAATTTGTGCTGTTATAGAATAGAGAGGTGTGCGCAATGGTAACAGAACGCATTGAAAAAATCAGACAACACTACGTAAACGCCAAACCGTCGATTTCTACGGAACGCGCCTGGCTGTGGACCGAATCCCACAAGCGGACCGAAGGGCTGCCTGTGTGCATTCAGCGTGCCAGAGCTTTTTACGACTGCTGCGACCAGCTGACGGTGCATATTTTTGACGGCGAGCTCATCGTCGGCGCCATCGGCGAGCACCGCAAGTGCGGCATTCTGACGCCGGAATTTTCCTGGCTGTGGGTGGACAAAGAAATGGACACCTTCTCCGACCGTCCTCAGGACCCTTACGAAATGACCGACGAACAGCGCGCCTTCATGCGCGAAAAAGTTTTCCCATATTGGAAGAACAAATCCCTCGAAGAAGCCTTCCTCAAGCGTGTGCCTGCCGACACCAAGAAAATCGGCGTCGACACCGGCATCCTCGACAACGACTCGAAATGGCGCCAGGCCGTCGGCGAAATCACGCCGGACTACCAGGACGTGCTCTTTAAGAAAGGCTTCGGCGGCCTCATCCGCGAAGCCGAAGAACACATCGCCCAGCTCGACATGACCAACCCAGAGGACGAAGACAAGCGCGATTTTTACGAATCCACCCTGTGGACCTCCCGCGGCATCATCCGCTACGCCAACCGTTACGCCGACGCCGCCGAAGCCATGGCCGAACAGGAAAGCGACCCAACCCGCGCCGCAGAACTGCGCGTCATCGCGCAAAACTGCCGCCGTGTGCCGGAACATCCACCGCAATCTTTCTACGAAGCGCTGCAGTTCATCTGGTTCGTGCAGATCGGCGGCATCCTTTCCGAAAATCCGCTGTCCCTGAACCCTGGCCGCTTCGACCAGTACATGGACCCATACTATGAAGCCGACCTCGCCAAAGGTGCCATCACGCCGGAAGCGGCGCAGGAATTGATCGACGCCCTCTGGCTCAAGTATTCCGAATGGGTGTGGACCATTTCGTCCAACACCGCCGACTACTTCGCCGGCTACAACCAGTTCCAGAATCTCACCGTCGGCGGAAAAAAACGCGACGGCTCCGACGGCACCAACCCAATCACCTACATGGCGCTCCAGGCCACCGAAGAAGTCAAAACCCACCAGCCTGGGCTTTCGGTGCGCGTGCAAGCTGATTGCCCGAAGGAATTTCTCGACGCCGTCTGCCACCTGGTCAGCAAAGGCACCGGCTTCCCAGCCATCCACAGCGACGCCGTGGGCTACCAGATGCTGCTGAACGCTGGCTATGAGCCGGACGACGCCCGCGACTGGAACAACTGCGGCTGCGTTGTGCCGCATTTCCGCAAAACCGGTGAATGGACCGCCGCCGTCAACATGAACTTTGGCTCGGCGCTCGAATACGCTCTCAACCAGGGCAAATCTCTCATGACCGGCGAGCAGATGGGGCTCGAAGAAAAGCCAGCGGCTGAAATGACCAGCTACGAAGACGTCAAAGCCGCCTTCTACAAGCAATTCGACAACCTTTGCCGTCATTCCATCATTCTCACCATCGAAGCCCAGCGCCTGCACAAAGAAATGGTGCCGCGCCCATTCCTGTCCTCCTGCATCGAGCACTGCATGGAAAGCGGCAAGGACCTTTCCCAGGGCGGCGCCAAGTACAACGTTGGCCCCGTCATCACCGGCATTGGCCTGGCCGTTGTGGCAAACTCGCTGGCAGCCGTGAAGAAACTCGTCTTTGAAGACAAAGTCTGCGACATGGCGACCCTCGCGAAGGCCCTGCAGGCCAACTGGGAAGGCTACGACGAGCTCCGCGCCCAGGCCCAGGCCTGCCCAAAATACGGCAACGACGACCGCTACGTGGACGACATCGCCATCGAAATCGCCAACCACTACTACCACGAAATCCATCAATATAAAGACATCTTCGGCTCACCGTTCAACACCGCCTTCATGGGCATTTCCAACTACATTCCAATGGGCCGCGTCCTTGGCGCCACGCCATGCGGCCGCAAAAACGGCGAGCCATCCAGCGAAGGCGTGTCTCCATATGTTGGCACCGACACGTCCACGCCGCTGGCAGCCATGCGCTCTGCCGCCAAGCTCAACCAGGAAATCCATTCCGGCGGCACCCTGCTGAACCTGCGTCTCGACCACAACCTCGTCGCCACCAAGCGCGGCCAGGCCAACCTTGGCGCCATGATTCAAACGCTGTTCTCGCTGGGCGCTTTCCATGTCCAGTTCAACTGCATTTCATCCGACGTGCTGCGTGATGCGCAGCTGCATCCGGAAAATTACAAAGACCTGCTCGTGCGCGTGGCCGGGTATTCGACCCAGTTTGTCAACCTGTCCAAATCCATGCAGGACGCCATCATCGCCCGCACCGAGCACGCAGCATTCTAAGTTCAACGACAACAAAGGAGGAGGCGGGAGCCGAACGGTTCCCGCCGTTTTTACTATGGGCGGCTACATCATGCAACTGCAACATTTTTCGGTCAACGACGGTGAAGGCATTCGCACCATCGTTTTTATGGCGGGATGCCCGCTGCGCTGCGCCTGGTGCGCCAATCCGGAGGGCCAAACCCGCCGCAACGCGCTCACCCACTGGGCAGAGACCGACGACATTCTCGACGAACTGCGCCACCAGGCGATTTTTTTCCGACATTCCGGCGGTGGCGTCACCTTTTCCGGCGGCGAAGCCACTGCGCAGCCGGTGTTCCTGGCGGAGATGGTCGACACCCTTTACGACGAAGGCTTTTCGCTGGCCATCGAAACCTGCGGCTATTTTGATTACGCGCAGCTGGCGCCAACCCTGCGCAAAATGGATACCATCTTTATCGATATTAAGCACATCGATGCGCGCCAGCATCATCGCTTTACCGGCGTGGACAATGCCTTGATTCTCGAGAACATCCGCCGCGCCAACAGCGACGGCCTGCCGCTGGTGGTGCGCATACCAACCATCCTCGGCGTCAACGCCGCCGACGCTGCCATGACGCAAGTGTTCGACTTTTTCGTGCAGAACAATCTTCGTGCTAAGCTGGAATTCCTGCCTTACCATCGCTACGGTGAGCCCAAGTACGAGCAGCTCGGCCTCGCCCTGCCCGACGCCCGCTTTGCCACGCCAAGCCAGGAACAGCTCGACCACTGGCAGGCCATGGCCGAAGCAGCAGGCATTGAAGTCGTCAGCTATAAGTGACGCGATTAAAAAAACACGCCGTTGTGTCCACAATGGATACAGCGGCGTGTACTTGCATTGTAATGTATTTTACGTTACAATTATGGAAAGCTGACAAAGGAGTGATTGGCTATGGAAAAAACAGCTACCTTAAATTTGCGCGTCAGTCCACAAGTAAAAGAAGATGCAGAAAAAGTGTTGTCACGTTTGGGAGTCCCTATGTCAACAGCTATAAATATGTATCTTAACCAGATTGCACTTACTGGGGGCATTCCCTTTCCTGTGACAATACCGACGGCGCCGCCATCGGTTAATGCTGATCTTATGGATGATGCCACGCTGTACAACAAGCTCATGCGCGGCATCAATGATGTTGAAGCTGGTCGGGTATATGATGCGGCAGAGGTATTGGCGCATGGCAGAGGCAAGCGTTGATGGATATCTATAAGGTGAAGCTTACTCAAGAAGCAGAGGATGATCTTATTGCCATCTATGATTATATTTGTGAAACGCTGCAAGCGCCTCAGGCTGCACAGCGTCAATATCATCGACTGGCAGGAGAAATATTAAGCTTGGATTTTTTCCCAGAGCGTTACGCTGTGATTGAAGCCGAACCATGGCATTCTATGGGATTACGGCAGATGCCGGTTGATCGGTATTCAGTCTTTTACCTCATTAGCAAGGAATGCGTATTCGTCACAGACATTCTCTATAGTGCTTCAAATCTGATGGAGAGACTTAAACGTCATTCAGAATAAAATAAACACACGCCGCTGCATCCATTGTGGATGCAGCGGCGTGTGTTTTTTCAGCGGCGACGCAGGCCGCGCAGCTCCGAAAGCACCAGCCCGCCCAGGGTGAGCAGCGTGCCCAGCGCCGTCATCCAGGTGAGCGGCTCATGCAGAATCAGCAGCGAGCTGACCACTGTAATCACCGGCGTAAGAAAAATATACAGGCTCGCCTGCACCACCCCCAGGCGCTTGATTGCCATATTCCAGGTCACAAAGCACAGCGCCGATGCGCCCAGCCCCAGAAACAGCAGATTCAGCGCGTTCACGGGATCGGCCACCCGGGCCGCATCCAGCCGCACATCAAACACCACAAGCGCTGGCAGCATAAAGAGCAGCCCATAGAAAAACGTGCGCCGTGTCGCTTGCAGTGTTGAAATGCCGAAGCCAGCAATCTTGCGTGTGAAAATCGAGTAAAAGCCCCAAATCAGCGCCGCCAGCAGCGCAAGCCCATCACCCAGCGGATTCAGCGCAAAGCGTTGGCCATTGAAGCTGATCAAAGCCACCCCGACCATCGCTACCAGAAAGCCAGCAAAGAAATTTGCTGACAGCTGTTCCTCACCGCGCAGAAACACCTGCGCCAACAGTGCCGTGAAAAGCGGCGCCACCGCCACAATCACGCCCACATTCGAGGCCATTGAATAGCTCAGCGCAATATTTTCCAGCAGATAGTAGAGACAAATGCCGCATAACCCGGCCCCGGCAAAGATCGCTTCCTGCCGCGCCGTCGTTCCCCGCAGCGGATGCGGGTACACCAGCCACAACGCCCCATAGCCCAGGAGAAACCGTATGAATAAAATTTCCACAGGCTGAAAATCCTCCAGCAGCACCTTCGTGGAAATAAAGGTGGTGCCCCAGATCAGCACCGTTATTATCGCCGTCATATGACCACGGCGTGTGTAGCGATTCATGAAAATCCCCCTCTTATCATGACAGTCTGCCCATCATTATAGCACAGCTGTGCAGTATGAAGAAATCTTCTAAAATAAAAAACAGCAGGACGTTCGTCCTGCTGCTGGCGGCTCAGTGGCCGCGATGTTTCTCTTTGCGCTTGGCGCATTTGGCGGCGTGGCGTGCGGCGGCTTGCTCCTCGCGGGCCGCGCTTGCCACAGCGCGCCGTGCCGCTTTGCCGGCTTCGCGCTGACGGGCCAGTGCCTGCTGTGCCTTGGTACCAACGCCCTGCGCAGCAGCGGCCTTGCGGGCTGCGCGCTGCCGCCGCTTGGGGTTGCGGCAGCGTGGCTTGACAGCCGCCGGCACCGCCTCGCTGAACGACAGCCGCTGCCATCGCCGCAGCACCAGCGCCAGCACCTCCGCATCCCGCGGCTCGGCGCCGAAGACCACCCGGCACACCGACAGCCGCCCGCCGTCGGCGCGCTCAAACACGCCGACCCAGAATGGATCGTCAAAGAACACCGTCAACGTGAGCGATGTTGTCTCCATCATGGTCCCTCCTTTATCAAAAGATGGACAAAGAAGGGACAACCCGGAGGGGCAGGTTACTTACCTCGCCAATGGCGAGACGGCCGGGCTACCTTCCGGCTCTGGCGCGCCCACAGGCGCACGGTGCGTTTTTATCTTTGCCGCAGCCCATGGCTGCACCCTCATTATACGCTGGCAGCCCGCCGCGCCGCAAGAAAAAACCAGCAGGACGGCCTGTCCTGCTGGCAGAATGCCTCAGCGTACAAAATTGGTCATGGTGCCGCGCTCGGTGTCTGGCAGCGGCACACCGGCTTCCTTGCCGGCGGCAAAGCAGCGCATCATCCACACCATGTGGCGCGCCAGGTTGCGCAGCGTCTGCAGCCCTTCGCCGTCCTCCGGCGCATCCTCGGCCACGCGCCCGTGGGCCAGGTTCCAATAGGTGGAGCCAGCCACCGGCATCTCAGAAATGCCAAAGTATTTGTTCAGCGCGTCCAGGCTTGCCGTTGTGCCGGCGCGGCGTGCCACCGCCACTGCAGCGCCCGGCTTGCAGCGGAACACATCCTTGCCGGCGCTGTAAAAGGCGCGGTCCAGAAAAGAGAAGATGCGGCCGCTTGGATGGGCATAGTACACCGGTGTTGCAAACACAAAGCCATCCGCCGTGCGCGCCTTCTCCACAAAAGCATTCACGCCGTCGTCGTCGATCACACAGCGCCCTGTCTTGGCGCAGGCGCCGCACTGCAGGCAGTCGGCCAGCGGCTTGACGCCGGTCTGAATGACCTCCGTTTCCACGCCCTCTGCGTCAAAAATTTTTACCATTTCTTCCAGCGCGCGCATCGTCGTGCCGTTGATGTGGCTGGAACCATTGACAAGCAATACTTTCATTTTTATTTCCTCCTTTGTGATCCTCCCCTTATTGTACCGCGCAGCGCAGCCCTTGAAAAGCGGGCATGCCGTCGCAGAAATTTTCTGAAAACCGTCGCCCCCGGCGCCAGCCTGTGGTATAATGAAACAAATCTCACCACACACAGCAAAGGAGGCGGCTCAGCCATGACCATGCACCCATTCTGCGGCCTTGACAGCGGGCGAGGCCGTGCCATCATCCTACAGACAGACAGACAGACAGACAGACAGACAGACAGACAGACAGCATAACGTAACGCTGTCTCTGTTTGCTGCGCATAGCGATACACCAGGACGCGGTGCGTCCGTGGACATTGTCCACGGGCGTGCCGCGTCTTTTTGTTGTGCGCAAAAAAGGAGGTGGCCGCCATGCTGACCCGCTATCGACGGCAGAACGTGGAAGGGGCGCGCCTGCTCGTGGGCGAGCGCTGGGACGCCCGCAGCCAGCTGTGGCTGCCCTGCTACCCGGACCTCATCGCCCACCCGCGCCACACGCCGGCTGGCCGGCGCGTGCTGCTCTGCCTGGAGGACGCCTGCGCCCACGCTGCCCTCGACGACAGCGGCTACCGCGACTGCGGCAGCTGCCGCCACTACCGCCTGCAGCCCCGGGGCCTGCTCGGCACCTGCGGCCACCCCTCCCAGGGCGTTTCGCCGGGACCCGCTGCGCCACAGCGCCGCCTGCCGCGCGCACCCGCTGCTGCGCCTGGGAAAGGGGGAATGGGCGCCAGCCGCTGATCTATTGATGATGACCAACGATGACACACGATGACACACGATGACATAAAAGGAGGAAACAATGATGAAACATTTACAACGAAAAGCGTGCAGCTTGCTCTGTATCATCGTACTGCTTACCAGCTTGCTGCCGGCGAGCGCATGGGCGGTGGATTCGACTATAGAACCATGGACGCCGCCATCAGCGCCGACGGATGTCAGCGGATCATGGACGGAGGCGAACAATTATGATATGTCATGGTACAATGAAACAGACAAAACGTTTACACTGAATGATGCTGCAGACCTTGCTGGTCTGGCTGTGATTGTCAATGGCTTAAATGGACATGCAAAAGATAACTTTGCAGGCAAAACCATTACGCTGGCGGCCAATACAACGTTTGACCTTTCAACACATTTATGGACGCCGATTGGAAACTCCAGTAACGTTGATGAGTATTTCAAAGGCACTTTTGATGGAAATTCTGAGAACGGAACGACCATCACTGGGATGACCATTCTCAATGCAAATGGAAAAACTGGTTTGTTTTCAACTGCAAACTCCGCCATTATTAAGAACATCAGAATTAGCACAGGGTACATTTCTGTTGCTAGTGGTTCGAATACAAAGGTTGGCGGCATCGTTGGTTATGCTTATAACGCCACGACGATTAAAGAATGTTCGTTTTATGGGACGATTGATACAGAAAATAGCAGTTCCAGTAACTATAATTACTTTGGGGGCATCGTCGGCGATACCTATTCTCAGGTGACCATAGAAAATTGTCAGGCCGCTGGCACGATTTTTGGCAATGGCACTTACATGGGCGGCATCGTCGGGCGCAGTTATGGTACGTCTGCTCAGGATGTAACAATATTGCGTTGCACCAATGAGGCAGAGCTTCGGCCAGGCTCCTGCACGGCGGTCGGCGGCATCGTAGGATACAGCGAGATCAAGGGAACCTTAAAGGTGGAGAATTGTGTCAATAGTGGCGCAATTACGCCATCCAGTTTTGCGACCAATCTCGGCGGCATTGTTGGGCGAATAAATGGCGCGGTAAGTGCAGCAATCACTGGTTGTACAAACTTCGCTGCGCTTACTAGCGAAAATTCTGCAAACATAGGCGGTATTGTGGGGTATAGTAATCAGAGCACCACGATTACAAGCTGTCACAACAGCGGAACTGTGACCAATTCCAGCGTCGGACAATATCCAACACTAACATATACCGGCGGCATTTTAGGATGTATGGAAACGAAGGATCTATCGGTAAAACAATGTAGCAATACCGGTGATATATCAGGCAGCGCTTCAAGTAGCTATTCAAATAGCGCCACTGTTGGCGGGCTTATTGGGCGAATTACAAACGGTGGTACGCTTGAGGAATGTTATAATGCTGGCGTTTGCACGGTAACCAGCGCAAAAAACAACGCTTTTGTTGGCGGTTTGGTTGGCGATTCGAGTGCACTAACCCTGCAAAACAGCTACAATGTTGGCACAATATCCAATGCTGCGTCGTCCTCTTATAGCTACATCGGCGGCTTGATCGGATGGGCAGAAGATTCATCATCCATTAAGACAAGCTATAATGCCGGAGAGATGGTCAAGAAGAACGACAACGACACGATTGGTGCGATTGTTGGAAGCGCCGACACCGGTTCTTCGGTCACTGACTGCTACTATTGGTCTGACTGCGGCGCGGAGGGCTATGGCACAGGCAGGATCGCCAACGAGATGACCGAAGATAGCACTTGGGCGACCAATCTTTCCGGCTTTTCTACAGAGATATGGGAAAAAGCCGAAAATGTTTCTGCTGATACAGGTTATCTACCGGTGTTGACGGCTAACAAGCAGGAGCCTGCGCCTACGTTGACAAGGGAAACAAAGCAAACACAGACGGGATTTGTCATCACTGGTCAACCAAGCGATTCGATTTATGAAACCAAGGGATCATTTAAGCTGGCAACTGAAGGCGGTCAGTCCACCGGCGCAGTAACCTGGGAAACGAGCGATTCGGCCATCGCCAGCGTTGACCAGAATGGAACGGTCACCATCGAAGGTGTGGGCGAGGTCACCATTACCGCCACGAAAGCTGGCGACGCCACCTTCGCCAAAGCCGAAGCAACGTATTTCTTTACCGTGTACGGAACGCCAATCAGCGAAGTCACGATTTCCAATCTGAAGGCGCCGGTTTATGGCGAAGAGCCTAAAATGTATGTGGACGTACCTGAAAATGCCAATTACCATGGAGCGATGGCTGTTGGTTTAGGCAACAGTACAGCGACCGTAGAGTGGCACGACAGCAACTGGAAACTGGTGCATGAAGATGATGACTTTATACAAAACGAAGTCTACACAGCGGTTGTTCCTCTTGTAGCCGATGACTACTACTCTTTTACGAATGATATAGAGGTTGCTCATACGCCTGGCTTTACATCTGGAACGGTGGACACTATTTCTATTAAGGCTGATCCAAATCGGTCAGATCGAATTGATGTTGTTATTACCTTTAAGCCAACGGCGCATGAGCATGTGTATGACACCGGTAAATGGACCACAGACCCGCTGCGTCATTGGCACGCCTGCACAGCGGGTGATTGTCCGCTGATGCCGTCGGAAATGCCGGACTACGCACCGCACACGGGCAATCCGGGGGATAAGTGCAGCGTTTGCGGCGCTGTCATCGGGTATGAAATCACCTTTGATGCCAATGGCGGACAGTGTGACACAACAAACATGTACACCGACACGGCAGGCAAACTGAGCGCTCTGCCAACATCAACGCGCGGCGGATACACCTTCGATGGCTGGTTCACGGAGCAAAGCGGCGGCACGGCGGTCACCGCAGAGACAGTGTACGACAAAAACACCACGCTGTATGCGCACTGGACGGCTATCTCTTCTGGCAGCAGCAGTTATATGATCGACGTCATGGAGTCGACGCATGGCACGGTGACGGCATCGCCAAAATGGGCGAGCAAGGGGCGCATTGTGACTTTGACGGTGACACCGGCCGAAGGGTACGAACTTGCCGCGCTGACCGTTACGGATAGGAACGGCAATGACGTGGCACTCACCAATAATGGCGACGGCACGTACACGTTCAAAATGCCAGCGTCGAAGGTGACGGTAAAGGCGACGTTTAAAAAAGACCTTGTGACGCTGCCATTTATCGACGTTCACCCAGGCGACTGGTTCTATGATCCTGTGTGCTATGTCTACAGCCAGGGGCTGATGACCGGCACCTCAGCAACGACCTTTGAACCGAACACCAGCCTCAGCCGCGCTATGCTCGTGGCTGTGCTCCATCGCCTGGAAGGCAGCCCGCAAGCCAGCGCCGGTGATTTCACCGACGTGGTCGACGGCGACTGGTACGCGCAGGCTGTGAACTGGGCCGCATCGGTGGGCGTCGTCAATGGCATGGGCGACGGCACTTTCCAGCCAAACGCTGCCATCACCCGCGAACAAATGGCTGCCATCCTGCGCAACTATGCGGCGTATAAAGGGATGGACGTTACAGCAGTCGGAGACCTCAGCGCTTATACCGACGCCGCCAGCGTCAGCGACTGGGCGAAAGACTCCGTGCAGTGGATGGTCGGCAGCGGTCTGCTTGGTGGCTACGAAGATGGCACCTTGCGTCCACATGGCACCACAACGCGCGCCGAAGTAGCCAGCGTGTTGCAGCGATATCTGGCAAACTAAACACAAACAAAAGCGACGGTCCTTGGGGCCGTCGTTTTTTGCTACGCGGGATGTGACAACGGCTGTGCTTAAAGAGAGGGATGCGTTTGCCACAATATAGCGGAGAAAATATGATATACTTTTTATATCTTATGACAAAGGGGGCGAGGAGATGCTGCTCTTTAGTGAATATCTGCGGGAATTGTTGCAGACCAAGCAGGTGACGATTTCGGCGCTGGCGCGGGCAGTTGGCGTGGAGCGGTCGACTTTGTCGAAGGTGCTGACTGGCCAGCGGGTGCTGCCTTACGATGCGCTGGCGGCGGTGGCCTATCATCTGCGGCTGACGCCGGGGGAGGCGCAGCAGCTGCGGGCGTATTACGACGCGCAGTTTGAAAAAGAGGGCATTCGCCGTTCGCGGGAGATGGTGAGCCGCTTGTTCGCCGATATGGCAGAGATGGATTTTTCGGTGCCGATGTTTGAAGAAAGCCGCCTGCTGATGGGCCTAGAGGCTTTTGCCGGCGGGCGTTCGATTTTTTCCGGGGCGATGACGGTGCGTGCACTGCTGCGGCTGGTGCTGGCCGAGGAGCTGGCGCGGGACGATGCGCGGCTGGAGCTGACGGTGCCGCCGATGGCGTCGTTTCTCAACGAAGAATTGCTGCGCCGTTATTGCAGCGGCGACAGCCGCGCCGAGGTGACGCAGATCATTGCCTTTGACGCGCTGGGCACCGCTGAGGAGATCAACCTGCACAATCTGGCGTGCTTCTGCCGGGTGCTGCCACTCTGCCTGCTGTCGCGGCGGCATTATCATCCGTATTATTATTACGACAACAGCGTGACGGCGCGCTACAGCGATCCGTTTCCGTATTTTCTGGTGACGCACGGCTGTGTGGTGTGCTTGTCGGAGGATGGCAGTCAGGCGATGCTGCTTTTGCAGGCGGATCAGGTGGACGGCTATCACCGGCATTTTCAGCTGCTGTTGGAGCGGGCGTACAGCCTGGTGCAGTACACCGCAGACCCGGTGGAGGTTTTGATGTCTTATGATGCGGCGACGGATGCCGATGGCTTTTACATGGTGATGGATCAGCCGTGTTTTGGGCGTTTTTATGACGAGGCGGTGATCGGTCAGTATCTGCGGCGAGAGCTGCCATTTTATGAGCTGCTGCGTGATGTGGCCATGAAGCGCTTTGGGCGGCTGCGGCAAGTGGAGCGGTTTTACACGCTGTTCAGCGAGAGCGGCCTGGCGCGGTTTGCGGCGACGGGCGCGCTGGATGATTTTCCGACGGCGTTTGTGGCGCCGTTTCCAGCGGCGCAGCGGCGGCGGTTCATGGAGGCGCTGGCGGGCGGCATTCGAAGCGGCGAGGTGCAGGGGCGGGTGCTGCGCCCAGGCACGTTTCCCGATTACTTGAGCATGACAACGTCGGCGCAGAGCGGCGTGGGATTTTTTACGACGGAGCATTTTGCGCTGCAGGATGGGTTCTGCTCGATTTTGCTGCGGGAGCCGAATCTTTGCCGCGCCTTCCACGGCTGGCTGACGCATCTTCCGGACAGCCCTCAGGCGCTGTCGCTGGAAGCGTCGGCGGCTGTGTTGGAGCGCATGGCGGCAGGTATAAAAAAGGAGGAAGAACAATGAAACGACGTACAAAGAAAGGCTGGAGTCTCGTTTTGCTGCTGGCGTTTGTGGCGAGCATGGTGCTGCCGACAGGCGCAGTGGCATCGGACACCATTTATGATCTGACGACTTTTCGCTATGAGGTGCTGAGCGACGGCACAGCCCGCCTCGAAGCCCTGCCGGCGCCACAATATCAGACTGGCACGATGGTCATTCCGTCTAAGATTGATGGCTACACGGTGTCGGCGCTGTCTGATTCTTTGGATTATACGGAGGCCGTGGTTGATTTAACCATTCCTGGCACCATTAAGAGGGTGCCCAATGTTTTTGACCGAACCAGTAATCTGCGGACGGTGGTGCTGGAAGACGGCGTGACCGAGCTGGACGCAGGCGCGTTTGAAAGCGACACGAGTCTTGCATCGGTGAGGCTGTCCAATGCGCTGACAAAAATTGGCGAAAGAGCCTTTGAATTTTGCTACCCGTTAAGCACTGTTTCCCTGCCGAACGGGCTGGAAACGATTGGCGCTTCGGCTTTTGCAAATACGGGGCTGACCTCGCTGACCTTGCCGAACAGCGTCAACAAAGTGGGCATGCAGGCTTTCGCGTCTTGCAGCTCGCTGAAAACGGCGGTGCTGTCGTCAGGCATGACGGAGATTCCTATGGGCATGTTTCAGTATGCCGACAGCCTGACGACGGTGACGATTCCGGCAAGCATCACATCGATCAACTCGACGGCGTTTTCTGGCTGCAGCGCTTTGACGACGGTTTACTATGGCGGCAGCGAAGCCCAGTGGCAGGCATTGGTGGCCGATCACGGCAGCAGCAGCGAACTGAATAAGGCCACGGTGTATTGCGGCACCAGCACGCCGGAGCCACCGGAAGGTGACGACACAGAGGCGATTGTGACGCCGGTGAACTTGACTGCGGCGAGCAGCGCCGACGGTGTGACGCTGGCATGGGATGTGCCGCTGGAAGTGGACACGAAGTGGGTCTATGATGGCTTTGACATCCTGCGCAAGAGCAGCAGCGGCAGCTATGCAACGATTGCCCATGTGGGCAGATGGACCCAGGACTATGTGGATGCCACGGCGGTGCATGGCACCACTTACAGCTACGCGGTGCGCGGCACCAATGGCAGCGAGACAGGCGCGCTGAGCAAGGCAGCCACGGTGACCTATGACGCCAACGCCCATGAAACGGTGGGCATGAATGGCACGCGGATTCAGCTCGACAATCAGGGCTTTGGCAGCGGGCAGTATGAAACAGTGGACAAGCTCTGGCTGACTACTGGCAGCAACGGCATGTGGATCACGCTGGTTTTTGATGAACCGCTGAGCGATGAGAATGTGCGCGTGACGGTGACAGGCGGCGGCCAGGAATTTGAAGGCACGAATGTGGAAGTGCTGGCGCAGCAGCTGATGTTTCGGCTGACGCTCACCGGCGGCAAGCATCTGGAGCCGAGCACAACCTATACGGTGCGCGTGGTGGACAGCCGCGGCAACACACTCGCGCAGACAACGCTTGAAAGTGCCGACGAAAACACCCAGAGCTGGGGCTTTACGAACATTGATTCTTCCTATAATTACGCGGACCTGATTCGCTACTATCCGGCGACGATTGCCGACAAGCTCTACAGCCTGGACAAGAGTCACGGCGAAGATGGCCTCTGCTTCGGCATGGCGCTGGCGGCAGCGCTGTGGAAGCAGGGCGACATGCCGTCGTTTTCTGGCGGGAAGGACCTGCTGAATCTGGTGCGCTGGGACGACACGCTGGGCAGCGGTCAGTGGCGCGGCGTCAGTGTGAAGGATTACATCCAGGCCTGCAACGCGCTGCAGTTCAGCCAGCCGTATGCGTCGCAGACGCGCGCCAATAAGAACGACTACGATGGCTTGGTGCGCGCGGTGAAGAGCGGCCAGCCAGTGGTCATCGGCACCTGGATCGACGGCACAGGGCATGCGGTGCTGGCGTATGATTATGAGGACAAGGGCACGGAATTTGTCATTTATGTGCAGGACCCGCAATGCATGCCGCATCAGATCTGCAAGCTGACGCTGAAGGGCACGAGCGGCCATCGGACCGGCTGGTCTTACGAACGCCGGGAGCTGACGACTTCTTCTGACGGCGTCGACGATCCGAACCGATATTTTTCCTGGCGCAGCGCGACCACCTCGCCGGACGACGATTTTGACGTGGACGGCGTGCTGATGGACATCGGCAACAACATTGCGAGCAACGTCGGCGACGATCTGGAACACGTTTGGGAAAGCCTGGTTGGCAGCAGCGCGGTGACACCGCTGAACGGCACCAGCATGGGCTGGGTCAGCGACGGCACGCTGACGATGCGCAGCCTGCGCGATGCGGTGGAGGTGATCGACAGCACCATGAGCCTGACTTTGGCGGGCTCGGCGGCGCGTGTGAATCTTTCAGGCGGCATTCAGTCGGCGACGGTCAGCGGCAGCGGCACACTGACAATGACTGTTGAGAGTGAAGACGCAACGCTGACTTTTGAAGGCACAGCCAAAGACGGTGTGTCCCTTACCCGCGACGGCGATCAGCTGCGGCTTTCCGGCGCCGAGGATGGGCAGGTGACAACCAGCGGCAGCGACGGCATTTCAACGTCGGTGAGCGTGGAGCCGGGGAAAGACTATGTCATCAGCCTGGATGGCGGCGTGCAAACCCCTGACGACGGCGAACTGCCGTTCAGCGATGTGCGCAGCAGCGACTGGTTCTATGAGCCGGTGTGCTATGCGTACGACACAGGCATTATGACAGGCACGAGCGCGACGACCTTTGCGCCGAATTTGACGACGACCCGTGGCATGATTGTGGCGATTCTGCATCGATTGGAAGGCAGTCCGTCGGCAGGCAGCGCAGGCTTCAGTGATGTGAAGGCCGGCGACTGGTACGCTCAGGCTGTGAACTGGGCCGCTGCCAATGGCGTGGTCAACGGCATGGGCAATGGCACCTTTGCGCCGAACGCCGCCATCACCCGCGAACAGTTGGCGGCGATTCTCCGCAACTACGCCGCCTACAAGGGCGAAGATGTCAGCACCAACGCCGATATTTCCTGGTGCTGGGACGCCTTCATGATCAGTGACTGGGCAGAAGAATCTCTTGCCTGGGCGGCGGGTGAAGGCCTGATCAGCGGCACGACGATGTTCACCATCGCTCCCTTAGAACCTGCAACACGCGCCCAAGTGGCAGCGATTTTCCAACGGTATCTAGAAAAATAGTGGCAACGACGACGCGCTCTCAAAGACTAGCAAAATGCGATAGTATCGAGGAACAGAATGTGTCGATAAGGCAGTAGCCGACATGCGCTAGTCCTGAAAGGGCGCGAGATTCAGCAAGGTGACTTTGAGAAATGGAAGTTGTCAATGTTTTCTTGCGTGACGCCGAGCTACGACGCGAAGCTAGTCCTGAAAGGAGTCCCGAAGGGGCGCGCGCTCAGGTGGCAGCCATTTTCCAACGTTATCTGGCACGTTGAGGGCATGAAAAAAGACCTGACACAAGGATGATGTGTCAGGTCTTTTGCTGTGACGAACAAATTATTTCAGCAGGCCAAAGTCGCGCATGGCGTTGGCGAGACGTTCAGCGTTGGCTGGTTCGATTTCGGTCAATGGCAGACGCACACCGCCGCCGCAGAGGCCCATGAGTTCAACAGCCTTCTTGACTGGAATTGGGTTGACTTCGCAGAAGAGCGCGTTGACGAGGTTCATAGCGTCGAGCTGGATCTTTGCAGAGCCGGCTACATCGCCGTCGAAGTATTTCTGAACCATGTCGTGGGTTTGCTGTGGTGCGATGTTGGAGAGCACCGAGATGACGCCCTTGCCGCCGAGAGAAAGGATAGGCACAACCTGGTCGTCGTTGCCGGAGTAGACATCGATGTCGCCATTAGCGATGGCGAAGAGGTGGCCGATCTGGCTGATGTTGCTGCAGGCTTCCTTAATGGCAACGATGTTTTCAACGTTGCGAGCGAGCCATACAGCGGTTTCTGGCTGGATGTTGCAGCCGGTGCGGCTAGGAACGTTGTAGAGAACGACAGGGATGGAGATGGACTCAGCGATGGTCTTGAAATGCATCTTCAAACCGTTCTGGGTGGCCTTGTTGTAGTAAGGGGTGACGAGCAGAACAGCGTCAGCGCCATCGGCTTCAGCCTGCTTGGAGAGCATGATGGCGGTCTGGGTGTCGTTGGAACCGGTACCAGCGATGACAGGTACGCGATGGTTGACATGGTTGATGGTGTGGGCGATGACCTTGGAATGTTCTTCTTCAGAAAGGGTGGACGATTCGCCAGTGGTGCCACAGATGATGATGGCGTCGGTGCCATTGTTGATCTGGAAGTCGAGGAGACGTTCCAGTGCTGGGTAGTCGACAGCACCATCAGCGGTGAAAGGGGTAACGATTGCGCAGCCTGCGCCAGTAAAGATAGACATATTTTTTTCCTCCTTAAATGTGTGCGGGGAGAGGTCTGTCTGTGAAAAGAAAAAGCGACGATCCTGGGGATACGTCGCTGGTGATCCAGTTCATATTGATAGCTCCCCATCTGCAAAGATGACAGTCATGCACTTGTTCAGTACATGCCCAGCAGAACGCCCTCAGCCTGCGGTCCACTTCGGCGAGCATCCCTTTTACCAGCTGTCGGCGTTTGCTGAAAACTCAGGCTGGTGACTGATGAGGCTCGCGACCTCTATCTACATATTCTGTATATTTAGTATATTAGGGGATGAAAGGGGGAACTGTCAAGGGGTATTTGCCGAATATCCTGTGAATATTTTATATTCGTGGTATAATGGAGCACGTGAGTAAAAGGAGGAAACGCATGAAACCGCAGCAAGCATTAAAAAAATATTTTGGCTATGACAGTTTCCGTCCCGGACAACTGGAAATCATTGAGGCACTGCTGGCGGGCCGTGATGTGCTGGCCATTTTGCCGACAGGCGGGGGCAAATCGATTTGCTACCAGATTCCGGCGATTTGCCGCAAAGGGCTGACGCTGGTGATTTCGCCTTTGATTTCGCTGATGAAGGATCAGGAAGACGGGCTCGTAGAAATGGGCGTGGCGGCGCGTTCGGTCAACAGTGCGACGTCGACGGCACATTTTTCGGAGACCATGCGCATGGCACGGGAAGGCACGCTGGATTTGCTCTATGTGGCGCCGGAGCGGCTGGAACTGGAAGGTTTTCGGGAAACGCTGGCGGAGCTGCATGTGACGATGGTGGCGGTGGATGAGGCGCACTGCGTGAGCCAGTGGGGCCACGATTTTCGTCCGAGCTATATGCGTATTGCCGATCTTTTGGCGGACTTTGCGCAGCGGCCGGTGTTCGCTGCCTTTACGGCGACGGCGACACAGCGGGTGCGCGAGGATATCATCACGCAGCTGCGGCTGGAAAATCCATTCTGTTATGTGGCGAGCTTCGACCGCCCGAATCTCTATTTTTCTGTGCAGAAGCCAGCCAACAAAAACAAAGCTCTGCTGAAGCTGTTGGACGATGACACGTCGAGCATCATCTACTGCGGCACACGCAAAAATGTCGAGAGTGTGTACGGCTTTCTGCGCGATCACCGCCTGCCAGTGACGTATTATCACGCTGGGCTGACGCCAGAGGTGCGCACGCAGCATCAGGATGATTTTATTTATGACCGCAAGCCGATCATGGTGGCAACGAACGCGTTTGGCATGGGCATCGACAAGCCGGATGTGCGCCATGTGATTCATTACAATATGCCGAAGGACCTCGAGAGTTATTATCAGGAGGCGGGCAGAGCCGGGCGCGATGGGGCACCGGCGAGCGCGGTGCTCCTGTTTTCACCGCAGGACATCATGCTGAATGCGCGCCGGGTACAGGAGAGCAACGCGCCGAATGCCCAGGAAAATCTCCAGGCGATGGTCAGCTATTGCAACACAGGCAACTGCCTGCGGCGGTTCATTCTGCGCTATTTTGGCGAGGAGCCGAGCTGGAAGGAATGCGGCAATTGTTCGGTGTGCGACGGCACAGTGGCGGTGACGGACTGCACCGTGGAAGCGCAGAAGATTCTCTCCTGCATCATTCGCATGGGGCAGAATTTTGGCACCGGTAAGGTGATTGACGTGCTGCGCGGCCATGAAACCGATTTTAACAGCCGTTATCATTTTGACAAGCTGTCGACGTTTGGCGTCATGAAGGACTACAGCGACCGTGACATTCGCGACATTGTGTCGCTTTTGACAGCGGAAGGATATCTGCGCATTGAGGGCGAACCTTACACGATCCTCAAGGCCACCGAGCGCAGCAAGCGTTTGCTGCATGGTGAGGAACACATGGCCATCAACAAACAGCTCAAGGAAGGCGAGCGCAAGCGTTTGTCGCAGAGCGTGGAAAATATTATTTCCTACGATGAGGCGTTGTTTGGCACTTTGCGCGCACTGCGGCGGCAAATCGCTCAGACGCTGGATGTGCCACCGTTCATGGTTCTTTCGGACCGGTCGCTGATTGATATGGCGGCGAAACTGCCGCAGACAGCAGAGGAGATGCACGATGTCAGCGGGGTCGGCGAGAAAAAATTTGAACGCTACGGCGAACCGTTTCTTCTGGCGGTGCGTCAGTATGTAGCGCAGAACAACGTGGATGTGCAGGCGGCGCGGCGACAGAATTTCCGCGATGTGGAGGAACGGCCGGCGTCAAGCGGCATGGGTGCGAAACGCTCGACGCAGCAGCGCACGCTGGAATTGCTGCGGCAGGGGATGCGATTGGATGCCATCGCCCGAGAGCGCAAGCTGACTTTGCAGACGATAGAAAACCACGTCTTGGCGCTTTTGCAGAACGGTGAAAAGCTGCCTGTCGAAAAATGGCTCAGCGACGATGACAGAACGCTGATTTGCCGCACGGCGGCAGCGGCGCAGAGCGACAAGCTGACACCGATCAAGGACGCGCTGCCGGAGCGCATCAGTTATTTTCAGATTAAATTGGCACTGACCCTGGAAAAGATGGGCCGTGCATAAAAAACAGGGCGTAAGACCGAGAGGAGGTCTTACGCCCTGTTTGGCGTTTCATGGCTTATTTGTTGGTATCATGATGGTACCATTTCATGGTAGGGAAAGCTTTTTCGAGACGTTTTTCCAAACGAGGACGCTTGGAAAGCAGATCAGCACGTTTGGCGCGCAGACTGTCGAAGTGTTCCAGTTTTTTCTGCACGCGGGCTGTGGTGGCGCTGTCGAGTTCGCGGCGGCGGGCATCAAAGGCCTGCAAACGCTTTTCGAAGGCAGCACGGTGTTCCTTGAGCTCGCTGCGGTTCATGGTCTGCCATTCGCTGAACTTGCTTTGTACAGGTTCCAGCCGTTTTTGGGCGCCCAAAGTGGCGTCGGTGATATCGGCACCAATATCGGCGCTGGCTTTGCGCATCTGGGTTTCGATGTCCATGAGCAGAGCGTTCTGGCGCTGCAAATGCATGATGCCAGAGACGGTGACAACGAGATCGACCAGGATGAGCACGGTGGCTGCAGAGTCAACGACAATGAGCAGAAGGCTCGGCAAACGGTCGACGACATCGGCGATGACCGGGTGCACCACTTTGACAAAGAAAGTGCCGCCGGCGCCCCAGGCGAGGGAAAAACGCAGGCAGATAAGTCCGGCGATGTTAAACGGTTCTTTGCTGTAGTCCCACCATTGGGTGTGGAAAAGCTGACGCAATACCCAGCCGACGATAAATTCCAGAATGGTGCAGATCACGACAGCGCCAATAAAGGAAAGGAGCCAGCTGTTATGGAAGGGTTCCATAAACACAACGAGCATGAGCATGCCAGCGCCGTAGATTGGACAGACAGGTCCGGCGAGCATGCCGCGGTTGACAAGGTGTCCGGTTTTGAGGGCGTGGTAGGCGATTTCTACGCCCCAGCCGAGGAACGCATAGATGTAGAAAAATGTGAGCAAATGCAACAAGGGTTCATAAGTACTCATGGCGACACCATCCTTTTTTTGAATTATTTTTATTATACATCCAAGTAGTAATGCTGGCAAGAATACCAGCCGAAGGATGGCGCAGAAATCTTTACAAGCGCAAACAATAAAATTATAATAGAAATGATTTGCAATTACTGAACAGACCCTGCAACGGCAGGACGATCATAAGGAGGCTATTATGAATTATCAGCAATTGGCTGATTGGCTGTTTCCGACAGTGGAAACCACCATCGACGAATTAGAACAACGTTTTCCCCATCGTGACCTGGCTGACGGCGCGATGATCACCCGTTTGGGCCCAAGCCCTACAGGGTTTATCCATATTGGCAATCTCTACGGTGCGATGATTGATGAACGCATGGCGCATCAGAGCGGCGGCAGTTTCCTTCTGCGCATTGAAGACACCGACGACAAGCGCAAGGTGGAAGGTGCCGAAGCGCTGATTATCCGTGCCATGGAGTATTTTGGCATTCATTTTGACGAAGGGGTAACCCTTGATGGCGATAAGGGCGCTTATGGCCCTTATCATCAGAGCGAACGCGTGGACATTTACCAGGCTGTGGCAAAGAGCCTGGTGGCTCAGGGCAAGGCGTATCCATCCTTTGCAACGGAAGAGGACCTGACGAAGATTCGTGAAGAACAGGAAGCCCTCAAGGTCAACACCGGTTACTATGGCAAGTGGGCGACCGACCGTCAATTGACGATGGAAGACATCCGCGCCAAGCTGGACGCAGGCGAACCTTGGACGCTGCGCCTGAAAGCGACCGGCAATCCTGAAGAAACGCGCATCATTGCCGATGGCATTCGCGGTCATGTGACCATCCATCCAAACGATCAGGATTTCGTGCTGCTCAAGACCAACGGTGTGCCAACGTATCATTTTGCGCACGTGGTGGATGACCATTTCATGCGTGTGACCCATGTGGTGCGTGGTGAAGAATGGCTGGCGACGTTGCCATTCCACATTGAATTGTTTGAAACCTTGGGCTGGGAACATCCTGTGTACTGTCACACGGCGCATCTGATGAAGATCGACGAGAACGGCACCCGCCGCAAACTTTCCAAGCGCAAGGACCCAGAAATGGCGCTGTCATTCTATGAAGAAAAGGGGTATTTCCCACAGGCTGTGCGTGAATACATCATGGTACTGCTGAATTCTGACTATGAAGAATGGCGTTTGGCCAATCCTGAAACGCCGCTGGAGGATTTCCCTGTTCATCTTGATAAGATGGCGACGAGCGGCGCCTTGTTCGATATGGTGAAGCTCGAAGACGTCTGCAAGGAAACCTTGGTGCGCCTGAGTGAAGAAACCATTGCAGATTTTGTCATTGCCTGGGCAGAAAAATATCATCAGGATATTTATGAGGTGCTGGCGCCGGAACGCGAAAACTTCATTAAGCTCTTGGCCATTGGCCGCGACGGCAAGAAGCCTCGCAAGGACCTTGTCAATGCCGAACAGATCGTGGCGTTTACCAAGTATTTCTTCGATGCCTGGTTTGTGCAGGAAGATGCGCTGCCAGACAACATTCCTGCTGATGAAGCAGTGGGCATTTTAAACGACTATCTGGAAACCTATAATCATCGGGATGACAACGAAGCCTGGTTTAACAAAATTCGTGCGATCACCGAGGCACGCGGCTATGCGGTGCGTCCAAAGGATTACAAGAAAAATCCTGATGCCTACAAAGGCCACGTTGGCGATGTCAGCACGGTTGTTCGTTTGGCCATCACTGGCCGCCGCAATGCGCCGGATATTTGGAGCATTCAGCAGGTGCTGGGTGAAGAAAAAACCATTGCGCGTGTGAAGCTGTATATTGAACAGCTCTCGAAATAATCATTCATTTGCAGGGGCTTGAAAGAGTCCCTGCATTTTTTGTAAAGAGGAACCTATTATGGAAAAACACGACATTGAAACGATGGAGGACCAGCGTTATGCGGTGATCGATGCTGTCCGTGGGTTTGCCATCGTTAATATGATCGCTTTTCATGCGGTTTGGGACCTGGTGTATCTGTATGATGTGGATTGGCAGTGGCTGGATGCGCTGGGTGGTGTGCTGTGGCAGCAGATGATTTGCTGGATGTTCATTCTGGTGTCGGGCTTTTGTCTGCCGCTGTCACGGCATCCCCTGCAGCATGGCGTGGAGGTATCGCTGGCAGGTTTGGCGGTGACCATGATAACGCTGGTCTTGGAGCCGCAGGCGCTGATCATCTTTGGCGTGCTGACGCTCTTGGGCGCCTGCATGATTATAGGCGGGCTGGCGGTGCCGCTTCTTTCGCGTGGTCAGCGGCACCCGCTTCTGTGGCTGGTTGTGGCGATGGTTTTATTTGCGCTGCTGTGGCCGATTCGCGATGGCTATGTGGGGCTGGGCAGCTGGTCTCTGCTGACGATTCCGAATTTCTGGTACGCCAATCTGGTGACGACGTTTTTGGGCTTGCCGTCACGGGATTTTTATTCGGCAGATTATTTCCCGCTCTTTCCATGGCTGTTTTTGTTTATTGTGGGCTATTATCTCTACATTATTGCCGAGCGTCGACATTGGCTGCCATTGCTTGTCAAAAGCCACAGCCGCTTTCTGGAATGGGCAGGGCGGCACAGTCTGCTGATTTATCTTTTGCATCAGCCAGTGCTCTATGTGATTTTGCGCCCGTTTTTTCCAAGCTGATCTTTTAAAAAGTGATCTCCTGAAGGGATCGCTTTTTTCATGCATTTTACGCATGGCATGACATGAATAATGAGTATTGGCGCAATTTCTGGCACACCGATATACTGAAAATGTACTGTATGGTGTCTTTGCGAAAGATTAAAGGAGGCTTATCTATGACGATCATTGATGGTCAACATTTTGATAAAGAACGTGAACTTTATGGCATCAAGGATACACTGGTGCGTCACTGTGTGTTTGATGGCCCGGCAGATGGAGAGAGCGCGCTCAAAGAATGTGACCGGATTACGGTGGAAGATTGCTTTTTTGACTTGCGCTACAGCCTTTGGCATGATCGTGGACTGACACTCAGCCGTTCGGAACTGACAGAAAACTGCCGTGCTGCGCTTTGGTATTCCAGCGAAGTGACGGTTCAGGACAGCAAGCTGCATGGCATTAAGGCGTTTCGTGAGTGTGAACATGTGCAGCTTCAGGGGTGTGATATTGTTTCTGATGAATTTGGCTGGTTTACCCATGATATCACCATTGAAAACTGCACAGCCGAGAGCAAGTATTTCCTGATGGGAAACCATGGAGTGCGCTGCAAAAATCTTGAAATGAGCGCCAAGTATTCGCTGCAGTATATCGAAGATGGCATTTTTGAAGATTGTGTGCTGGACAGCAAGGATGCCTTCTGGCACGCCAAAAATGTGACGGTGCGCAACTGTGTGCTCGGTGGTGAATACTTGGCATGGTACAGCGAAGGGCTGACTTTTGAAAACTGCAAAATCATTGGCACGCAGCCATTTTGCTACTGCAAAAATCTGACCCTGATCAACTGTGAGATGATCGACTGCGATCTGGCGTTTGAACGATCAACGGTTCAGGCGACGATTACCACTCCGGTGATCAGCGTCAAGAATCCTCTGCATGGCAGCTGCATCTCCCTGCCTGCTGTTGGCTCCATTATCCGTGATATTGACGGGGCGGACGGGAAAGTATGCGTGAGCAAGCAGGCCGCTTCTCTCAGTGCCTGAACGCTGGCAGAAAATGTGTGAAGGTGGACGGCTTTTTATAGCTGCGGAGAAGAAAAATAATTGTTAAAATCCCGCTATTTTCCTTAAAAAAGCATTGACAAACAGCCCCTAAAATTCATATAATAATCGGGTATGGTCGACACAGTAACAGATCCAGAGCCCCGGATCCATTGTGGATACAACCATCAATTATTTTATTGTACAAATTATTCATAATGAAGATACCGAGATTAAAGGAGGATGTTACATGCGTAGCACAACTTTCATGGCCAAAGCTGGCGAAGTTGAAAGAAAATGGTATGTCATTGACGCAGCAGGCAAGCCACTTGGTCGTGTAGCGACTCAGGCAGCTGCTATCTTAAGAGGTAAGCACAAAACCACTTACACCCCTAACGTTGATTGTGGGGATTTTGTTATCGTTATCAATGCTCAGGAAGCCATCCTGACTGGTAAGAAAGATATTCAGAAGAAATACTATCACCATAGCGGTTATCCAGGCGGTCTTAAAGAACGCACTTATGGCGATCTGATGCAGAACAAGCCAGAATTTGTGATGGAACGTGCCATCAAGGGCATGCTCCCACACAACAGACTGGGCCGTCAAATGTTCCGCAAGCTCAAAGTATACGCAGGTGCTGAACATCCACATGTTGCTCAGCAGCCAGAAGTATACGAATTCTAAGAGGAGGTAAACCACTATGGCAGATATTCAATATTATGGCACTGGCCGTCGTAAATCTTCCGTTGCTCGCGTGCGCCTCGTTCCAGGCAATGGCAATGTCACCATCAACGGCAGAGACATGGCTGAATACTTTGGTAAGAAGACTCTCGAAATGATCGTTATGCAGCCTCTCGAACTGACCGAAACTGCTGGTCGTTTTGACGTTAAAGTAAACGCTGTCGGTGGCGGTACCACCGGCCAGGCTGGTGCAATCCGTCACGGCATCGCTCGTGCACTGCTCCAGGCTGATCCTGACTATCGTCAGGCTCTGAAGCGCGCAGGCTTCCTGACCCGTGACCCACGTATGAAAGAACGTAAGAAGTACGGCCTCAAGGCTGCCCGTCGTGCGCCTCAGTTCTCCAAGAGATAACAGGCCCGACAAACCAATTCAAAAATGCTCA
>CALJRU010000047.1 GCA_937976375.1 uncultured Peptococcaceae bacterium | reverse complement strand
TGACAATAGAAATACCCCCAATAATTCGGATGTCCAAATTATTGGGGGCATGTCAGTTTTACGAGCGTCAGTCTTTTTTTGTTATTAGCTATTTAGCACTCAATAGAGGCTATATTATTTTTTATGGTCGTTTTCGCGTGCAAGGCGAATGACAATACCAGAACCAGCTAGAAGTGCAATTAAGTTTGGCAGTACCATGAGACCGTTGAATATGTCGGCCATGGTCCAAACGAGATCCACCTTTAAGGTAGAGCCGATGACGACAAAACAGATAACGAGTACTGCGTAGATTTTGGTGGCTTTCTGGCCGAAGAGAGATTTGACATTGACTTCCCCGAAAAAATACCAGCCAATAATGGTTGTGAAAGCAAAAAATAACATACAGATGGCGATAAAAACGTCACCAAAAGAACCAAAGGCTGAATTGAAAGCGTATTGAGCGAGGCTAGAACCAGTAAGACCGCTTTTGAGTGCACCAGTAGAGAGAATGACGAGAGCTGTGAGCGTTAGAATGACAAATGTGTCAATGAAAACGCCCATCATTGCAACAATTCCCTGGTCGGTTGGATGTTTCACAATAGCAGTGGCGTGAGCGTGTGGTGTGGACCCCATACCGGCTTCATTAGAAAAGAGACCGCGGGCAATACCGTAACGCATGGCTTCTTTTACCGTAATCCCAAGAGCACCACCAGCCACCGATTGTGGAGCGAAAGCCATGATGAAAATATCATGAAAAGCGTTGATGACGCCAGAGAGATTCATACAGAGAATGACGAGACAGCCAACGATGTAAAACAACGCCATGATAGGGACAATTTTTTCTGTAAAGCGCGCAATACGTTTAATGCCGCCGATGAAAATGAAACCAGCAACGACAGCGACAAAAATGCCCATTGCAATTGGTGGGATGTGGAAAGCGTTGTAGAAAGCGTCTCCGATAGAATTGGATTGCACCATATTGCCCATGAATCCCAACGCTAAAATCAAAGCAATAGAGAAAAAGGTGGCAAGAAATTTTCCGAAAGCGCCTTTAAAAATGGCTCGAATATAATAAGCTGGGCCGCCGATGTAAGTCCCGTTTTGTTTGACGCGAGTATGTTGTGCCAATACCGCTTCAGCATAAATGGTGGACATGCCAAAGAAGGCGCTTAGCCACATCCAGAAGATAGCACCAGGGCCGCCGGATGCAATTGCCGTCGCAGCACCAGCGATGTTACCGGTTCCTACTTGAGCAGCAATTGCGGTTGTCAAAGCTTGAAAGGAGCTGAGGCCGCCCTCTTTTGATTTCCCGTGAAGTGAGAAATTGCCGAACATAGCTTTGAAACCTGCACCAAATTTGCGGATTTGTACAAATCCGAGGCGAAGTGTAAAGTAGATCCCTGTTGCGACAAGGAGATACATCAGCGCGTAGTCCCATAAAAAATCTCGTAGCGTGTTCACGATCGTTGTGAGTTCCATCATAAATGCATCCATTACAAAAATTCCTCCAAACATTATACAGAAAATGATATGAATCATATCTCTGAGAAAGGTAGGACTTTGGGAATAAAAAAGAGTTGAAACCGCAGCGGTTTCAACTCTGGAAATTCCCGAACATAATCATAATAACATGATTTCATTACCCTGTCCTTTTGCCTGAGAGATTCACAGCTTACGCTGTTTTCACCTTCGGCACCCAAAAAAGGGATTCTCCAGAGAGCCATCCAATCCCAGTCTCGCTTTCGTGAGAAAGCACCTGAAAGTATTACTTCTTCGGTACAACAAATAGTTGTTTTCCTGAGATTTTCATCTGGCATATTCAAGCATTTACTAATATAGCGGATTCGTCAGAAGTTGTAAACAATTTTTTTAGAAATTGTCAAAAATTGATGGAAATTGAATGCGAACTCTGATAATATCTTGAAACAAAAAAGGATGTATATGAGAACCTGAACCAGAATACAATGATGAAAGTTTTAGACACGGATAAGAGAAGGGGAAACTGATTATTCCGTGGATGATAATAAATCGGAAAAGTAGGGGAGAATAACAAAAAAAAGCCGATTTCTTACGAAATCGGCTTGCTGCGCCATGAAGGACTCGAACCTTCGACACCCTGATTAAAAGTCAGGTGCTCTACCACCTGAGCTAATGGCGCATACTGGGGTAGCAGGATTCGAACCTACGAATGACGGAGTCAAAGTCCGTTGCCTTACCGCTTGGCTATACCCCAAAACTCAATTTGGAAGGGTGGGTGATGGGAATCGAACCCACGAAATGCCGGAGCCACAATCCGGTGCGTTAACCACTTCGCCACACCCACCATATTTAATTAAACCGTGCCTGGAGGGATTCGAACCCCCGACCCTCGGATTAGAAGTCCGATGCTCTATCCAACTGAGCTACAGGCACACAGCGGGTGATGGGAATCGAACCCACGTAGCTGGCTTGGAAGGCCAGAACTCTACCATTGAGTTACACCCGCAAAAAGTGAAACAAAAATTATCGGGGCGGAGGGATTCGAACCCCCGACCCCATGGTCCCAAACCACGTGCGCTACCAAACTGCGCTACGCCCCGACAACACAACGAATTCTACTACATGATTGTTAGTGTTGTCAACACTTATTTTTAACTTTTTTAAAAAAGTTTTAACAACGCTTAATCAATCGTGCGACGACGCAGGCTTTGCATGCGGTGATCAATTTCGTTAATTAAATCCGCACAAGACTTGAGCTCTGCAGAAACACTTTCAGGATCTGCAATTTTTTTCTTGTATTTGATTTTATGTTCCAACGTTGCCCAGAATTCCATGGCAATGGTGCGAAATTGAATTTCAACAGGAATATCTTTGCGCCCTTGAGAAAGATAGATCGGAATAGAAACGATGAGGTGAAGACTGCGATAGCCATTTTCTTTTGGATGGGCAATATAGTCTTTTTTCACGCGAACGGTGATGTCTTCCTGATTTTCAATCATATCCGCTAAGCTGTAAATGTCATCTAAAAATGAGCAGATAACACGAGCACCTGCGATATCTGTCAGTGTTTTTTGAATGCTTTCAATGGAAATTGGCTGGCCGCGACGGTGCATTTTTTCAACAATGCTGTCGGGCGTTTTTAGACGCGTAGAGATGGATTCAATCGGATTGCGTGCATGACGAAGATTGAATTCACTGTCGAGTGCATCAAGTTTTGTTTCGACGATCTTTAAAGCAGCGCCATATTCCAACATCATGTATTGGAATGCTTCGGCTTGTTTTAATGTTTTTATTGGGTTGTCTTCGATATCAATGATTTCTGCAATAGAGAGGGTAGTGTTAAGGATTTGTTCTTCATCATTTGGTAAATTCATAAAAAACACGCTCCTTTATGCTTTTTCTGTGAGAAAATCAGCCGCCCACTTTTCGTCAATGACTTGGAATTGGTTGACTTCAGCTTCTTTTGCGAGGCGTTCGCCATATTCGGTGGCAAAGTATGCGTAAAAATCTTTCGAAAAGTCGACAGTCGCCATATCTTGTGTTTTTTCAAACATGAATATAATTTGGGCATCATTGCCGTCCTGTGATGGCATGAATAGAGTAGCCTGAATGGAGCCTTTAGCCTGAAGTTCACTGCCATAATGTTTGAGATATGCCAATTTTACAAGTTCAACGATGCGATCATCTAATTTAGCATCTTGAATGTAAATTTTTTCAAGTAATTTATCCACAGTGGAGACCAAACGAGCTTGATAGAGACTGGCTTTGTCACCTTCCATTCCTTGAATGAGGCTTAGCATTTCATCAAGTTTATCCGTTGATGCATCAAAACCAGTTGGAACAAAATAAATCATTGTTGGGACATCTGGATCGTGATACAGTAAAGGACCCGCTGTTGAAATGACCTTTCCACATTCTGGACAAGTGTATTTAAAAAATTTGCCAGACAAAATAGCTTCTTTGGCTTCTGGTTGTTTTGCAATATTGACTTCTTTAACGTAAGGTATTTCAATCTCAGCATTGCAATGAGGGCATTGAGCAGAGATCATGGTTGTATTTAACATAGAATTCCTCCTAATCATTTCATTGAACATCGATAGTATATCAAATTATTGCAAGATTGTGTTGAAGAAAGGCGCAGATTATTGTATTTATAGTTAGAAAGATGGGGTGGCATTTTTCTTAAAAATAAACAAATGGTTGAGGTTTTTTAAGAGAATAGATAGGGTGAAAATCAAGAAGGATATTTTTGATAAAACAGAAAAAGTTTGTTGACAAAGTGCGTCGAATCATGTAATATATTCCATGTTGTTACGACATACATTGGATGTCGCGAAAAAATTCAAATATGCGCGGATGTGGCGGAATTGGCAGACGCACCAGACTTAGGATCTGGCGTCTCACGACGTGGGGGTTCAAGTCCCTTCATCCGCATATGCGGAAATGGCTCAGTGGTAGAGCATCGCCTTGCCAAGGCGAGGGTCGCGAGTTCGAATCTCGTTTTCCGCTTTTAAAAATTGCGACTGAACCAGTCGCTTTTTTTATATGATTTTATAGTAGTTTTTGCTTGTAGTATGTTACTATAAGATTAAAAATACAAAAGGCTCATTTAGGAGGATAATTATGAAGGTAGAAAAGAAACAGCTTGATAAGGTTCAGGTGGAATTAACCATCGAGATTCCAGAAGACGAATTTAAAGAATTTGTTGAAAAGGCATATCGTGATCGTAAGGGTAAAATCAATATCCCAGGTTTCCGTAAGGGCCACGCTCCTCGCCAATTGATTGAACAATATTATGGGAAAGATTTCTTCTACTATGATGCAGCAGAACTTTGCGTTTTCCCTAAATATGTTGATGCCATCAAAGAAAATGAAGACATTCAGCCAATCGCAGAACCTAAATTTGATGTAGTGACTCTTGAAGCTGGCAAGCCTTTTGTTTTCACTGCAACCGTTGACACCAAGCAGGAAATCACACTTGGTGAATATACTGGTATTGAATTAGAAGCTGTTGATACCACAGTATCTGATGAAGATATTCAAAAGGAAATGGATCATGCGCGTGAAAACACCGCTTTGATCGAAGATGTAGAAGATGAAGACGCTGCAGTTGAAAATGGGGATATCGTTCTGCTCGACTTCTGCGGCAAAAAGGACGGCGTTGCATTCGAAGGCGGCACTGCTGAAAACTATGAATTGACCATCGGTTCTAACAGCTTCATCCCAGGCTTTGAAGAAGGCATGATTGGCATGAAAGTTGGCGAAGAAAAAGATCTCGATCTGACTTTCCCTGAAGAATATCATGCAGCTGACCTTGCTGGTGCAGCAGTTGTATTCACTGTTAAAGTCAATGCCATTAAGCGTAAACATCTTGCACCATTGGATGATGACTTTGCAAAAGATGTCAGCGAATATGATACCTTGGATGAATACAAAGCACATCTTCGTGAAGACATGGAAAAACAACGTAAGGAAGCTGCTGAAAATCAGTATAAGAGCAAAATTGCTGAAAAAGTTACCAGTGATTCTGATGTTGTGGCACCACAATCCATGGTTGAAAAGGAAGCTGAAGGCTATCTGAATGAGATGACCTACAACCTTCGTGCACAAGGTATTGAAATGGATCAGTACCTCCAGTGGACCAATTCCAACGAAGAAGATATGAAGAAAGAGTTCGCTGAACGAGCAGAAGCTTCCGTAAAGCAACAGCTCGTTCTCAGTGAAATTGCTGATCGCGAAGAAATTACCGTTTCTGAAGAAGAACTTGACGAAGAAATGGAAAAACTTGCCAAGTACTATCAGATGGAAAAAGATCAGTTGAAACAGATCTTTATGGTACAGGGACAGACTGAATCTTTGCGTAACAGCATTAAATTTGAAAAAGTTATGAAGTTCCTGTTGGAAAAAGCCGTTATTAAGTAATTGTTGCGACTTTCAGTAGACAGGAATAGCGAAAGGAGTTTACAAATGAGCTATCTAGTACCTTATGTTATTGAACAAACTGGTCATGGAGAACGCTCCTACGACATCTATTCGAGATTGCTGAAGGATAGAATCATTTTTCTTGGTGGTGAAGTCACCGATGATTCTGCCAATGCAATCATTGCGCAACTTCTTTTCCTGGAAGCTGATGATCCTAAAAAAGACATCTACATGTACATCAATAGTCCTGGCGGTTCTGTGACTGCTGGTATGGCTATTTTTGATACAATGCAGTATGTGAAGCCAGATGTTTGCACATTTTGTGTAGGTATGGCAGCCAGCATGGGGGCATTTTTGCTTGCTGCTGGTGAAAAAGGAAAACGTTTCGCGCTGCCTAATAGTGAAATCATGATTCACCAGCCTCTTGGAGGTGCTCAGGGACAAGCAACTGATATTGAGATTCATGCAAAACGCATTCTTGAAATCAAAGATAAAATGATTCGTATTTTGGCAGAAAGAACGGGACAAGATCCTGAAAAAGTACGTCAAGATACCGAACGTGACTATTTCATGGAAGCAGCTGCTGCCAAGGAATATGGTTTGATCGATAAGGTCATCGAACGTCACTAAAGAATGGAGAACATTGATGAGTAAAAACGAAGATCAGAATGAAGAAATTCGTTGTTCCTTTTGTGGCAAAACAAGAGACGAAGTAAATAAATTGATTGCAGGGCAAGGCGTTTACATTTGTGATGAATGTGTAAAAATTTGCGATGAAATATTAGCTGAAAATGCAATTTCTGCTCAAAAAGATTATTCGCAAACAAACGCACTAAAGCCAGCTGATATAAAAGCTGTTCTTGATGAGTACGTCATTGGTCAAGATGAAGCAAAAAAAGCCTTATCTGTGGCAGTTTACAATCATTATAAGCGCATCAACTATATTGATGATGCAAGCAGCGACAATGATGTCGAGCTGCAAAAGACCAATATTTGTTTGATTGGTCCTACCGGCAGCGGGAAAACGTTATTGGCACAAACATTGGCACGTGTGCTGAATGTTCCATTTGCGATTGCAGATGCAACGTCATTAACGGAAGCTGGCTATGTCGGTGAGGATGTTGAAAATATCCTTTTGAAGCTGATACAGGCTGCCGATTTCGATATGGATGCAGCCAGCCGAGGCATTATCTATATCGATGAAATTGACAAAATTGCTCGCAAGAGTGACAATCCATCTATTACGCGTGATGTTTCAGGTGAGGGCGTGCAGCAGGCACTTTTGAAAATTATAGAAGGTACTGTTGCCAACATTCCGCCACAAGGTGGGCGTAAACATCCGCATCAAGAATTTATTCAATTAGACACTACCAATATTTTGTTCATATTGGGTGGTGCGTTTGATGGTATTGAAAATATCATTGATCGTAGAATTGGCAAAGGCAGCCTTGGGTTTGCGACCGACATTGAAGAAAATGCTCGACAAACACAACAAGATTTGCCAACCATTAAAAAAATTGAGCCAGAAGATTTGTTGAAATTTGGCTTGATTCCAGAATTCATTGGACGTGTTCCTTATTTGGTGACCTTAGAACAGCTTGATAAAGAAGCTTTAATTCGCGTTCTTGTTGAGCCAAAGAATGCACTGGTGAAACAATATCAAAAACTTTTCGAAATGGATCATGTTGAACTTGTTTTTGAAGAAGATGCACTGGATGCCATTGCTGAGGAAGCGTTAAAGCGCAACACAGGTGCTCGTGGCTTGCGAGCAATTCTTGAAAATGTAATGATGGATATAATGTTTGATATTCCAAGCCGAGATGATATAGTGCGTGTTCGCATTACAAAAGATGCGATTCTTGGAACAGGTACATCGATTTTGGAATATAAATAAGATGATGAAAGGCTTTGCAAGGGGTTCTTTGCAAAGCCTTTTTAAATAAGGAAGTGATAAGATGAGTGCGGTTAAAAGTCAGAGTGGCGTAATGGTGCCGCTTCGTCAATTGGTTCCACTGCCATCCACGACCATTACTGTAGATATTGGACGAGAAATTTCAAAAAAAGCAGTGGACGATGCCAAAGCACAAGGTACGCAAATGTATCTGTTTACACAGATTGATCCCAATTCTGAAGTTCCTTCTTTAGAGGAACTGTACCCTATTGGTGTATCCGCTGTTGTGACAAAGGTTGAAAAAAATTCAGCCATCAATGGCTATAAGATCACCGTTGATGTTGGTCAACGCGTACAGATTCTGCAGTTAGAAAATAATAACGACTTATTAACGGTGCGTGTGTTTCCGCTATCGGATGATTATAGCAGCGAGGCGGCGCGCTTGTTGGCAGAAAAAACAGAGAGCCGATTAAATACTGAGCTTTTGCGGTTTAATCGTTTAACACGAAAGTTAAGTGCTGCACAGTTAACGTTAATTCAGAACCAAACGGAATTGGCTAAGAAAATCGATATTATGACACATTTGGTGGTTGGTCGCTTAGAAGATCGATATGCCGTACTGTCAAATATATATGTGGACCAGCGTTTGGAAAAATTGTTAACCTATTTGGTGCGTGAAAATGAAATCATTCATTTGGAAATGGAACTAAATCAGCGTGTAAAAGCTTCCATTGATAAATCACAGAAAGAATACTTTTTGCGTGAAAAAATAAAAGCCATCCGCAAAGAATTGGGAGAAGACGTTGATAAGGATTCTGAACTTGATGAATTAGAAGAAAAAATTGAACAGTCACTTATGCCTGATGAAGTGAAGGAACGTGCCCGAAAAGAATTAAAACGCATGCGTAATTCAACACCGATGCATCCAGAGTATGGAAACATCCAAAATTATCTTGATTTTTTGGTTGGATTGCCTTGGGGAATTTACAAAGAGAATAATAATGATCTGCTTTATGCGAGCAAAGTTCTTGAAAAAGATCATTATGGATTAGAAAAAATTAAATCGCGCATTTTAGAATTTCTTGCTGTTCAATTTATGCGTGGAGACAATGCAGGTTCTATTCTATGCTTGGTCGGACCTCCAGGAATTGGGAAAACGTCCCTTGCTCAATCAATTGCGCGTGCAATGAATCGAGATTTTATTCGTGCGGCACTCGGTGGTGTTCAAGATGTAGCAGAAATTCGTGGCCACCGTCGGACTTATGTGGGTGCCATTCCAGGACGTATTATTCAAGGCATCTCTGATGTGGGATCAAGTAATCCTGTGTTTTTGTTGGATGAAATTGATAAGCTTACGCGTGATTTTAAAGGTGATCCATCAGCAGCACTTTTAGAAGCGCTGGATCCAGAACAAAACAATACTTTCAGTGACCATTATCTTGAAGTGCCATTTGATCTCTCTAAAGTATTTTTCATAACGACTGCAAATGATATCAATGCTATACCAGGTCCTTTGCGTGATCGAATGGAAATTATTGAAATGTCAAGTTATACGGAGTATGAAAAATTACAGATCGCGAAGCGTTACTTAGTAAAAAAAGCAATGGATGCTAGTGGCCTTTCAAAAGGAACCCTTTCGTTTACAGATGGTGCATTAAAAGAAATTATTACAAAGTATACCAGAGAAGCAGGCGTTCGTGAACTTCAGCGAAAAATCGAAGCCATTTGTCGTAAATTCGCTAAAGGAACATTTATGCCGGGTGAGGAGATGCCAACACGAGTAACGAAGAACAATGTGAAGGATTATCTAGGTAAACCACTTGTTGATCATTTAGCAACGAGTGAGGGTGATGAAATTGGTGTTGCTGTTGGCATGGCCTGGACACCAGTTGGCGGAGAAATCTTACAAATTGAAAGCCTTAGTATGCCTGGAAAAGGCAACATACATCTCACCGGGCAGCTTGGAGAAGTGATGCAAGAGTCTGCACAGATTTCTTTGAGTTACCTGCGTAGTGTCGCAGATCGAGTTGGAATCCCGGAAAAGTTTCTTGAAGAACATGATATTCACGTTCATGTTCCGTCGGGAGCAGTTCCAAAAGAGGGACCATCCGCAGGTGTAACAATGACCACATCTTTGTTATCAATGATGATTCACGAACCATTACGTCAGGATGTTGCAATGACCGGTGAAATGACATTGCGAGGGAAAGTGCTGCCTGTCGGCGGCATTCGAGAAAAAGTGACGGCTGCGCATCGTGCAGGCTGTAAACTTGTTTTAATTCCTGAAGATTGTCAGCGCGATTTGGAAGAAATTCCAGAAGAAGTGCGTGATGATTTGGATATTAGATTGGTGAAACGTGTCGAGGACGTATGGAAGGTTGCTTTTCGGAATGAGGTGATGGGATGATTGTTAAAAATAGTAAATTTTTAATTGGTGCGGTATCGCCAAAGCAATATCCTGAAACTGGATACCCTGAATTTGCGCTTTGTGGCCGTTCAAATGTTGGAAAATCATCATTTATCAATCGTATCATAAAACGGAAAAATCTTGCGCGAACCAGCTCTCAACCTGGAAAAACACGAGAACTCAATTATTATCTGATTGAAACAGATCAATCCCCTTTCTACTTCGTTGATTTGCCAGGTTATGGATTTGCAAAGGCGAGTCAGAAAGATCGTGAAAAATGGGGACAGTTTATCGAAAATTATCTGCTCAAGCGAGATGAATGCCAACTAATTATTCAGGTGATTGACTTGCGTCATCCTCCAACCAAAGATGATGTTGCAATGTATCAATGGCTGAAATATTTCAATAAGCCGGTGCAAATTGTTGCAACAAAAGCGGATAAGATATCAAAAGGACAGTTTCAGAAACAGAAAGATCAGATTCGAAAAGCACTGGATCTTTCTGCTGAAGATGAGATTATTTTGTTCTCTGCTGAGACAGGATTGGGCGTCGAACAGATTGATGCGTTGCTGACACCGTTTTTATCATAAAATGGGTAGTTTTACAAAAAAGGATGTCAATGTTAGGCATCCTTTTTTGTGTGAAAAGAACGACGTCCATTGCATCTTTCCAAGCATAGTATTGTCTGTTATACTAAAATAAGACCATTCTAAAGAAGGGGATATCATGCGAATTGTAATTATTGGCGCAGGAAAAGTTGGTTACAGCCTGGCACGTATGCTTTCGGCCGAAGAACACGATGTCATTGTGGTTGAGCCTGAAATTGAACGTGGTAATATTATTAATGAAAAGCTGGACGTGCAGGTTGTTAACGGTAATGGTGCCAGCCCACGTTTGCAACGTGCTATTGATATTGGTAATGCAGACCTGGTTATTGCGGTAACAGATCGTGATGAGATCAACATGTTATCATGCATGTTTGCCAAACTTGCTGGTGCAAAACGCACTGTTGCGCGTTTGCGTGATATTGATTATGCGAATGATATTGCTGCTTTACAAGAGAACATGCCGCAAGTGGACGTTTTTATCAATCCAGAACAGGTTACTGCAGAAGCAATTTCAAATTATATTCGCATCCCTGAAGCAAAGAACATTTATTATTTTGACAAGCGTAAGTTAATGATGGTAGAATTGCTAGTTTCTGAGCAGAGCACCATCAATGGAAAAGCCTTGAAGGACTTGCCTAAAATGAAACCGTTTTTGATTACGGCGGTCTTGCGCGATGGAAAATTCATTATTCCAAACGGGAATGAAATCATTCGTGCCAATGATTTCATCTTTCTGATGACAAAAACATCTGATATGAAAGAAATCGAACGTTCGCTGGGGTTTAAGCGCAAGGTGATTCAGAAAGTAATGATCTTAGGCGGTGGACGCTTAGGGTATTATTTAGCAAAGATATTGGAGCCAATGGATGTTCAAGTGAAAATTATTGAACAGAACTTGAAACGTTGCGAGTTCCTTTCTGGCATGTTGGACACAACCATTGTTCTTAATGGTGATGTTGGGGATGCAGACATTCTTGCTGAGGAAGGCATAAGTAACGTGGATATTTTGGTGGCGTCTACAGATAATGACAAACTAAATATTTTGGCTTGTTTATTGGGTGCGCAATTGGGTGCAAAGCAGACCGTTACGCAAATTCGAAGAACAGATTATATGCCTTTGATTCAATCGGTTGGTATTGATGTGGCTGTTGATCCGCAAGCATTGACGCGTGAAGCCATTTTAAAATTGATCCGTAAGGGGAAGCTTGAGTCGTTAACGCTGATTGATTCTGGCAGCGCAGAAGTGATCGATTTAATTGTAAAGAAAGAGCATCGCAAGATCTGTGGGTGTAAGGTAAAAAATATTCCATTTCCATCAGGCGTGATTATTTCATCAATTGATCGTGATAATGATGTCATTATTCCAAATGGTGAAGATGTGATTATGGCAGGTGACCGCATTACAATTTTTGTTGGGAAAAAAGCCGTAAGAAAGGTTGAAAAATTGATCAATATTTGAGGCGATTAAGAGTGAGTCGTACAATTATAGGTTTTTTGGGAGAACTTATCATTTTAGTGGGATTATCAATGTGTGTTCCTTTGATGATGAGTATCTATGACAACGAGCACATTCAGAATATCTATATTTTAGCTATTATAGTGACCTTAATCTGTGGATGTATTTTTTTAGGAATTGGTCATGGGGCAAGACGGCTTATGCGAATTCGAGATGGATTCATGCTGGTTACATTGGCCTGGCTGTGTGCTTCTTTTTTTGGTTCGCTGCCAATGACCATGAGTGGCTACTTCCCAAGCTATTTGGATGCGTTTTTTGAGACGTTGTCGGGATTTACAGCAACAGGCATCACCGTTTTGGCTGATGTAGAGAGCTTGCCGCGAAGTATTCTGTTGTGGCGCAGCATGACGCAATGGCTTGGCGGGATGGGGATTGTCGTCCTTTTTGTTGCAATGCTTTCTGGTGTTAGTGGCAGTACACAATTGTTAAATGCTGAAGTAACAGGCCCAGTGAAGGAAAAGTTAAGCCCTCGAAGCAGCGATTCAGCAAAAATACTTTGGATTGTCTATTTGATCTTAACGCTGCTTAATTTTGTTGCATTGCTTTGCTGCGGGATGGGCGTATTTGATGCTGTTAATCATGCAATGAGTACGATTTCTACGGGTGGTTATTCAACACGTAATGCAGGAATACTGGCATTTTCACAGCAAAGTGTTCAATGGGTTACTATGCTGTTCATGTTTTTGTCAGCATGCAGTTTTGCGCTTTATTATCGTGTCTTCCGGCGTCATGATTTAAGCATTTTTTGGAAAAACGGAGAGTGGCGTTTTTATGTAGGCATGATCTTTTTCTTTTCCTTTTTGATTGTAGCAGTGCTGTACCCGGAAGGGGAATATGGATTGCTAGAAACCATTCGCATGGCATTATTTAATGTTATTGCTTTATTCTCATCAACCTGTTTCGTCACTGTTGACTATGATCTTTGGCCTCCGGTCTTGCAGCTAATGGTTCTGATGATTATTTTTATGGGAGGTTGCGCAGGTTCGACAGCGGGCGGTGTGAAACTTGAACGTATCATGATATTGATGCGCCAAACACGAAATGAATTGCGAAATATGCTGCATCCTCGAATGGTTACAAGTTTAAAAATCAATGGAAATGTGATTCCTAATCGTGTCATAATCAATGTTGCGGTATATGTATTTCTTTTTGTGCTGATCATTGTTCTCTCAACATTTATCGCATCAGCAGTTGGTTTGCCGCTATTGGAAGCATTTACAACTTCGCTGACCTGTATTTGCAATAGTGGCCCATCTTTCGGTGCATATGGACCAACAGAGCCTTTTGCAACGCTTCCGGCTGTTTTAAAAGCCTATTATTGTGTTTTGATGCTTTTTGGACGTTTGGAATTATATACTGTATTGGTGCTGTTTATTCCGAAAAATATCAAGCACTGATAGAAAATGAGGTGGACGAATGATCATTCTTGGGTTAGACCCCGGTACGGCAACAACGGGATATGGAGTGATTCGCATGACGAATTTTAAGATTAGCTGTGTTGCCTATGGAACGATTATCACAAAACCTGATATGGATATGCCTCAGCGACTGGAGGTAATTTATGATGATTTGAGTCAAATCATTCGTCAATATCATCCAGATGAAGTGGCCGTTGAGAAATTGTATTTTGGGCGTAATGCAACGACGGGCATTACTGTAGGTCAGGCGCGTGGTGTTCTTTTGTTGCGTTTGGCACAAGAAAAACTGCCGATCGGAGAATATACGCCAATGCAGGTTAAACAAGCGTTGGTTGGTTTTGGTCATGCAGAGAAAAAGCAAATACAGTATATGGTGCAAAACTTTTTGAAACTACCTGAATTGCCAAAACCTGATGATGCTGCAGATGCATTGGCGATTGCAATTTGTCATGCGCATAGTCGTTCGGGTTTGTTATAATGGAGGAATTGCATGATTGGCTTTTTGAAAGGAACAATTGTCGCTGCAGAGGGGCAAATGGTCACCGTTCTTGTTGGTGGCGTCGGCTTTGAAGTGATGATGCCAAATGATGGCGAAACTTTGTTTAATATTGGTGATGAAGTTGAAATTCACACATATATGCATGTTCGTGAAAACGAAATTGGTCTTTATGGTTTTAGCAGCAGTTTAGAAAAAAAGCTGTTTAATGTTTTAATTGGTGTATCGGGCATTGGCCCCAAAAGTGCCATGCAGATGTTAGGGGTTGCAACACCTCAAGGAATCATAACGGCTATCTCTGCTGAAGATGAAAAACTACTTTCATCTTTGCCGGGAATCGGGAAAAAAACAGCAGCTCGGCTTATTTTAGAGTTGAAGGAAAAAATTGTAAAAGAATTTCCTTTGGTTGCACAGGAAGCCCCAGTACAGCAAACACCAAAGAAAGTAACACAGGAAAGCGCCATTGAAAAAGATCTGTCAGATGCATTGATCGCTCTGGGATATCGTTCTCATGAGATTAAAGAAATGTACGAAGCGACAGATGTGTTAGAAGAAAACGATGTGAACGTTGCTCTTAGAAAAGCGTTGCAGTATTTATCGAGAGGGTAAACGATGCTTGAAGAAAGAATTATTTCCTCGAATGAAATTCTCGAGGATGTAAAGATACAAAAAAACTTGCGCCCAAAGCGGTTTAGTGACTATATCGGACAGAATCGAGTAAAAACCAAGCTGAAAGTGTATGTTGAAGCTGCCAGGGTGCGTGGTGAAGCCTTGGATCACTGCTTATTTTATGGACCGCCTGGATTGGGAAAAACAACATTGGCACAGATTATTGCCAATGAGATGGAAGTGAATATTCATATTACCTCTGGACCGAGCATTGAACGTCCAGGGGATCTTGTTGCGCTCTTGACCAATTTGCAGCCCTATGATTTACTATTCATTGATGAAATTCATCGTTTGAATCGTGCGGTTGAAGAAGTGCTTTATTCAGCTATGGAAGACTATGTATTGGATATCATTATCGGCAAAGGACCAAGCGCGCGCAGTTTGCGCATGGACTTGCCACCATTCACATTGATTGGTGCGACAACTCGAGCAGGTAGTCTGTCTTCTCCTTTGAGGGATCGCTTTGGCATTATTGAACGCTTGCAGTTTTATTCTGTAGAAGAATTGGCGCAGATCATCAATATCAATGCGAGATACCTGGAGATTCCTGTAAAAGACGATGGTGCACGGCTTATAGCCAGCCGTTCAAGGGGAACGCCTCGTATTGCCAACCGCCTTCTCAATCGAGTGAGAGATTTTGCACAGGTTGAAGGTCAGGGCATCATTGATGTTGATATTGCGAGTTACGCGTTGGATCGCTTAGAAGTAGATGCCGCAGGATTGGACAAGTTGGACAGAGATCTGCTGTTAACCATTATGGAACAATATAAAGGTGGACCAGTAGGTTTAGACACTTTGGCAGCAAGCATTGGAGAAGAACGTGTAACCTTAGAGGATGTCTGTGAGCCGTATCTTCTGCAGGAAGGCTTTCTTGCGCGCACGCCACGAGGACGCGTTGCGACAGAAAAAGCGTATCAGCATTTTGGTAAACCGATGCCAAAGAAAATGCTTGAGGACAGACAGCAAATGGAAATCTTTGCTGCTGAAGATGGAGGGGATATTAAAACAAATGAAGACAAGTGATTTTGATTATGAATTACCAACAGAATTGATAGCGCAACATCCGGCAGAAAAACGTGATCATTCGCGTTTGCTCGTAATGGATAAGAAAACGGGGGCTATTGAACATCGTGTGTTCAAAGATATCGTTGACTACCTTCATGCTGGAGATGTATTGGTAATAAACAATACCAAAGTTATTCCAGCGCGTATTTTTGGTACAAAAGAAGGTGGCACGGCAAAAATAGAAGTTTTGTTATTGAAACGAGACGAGACGTTACCAAATACATGGGAAGTGTTGGTACATCCTGGCAAGCGTGCTAAAGTTGGTACAGTGATTGATTTTGGAGAAGGAAAATTGAAAGGTGAAGTGGTCGCCAATACCAGTGCGGGTCGAAAAATCACTTTCCATTTTGAGGGAATTTTCGAGGAGATTCTTGAAGAATTAGGAACTATGCCGCTGCCACCTTACATTCATGAACAACTGGAAGATCAAAATCGTTACCAAACGGTATATGCTAAAGTTGATGGCTCGGCGGCTGCGCCTACGGCAGGCTTGCATTTTACGAAAGAACTTTTAGAAACACTGAGAAAAAAAGGCGTTGAAATTGAAGAAGTATTGCTTCATGTTGGTCTGGGCACCTTTAAACCAGTCAATGAAGAAAACATTGAAGATCATGAAATGCATTCAGAGTACTATGAGATCAGCAAAGATACAGCCGAGCATATCAATAAAGCAAAAAATGAAGGACGTCGTATCATATCAGTCGGCACGACTTCAACACGAGCCTTGGAAAGTGCCGCTCAAGATGGAAAATTGGTTGCAGGCAGTGGCTGGACAAATATTTTTATTTATCCGGGTTACAAATGGCAGATTGTTGATGGTTTAATTACGAACTTTCATCTTCCAAAATCTACTTTAATGATGCTTGTTAGTGCCCTTTCTGATCGGAAACTGATTTTGAATGCGTATAAAGAAGCGGTCGCTCAACGTTATCGTTTCTTTTCCTTTGGGGATGCCATGTTCATAAATCCAGGAGAAAAACAATGAGTTTTGAATTTGAAATTGAAAAAAAATGCAGCCATTCTGCTGCTCGTGTTGGTAAATTATCCACGCCGCATGGCGACATTGAAACACCAACCTTTATGCCGGTTGGTACCCAAGCGGCAGTAAAAACCCTTACGCCAGATGAGTTAAAAGATGCCGAATCACAGATTATTTTATCGAATACCTATCATCTTTATTTGCGACCAGGCCATGAGCTGATCAAAGAGCTGGGTGGACTGCATACTTTTATGAATTGGGATCGGCCAATTTTAACGGATAGCGGCGGTTTTCAAGTTTTTAGCCTTGGTGATCTGCGTAAAATTACTGAAGAAGGTGTTATGTTTCGTTCGCATTTGGATGGTTCAAAACATTTATTTACCCCAGAGTCCGTCATGGAAATTGAAAATGCATTAGGTGCAGACATTATTATGGCATTTGATGAATGCATCCCTCACACGGCCGACCGAACATACACAAAGAATTCTTTGGAGCGCACGACTCGGTGGTTGGAGCGCTGTGTAAAGGCGCAGGTGGATCCACAACGCCAAGCGTTGTTTGGCATCGTACAAGGGGGTATGTATTCAGACCTACGTAAGTTGAGCATTGAACAAATTACGGCGTTTGATTTGCCTGGTTTTGGCATTGGTGGTTTAAGCGTTGGAGAACCAAATGAAACCATGTACCATCTTTTAGAAGAAACAGTGCCGTATATTCCTGAAAAGAAGCCACATTATTTAATGGGCGTTGGCAATCCTGACAATCTTGTTGAAGCGGTTGGTTATGGCATTGATATGTTCGACTGTGTTCAGGCAACACGTATCGCACGTCATGGTGCTTTTTGGACAAGACATGGCCGATTAAGCATAAAAAATCAGCAATATTTTAAGGATACAACACCGTTGGAAGAAGGCTGCAATTGTTACGCGTGCCGGAATTTTACGAAGGCATATATTCGTCATTTATTCAAGGCAAATGAAATGTTGGCGTATCGATTGATTTCTATTCACAATATATATTTCCTTAATCATCTCATGGCAGAGTTGCGTGAAGCAATTCGTCAAGATCGATATGTTGAGTTTCGGCAACATTTTTTTGATAACTATAAAATGTAGTTCAATTATTAGACAAAATGTTGTAAGATAGTATTATTCTTGTGACGAGGAGGGAAAACAAAGTGAACCAAATTATTATCGGTTCTGGCAATGGTGGTTTTATGTTGATCTATATTATCGCATTGGCAGCATTACTGTACTTCTTAATGATCAGACCACAAAAGAAACATCAAGATAAGCATAAGCAGATGCTGAATGCGCTTAAGATTGATGACCGTATTTTAACCGTTGGCGGGATTACGGGTTATGTGAGAGATCTCAACGATACCTATATTTATGTTGAGATTGCAGATGGTCTCGTGATCGAATTAAATCGTCAGTATGTGGCAACTGTTCTTCAAGAAGATGATGTAGAAGATGAAACGGATGAATTGCCAGAGGAAGATGCTGAAGAAATCGAAAGCGTAGAACAGAACGAAGCTGCTGAAGAAGCGGAAGAAGCGACTGAAGCGGTTGAAGATGCTGAAGAGAAAAAGGTCGAAGAAAAAAATTGAGAGCAACAGTGTTTCAGGAAAACTGAACAAGGATGCGACTTTTCAAATGAGCTGCGTCAACGCAGCTCATTTTTTGCTTTTATTTAAGGTTCAATTATCATATAATAAGTCGTGATTAAAAAAACAATATTTAGGAGGGATTGACTCATGCAACGAGGTAGAGTTGCAGTGGTGGTTGCGGTCATTTTAGCGATCGTAGTTGCCGCGGTTGCCTTGGTTCCTGTTTATCGTGATCATGCAAATCTTGGTCTCGATTTGCAGGGGGGCGTGTTGGTCCGATTAGAAGCACCAGAAGGCACTTCTAAAGAGGACATGATGGGAGCCATTTCCATTATTAACAATCGTATCAATGGGCTGGGGGTTTCGGAACCTGATGTTCGATTAGAAGGTGATAATCGTATCGCTGTTGAACTGCCAGGGGTCGCTGATCCAGAAGAAGCAGTACGAACCATTGGTTCGACCGCGAAAATGCAATTTATTCGCGTTGATACCGGTGAAGTGGTTGTTGATGGGTCGCATTTAAAAGATGCGCAGGCAAAAACTGACGATCAGGCTACAGATGCCAACAAACGTTTTGTTGTAAATATTGCGTTTGACGATGAAGGCGCAGAAGCATTCAAAAATGCAACAGAAGACCTTTGCAATAAGTACAGTGAAGGTGATCAGAATCGTGCCATCGCCATTGTTTTGGATGATCAGGTGATTTCAGCGCCTAGTATTGTCGAACCAATTACCAATGGACAGGCTGCTATTTCCGGTGGCTTTTCAACGTATGAAGATGCATCGAATCTTGCGATTCAGTTAAATTCCGGTGCATTGCCAGTTGATTTGGAAATTGTTGAGCAGAATACTGTTGGTGCTCAGCTTGGTCCAGATGCGATTGCACAAAGTTTGCAGGCGGCAATCATTGGCTGTATTTTATTGGCCCTGTTTCTCTTGGCAATTTATCGTGGACCAGGTTTCATTGCAGTAGTATCTTTGGTGCTCTATGCTATTTTATTAGCAGGTGCCTTGATTCTTATTCGCTCAACGATTACGTTACAAGTCATTGCAGCATTCTTGCTGTCTATTGGTATGGCAGTGGACGCAAATGTTTTGATTTACGAACGTATTCGTGAAGAATTAAAGGCAGGAAAAACAGTACGTGTTGCAACTGACTCAGGATTCAAAAAAGCATTTATAACCATTCTTGATTCTAACGTGACAACGTTGATTGCTACTTTTGTGTTGATGCTTCTTGGCACGGGGTCCATTAGAGGCTTTGCTGTAACTTTGGCTATTGGTATTATTTTAAGCTTGTTTACAGCAATTAGTTTTACACGTTTTATTTTACGGAATCTTGTAAAAGGCGGCGTGATAAAAACTCCAAGATTTTATGGTATTAAGCGGAAGGAGGGGCAACAATGAATTTTGACTTTATAGGAAAACGAAAATTTGCCTATGCTCTTTCCTGCATCATTATTATTGCTGGGATTGTATCGCTATTCGTGCAGGGATTGAATTTTGGGATTGATTTTACAGGAGGTACGGTCTTCCAAGTTCAATTCGAAGATAATAAAGAGATCTCTGATCTTCGTGATGAATTGGGTACCATGGGTTACGATGGTGCTCAGATTCAGCAGATGGACAATGGCGCTTTCCAAATTAAAACGGAGTTCATGGATCAAACTGCTCAGGATGAATTTGAACAGCAATTAAAAGATGCATCTGGTTCTTTTGAGGTATTGTCGACTAATGCAGAAGGTCCTTCCATTGGTCAGGAAATACTGTTATCTGGTATCTTGGCATTAATTGTTGCCGTGGTATTAATGGTTGTTTATATTACCATTCGCTTTCAATGGCGTTTCGCTCTGGCGGGCAATATTGCGTTGTTCCATGATATATTAGTGACGGTTAGTATTTTTTCCATCTTTCAGCTTGAAGTGAATTCTAACTTCGTTGCAGCCATTTTGACCATCTTTGGGTATTCTATCAATGATACCATTGTCGTTTTTGACCGTATCCGTGAACGCTTGGGAAGTGTAAAGCGTGATAATTTGGCAATGACTGTTAATAATGCTATTCAGTCAACATTACGGCGTTCATTGTTCACTTCTCTTACAACATTGATTCCAATTCTTTGCGTGTTCTTTTTTGGTGGAGAGACGACAAAAGTTTTTGTGCTTGCGCTGATTATTGGTATCGTCAGTGGTACTTATTCATCAATCTTTGTGGCATCTCCTCTATGGTATGATATGTCCATGAAGAGCAAAAAGAAACGTTTCTAAAATGGAGTGTAAAGCAACAAATCTGGGTATTGCGCAGATTTGTTGCTTTTTTTGAACAGTTTTCCAGCGGTGAGATATTGACTGTGCGCCAGATGCTTTGGTATCATGTACAAATAGAGCCGATGATAAAGAGGAGTAAGGCTTTGGCGCTATACAGAGAGTGATACCGTGGCTGAAAGTATCATTAGTTAAAAAGTCTGAAGGTTGCTTTTGAGGTGGGGAAACCCCGGTTGATAACCGTTAGAAAATCATGAGGGCCTTCGGGCTAAAAAAAGGTGGTACCGCGATCCATGTCGTCCTTTTATTGGGGCGGCTTTTTATTTTTTGGAGGAGAAGTACATGTCTATTGAAAATCTGGAAAAAAATTATGATTCATCCAAGGTAGAAAACCGTTGGTATGAATTCTGGGAAAAGAATCATTTATTTGCACCAACTGACGATGATACGAAGCCATCGTTTTCTATTGTTATCCCACCACCAAATGTTACTGGCAAACTGCATATGGGCCATGCAATGGATGAAACCATGCAGGATATTTTGGTGCGTTATAAACGCTTAAAAGGCTATAATACTCTTTGGGTTCCTGGCACTGACCATGCTGGGATTGCTACTCAAGCCAAGGTTGAAAATATGCTTCGTGACAAAGGCATTGAACGCGAAGCGATTGGGCGTGAAGCTTTTATTGAACATTGCTGGGATTGGAAAAAACAGTATGGCAACACCATCACTCAGCAGATTAGAAAACTGGGCGCATCCTGTGATTGGGAGCGCGAGCGCTTTACGATGGACGAAGGCTGCAGTAAAGCTGTTCGTGAAGCATTTGTTTCTTTGTATGAACAGGGACTGATTTATCAGGGCAACTATATTGTAAACTGGTGCCCACATTGCCAGACTACCATTTCAGATATTGAAGTTGAGCACGAAGAAAATCAGGGCAAGCTTTATTATTTGAATTATCCGCTCGAAGATGGTACTGGCAAGTTGACGATAGCAACCACACGTCCTGAAACTATGTTTGGTGATACAGCGGTTGCAGTTCATCCTGAAGACGAGCGTTTTAAAGATTTTATAGGGAAGAATGTTATCCTTCCTATCGTTAATAAGGCAATTCCTGTCATTGCGGATGAATATGTTGAACGTGAATTTGGTACAGGTTGTGTAAAAATTACGCCTTCACATGATGTTAACGACTTTGAAATGGGGCAGCGTCACAATCTACCACATGTTGTTGTTATCGATCAATATGGCAAAATGAATGAAAATGCCGGTAAGTATAACGGCATGGATCGTTTCGAATGTCGTAAACAGGTTATCGAAGATCTTAAAGGTACCGAGTACTTTGATCATGAGGAAGACTATACGAATGCAGTGGGTCACTGCTATCGTTGTCATACGGCTATCGAACCACGCGTCAGCAAGCAATGGTTTGTACGTATGGAACCATTGGCAAAACCAGCTCTGGAAGCTGTTAAAAATGGCGACATTCGTTTTGTTCCTGAACGTTTTGAAAAAATTTATATTAGTTGGCTGGAAAATATCAGAGATTGGTGCATTTCTCGCCAGCTTTGGTGGGGACATCGCATTCCAGTCTGGTATTGCCAGGATTGTGGTGAAGTGATTTGCACACGTGAAGATCCAACAGTATGTCCAAAATGTGGTTCCAAGCATTTAGAACAGGATCCAGATGTTTTGGATACGTGGTTTAGTTCTGGACTTTGGCCATTTGAAGTTATGGGCTGGCCTGACTTGGATGCAAAGGATCTTGCAAGATTTTATCCAACCGATGTGCTGGTTACTGGGCGTGATATCATCTTTTTCTGGGTTGCTCGCATGATCTTTGATGCTTTCAAAATGACAAATCAGCGTCCATTTAAGGACGTTTTGATTCATGGATTGGTGCTTGATCAGCACGGACAGAAAATGAGTAAGTCCAAGGGAAATGGTATTGATCCGTTGGAAGAAATTGAAAAGTTTGGTGCAGACGCTTTGCGTATGACATTGATTACTGGCGTAACACCTGGTAATGATGTACGTTATCGCGCGGAAAAAATTGAAGCCTCTCGAAACTTTACAAATAAACTTTGGAATGCAGCACGCTTTGTTTTGATGAACCTGGAAGGCTTTGACGGAAAACTGGGTGCACAGCCTCCTGTTACCAATGATGTTATCGACCAATGGATTCTCACTCGTTTTTATGAGATTGCTGATAAAATGAGCGTTGAATTGGATCGTTATGATTATGGTGAAGCTGCCAAAACCATCAAAGATTTTATTTGGAACGAATTCTGCGACTGGTATATTGAATTAATCAAGCCTCGTCTTTATGGCCGAATCACCGAAGAAAGCAAGAAAGAGGCACAAGAAACTGCAGCGTGGGTACTGCGTGAAACGTGTGTGTTGCTGCATCCAATTATGCCGTTTATTACTGAAGAAATTTGGCAGCATCTGCCACATGAGGGTGAATCCATCATTATTGCAAATTGGCCTGAAAACACAGCGAACATTCACTATCAAGATTCTTATGATAAAATGGTATTCTTGATGGATCTTGTAAAAGGCATTCGTTCGATGCGTCATGATATGGGTATCCCAACTGGGAAAAAATCAGCTTTGCAGATTCATTGCCATGATGATGCTCAAAAAATGGTTATTGAAAATTATGATGTTCAGTTAAAGACATTGGCTTATGCTGATAATATTGCAATCTTAAATGATGTATCAGAAGCTGAAAAACAATCGGTTAGTACGGTTGTTCATGGCGCTGAAGTGATTCTTCCTCTGAAAGGCGTTCTTGATATTGCAGATGAATTGGCACGTCTTGATAAAGAGATCGCACGACTTAATAGTGAAGTGGCGCGCGCTGAGAAAAAACTGGCTAATCCTGGGTTTGTTGGTAAAGCTCCAGCAGCTGTAGTTGAAGCCGAAAAAGAAAAAGTTGTCAACTATAAGCTTGATCTTGAAACTGTTCAAAAACGTCATGAATTTCTGACGAGTTTGGATAAGTAACAATTATCTTTAAAAGTGAGGTGTTCCTATGTTTGGACTTAGTATGGGAGAAATCCTTATAATATTGGTAGTGGTTGTAGTCTTGTTTGGCTCATCACGCTTGGCAGGACTGGGTAAGTCTGCAGGTAAATCAGTGCGTGAATTTAAAGAAGAACTACATAAAGATGATGAAATGGATGCAGAAACGAGTAGTAAGAAAGTGGACTCCGTAGATCACACTGATGAAAAATAAGAGAAGGGTTGAATCATGGGATTAAGTTTTGGTGAGATTGTTGTCATCATTTTGGTTGCCTTTCTTGTGCTGGGACCGGATAAGTTGCCGGATGCAGGACGAACACTTGGGAAAACTTTGAACAGTTTCAAAAAAGCACTATCAGATTCAAATCTTAATATCAAAGACGAAATGGATGCTATAAAAAAGGAAACAGGATTCTCAGAGGTTTCCGAAAAAGCCAAAGAAAAGGAAATGCAGTTTAAAAGTGAATTAAAAGATCTTCAAAAAGACTTAGATCTTGGTAAAAAGAAAAATGATCCGAAAGCATAGGAGGAAAGGAAAACATGTCAGAACAACAGAAAGAATTGCCATTGTCAGAGCATCTTAAAGCGTTGCGACGTGTTTTCTTCGTGTCTCTCATCGCGATAGTGGTGGCTTCCATATTGTGTTACGCACTTTTACGAGAGCCAATCATGGATCTCGTAATTGCACCAGTAAAGGAATATGGCATTGAATTAAAATTTACAAGTGTTGCCGAGGCATTCATGGCATATATGAAAATCTCGATTTTGGCAGGTGTCATATGTGCCAGCCCGGTTGTGCTTTGGCAAATTTTAAAATTTGTTTTGCCAGGATTGTATAAAAATGAGAAGAAAATGTTTTTGGGCGTTTTGTTTTGGCTCATTGTTCTTTTTCTTGCTGGCGTCGCCTTCGCATATTTTGTCGTTTTAAAATTTTCACTGAAAGTCCTGTTGTTTGATTTTAGTGGTGATTTTGATCCGTTTATTACAGTGGCTAATTATCTAGGCTTTGTTTGGAAATTTTTGATTCCTTTTGGAATTGTATTCGAAATTCCACTGCTTGTGTATTTTTTAACACGTTTTGGTTTAGTGACGCCTGATACAATGACAAAGTACAGACGCTGGGTTATTCTTTTGATTGTTATTGCAGCAGGGGTATTCAGTCCTCCTGATGTTGTCAGTCAGGCTTTACTAGCATTGCCAATGTATGTATTGTTTGAAATTAGTATCGTTATATCACGTAGCGTTTATCGTACGAGAATGAAAAAACTGACACAAGAACAAAATTCAGAGAGGTGATCGATATGATGAGAGAGGTGCTTTATGCATCCGACTTTGAGGGAAAAGATGTATTAGATCTGGAATCAGGGGATCTGATTGGATCAATTTCCGGAATTTTAATTGAAGAAAACCCATTGAGAGTCAGTGCATTTGCTTATCGCGTAGAGGATGAAGCAGGGCAACATATGTCATTTTGCAGTTTCTCTCAGGTAACAGATATTGATCAACAGGTGGTCGTTATTTCATCTGCTCAGAGCTATCTTTCAAGTGATACAAAAAGTTTGCTTGGCTTACCCTGTTTGGATGCAAATGGCAAATTGTTTGGCCGTGTTCAGGATTGTGCATGGACGCAGAGCAATGGGGTGTTGAAGGAAATCGTTCTTAGTGCTAATGATGAATGGTTCGGTGTTGCAATTTCTGATATTGAAAAGATTGGGTCTGGGGCATTGATTTTTTCAGCTCCAGAAAATGGGCTGCATAAGAATGCTTATCAACGGTCAGAGGTTGACGATAAAAATGGTGAAAATGCTGAAGAAATGATGCGTTCGCTTATTCGTCGTGTTGGGACCACACTTTCTGAAGCTGGGCAAAAAGTCGGTGAACGTGTCAAACAAATTGATACGGAAGAACTCAATCGTGATATCAATCGTTTTACGGAAAAAGTTGGTAAGGAAATCCGTAATGTGATTGATACCATTTCAGAGCAATCGAAAGCGTCAAAATATGCAAGCATGGAATCAGAAGTGATCAGTGTATTGCGTGATTTGGAAGGCTTCACTGTTACCAGCCCAATTTATGATAATCATGGAGAAGTCATCATCGTGCCTGGGCACGCCATTGATGCAAATACTGTTAGTCGTGCTATTGAAAGTGATAAGCTCGCTGAGCTTTATCGCGTTGCAGTATCAATAAAACATGGAGAAAGCAATGAGTAAATTTTTTAGACTAAATGAGGCCGCTGAAGGCGAGATCTACGAAATTGTTTCTGTGGATGATAAAGCATTTTCCGATGAAATTGGCGCATATAAAGGTATGAGTGTTGTCATACTAAAAAAAGCATTACAAAGCATTGTTCAGTTTGGATATTCCCAAATTGAATTGGAATTGGAACAATTAAATAAGATCGTTGTTCAGGCGCTTTAAGGACAATGGTTGATTTTAGCCGATACATTGTTTGATGTATCGGCTTTTTATATTAGATGTTGATAAAATGAGAAAAGGATGGAGGGATTTTTATAAAGTAGTCATAAAATGGCTACTCCATAAACGTCGTTATTGTTACAATAAATTTGTCTTTTAGAAAAGAATTGTTTTTTGGAGGCTAAAAAAATGAGTGAAATGAATTACGACTTAATTATTCTGGGCGGTGGCCCAGCTGGGCTCGCAGCTGGTATTTATGGTGGCCGCGCACGTTTAAACACACTGATTATTGAAAAAGGAACCATTGGCGGTCGCGCTGAAACCACAAGAGAAATCGTAAACTATCCAGGTTTTCTTTCTACGACTGGTCCAGAATTGACCGATACTATGCGTCAGCACGCTGAAAAATTTGGCTGCACCATCGTAAAAGAAACCCCAAAAGAAGTTGTTCTTGAAGGTGAAACCAAGGTCGTTAAGACTCGTAAAAATACTTATACTGCACCAGCTATTATTTTAGCAACAGGTACTAGTGCTCGTATTTTGGGCATTCCAGGTGAAAAGGAACTCGCTGGTATGGGTGTCGCATATTGCGCAACTTGTGATGCAGAATTCTTCCAGGATCAGCGTGTATGTGTTATTGGCAGTGGTGACCAAGGCATTGAAGAAAGTATGTTCATTGCTAAGTATGCCAGTGAAGTAACCATCGTTGTTTTGCATGATGAAGGTATTCTGGATTGCAACAAGGTTGCTGCTGAAAAAGCATTCGCACATCCAAAACTTAAATTCGTTTGGAATTCTTCCCCAAATGCTATTCTTGGTGATGAAGAAGTAACTGGTCTTCAAGTTAAAAATTCTAAGACTGGTGAATTGACGGATATTCCTTGCGAAGGGGTATTTTTCTTTGTTGGTCAGGTTCCAGAAACAAAGGGCCTCACCGAAACAGGTCTTGCATTTGATGAACGTGGCTATATTCCAACCAATGATCGTATGGAAACCAACCTTGAAGGGGTTTATGCGGTTGGTGATGTTCGTGAAAAATATCTGCGTCAGGTTGTTACTTCTTGCGCAGATGGTGCTATTGCGGCAACTGCAGCAGAACGTTACATTGAAGAATTGAAGGACTTCAATACTCGCGTTCTTGGCTCTGACAAGCCAGTATTGCTTGCTTTCTGGAGTCAGGAATATGATGGCAGTTTGGAAGCTATTCAGGCTGTTGAAGCAAAGAATGCTGAAACAAATTCTCATATGTTTGTTGAAGTTGACTTCATGCGTAAGAAAACCTTGGCTAAGAAGTTCAATGTTACTCTTAGCGAAGAACAACCAGCTAAAATTCTTGAATTGGTAAACGGTGAAGTTGCTCGCGAAGTAACCGCAGATACCTTATAATTTCATTTCCTAAAGTTAGGATTAAAAACGTTTTTATCACGTAGATGAGTGAATAAAAGGAATACCGGAATGGATTGTACCATTCCGGTATTCCTTTCAGACTGTAGATAAACCCTATTTTGGCATTTTTGCCAAAATAGGGTTTTCT
>CALJRU010000046.1 GCA_937976375.1 uncultured Peptococcaceae bacterium | reverse complement strand
AGTCCCCCCAAAAATTGATCATCCCCCCACCGCGGCGACAGGGGAAATAACAAAAGCCCCATGGGTGCTGAAATGCGGTATTCCAGCGCCCATGAGGCCGAGCGTCCATAAAAAAGCGGGACAAACATCGCTTGCGCAATGCCGTCCCGCAAAAGGTTTCCCTTTTAACGTGTACATTTATTGTAGCCCAAGTCAAACCAGTTGTCAACGATCAGCGCCAGGAAGCGAAAGCTGTTGGCCACAAGCGGATTGTCCGCATAATAGTCGCTGTGCTGATGCATGCGCTGCAAAAGCTGGGCCAGCTTTGCGCGCTCACGCGTCAGCATGTTTTTGCTGGTGATCATGGTTTTGTACACATAGAGCAGGGTCACAATCTGACGCATGCGCTCGTTGCTCATGCGATTTTTGCGAAAGCGCGGCGCGATGCCAGGGATCGCGTTGATCTGGCGGGTCAGGTCGGCATTATGATAGGCTCTGGCCGAACCAGCGTGGAGGTCGTTCAAAATACAGTTGCTGTGAGCCGAAGCATTGCGCAGCTCACGGCAGTCGCGCAGCAGATAATACATGCGCACCATGGCCGGGTCGCCAAAGCGCTCGGCGCAGAACTTATACAGCGAAATCAAACGCCCAAAAGGAATGAGCTCCACAAAGACCCAGATGGGGTAACTGGGCGCGTATTTTTGCACCAAGCCGCCGCAGTAAGTGTTGCTGCGATTGCGCTGCAGCTCGTCATTCAAGATACGCTGCTGAGCGCTGCTCAGCTGAGCGATAAAGTCTGCAATGATCTGGTAGCCGTCCTCATCGCTGTTGTCGACCAGGCGCAGCAAGTGAACCTTGGTGTGATGCTCAATATCCAGCGCCATCTGCACAATCTGATAGCGCAGGTCCATGTCGATGGTCGCCAGATCCACCAGGTAGGCAAAATCCAGCCGCACATACTGCCCCGCCTTGGCGCCGCCGGGGTGCTTTTGGTAGTTCTTGCGATAGGCGGTGAGCTTGAAGTAGTTGCTATTGTAGCGCAGATAATCCCGCGCGGCGGCTTCGTCCATGAGGCGGAACTGCACACCTTTGTGCTTGAGATGAGCGATTTGCTCATCTACAGTGAGTTTGCGTTTGCTGTCAGGCATGGGGACCGCCTCCTTTTCCTTCCTTATTATGGTTGTTTCTATGGTAGCAGAGTTGTGCGCCTCTTGCAATGCATAGAAAAAATCCCGCCTCGTCGGAGACGGGATTTTGTTGTTTCAGCGTTAACGCTTAGCCATTGATACCGGTCAGATAGCGAGACAGGATGGCTGCGATCTGTGCACGAGTGGCATTGCCTTGTGGTTCAATGGTCGTGTCGGTCATGCCGTTCACAAGACCCATGGCGTTGGCCCACTGTACAGATTCGATGGCCCAGTCAGATACATTGGCTGCGTCGTCGTAGCTGCTGATGTCGGCGCGCGCGCTGACGTCATAGCCTTTGTATTCGGCATAGTTGTAGAGGATAGCTGCCATCTGTTCACGGGTGATTGGGTCGTTTGGCCCAAACTGGGTGTCACTGTAGCCGTTGACGATGCCTACGCTGGCTGCCCAGTTGACAGCATCTGCATACCAGTCACCACTATTAACATCGGCAAAGCCTGCGTCGGCGGCGGTTGGGTTGCCTTCCAGACGATTCAGGATGGCAACGATCATGCCACGGGTGGTGGTGGTGTTTGGTTCGAAGGTGGTTGCGCTGGTACCAGTCATGAGGCCGTTATCATACGCATATTTCACCACGTCGTAGAACCAGTCACCAGTGTTTACATCGCCAAATGGCATGTCGCTGGATGGTTCTTCTGGAGTTGGTTCTTCGTAGTTTTCATCTTCCACGAAGGTCGCACTGATCTGAACCTTGCTGCTTGGCATGGTGAAGGTGTAGGTGCCATCGCCATTATCGGTGAGTTCTACATCCTTGCCATTTGCAGTAACGGTGAGTTCATCCAGCTTGTAAGCCTTGTCAGGGGAGACAGTGAGGGTCACTTTCTCGCCTTCGGTAGCATACTTGTCAACGGAAATGCTGCCATTGTCAGTATCGGCAACGTTGATTTCGTAGCTGTACTTGCCAGTATATGGAGGCTGGTAAGTGCTTTCGACGCTGCCAGTCAGATATGAGTCATCTGCTCCCGCTGCACCTGCAAACTGAGCAACGATATTCAACTTACCACCATTTGGATTGGTGTATGCAACGTTTTCCAAGATCTTATCAAGAATTTCTTCGTTAGTAGGATTTCCAGTCATAATGGTTTTCATTGCATTCGTAGTTGTTTTATCTGCCAACACATAAGGTGTCGCATCAAAAGATACGTTGCTAATGCTCATGCTAGGAATTTTCTGGACACTGTTTCCAATAGCATATTCAATGCATTCATAGCCATTTCCTTTATTAAGCGTGGAATCTTTAATGACAATATTCTGCGCGCCATTCACATTCACACAAGCATACTTTGCGTTACTGATATTGACTTTGTTCAATGTGCCACTTGTTGTGCAATAGAAATGCACCCCATAGTTTGCATTGGTCGCATCGATGATTAAATCATTGATGGCTGTATCATCCGCAGTCACATTAATGATATGTTTGATCGCACTACTACCATTGTAGGACAAGGTATAACCATTCCCATTGATTGTGATGCCATTAGCAATATGCAAAACGGCCGAAATATTGCCGCTATTAGTTGCTGTGTTAGCAGCAACATCCGCCATCAAGTTAACAACAGAACCTGCACTTGCTCCGTTAATAGCCGTAATAAAGCTTGCCGCATCATCATAATATGTCACAGTGCCATCGGTTGTAATAGAGCCAACAGCCGTTCCCGTGGTTGGTGCGCTCTTTAACAAATCAATCGTGGACAAATGCCCAATTTCAAAAGTAATACTATCATCTGTTGTTGAAACAACATTCAATTTTTCAACATAGATACTACCGACAACATACCAAGGCTGAACGGTTGTATCACTTGTTGGCACTGTAATGGTCACAGTACCGTTGTCTTGTCCATCTGGCAGAAGATTTGTGTTGTTTGATTCGACAGTTACCGTATAAGAAGCTGCAACATTTTTATCAGTTGATGTATTTTTCTCTACAGTAATAACCACATCATTTTCAACGCTGTTCATCTTTGCCAGCGCTGTCTGATCCAAGGTTACAGTAGCAACATCGGATTTAACAGTCAGTTCATCTGCATTAGCAAGAGATTTTGCTGTATCAGCGTTAACGGTCAACTCCGTTTTATTCGTACTTGCAGCAGACTCACCTGTAGTAATATTTACAGAAACAGCATTATTTGCAACAGTGGTACCTTCATCAGTACCAGTGCTATTACCAACAAACGTACCTTCCAGAGTTGCAGAAACATTACCACTATCATTAGTTGTAGAACCTACTGCAAGTTTGTTGTCCATCTTTTGAACGGTAAACTTGCCGGTGCTTTCATCTTTAGTGCATTCATAGTTCACTGGAACCAAAGAACTCACATCGCTAGAGAACGTGCCGCCAGTGATGGAGATCGTTGCATTACTACCAACCGACTTTGCTACGGCAGCTTTACTTCCTGAAAAGCTTCCACCAGAAATATTTACTTGCGCGTTTTCTGCACTTCTATCATATACAGCATAAGTAACGTTACTGAATGTTCCACCAGTGATGGTAAGTGTTCCAATATCAGTTTCTGCAGCACAGCCACAGTTATCAACACCATACGTAGTCAATGAAGTGTCGGCTGATGCTGCATAGTTTCCACCTTCAATGGTCAAAACATTATGATTCTGTACTACAGCTTGTGCAAAGTTAGTGAATGTACCATCTTTGATGACTGCTGTCCCACAGTCATCATTTTTAATGGTATTTAGGCCACCTTTGAAAGTACCACCATTGATGGTCAATGTCGCTCCATTACCAACCTTTGCAGGTTCTTTTCCTTGTTGTCCAGCAGTACCAATATTTTGCCAACCATTAGCCACTAAGCTGGAATATTTACCTGTTGTTCCACCATTACCAGTACCATCTTGTTGAACTGTTACACCTGGATTGATGGTCATGGTGCCAAAATTTTTCAGTGTGTAATAAGAATTGTCACCAGCATCTGATGTACTTCCTTTTTCACAGCTGCGATCAAAAGTTCCCCCATTCAGAGTTACAGTGCCCGTAGGATAATTATAGATGGCTGCTTTGCCATGACTAATATTATCGACAACACCTGTTTTATCTTGACTGGAATCATTGATGATCAATGTGCCATGGTTTTCAATTGTATTTTGACCACTGGCATTTGTGATCTTATAGCCATTCAAATCAATGGTAAGGCTCGCGTCTTCATCGATAATGCATGCACTGGTCAACGTTACATCTTGCGTCAATGTAATCACGCCGTCTTCAGCCTCAGGCAAAGATGTACCATCTTCAGCAAAAGCCGCGAATGGGAATAGGCTGACGATCATCGCGCATGCCAGCAAGACGCTTAAAAAACGTTTTTTCGTTTTTCGCATGATTGTTTTCCTCCTTAATAGTATCGTTTACGTGTTCTTTACTTTCTGTTTTTCATCTTCACATTACTATTAAGCATGTCAAATTTTAAAAATGTAGTGCTCCCTTTCGAGAGCACTACGAGTATCACGAACGTTTTCCAGAAGCGTGATTGAATGATAAGTGGAGATCCCTATCTTATTTCTGGAAAACTACGCTAGCGGTGGTACCATCAGCAGCGTAGAGAGCAGTTACCTTGAAGCCAAGTGCTTCACCTACGAAACGTACTGGTACATAGGTACGATCACCAGTGATTTCTGGAGCAACGTCCATGGTCTTTTCTTCGCCGTTAACGGTGTAGGTCTTTTCCCCGATAGTCATAACAACTTCGGTCTTGCCAAGGGTGTAGGTAACGGTGCGTGCATCGTTATCCCATACAACTTCTGCGCCAAGAGCTTCGCCCAGTGCACGGAATGGTACATAGGTACGATCGTTAGCAACGTATGGAGCAGCATCTTCCATAGCTACAACATTGTTGTTTACAACCATATCGGAAGAACCAATGGTCATAACAACGCTGGTATCAGCAGCGATGTCTTCTTCACCAATGGTGTAAGATAAAGTGCCACCATAAATTACACGGTTAGTAGTTTCTACATCATCAATAACAGTTACAACAACATCTACAGTTGTTTCTTGGTCAGAGAAGATGGTCAAAGTACCTTTACCATTAGTAACAGTACCTGGAGTTACTTCAACATTAGCATCTTCGTTAGACTGGCTGGTTACAGTAGCATACATTGGACCAGATACATTTGTAGCCACATTACCATCTTCATCAACAACACTAACTTTTACAGTGTTGTTCTTATTAGCAGCACCATTTTCACCTTCGAAAGAAAGAGTGTTGGTAGATTTACCATCAACAATGGTTACTTCCTTAGTTGCAAGCTTATTGGTTTGAATGTTATAAGCTTGGGCAACAATCTTAGAACCAAGATCATCTTTGTCATCAGAAGCAGTGAAGGTTAAATACTTAACATCACCTTTTACAGGACCAGTTACAGAAGTATAATAATCCGCTGGATTTGCTACTACTTCAATACCATTTTCGACAACATTGTAAACTTGACCATTTACAGTGTCACCAGCAACGATAGTATCACCAATAGTACCATTTTTATCACTGGTTAATTTGATAGTAAGACCAGTTGCTTTGCCAAACTTAGCTAAGGTAAAGTTTGCAGTTGCTTTGTCACCACTTTCCAGAGCGACAGTTACGGTATATTCACCTGGGATTAAATCATTAGCTTTATCAACGCCTGCATATTGCAAGGTATAAGCTTTTTCAGTACTGTTCCAAGCAAGTTTCAAATCACCTGCAAGTAATTTTGAACCAGCAGGTTTTTTATCTAATGACAGATAGAGGCTACCCTTTGTAAATGCAGCTTCATCTAAAGTGTTACTCATTTCATTGCCAGCTTTATCATAAATTTTAAACTGAACAGCATTTGCAAAGAAAGCATCACTTGTATAATCTACGGAAGCATTATTCGCAGTATCATTACCTGCTAACAAGGTCTGACCATTATCAACAGAAGTTTCAATAGTGGTAGCTACTGCAGCTTCAGATCTGTTAAGATTCAAAGTATAGGTGTTACCATCGTTAGTGAAATAAAGCTTGTAGTCACCAGCTTTGGTGAAATAAACTTTCACACTGAAGCTACCATTGCGGTCAGTAGTAACAGAGGACTTATCAACAGTTACACCAGCCTTATTGGCTTTAACAGTGAAGTCTGCACCGATAACAGGAGCAGCAGAAGTGTTACCATCTTTTGCAGTAACAGTAATGGTATCATACGCAATACCGTTTGCTGGAATATTGCTTAACACTTTACTGTAATTTACAGTAGCATCTGTTTCTTTTGCAGTTACATCAGTATTATTAGTAATATTACCATCTGTAACCAACTGACTTGTAAAGTTAACTTTTTCTACTGCAGCAGCTGGATCACTGTACACATTAACGGTGTTGTTTTCTACACTTGCTACCTTGAAAGTGTTGCCAGATTCAGCAGCATCTTCAACAGTTGCGCCAAGACCAGCATAGATGGTGTAATCACCGGAACGATAGAAGCTTACCTTACCAGTAAAGTCAGTATTTGTATTAGTGTTCACATTTTGTGCAAATGGAGTATTATCAGCACCATAATACCCAAGGACTTTTAAAGCATCAGTAGGAGTGGTACTGCCTTTTTCAACAGCCCAAACCTGGATGCTATCCTTGTTAGCATCAGTTGTACCAAAGTTTACAACAGGAGCTTCGCCAGTGTACTTACCACCACTTACATTATTCAGGTCGAACTGCAGGGTGAGTTCATCGCCTGCTTTAATGCTAACAGCACCTTCAGTCTGACCATCTGGAGTAACAACTTTAACTTCAGACTGGGTCTTAGAAAAGGCTGCAGCATCTGCAAAAGCAGCAGCAGGAACCAAGGTCAGAACGAAGGCTGCCATGGTAACCAGCGCTACAATCTTTTTAGAGATCTTAT
>CALJRU010000045.1 GCA_937976375.1 uncultured Peptococcaceae bacterium | reverse complement strand
TGAGGCTTAAGACGAGAAAAAGGCCACCTTGCGGTGACCTTTTTCGACAAGCTGACTCGCACAGTTTTTGCTGTGCGAGTTTTTTTATGCGAGCGCTTTCGGTTCTACAGCGCTGAATACACAAAGCCAGATGGTTGGCGAGGTGGTGGCAGCCACTTGATGACGCTCATGGGCGCGAATCAGATGCGGCTTGCCCTTGCGCAGAGGCAGCAGCGTGCCGTCTTCATAGCGGAGGATGGCGCGGCCCTTGAGCAGCACCAGCCATTCGTCCTCTTCCTGGTCGTACCAGAAGCTTTCAGACGTGGCCTGACCCCAGCTGATGATTTGTTCAATGCGGGTGCCATTGGCTTCATAGAGAACGGTGGTGACTTCTTCCGGCATGGGATCGCCGGGTTCGAAAAGATTATTTGGATCCATGGGCAGGTTCTCCTTCGATGAGATGATAGAGGGCTCGGTAGGCATCGACGAGCTTATCGTCCGGCCACCAGCCGCGATTGGCAGCGGAAGTGGAAGGCAGTGCCAGTGCTGGCAGGTTGGTCAGCGGCAGCAGATGGCGCTTGTAAAGATCGGCTGCCTTTTTGCCGGTGGTGACAATATGCTGGAGCTGCGGATGTGCTGCCAAAAGTGCGGGCACATCGTTGGGCACAGGGTCGGCGATGGAGGCGTCGGCGGCGCCATCGATGGCACAAGATGCAAGCACATCCCAGAGTGCAATATGGTGGCGCGCAGCGAAGGCGCGAGCCGCCTCTGGTGTGCGCGGTACGTTCTCCTGCCATAGTGCTGCCAGCGTTGGCCAGAAACGATTCTGCGGGTGTCCGTAGTACATGCCGCGGGCGCGGGATTTCGGCGAAGGCATGGTGCCCAATACAAGCACACGGCTGGCGTCATCCACCCAAGGCGTCAGCGTGTGGTTCACATGCTCAAGCATGGAGAACCGCCATCTGACAGGCTTCCATGGCCTTGAGGGCTGTATCATGGCTTTCCGGCGTTACGCCAGCGCAGAGACTGGCATTGATATAGATCGGCACATTCGGCAGGGAAGCTTTGAGCAGCATGGCGTTGGAGATGACACAAATATCGGTGCAGACGCCAATTAGGGTGATGGATGTGAAAGGCCGTTCGGCGTGGGCCTGAGCAACTGCGTGCGCCAAAGCGGTGGAGCCGAAGGTTGGCTTTTCAAAACCTTGGGCATTCTGCATACGCAGCGCACGGGCCACGGTATCATTGAGCGCCCAGCCGTCGCTGCCTTTCTGGCAGTGAACGACCGGCAGATAGTGTCCCTCCTGGGTCTCGAGATAATTGCTTTCGTGGGTATCGAGGGTGTAGAATACCGGCCCTTGATGATGGCGGATGCGCTCAGCAACATTATCAACGATGGACTGCGCTTCTTTGGTGCCAAGCGCGCCGTCGATGAAATCATTTTGCATATCAATGACGATGAGAAGATCGTTGGTGGTAAACATAGAATATGATGCCTCCTTATTGTGGGATTGGCTCTATTGTAAAGCGAATGATGCCTGCTGCGTCAATAAAATGCACAAAAAGTCTTGCATTTATGAAAAGAATCATTTATAATAAACATGAAGAAAAATAATAGGGCGAAAAAATAAACGTGAATCAAGGGATTCACAAAGAAGTAACCAGATAGAATTTCTTCATCAATCCTTCTTCGTTTTATTTTCTGCTTATCAAGAAACGCCACCAAATCACTCCCTCCGGATTGTTTTGGTGGCGTTTCAATGTGTGTAAAGCCAGGTGCTCAGCTAAAGCGCCTGGCTATTTATTTTTTGTAGTCAATTTTGCGGATGCCCTGAGCAAATTCTTCCAACAATTCAGGGTCGAGGATTTCTAAGACATTGTCATCGTTGTAAGCGATGGCGCCAGCATGGCGCAGCGCCAGAATGATCTTATTGGCAGTGATGCGATGCATGCCTAAAAATCGTGCAATGTCTGAAACGCTGCAGCAGCGTGAGAAAATGAGGCGACCGTCTATTTCATTGGCACGTTCAAGAATAAAGCCGGCAACGCGTGGTGCAGCCTGCCCCTTTTGCTTGGCGACAAAATTGTTCATGAGGGTGGTGTATTCGCTGGTCAAGCGGCGGAGAAGTTCCTTCATCACTTCCGGATGGCGGTCGAGAAAGGCGTCAAATTCAATGGCTGTCAGCTGATGAGCTGTGACATCCGTGAGTGCAACCATGGCATTGACGTTGGCGGGCATGATTGTTGCGGCATAGAGCAGGTAAGGTCCCAGTAATGCATAGACTGTTTTCCCTGGATGATACTCCTCAAAAAAAATCTCCTCGCCAGCGATGGTTGTCACCTGACGCATGGCGTGGCCTTCAATCATATAGTAAACGTACGGTGTCGCATTTTCATTGTCATCGAATGGAAGAATGTTATCGCCCTTGTGAAAATGGGCAAGGGGATAGGATGTTAATTCGGCAATAGCAGCTTGATCCATGGGTACCTCCTCATATTGAACCGGTTTCAATCATTGATTTAAAATGGATAGGATAACCCTAATTTTTACTATAATGATAGGATACCAGATAAAAACGCGTGAATAAAGCAAAAATACGACCAAAGATGAAGTCTGGGCTACATCTCAAATGCTGAAAGGAGGATTATCATTATAATGATAAGCAGAATCGAAATAGGTCTGACAAAAGGTATTGATGATTTGTCAGAAAATTTCGGGAAAATTTGCGAAAAAAGGAAAGGATGAAATGTTTTGAGTGAAGCAAAGAAAAAACGCAGCTTGTATCCGCTCCACCTGGTTATCGGGTTTGGTCTTTTGGCATTGTTTTGGCTGATGCCGCCGATTGATCCGATCACACCAATGGGGATGCGCTGCGCAGGGGCTTTCATTGCAATGGTTTATCTTTGGAGCGCCTGTGATACATTATGGCCTAGCTTAGTTGGGCTTTTCTTTTTGGCCATTTCCGGCTATGGCGGAGAAGGCGGTTTTAATGGCGTATGGATGCAGGCCGTAGGGGTTTACACCGTACTCTTGACCCTGTTCTCTATGGTACTGTTTGGGGCAATGGATGAAGTGGGGGACACCAAGTATATTGCAAAATGGTTCCTGACCCGTAAAATTTTCAAAGGTCGTCCATTCGTATTCATGGCCATCTTCTATATTTGCGTGTTCGCAATTTCTGCAGTCTGCCAGCCAATGACCGCATTGATCATTCTCTGGCCTGTTGGTATCAGCCTGATGAACACCTTGGGTGTGACACGTGATGAAAAGTTCTGGCGTTATTTCTTTGTTGGGATGTTCGCCGTTGCAACATTGTCACAGCCTCTGTTCCCATTCATGGGGGCACAGCTTATTCCATATGCAGCGTTCCAGAGCATGACGGCAGCAATGGGTACGCCAATGACCATTCCTATTGGTCAGTATATGGTTGTTGATATTGTTATGACCGCACTGATTATGGCTATTTATATCCTGGCCATGAAGTTCGTGTTCCGTGTTGATTTCAGCAAACTGAAAGCTGTTGACCCTGCAATGATCGAAAAGGAAATGCCATTGCCTCCAATGAATCTTCCTCAGAAGATTTATCTCATCATGGTGCCTTGCTTCCTGATCATGATGCTGGTGCCAAGTTTCTTCAAGGACTTTACCATTTGCAAAGCACTCAATTTCATTGGGCCAATGGGTATTGCTTTGATCTGGGTTATTCTCTTCCTGATCATTCGTATTGATGGGAAGCCGCTCCTGGACTTCAAGGAAGTGGCCTATCGTCAGTTCAACTGGGGTATTTTCTTCATGATCGCTGCTGCTGTTTATGGTGCAAATACGTTGTCTGACGCGTCTACAGGTATTCCTGACTTCCTCATTCAGGCATTGACCCCACTCCTCGGCGGACGCAGCGAAATGGCTTTCGTTGCCATCATGTTCACCGTTGCATTGATCGTTACCAACTTTGCGAACAATGCCGCTATGGCGGTTACCCTTATGCCGGTTGTATTGAACTTCTCCAACCAAATGGGTATCAATCCAATGCCAGTTGCTACGGGTATCATCCTGATGGTATTCGTCGCAATGCTGACTCCTGCTGCATCTCCACACGCTGGTATGATGCATGGGATGAAGAAGATTTACAGCACCAAAGAAATCTTGGCTGTTGGCTTCCCAATCTGCATTGTTGCATTGATTTTGTATATCTGTGTTGGTTATCCATTGTGCAAAATGCTTATGGGCTAATCTTAAATTTACTCACACCTGTCACCCAGCGGTGGCAGGTGTTTTTTTTGACGGCTAAAAACTATGGAGAGCTGGTTAAAAAAAAATGAAGAATATGGAGACAGGTGAAGTCTAGGCTACTTATAGTTTTTATAAGTGAATGGTAGAATAAGCCCATAAGAAAGACCGGAATTGAAATAATAAATTTTATTAATAATCCGGAGATTTCGGTCAGTCACTCAAGAAAAGGAAAGGATGAGAAAAATGAGTGAAGCAAAGAAAAAACGTAGTTTGTATCCACTTCATCTCGTAATTGGCTTCGGTATCATTGCATTATTCTGGTTTATGCCTCCAATTGAGCCAATTACCTCATTGGGGATGCGTTGCGTAGGTGCATTCCTGGGTATGGTTTATCTCTGGAGTGCGGTTGACACTCTTTGGCCAAGTATGGTCGGGTTGTTCTTATTAGCAATTTCTGGTTATGGCGGTGAAGGTGGTTTCAACGGTGTCTGGATGCAGGCCGTTGGGGTTTACACCGTACTTTTGACTCTCTTTGCAATGGTTCTCTTTGGTGCCATGGACGAAGTTGGCGATACCAAATATATTGCAAAGTGGTTCTTGACGAGAAAGTTGTTTAAAGGTCGCCCAGTAGTATTCATTGCAGTATTCTATGCTTGCTGCTTTGTATTGGCCGCAATTTGCAGCCCTATTACTTCTCTGATCATTCTCTGGCCTATTTCAATGAGTTTGATGAAATCTTTGAATATTACCAGAGATGAACCATTCTGGAAATATTTCTTCGTTGGTATGTTTGCTGTATCTACTTTGGCTCAGCCATTGTTCCCATTCATGGGCGCTCAGCTTATTCCATACGCAGCGTTCCAGAGCATGACCGCTGCCATGGGCAATCCGATGACCATTCCAATGGCTCAGTACATGCTTGTTGACGTTGTAATGACTACATTGGTAGCTGCTCTTTACATCATCGTTTTGAAATTTGTTCTTCGTATTGATATGAGCAAGCTCAAAGCGGTAGATCCTGCGATGATTGAAGAACAAATGCCACTGCCTCCAATGAACCTGCAGCAGAAAGCATATCTCTTCATGATCCCTCTTTACTTACTGATGATTCTTTTGCCAAGCTTCTTCCCTGGTAACCCAATCTCCAATGCATTGAACTTTATTGGGCCTATGGGTGTTACCTTGTTATGGGTTATGCTCTTCCTGATTGTTCGTATCGAAGGCAAACCTCTCTTGGACTTTAAAGAAGTAGCTTACAAACAGTTTAACTGGGGGATCTTCTTCATGATCGCCGCTGCAGTTTATGGTGCAAATACCCTTTCTAACGAAGCAACTGGTGTGCCAGATTTCTTGATTCAGGCTCTGCAGCCAATTCTCGGTGGTCGTAGTGAAATGGTCTTTGTTGCCATCATGTTCACTACCGCACTGATTATCACCAACTTTGCAAATAACGCAGCAATGGCAGTTATTCTGATGCCGGTTGTACTGAACTTCTCCAACCAGATTGGCATCAACCCAATGCCTGTTGCAACCGGGGTTATCCTCATGGTCTTTGTAGCAATGTTGACTCCTGCAGCTTCTCCACACGCTGGTTTGATGCACGGGATGAAAAACATCTACACCACCAAAGACATTATGACGGTCGGTTTCCCAATTTGTATTGCAACATTGATTCTCTACATCTTCATTGGGTATCCACTTGCTAAGATGCTGATGCTCTAAAAAATTACATGGCTAGACAAAAACAACCGGTTCGAATACGAACCGGTTGTTTTTTGTTGGGGATAGGTGTGTGCCGGTGTGTGGTTCTTATGCCTTCCTCTTTCGGCAAAAACGCCCGTGTCTGAATTCAGACACGGGCGTTGCTATTGGTTTTTAAAGGACCAATTCTAATAGGAAGACAATGCCGCAGCAGGCAATGGCAACCTGGAAGAGGCTGCGTCCTTTCCAGGCGGCGATGATGCCAACCGCAAGAGCGGCAGCGCCGGCGATCGGCGAGGCCGTTGCGGTGAGAATTGCTGGAAAAGTCATGACGGCAAGCGTCACATAAGGAACGTAGTAGAGAAACGATTGAACGAATACATTGGTAATTGGTTTGCGAATCAGCGTCAGCGGCAACACGCGAATCAAATAGCAGGTGATGGCGATGACGGCGATGTATAAATAGGTGTTGTGTGCCATATTATTCCGCCTCCTTGTGTGATGAGTCGTCTTTGATTGGACGCAGCAGCGCGGCGACGGCTGAGATGACGACCGTTAAAATGATGATGGTGGTACCGCTGGAGAGCGAAGACAGCACAGGAAGCACGCTGAACGCGTAGCTGGCAATGAAGCTGGCAATAACGACGGCACCGACCACCCGGTCTTCTTTAGCTGGCGGAATGATGATGCCGAGAAACATGCCAAAGAGGGCAACGCTGAGAGCATTGGTGACGATGAGTGGCAACACATTGCCGGCTACAATGCCGCAGGCTGTACCGATGGACCAGCCTGGTGAAGCGACCGCAAAGGCGCCATAGTTGTAGTAAGGATTGATGTAGCCGGGGCGATTGATGGAAATCCCGAAGATTTCATCGGTGATCCCGAAACCAACCAACAAACGATGGTGAAACGGAGTATCCGGTGAAAAACGTTGGCTGAGTGCGGCACTCATAAGCATGTAACGTGCGTTTGCAACGAGCGTAATAATGAACAATTCGAAATACGTGCCCATCGCGGCCATTACTGTAAATGCGGCATATTCTCCCGCTGATGCATTGACCAGGGCGCTTAGCAGCCAGCCTTGAAACGCGGATAATCCGATGCTGTCGGCTTGAATACCAAGAGAGAATGCCACGGCAAAATAGGCCATGCAGATTGGAATGCCATCATGCATCCCTTCACGGAACGCGCGACGATTGTCTGTTGCGCTGAAAATGCCTGGGGTGTGTTCAGAATATCGTTTGGCTGCAGACATAGAACTCCTTCTTTCGTATAAATATTATATTTGTGCAAATAATTATACAAAAGAGATTGACATTAGTAAAGACAATAATTATGATGAAAGTATTAGAAAAGGCAATAATGGAGGTCATTTATGCTGTCAAAATATGATATATTCTGTAAAGTGGTGGAGCACGGTGGATTTACACGAGCAGCCAATGCCATTCAATATTCTCAAAGTGCCGTCAGTCAAACCGTGAAGAACTTGGAGCAAGAGCTGGGGTTGATCCTCCTGACGCGAGGGAAGGATGGCATTCATCTGACGTTGGACGGCGAAGCCATCTTTCCATACATACAGGCCATTGCCAATGCGGAGGATGCTTTGGCGCGGCGTCAGCGAGAAATGCAAGGACTCAAGGGCAGTATTATTCGCATTGGCACTTTTACCAGTATCAGCCGTACCTTGTTACCGGGATGGATGGTGGATTTCAAACGCGAACATCCTGAAGTCCGTTTTGTTTTAGAGCAGGGCGAGTACACATCCATTTCGGAATGGGTGCGTAATGGTGCGGTGGATTTTGGCTTTGTGAACATGGATGCTATTTCAGAGTTGGAAGGGCGATTGCTTTTTGCCGATAAAATGTGTACGGTGCTGCCGCCAGACCATCCACTTGCCCAGCAGGATACTGTCAGCCTGTCGGATTTGGCCGAGAGTGCATTGATTCTGCTGGACGAAGGCGAGTTCAATGTACCGCTGCAAGCATTTGACGCTCTTGGTCTGACACCGCAGATTGAGTATGAGGTATGCGACGATTACACCATCATTGCTATGGTTGAGAAAAAGCTTGGCGTGTCCATTATGTATGAGCGAGTATTGTCCGGCTACTCCAGTCATGTTGCTGTGCGACCAATTGCTGAGGATCTCAGCAGACGGGTGGGGATGGTGTGGAACAACTGGGAAACCATGCCGATTGCAGCGCGCCGCTTTGTCGAATTTATTGCGCAGCAGCCCTGCTGAAAAAATATTTGAAAACACTGAAATCTGTAGTCCAGACTAGTAAATTTCTGACGATTGTTCTGTTATACTTTATATAAGGTCAGCTAATGACGCTGATCATCCTGCTTGACTTGATGAATGGAGGAACAACATGGCAGAAATTAAATATACTAAAAAAGATCATATTATTGTTCAACAGAAAGCCAGCGAAGACGCTTTCCTTGCAGAATTTGCAGCAGGGAATTACACCCTGAACAATCCACTCGTTAAACTCAACCCATATATCATTTGCCCACTTTCCGCAATGATCCTTTTTAAGACCCCACGTCCAGAAGAAGTTACCATCATTGTTCATGGTAAGGAAGCAGCAGGGGACATCGTTCATCGTTTCCCAGCTGGATATGAACACGTGCTTCCTGTTTACGGCCTCTATGCAGACTATGACAACCAGGTTGAAATCGTGCTCCAGGATGGCGCGCGTCATACTGTAACCATCAAGACCGAACCTTTGATGGAAGGCGTGCCTGAATCCACCTCCATCGATACTACTGCGGAATACATGGGCGACAACTTCGTATTCCTGACCGCATCCATGCGTTCTTTCCCAGTTGGTTATGACTATGCTGGCGACCTGCGCTGGTACTGCAAAGAAAACCTGGCGTTCGACATCAAGCGCATCCGCAACGGTCACATCCTCGTTGGTACCGAACGTCTCGTTAAAATGCCTTACTTCACTACTGGTCTCTATGAAATGAACTTTGGTGGTAAGATCTTCAAAGAATACGTTATTCCATGCGGTGGCTACCATCACGACCAGTTCCAGATGAAGGACGGCAACCTGCTTGCTCTGACCTTCGATTTCTATTCTGGCACCGTTGAAGACGTTTGCGTGCTGCTCGACAAAGACACCGGCGAAATCCTCAAGAAATGGGATTACAAGAAGGTGCTGCCACAGCACGGCCCTGGTTCCGGCAGCCAGACCGAAGAAGACTGGTTCCACAACAACGCTGTATGGTACGATGAAAAGACCAACAGCCTGACCTTCTCCGGCCGTCATGAAGACGCAGTCATCAACCTTGACTACGAAACCGGCGAATTGAACTGGATCATCGGTGATCCAGAAAACTGGCCACAGGAATATGTGGACAAATATTTCTTCACCCCAGTTGGTGACGGCGAATTTGACTGGCAGTATGAACAGCATGCTTGCGTTGTTCTTCCAGATGGCGACATCATGCTCTTTGACAATGGCCATTTCCGTGCAAAGAACCCAGATAACTACTGGGCAAACCATGACAACTTCTCCCGTGGCGTGCGTTATCGCATCGACACTGAAAAGATGACCATCGAACAGGTATGGCAGTATGGTAAAGAACGTGGTGCAGACTTCTTCTCTCCATACATCTGCAATGTAGAATACTACGATGAAGGTCATTACATGGTTCACTCCGGAGGGATTGGTTACCTCGATGGCAAACCATGCGATTCCATGGCTGTCATGCTCGCTATGAAGCCTGAATATAAAGACCGTGTTTCCTTTAATTCCATCACCTGTGAACTCATTGACGACAAGGTCGTTTATGAACTGCATGTCCCAGCGAACTGCTACCGTGCAGAAAAGCTGCCTATCTACTATGCTGGTGAAACCTTTGAACCAGGTACTGGCGAATACCTCGGTGGTCTCATCGAAACTCAGACCACCCGCATGAAAGTCAAAGCCGATGAAACTGGTGAAATTGTACCAGAACATTACAATGCAAACATCGTTGAAGAAGAAGACCGTATCATGGTCAATGCGATCTATGAAACTGGCGAAATGGTACAGATTCTGCTCGTTGACGAAGCTGGTAACGTTCGTCGTTACCCTGTTAACACCGTTGGTCAGGATTTCACTGCAATGTGCGTAGGGACCTTCCAGAAAGCAAACCCATGCGACATTGATACCTTCATCAACAAGACCGGCCTTGAAGGTCCACAGACCGTTAAACTTCTCTGCGAAGATAAGGTCTACGAAACCGGTATTGTTGTCAATAAATGATCACTCGTTTCTCATTTTCATAATCCCTTTTCTGAAAGCACCGCGTGCCGTTTTGGCCGCGGTGCTTTCTCTATGTTCAAAGGTAGCCACCGCTATTGTTGTGGAAGTTGTGGGAATGTCGTCAAGAGGTTATGATGGTACTGCATAAATGTGACTCTGCGTGGTATAATAAAAGCAAGGAAGAAGCAACATTCTCCTGTTTCGGTAAAGAAGGTATGATTGGAAAGAGATTGATATGATGAGGCGCATGTGGTTACCGCAATCGGGCATAAAGGAGAAAGAAAATGTTGAAAAAAAGAAAAACCGCGCAGCGTATTTTAGCTGCGACGCTTGTGCTGTCACTTTTGGCTGGGGTGCTCCCCTGGACGGTGTCTGGCGCCAGTGCGAACACCAGTGTTGCTGTTGTGCAGCCGACAGAAATGTATCCGGAAGGGATCACTGTGAATTTGTACGATTACTGGCTGTCCAATCCAGATGACAGTGATCGCACGAATCCGTCCGATTATACAAATAAGGGCATTAATCAGGGGCATATTTTGAACTTTGGCCGAGGCATGACAGGCGGTATCAACGGCTGGACAGGTACCGCGCGGCCAAACGTGGGGATTGTACAAAATGTGCTGAACAGCAATGGTTTTCCAAAACTCGCCTATAAAACGGCTACGACGCCGCTGGATGCGGATGCTTTCAACCAAGGGCAGTCTCTAGACTATCTTTTTAACGGCGCATCGGATGTTGCCGGTAAGCAGGCTTATACGAATGTAGGCGGGCTTTTGCAACAGGATGCCCAAGGCTATTATTACTACAACTGCCGGGAAAATTTTGCGGTGTTTGATAAGAACAGTAAGATCTTTAAACTCTATTCCGAAGCGGCAGTGAAAGACACGAAAAACGTAGTGGGGCAGTTCTTTCCATTCAATTCCGCTGAGCAAGTGTTTAGCGGGACAGAGCTGAGCTGTGATTCTGCAACCATCAATCACTACTTTGGCGTTAACATGGTCACGCGCTTCCAGCAGCCAGAGGATGGCATATCGCCGGAGAGCACCAATAATACCCCAGTGCCAGTGACGTACTCATTCACTGGTGACGACGATGTTTGGGTGTTTATTGATGATGTATTGGTGGCGGATCTTGGCGGGATTCATGATGCCACATCGGTAGAGATCGACTTTCATACAGGTGCCGTGCATGTGTTTGAGGATACGAACAACAACGGCGTTTTTGATGAAGGCTCGGGATATGATTTTAACTATGGTCTGCAAACGCTGAAAAAAACGTTCCAGTATGCGGGCAAGCTCGGTGATGCCAGTGACTGGAATGGTGATACGTTTGCTGATAACACTTATCATACGATGAAGTTCTTTTATTTGGAGCGCGGAAATTCTGCGTCAAACATGCGCATGAAGTTCAATCTGGATACAGTGCTCGAAAGTCAGATTGAAAAGACCGATCAGGATGGTACACCGGTTGCTGGTGCAACGTATGCGCTGTATGAAGCGGATGCGAATTATCAGCCAACCAGCTCGACGCCGATCGCCACCGGTACCACCGATGACAGAGGGCTGTTCACGTTTTACGATGATTCAGATATGGTGCTGCTTTTGAGTGATCTGTCGGAAGATCATTATGTACTTCGGGAAACGACAGTGCCGCCAGGTTATCGCAGCAGTGGTGATATTCAGCTGGATATTCAAAAGCTGCGAGATGGCACCAAGGTGCTGTTGTCGGCGAATGCCTGGGACACTGGCGCCTACGCAATGCCGACGGTGCGTGTGGAGATCCAGCGTGCGCTGGGAGAAACGAGCTCCCATCAGGTGACCGATTACAACAATCAAGTGTACAACGCCGATAACGGTATTGTTTTTGCTGCGGTGATATTGGGCGACAATATCAAGTACGACAATGCGTCCATCAGCGATGATCATATTGTTTACGGCGATCCGGTCAGCGGCTGGCAGATCAGCCAGGCGACAGGCACCGCAGGAGTGGCGGAGGCAGCCAAAGCAATGAGTCAGGCCTCACAAAACGATTCGGTGGCGGGGTTGTATACGTTTAAGCTGAATGGCATCAATCAGTATTATACCGACATCGACAATCTGCCTGGAGATATCACGGAATATGCTGTTGAAAATAATGAGACGGCGCGCTTTACACTGGGCTATTTCTATGCACCAGTGAAGAGCCTCAGCGATGTGACCGCAAGCAATGTGGTGCCGCTGCAGGCAGCCAGCTTCAACCATGAATTTGCCATGCGGCTGTTTGCGCCGAACATTCAAAACCGTTTGCTGGTGCAGAAGGTGGATCAGGATACAAAGGCTGCACGAGATGGTGCTCAGTTTGCACTTTACGATGCTGCAGATGTGACGGTTCATGACGATGGCAGCTATACCATCGCTGCAGGTGCCCAGCCTGCGTATGCACCCCAGACAACAGGCGAGTATGAAATTCAGGAAGGCACACAGGTGCCTGGGACACTGGCGTTTACCAGCTTGGAACAGGGACGCTATTATCTGGTAGAGACAACATCGCCGGATGGTTACAACGTCAATCCAACAGCTGTGGAAGTGGTCGTTGACAATACTGGTGTGCATGCCAATGCAGGCACCGACGATGACAATGTGTCGGTGCATTTGGGCCTGGGCAAGATTGTGAAAAGCATGCTGCAGTTTGTACTGGATGATGGCATTGATGCCACATTGAACAAAGTCACCGGGACCTTGAAAACCAGCCAGACAGCAGATTATGACGCCATCAACTGGGCCAAGGCAGAAACAGGGGCATCCATCGATTATGCCTACAATGAAGCAGCAGGTGTGCTGGAATATGGTCCTGCCAACGGCAAAGGCGCCATCACGCTGGATTACGACAGCGGCTGGGGCCTGCTGGATGTGACACAGACCGCAGCCAAACAGAGCACTACGGCTAATGGTTCTGTTGTTCAGAACCTTGGTGATCAATCGCTCAATAATCTTTTCTCAGGCACCACGATGGTGGTTGTTGGCGACCGCTTGAAAGATCCTGGTGATCTGATCATTACGAAAACCGTGGCAGAAGGGCTTGCCGGCGACAGCGACAAAGCTTTTGATGTGACGCTGACGCTTGGGGCAGGCGGCCTGCGCAACGGCAAGGTCATCAACGACGAGACAGGTGAAGAAGTGACCTTTGAAAACAACGTTGCTACATTAAGCCTCAAAGATGGCGAGGCCATTCGCTTGAGCGTGCCCGATGGTGTGACACTGACGGTGGCAGAAACAGCAGCTGCCGGTTTTGACACCACCTATCAGGTGAACGATGGGGAAGCATCTGAAACAGCACCAACAGTGACCACGGCAAAAGACACACCGCAGACCATTGCCATCACCAACACGCGCCAATCTGGCAGCTATGTGACCTTAGACGGCAGCACCTATCTGACGGTGATCAAACAAGTGGATACCAGTCAGGTGGACAATGGCAGCTGGCCGGATGATGCCACCTTCCAATTCCAAATCGAAGGGCAGGACGGCGCACCAATGCCTGCCACAGACACCATTACCATTGCCAAGAACGGCGATGGCAGCAATGAAAACAGTGGTGCCTTTGGCGATATTGCCTTTGCTGAGCCAGGCACCTATACCTACACCATTCGCGAAGTGGCAGGTGACCGCAGTGACATGGATTATGACAGCCACCAGGCGACCGTCACGGTGACCGTCGCTGCCGATGAAAATGGCACCCTCAGCATCAGCGATGTCAGTGTCAGCGGTGACAATGACACGACGGGCGATGCGGCGCGCACCTTCGTCAACACCTTGAACGACAGCGAAACGCCAGATGAACCGGTCATTGATCCAGATGGACCGGATGATTTAGACACTGTCAACCATTTCTATTACATTGTTGGTTATCCAGAAGACTACCGCACTGGCGAGCAAAGTGACGATGAAAGCCTCTGGCCGGTCAAGCCGCAAGGCAACATCACCCGTGCCGAAGTGGCAACGATGTTCTATCGCTTGCTCAAGAAGGACGTGCGTGAAGCCAACACCACCGCGGAGAACGCGTTCAGCGATGTCAGCGCCGACGATTGGTACAATGTGCCGGTGTCTTCACTGGCCAAGATGGGACTCATCAGCGGCTATGAAGACGGCACCTTCCAGCCAAATGCCGCGATCACCCGCGCCGAATTTGCAGCGATTGCGACGCGCTTCTTTGATGATGAGAACGTGACTTATCCGGATGATCTTTTCAGCGACATCACGGGCAGCGAATGGTATGCCAATGCCATCGCACGCGCTGTGGCCCATGACCTGGTCGGTGGCTATCCAGATGGCACCATGCAGCCAAATGCCACCATCACCCGCGCTGAAAGCTGCGCCATCGTCAACCGCGTGCTTGATCGGCGCCCAGATGCGAACGATTTGCAGCCACTGGATGACATGCGCAACTGGCCGGACAACCAGCCTGGCGCGTGGTATTATGCCGACATGCAGGAAGCCACCAATGGCCATGACTATGAATGGATCGACCAGGATGGCAATCGAGTAGAACAATGGACGGAAGTGCTTCCAGATTACAACTGGGAGCAACAGTAAGAATAGAAAAAGGCCTCACAGCATCGGCTTAGCAGTGATAAGGAAGTAATTTAAACATGACTGTTAGCTGACGGATTCGGGTGCTAAAAAGGACACCTATTCTTTTGAATAGATGTCCTTTTTTGTTGTGCCGAAGGGCTGTTTTTGAATTGGGTCAGATGACCCAGCTCTGGCTTTCGGTCTGCAGATCCACCATGTGGGTGTACTGGCCGTTCCGGGCATAAAGTGCATCGGGTGCGCCCTGTTCGGCCACCACGCCGTCGGACAGCACCACGATTTTGTCCGCACCGGCTACGGTGCGCATCCGGTGGGCGATGATAAGGACAGTTTTGTGTTTTATGAGCCGGGAAAGTGCCTCCTGAATGGCAGTTTCGTTCTCCACATCCAAGCTGGCGGTGGCTTCGTCCAGCAGAATGATGGGCGCATCCTTCAGGAAGGCGCGGGCAATGGAAATGCGCTGACGCTCGCCGCCGGAAAGGGCGCAGCCATTCTCGCCGATGTTGGTGT
>CALJRU010000044.1 GCA_937976375.1 uncultured Peptococcaceae bacterium | reverse complement strand
ATCAGTTGATGCAGGCTGGTGTTAATGTTGCTGCTGTTATTGAAGCTGCGCCTCATATTGGTGGATATCAAGTACATGCTAATAAATTAAGACGCGCACAAGTTCCGGTTATTACGCGACATACTATTAAGTATGCTTATGGGAAAGAAAAGGTTGAAGGTGCTGTTATTTGTGAATTGGATGATAAATTTCAGCCGATTCCTGGTACTGAACAAGATGTGAAGTGCGATGCCATTTGTATGGCAGTAGGGCTTGCGCCATTACCAGAACTGTTTTTCCAGGCAGGATGTGATATGAAATTTATTCCGGAGCTGGGAGGTTATGTACCAGTTATCGATGATGCACGCCATACAAGTGTTCATAATGTTTATGCAGCAGGCGATGCTGGCGGGGTTGAAGAAGCCTCCAGTGCAATGTTAACTGGTAAATTAGCAGGATTGTCAGCTGCACACGATTTTGGTCGAGTGGAGGATTTTGAAACGAAATTTGCGGATTATCTCGAACAACTGGATTCTTTGCGTCCTGTCGGCGGAAAGATTAAAAACGGTATTGAAAAAACAAAAGAAGGGAGTCCCGTAAAATATGAGTACTGAGATTTTAAAAGAATTAGAAGCTAAGGTCCGGGCAATTTTGCCAAGTGAAGAACGTCGAAAAAAAGGCCCATACGCATTGTTCGAATGCTTTCAAAATATCCCTTGCAATCCATGCTATACAGCATGTAAGTTTAATGCAGTAAAGCCGTTGACAACGATTACAGATACTCCAGAAACATATTTTGATAATTGCGTGGGTTGTGGCGCTTGTATTCTTGCTTGCCCGGGACTGGCTGCTTTTGTTATTGATGAAAGTTACTCAGAAACAGAATCTCTTGTGAAGATCCCATATGAATACATACCATTACCAGAAGTTGGAAGTGAGGTAGATGGTGTTAACCGCATTGGCGAAGTTGTTTGCAAGGTGCGTGTTGAAAAGGTCATGACGGCAAAAAATAAAACTTCAGTTGTTACATTGGTAGTGCCAAAAGAATATACTCATATAGTTCGCGGTATTCAATTGGTAGAAAAGGAACAACTGATTTCTAATGAATTAAAAAATGTTGAAATCGGTGAAAGCATCGTATGTCGTTGTGAAGATGTAACAGCAGAAGAAATCGCAGCAGCTTTAGACAATGGTGCGGATACATTGAAACAAATCAAATTTAATACACGTATTTCAATGGGTCCTTGCCAGGGAAAAACATGCATCTCACTTGTTATGAAAGAATTGTCAGCAAAGACAAAAACGCCGGTTAATGATTTACAGGCACCAACTTATCGTCAGCCAATTAGACCGATTAAGATTGGCGCCTTTTTGAAGGAAGAATAATTAACTGTAAATTAAAGTCTTACCTATTTTTGATTTGATGGATAATAGGTAAGGCTTTTTTGATTTCACTTTTTTAATTAAGCAACAAATAAATTTAGAAAATGTAGTAAATGGAGTAGACATTTTTAATGCACTCAAGTACATGGATATTTATGAGTGCCATTTGTGATTCTGGTCAACAATAATTAAGGTTTCTATTGATGAATATAGTTGACAGGCGAAGAAAAAACTGTACATACTGTACTTGTAACAACCATAACAGTTAGGAGTGGTTGCGTGCATATCATTTTATCGAATAGTTCAACGCAGCCGATTTATGAGCAGATCAAAGAGCAAGTGAAGGCGCAGATCTTCTCCGGAGAATTGCAGGAGGGGGAGAAATTGCCGTCGCTTCGCCGATTGGCAGCCGATTTGAAGATCAGCGTGCTGACAACGACGAGGGCATACAGCGAGCTGGAGTCGGAAGGTTATATCACCAGCCAGCAGGGTAAGGGCTTTTTTGTTATGTCGAGCAGCTCGGCGCTTTTACACGAGCAGTTGTTGAAAGATGTGGAACAACATCTGCAGCAAGCTATTGTTTCTGCAGAAAAGGCGGCAATGACGAAAGAAGAATTGATGGCATTATTGAGTTTGCTCATGGAGGTGGATGATGAATAAGATGGACCTTGTATTTGAGTGTGTGTGCAAAGAATTTCCATCGTTTTCGCTGGGCCCGCTCTCGTTCCAATTGCCGCAGGGCTATATCATGGGATTGATCGGTTCCAATGGAGCGGGAAAAACGACCTTGATTCGTTTACTGTTGAACATGCTTCCACTGGATGAGGGGAAGATTCAGGTGTTCGGTCTGGACAGCGTGCGCGATGAAAAAAAGATTAAACAACAGCTTGGCGTTGTTTTTGACAGCAATTATTTTGTTGATACCTGGACCGTTGGCAAAACAGCAAAGGTCCTCGGTGATTTTTATGAGGCTTGGGACAATGCACGTTTTCAGGAACTTGTCACACGCTTTCGCCTGCCGATGGATGGGCGCATTCATGATTTGTCGCGGGGGATGCAGATGAAGCTCATGCTGACCTGCGCCTTGTCGCACCATGCCAAACTTTTGGTGCTCGATGAGCCGACAAGCGGTCTTGATCCAGCGACGCGTGATGAATTGATGGCGTTATTACAAGCGTTCATTGCCGATGGGGAACACAGCGTCCTCTTTTCAACGCATATTACCAGCGATCTTGAGCGTGCTGCTGACTATATCACTTATCTTGAAGGTGGGCGTCAGATTTTCAGTGGTCCCACTGAAGGGCTGCTGTCGCATTATCGCCTGCTTAAAGGCGCCCCGGATGAGCTGACACCGGAGCTTATGAAACAGCTTCATGGTGTGCGGCAGACAGCGTTGGGCTTTGAAGGTTTGATTGAAGCAGAAACAGCGGCGCGGTTTAGAGGCTATTTGCAGGAACCGGTCACTCTTGAGGACATTATGATCCATATTGGAAGGGAGGGAAACCAATGAGTGGAGCATTAAAAATGACAAGGTTGGACCAATATTCAATGAAATCTCCTTTTGGAATGTATGGCACCTTATTGGTGGTGTTATTTTTGCTTTCCTTTACGGGACTTTCGCCTATGAGTGCTGCCATCACGACCGCCTGGGTGATGGCGCTGCATCTTCCGATGATATTCTTGGTGCAGGAAAAAGATGCGTTGGAGAGACTTTATGCATCATTGGCCTTGAGTGATTGCGAGGTGGTTGTGGGACGATACCTGTACATGTTCAGCCATTTTGTCATTGCACTCATTATGGCGATGTTTTTCGGTGTGCTGCTGCCAGTGCTGCAGGGAAAAGGTGCCTCGATAGAATCGGTGGTGGCTGGAATTGCAGTGTCAATATTGATGTTTACGTTTATCGTCAGTGTTCAAACGCCGCTGTATTTCACCATGGGCTACGCGAAAGGGCAGCTGTTTGGCTTGATTCCTTATGGTGCCATGTTGATTCTGGTGACTGCAACGGTGTTTAATGACAGCTCGATGCAGATGGCGCGCACCCTGATGCAGTGGCCGCTGCTCCTCTTGCTTGTCAGCCTGGCTGCCAGTGTGGGGATGGTCGTTATTTCCTATCGTTCTTCCCTAAAAAGCTATCGCATGTTTCGTTAAAAAAACGAGCCACAGAGCAGATCCCATAAAGGGCGATGCTCTGTGGCTCGTTGTATTATTTTTGTGCTTCTTTCCAGCAAATGCTGACGGCTTTGCCGTAGCGTGGATCGATCCAGTATGGGGCGATGGCGATGACAGGCTCCATGACGAAGGCACGCTCCATGCAGAGAGGATGTGGGATGGTAAGATCATCGCTCGTGAGCAGGAGGTCGCCGTAGTAGATGATGTCGATGTCGAGGGTGCGTGGGCCCCAGTGAATAATGCGTTCACGCTTACGGGCGGCTTCGATGTCATGAATGGCATCGAGGAGTTCGTGCGGCGTAAGCAGGGTTTCAATAAGAACGGCGCCGTTGAGGAAGCGATTTTGATCGGTGTAGCCGACGGGGTCGGTTTCGATCCATGGTGCGACGCGTAAACAACGAATATCAGGATGCTCGGACAAAAGCGTCAGGGCTGCGTCGAGGTGTTCTTGCCGTGGCTCAATGTTGCTGCCGAGGGCGAGGATGGCTGGTGTCCAGCCGCGTGTGATGGTGACGGCTGGATAAGCGAGCGGCAGGTTGACCGGCGCCGAGGGCTTTTTGATGGTGAGGGTCAAGCTGCGAATGAGCGAAAACTCATGGAGCAGCGCGCCGGCACAATGCTCTGCGGCGGCTTCGATGAGGTCGAATGTTTCTTCTTGAAAAAGTGCAGTGAGACGATGGGCCAGGGAACCGTAGTCAAGGCTGGCATCGAGATTGTCGCTTGTTCCTGCTTCGTGGGTGTCTAGGAGACACTCGCAGCTGACGATAAAGGTTTGTCCGTTCTCTTTTTCGAAATCGAAGACGCCATGATGGGCGAAAATTTCAAGATCGACGAGGCTGATTTTATCCATGCTGGTTTGCCTCCAATCGTGCAAAGGTATCGAGGGTGCGGCGTGCAAGTTGAACATTGTGCACGCGGAAGATACGAGCGCCGCCAAGATAACCATAAAGGTCAGCAGCGGCTGTGGCTTCGTCGCGCTGATCGACGGGCAGACCGCTGAGATTGCCAATCATGCGTTTACGGGACAGGCCGAGCAGCACAGGATAACCTAGAGCGCAAAGATCGCTGAGGTGATGCATGCACGCGACGTCCCAATCAAAGCTTTTGGCAAAGCCGATGCCTGGATCGAGGATGATTTGTTCATCACGAATGCCGGCTGCATGAGCTAGGGTGATACGGTCTTTCATATCTTGCAGCCAGTCGGCTAGGAAATCGTTGTAATCGGTGTCAGGTCGGTTGTGCATGATGCAGATCGGACAGCCGCTTGCAGCAACGACTGATGCCATGTTGGCATCGGCTGTCAGACCCCAGATGTCATTGATCATATCAGCGCCGGCGCTTAGTGCTGCCTGTGCTGTTTCGCTGCGATAGGTGTCGACGGAAAGCGGCAGATCAATGGTATCTTTCAACGCTTTTAGAATAGGTAATAGGCGTGTACATTCTTCATCCACACTGATCTGCGTGTGCCCTGGACGGGTTGATTCAGCGCCGATGTCAATGATGTCGGCGCCTTCTTCAGCAAGTTTTTGCGCATGGCGCACGGCAGCGTCAATGTTGTTGTAGCGTCCGCCGTCCGAAAAGGAGTCTGGGGTAACATTTAAGATGCCCATAACGATGGGGGTGGTGCCAGATAGATTGAAGGTTTTATTGCCGATGTTCATAGGTCCTCCTCAGTCGATGATGGTGGCATTTTTCAAGTCTTCAGGCCAGTAGCAGTCTGCGGCTGCAGCACAGCGAAAACAGGTGCGGCTGCGTTTGTCGGCTAATGCAAGCAGTTCGCCAAGGCTGGCTGTGGCCGGGTCGATGGCTGCGCTGCGCTGTCGATGAACGGCAATGGCCGCGCAAACGTCAGTGATGACATCTGGTTGGGCGCCGCAGTCGCTGAGCCATTTTTTTGCCAGATAGGCGCTGGCGCTGTCGTGGTCGTCATCACTTTGGCTGCGCCCGATATCGTGAAGCAAGGCTGCCAAGTAGACGGTTTCTTTTTCAAAAGGGCGATGGTTTTCCAGGACGAGAATCCAGCTGATTCGAGCAACATCGAGGGCGTGATCAAGTCCATGCCGGCAAAAGCGGCGGGTCTGTTCACGGTTTTCGATGGTGTTGATGGCGTTTAGAAAATCGTCGTGGTGTAAAAGGCAGGTGACCGTTTTCATGCGCGAATCAGACTGAGGCAGGTCTGCTTGAGTTCAGGATCGGTTTCAAATTCACCGCGGCAGGCAATGGTGAGTGTTTTTGCGCCAGGCTTTTTGACACCACGCATGGTCATGCAGAGATGTTCGGCTTCAATGACCACCATAACGCCGCGGGCATCAAGGTAAGTCATGATGTCGTCAGCAATTTGGCTGGTCATTTGCTCCTGCAGCTGAAGGCGGCGCGCATACACTTCAACGGTGCGTGCCAGCTTGCTGAGCCCAACGACACGATCCTTTGGCAAATAAGCGATATGCGCTTTGCCGAAGAAGGGCAGCAGATGGTGTTCGCACAGAGAATAGAAAGGGATGTCTTTTTCGAGAAGAAATTCTGAATGAGGCACATCAAACTGTTTGGAGAGATGTTCTTCAGCATCATGATCCATGCCGCTCAGAAGTTCCTCGTACATTTTTGCACAGCGTTTTGGTGTTTCAATTAAACCTGGACGATCAGGGTCTTCGCCGATGGCGATGAGCAGATCGCGGATGGCTTTTTCTGTTTTTTCAATGTTTACCATTGCACGTCAATCCTTTCGTAGTGAGAGAGTACGCGGCGTGATCTTTCCAGGTGAGAGAGGGAGCCGCAAATGATAAGTACGTCGTTTTCGCGAAGTGTGTTAAGACAAGTGTGAACCGCTGCTTCAAAATCTTTCTCCAGTGTGATGTTTTCTGGCGCAATAAATTGCATGGCTGTTTCACGCAGCACTGCTGGATCGGCGGAACGTTCGTTGTCGATGGTTGTTAAGGTGAGATGGCAGCAGACCGGCGCAATGGCTTTGAGGATGCCGCGAGCATCTTTGTCTTTGAAGATATGCATGAGAAAATGCACCGATTGATCAGGAAACCAAGTTTGTACTGTTTCTGCCAATGCGGCTGCTGCTTGTGGATTGTGTGCGCCATCTAAAACGATGACTGGCTTTTTGCAGACCACTTCAAAGCGACCAGGCCAGCGGACATTGTCTAAGGCTTCTTGAACGGTAGAGACTGGCAAATGCCATCCTTCGCTGCGCAGTGCCTGTACAGTTTCCATGATGAGTGCAAAGTTGCGCACTTGATGAATGCCGATCAATGGGTAATGATAAAGGCTGCCGTCGAAGAGGATGCTTTGTCCGTCGAGGTCGCGAGCGACGACTTGGCATTTTTGGAGGGAGGAAAAATGGCAGGCGGCATGATGTGCAGCGGCTGTGTTGGCGATGACAGCGTTGATTGCAGTGCCGTTGTCGTAAGCAACAACAGGAACGCCTTCTTTGATGATGCCAGCTTTTTCAGCGGCGATGGCTTCTGGTGTGTTGCCAAGAAATTGCATGTGGTCCATGCCGATGGCGGTGAAGACCACCATCTGAGGTTTTTCTACAACGTTGGTGGCATCCAATCGGCCGCCAAGCCCTGTTTCCTGGACCATGACTTCTGCCTGGCAAGCGATGGCGATCAAGTAGGCGATGGCCAGCTCCATTTCAAAAATGGTGGGATGAGGATGCCCGGCAGAAACGATGGATAGACAAGCTGCTTCCACCTTTTCGAAAGCGGTTGTGAACACCGCTTCATCTGCTGGTACGCCGCCAATGCGGAAACGATCAAGATAAGTGCTCACTTCCGGAGAGGTATAGGTAGCTGTGTGATAACCGCAGGCTTCTAATATGGCGGCCAGTGTTGTTACTGTGGACCCTTTGCCATTGGTGCCAGCGACATGGATCACTTTGAGCTGTCTTTCAGGGCGCCCAAGAGCCTCCATAAGCCGCGTGATACCGTCAAGTCCATAGACAGAACCGAGAGAAGCGTACTTCTCGAGGGTCTGTTTTGCTTCTTTGTAGTTCATAATTTCCTCCATAAAAAAACACTTCCTTTTGAGGAAGTGTAGAATGATCATGGGAGCGTCCGGTGTATCGCAGACATGAGTGCCTTTCGTTCAACAGCACTCCCTCGTCTGTTGACACTTATCCAAATTGGAACGCACAGGGACTAAGATCATGGATATAATATTCCCCGCATGCAGACCTTGTCTTATTGTCATTGGCGTGGGATAATAAGTTAAAAGATTGTTAAAGAAAGGAGGCGTTATCATGAGCGAAAAAGAACAACAGAGAGAAGATTGTCAGGAAACATCCTGTAAAGATGATCTTCTGCAAGGACTGATGACATTATTCGCGCAGGCTGATGCCGCTGAAGAAGCGGACGACGCGGCCTCCCATAAAGATTGAACGGTTATAGTATAACACTTTTTTCATGTCCATAAAAGATAATTTTTACTTATAATTATATTTTGGTCATAACACGACTGAAAGTGTACCCTTGGTGTGGTTGAAAAGCACCCGAACTTTCAAAAAATAACGTTAATTGCCAGAATCTTCAAGAATAGAACAGCGAAAACAACTGCGCTATAATAATAATAGAATATATATATATAAATGGCGGGTGATCATGTGACGATCCAGCAATTAAAATATATCGTTTCCGTTGTGGAAAATGGCACTATTACAGAAGCAGCTAAAAAATTGTATATTTCGCAGCCAAGTTTATCAAATGCCATCAAAGACATAGAAGAAGAGGTGGGAATCACCATCTTCATTCGTAGTCGTGCCGGAATTGTTGTAACGCCGGAAGGGATGGAGTTTGTTGGTTACGCGCGGCAGGTGCTGCGTCAAATGGAGCTGTTAGAGGATAAATATATTTCCCATACACCGGGAAAGATTCGTTTTGGCGTGTCTTCGCCACAGTATGTCTTTTCGACCAATGCATTTGTGGACATCGTCGAAGAGTTTGGCAAAGAACGTTTCGAATTCATTCTTCACGAAACCACGGTGCATCAGATTTTGGATGATGTCAAGAATCGATTTAGCGATCTTGGGATCATCTATGTAAGTCGTGAAAATGAACAGGCCATGCGTAAAACCTTAGAAGAAAACAAACTGTCGTTTTATGAGTTGTTTACCGTAAAGCCACAGGTGTTTGTTCGTGCTTCGCATCCATTGGCAGAGCAAAGCTGCGTGCAGCTTGAAGAACTTCAGCGTTATCCCCGAATTAACTTTATGCAGGGCAAGGAAGACCATGCTCATTTTTCTGATGAGCTGTATGGGGACCTTTCCAATGATAAGAGCATACGGATTACAGATACGGGGAGTTTGGTGAACCTTCTTTTGGGAACGGATGCTTATACCATTTCCAATGGTTTCTTCCCACGTTATTTACAGGGAACAAAGATTGTTGGCATACCTTTGGCAGAAGATGAAGTAATGAGCATTGGCTATATCCTGAGCGAAAAACAGGAATTATCGGAATTGGGTCGTGTGTATATCGACAAATTAAAACAATATGGTGAACCAAATACTTAATGATCAAAAAGGAAGTCGGGAAGACTTTCTTTTTTTGTGAAATTTTTGCGAAAAAATAGTGGCCGACAGATGATGGCACGTCATACTGTCTGCCACTGTTTTTCATAGCAAAACACTTATTGTAATTCAATAAGATGGAATTTCTTTTTGCCTTTGCGAATCTTTAATTGGCCATCAGCAAAATCTTTTTTGGTGACATTGTAGTGAACGTCGCTGACAGCGACATCGTTTAAGGACACGCCACCCTGTTCAACGAGGCGGCGTCCTTCACTGGTGGTTGAAGTCAGGCCGACTTGTTTGAGCAGATTGAGCAAGCCAATGCCATCACCGTCAAAGTCAGATGCAGCCATTTGCGTGGTAGGAATGGAACCTTCCTGACCACCACCGGCAAAGAGGGCGCGTGCAGCTTTTTGGGCTTCTTCGGCAGCTTCAGTACCATGAACGTTTTTGGTCACTTCGAAGGCGAGCACCTCTTTGGCTTTATTGATTTCTGCGCCTTCCAAATTGGAGAGACGATCCACTTCTTCCATAGGCAGGAAGGTCAGCAGGGAGAGGCAGTTGCGCACGTCTTTGTCGTCCACGTTGCGCCAGTATTGATAGAAGTCGTATGGCTTCATTTTATCAGCATCGAGCCAAACGGCACCGTTGGCTGTTTTGCCCATCTTCTTGCCCTCGCTGTTGGTGAGCAGCTTGAAGGTGAGGCCGTACGCTTCACCCTGATCGGCGCGGCGAATCAGTTCGACCCCGCCGATGATGTTGCTCCATTGGTCGTTGCCGCCGAATTCGAGTTTGCAGTTGTAATTGCGGTACAGATGCAGAAAATCGTAGGACTGCATGACCATGTAGTTGAATTCAAGGAAGGTCAGGCCTTGTTCCATGCGGGATTTGTAGCATTCTGCATTGATCATGCGATTGATTGAAAAATAGGCGCCATAATCACGCAAAAATTCGATGTAGTTGAGTTTGCGCAGCCAGTCGGCATTGTTCAGTAACAGTGCTTTGCCATCGGAAAAATCAATAAAACGTTCCGCTTGCTTTTTGAAATGATTGACATTGTCGTCGATCTGATCAATGGTCATCACGCGACGCATATCGCTGCGTCCAGATGGATCGCCGATCATGCCGGTGCCGCCGCCAGCGAGGAAGATCGGACGATGGCCGTGCTGCTGCATATGCTGCATAACCATGAACTGGATATAATGACCGACATGCAGACTGTCGGCAGTTGGGTCAAAACCAATATAAAAGGTGACCTTCTCTTTGCCAAGAAGCTCACGGATTTCATCAGGGTGGGTAGCTTGTTCAATGTAGCCGCGTTCTGTCAGCACATCGTAAACGTTTCGTTCCATTATATTCTGATACCTCCAAAATAGTCATAGTGCTCCTATCACTATAACGAAAAATGGCGCATAAAGCAAATAAAAAAACACCTCGGATTAAGATCCGAGGTGTCAGAAAATGGCTTACTTGTTGATGGTTTCAGCGATTTGATCAGCGAGGGTATCAAGCTGAGCATAGATTTCATCAGTTGGGGTGAACTGAGAACGTACGCTTTCACCAACTTGTTTCATCTTGATGCTGTTGCAACGGTCGTTGAGCTGTGCGCAAGCTTCGCCGCTCCAGCCAAAGCAGCCGAGGGTAGCGTATGGACGGCCAGCAGCAGATACTGCGTCAATGCAGCTGATAACGTCGAGAACTGGCTTCAGAGCTGCACGGTTCAGGGTAGGGGAACCGAATACGAGGCAGTCGTCTTCGAGGTGTGCAGCGATTTCTGCAGCATCGGTCTTAATGACATCGAAAGCAGAAACAACGATGCCTTTTGCACTGAGTTTGTCAGCCAAATACTGGCACATTTGTCTGGTGTAGCCATAAGCGGATACATAGTAGATAGCAACTGTCTTGTCGGTTTTTTCTTCAGGGGTTGCCCACTTGCGATAGGTATCCATTGCAACTTTAATATCGTCGCCGGCAATCATTGGACCGTGGCTTGGGCAAACCAATGCGATGTCAAGGTCTTTGATACGGTCAAGTGCGCGCAAAACGAATTTTGCAAATGGCCCCATGATGGCATCGTAGTAAACCTTGAATTCTTTTTCATACAGGTTTTTCTTATAAGCTTTGTGCACATACATGGTTGGTTCAGCATAGTGTGCACCGAGGAAGTCGCAGCTAAAGAGAATTTTGTCTTCAGCAAGGTAGGTCATCATGGTATCTGGCCAGTGGATGTTAGGGCTGACGCAGAACGTCAAAGTCTTGCCGCCGAGTTCGAGGGTATCGCCATCCTTGACAGCAACACGATTGAATGGCATACGAACGATGTTGTCAAGGTTTTTTAGGCAAGCTGCAGTGCCGTAAACAACGATATCAGGGTTGTGTTCGATGACCAGGCGGATGGCACCAGAGTGGTCTGGTTCGGTATGGTTGACAACCATGTAGTCAATGTTCTTGAAGTCAGTGATGGCTTCAACATTTTCTACAAAAAGATTTTCGAAACCTTTGTGGGCACCATCGATCAATGCGGTTTTTTCAGAACCTTGAACGAGGTAAGAGTTGTAAGTGGTACCATATTCGGTAGCCATGATGATGTCGAACACGCGCAGCGTAGGGTTGGAAACACCGACATAATAAACGTTGTCAGCGATTTTCATGAAATGATCTCTCCTTTGGTAATGGTCGTATATTATTTGCTTTTTCGCTACCCCTTATTCTAACATAAAATGGTTGTATTTCAACCGGTCAATAAGAGTTTGTAATTAAAATTGTATATATATGACAGAAGCGGGTATTATTTAAGCGGATTTTAAATTGGAGTCTATAAATTTACTTTGTGCTTTTTTTATCAAAGATTCTTGCACAGAAGAAAAGCATTCGATATGATTATAATAAGAGAATAAGATTTGGTGTACTGGGGGTGAAGATGATCATGAAAACAGAGAAGATTCCTGAAGCGACCATTACAAGATTGTCATTGTATTCAAGATATCTGAGTAAGATGGAAAGACTGCATGTACAGAAAGTGTCTTCTGTTGAGATTGCTCAGGGTGTGCAGGGAACACCAGCGCAGGTGCGCAAAGATTTGGCGTACTTTGGTGATTTTGGCATGCGTGGTGTTGGTTACAATGTGACAAGTCTCAATAATATTATTAAGGAAATTCTTGGCTTGGATCGTCAATGGCGGATGATCCTGATTGGCGCAGGGAACCTTGGCAGTGCTTTGACGCATTATGCTGGTTTTGAAAAAAGAGGTTTTAAGATCTCAGCGGCATTTGATAATGATGTCAACAAAATCGGTATGACGCTTAATGGTTTGCCAATTTTGCCAATCACAAAATTGGTTGAATATATTGAAGAAAACGATGTGGATATTGCTGTGCTGGCTGTGCCAGAATCCTCTGCCCAGGATGTAGCGGATATCCTTTGCGGGACAAAGATCAAAGGGATCATGAATTTTTCTCCATCGTCGTTGGTGCCATGTGAAAATATTGAGATTCGCCAAGTTGATCTGGCAGTGAGCTTAGAAGCACTGAGCTATCGCATTAAAAGTAAATATGAAGATGATTAAAAGCCTTTGCCTCATCAAAGGCTTTTCTTATTATCAGGCAGAAGAGCATAGAGGAGTGTAGCATGGAAAGACCACTTATTTTGGCTTCGACGTCACCGCGGCGACGAATGCTGCTGGCAGAGCTTGGCGTCACGTTTGAAATCATGGCGCCAACATTGGAGGAAGAATGTTTGAACAAGGCATTGCCATTGCCGCAGGCTTTAGAGGCGTTGGCTGCAGCCAAGGCGCAGTCTGTTGCTGCGCAGAATCCGCAGGCGTTGGTGTTGGGCGCCGATACCATTGTCTGCAAAGATGGTGTTGTTTTAGGAAAACCGGCCGATACGCAGGAGGCTGTGCATATGCTGCGTAATCTTTCTGGGGCGACACACGAGGTGATCACTGCGGTGGCACTGTGTTGTGAAGAAACAAAAAAGATGATGACCGATCATGCAGTCAGTCAGGTGCGTTTTCGTACGTTAAGTGATGAAGAAATCCAAGCCTATATTGAAACTGGTGAGCCTTTCGATAAAGCTGGCGGCTATGGCATTCAAAGCGGCGGCGGAAAGTTCGTTGAGGCGTTGGCAGGTGATTTTGATAATGTTGTTGGGCTGCCAATGACATTGGTGCGTAAGATGCTGGATGCATGGAAGGAGTGAGTACGATGGATGGACCTCGACCTGAATCGCCGAAGATTAAAGAACGACCATTGGAAGCGCAGCCTCGAGAAAAATTGATGCATGAGGGAGCGCGGCACTTGAGTGAAACTGAATTATTGGCGATTTTATTGCGCACAGGTACAGCCAAGCGCGATGTATTGGAATTGGCTCAGGCGGTCTTGGATGAAGCGGGTGGTCTGGAAGGGCTGCTGTGTCAGGATATGAAAGATCTCTGTGCCATCAATGGAATTGGTCAGACAAAGGCCTGCACATTGATGGCAACCATAGAAATTGGGCGTCGCTTGGTCCGGATGGGCAGCCGCAGAGAAACGGGCATTTGTGATTCTTTTGGTGCAGCTGCTGCATTGCGTGAGAATTTTCACAGTGATGAACAGGAATCTTTTCATGTCCTTTATTTGGACGCAAGAAATAAAATCATTGAAGTGAAAGAACTGTTTCGTGGTACTGTTGATAGAGCCAATGTACATCCGAGAGATATTTTTCGCGAAGCGGTGCGGCACAACGCAGTTGGCTTGATTGTAGGCCATAATCACCCCAGCGGTGATTTGACACCGAGCCGGGATGATCTGTTGTTAACAAAACGCGTGCGTGAAGGTGCAGAACTTTTGGGACTGTCTTTTTTAGATCATATTATTTTGGGCAGTGTTCAGGGAGAATCATATTTTAGTTTTAAAGACGCTGGTTATCTTGAGTAACAATTTCATAAAATCATTCCGCCGGGTGCTGCAATTTGTAAATGCTTTGTTGTTGCCCTGGCGGGTATTTTTTTGCTACAATCGTTCGCGGTGAAGAAACGACGGACGTTTGTTCATTTTTTTATCTTAAAAAGAAAAGAGGATTTTATGAAAAAAACGATCAGTTTGTTGTTACAAGCGGCGATATTGTTGTCGACGCTGTTTGGGGCGATGCCGGCTTCAGCAGCCTCAGAACCGGATATTGCCGGAACCAGCGCTGTAATTATGGATGCAGCAACAGGAGAGGTGTTGTGGAGCAAAGATGCTGATACGGTGCGTCCTGTTGCAAGCATGACAAAAGTCATGGCAGCTTATCTTGTTTTGGAAGCGGTGCGTGAGGGACGCATCACAATGGATACACAAGTGCCGATTAGTACTTATACCTATTATTTTTCGCGTGATGACGTGTATTCTAATATTCCGTTTGAAACCGATGCGGTGTATACGGTGGCAGATATGCTTGAAGCATTTCTTTGCTACTCAGCCTGCGCTGCAGGTCCTGCACTTGGTGAGTTGGTGTATGGTTCAGAAGAAAACTTTGTCGCGGCGATGAATGCCAAAGCGCAGGAACTTGGCATTGATGCGCGATATGATCAAAGCTATGACGAAGGCTATATGAGCGCTAACGCCATGGCCAAACTGGCGCGGCAGGTCATTAATGAATGCCCAGAAATTTTGACATATACCAGCATGAAAACGTTTGAATTTAATGGGAAGACGTATTCTTCCAGCAATGCGCTGCTAGGCAGTGACGATACCAGCATCGGGGTTGTTGACGGGCTGAAAACCGGCTGGACGCCGCAGGCAGGAAGCTGCATGGCGGCGACTTCCACAAAAGATGGGACACGTTTAATCACAGTGTCCATGAATGCGAAAGCGGTGAATGCGCGTTACAGCGACAGTGCAGCTTTGCTCAAATATGGCTTTTCACTATTGGCTGAACGAAAAGCAGATGGTTATGCTTATGCATCGCCAAACCAAGCAACGGTCAGCATGAACGGACAGCAGCTGACCATGCAGGCCTATTTGGCAAATGGCAACAACTATGTGCGCTTGCGCGATTTTGCAGCCATTTTGAATGGCACCGGGTCTCAGTTCGGCCTTGCTTATGACAGTGCCAGTGGTGCTGTGGTCATCAACAGCGGTGCGCCGTATGATGGCACCAACTCTGGCGGTTTGATTCAGGGAGATACTGTGATGAGCCAGCTGCATCAGCCGGTGCTGTATGTAGATGGTGAAGCTTATGCCATCAGCTCCTATCTTATTGGTGATCTCAACTATATGAAGATTCGTGATCTCTGTGCGGCCATTGGCTGCGGCATCGACTGGGATCAGACAACTGGTCAGGTCATTTTGGTTCCAAAGGCAGCAGACAACACAAATGATAGTGGTGCTTCGATTGATGATACGGCATCGGTTGAAGAAATAACGCCGGCAGCATAAAAATGAAGAACGATGACAATCGTCGCCTTTCACTGTATCGACAGAAAGGCGGCGATTTTTTTGAATGGAGAATCTTGATCGGCATAAAAGTGAAAGAAAAATTATTTTTATGATCATTTTTCTGAAAAATGATGCATAAATGGTAGAATATAGATATAATAGTATTTACATATATTCCATTACTGTGTAAAGATGCAAGTGTATCTATATGTGATATTGGATGACGACGAGCGCTTCAAGCGCCAATGTATGAGGAGGTAGGGACTGTGAAAGAAATTAAAACGATTTTGGTAGCGAATCGCGGTGAAATTGCGATTCGTATTTTCCGCGCCTGCAAGGAGCTGGGAATTAAGAGTATTGCTATTTATTCTGAAGAAGATAAGAATTCTCTGTATCGTACCATCGCGGATGAATCCTATCGTGTAGGTAAGGGGAAAGCCCCTGTTGACGCTTATCTGGATATTTCCGGGATTATTACTTTGGCAAAATCCAAAGGCGTAGATGCTATCCATCCTGGTTATGGGTTCTTGGCCGAAAATGCAGAATTCGCGCAAGCCTGCGAAGAAGCAGGGATCGAATTCATTGGTCCGGATCACAACATGCTGCGTGCTTTGGGCGATAAGATTCAGTCTAAGAAAGTTGCTATCGAAGTTGGTGTGCCAACCATCCCTGGTGTTGAACGCGCTGCGCTCAATGTTGAAGAAGCCAAGGAATTTGCAAAAGTTGCAGGCTATCCTGTTATTCTGAAGGCCAGCGCTGGCGGCGGTGGCCGTGGTATGCGTGTTGTTCGCACCGAAGAAGACATGGAACAAGAATACAACAGCGCTACCAGTGAAGCAAAGAAAGCTTTTGGTATTGCTGACGTATTCGTAGAAAAATACATTGAACGTCCAAAACACATTGAAGTTCAGGTGCTTGGTGATAAATATGGCAACACTGTTCATATGTTTGAACGTGACTGCTCCATTCAGCGTCGTCATCAGAAAGTTATCGAATTTGCACCTTCTCTGATTCTCACTGATGAACAGCGTGAAGCCATTTGCGAAGATGCGCTCAAGATTGCACGCCACGTTAATTATCGCAGCGCAGGTACCGTTGAATTCCTTGTGGATGCAAACGGCAACCATTATTTCATCGAAATGAACCCTCGTATCCAGGTAGAGCACTGCGTTACCGAACAGATCACTGGTATCGATATTGTTCAGGCTCAGATCCGTGTGGCTCAGGGTTATAAACTCTCTGATCCAGAAATTGGCATTCCAAGTCAGGATTCCATCACCTATCGTGGTTATGCCATCCAGTGCCGTGTTACCACGGAAGATCCTGCCAACAACTTTGCACCAGATACTGGTACGATTGAAGTGTACCGTTCCAGCTCCGGTCATGGCATTCGTCTTGATAGTGGGAATGCGTATGCAGGTGCAACCATTTCTCCATTCTACGACAGTCTGCTTGTAAAGATCATTGCTTACAATCGCACCTTTGAAGGTACCATTGATACAGCTATTCGCTGCTTGCATGAAACCAAGATCAAAGGGGTTAAGACCAACATTGGTTTCTTGATTAACGTTCTGAACCATAAGCGCTTCCGCGAAGGTCAGTGCGATACCAGCTTCATTGCTCAAACGCCTGAACTGTTCGATATCCACGGCGGCGACAACATGGAAAAGAAGATGCTGACCTTCTTGGCCAACAAAGCCGTCAACGAAGTTAAAGGTGAAAAGCCAGAATTCAATGAACTGGAAGTACCTGTTTTCGATAAACCACTGCTTCTCCGCGGCACCAAGCAAATGCTTGATGAAAAAGGACCAAAGGCTGTTGCTGATTGGGTTATGCAGCAGGATCGCCTCCTGATCACCGATACTTCCATGCGTGATGCTCAGCAGTCTCTGCTTGCAACACGTATGCGTACCGTTGATATGACCCGCATTGCACCAGCTTATGCAACTGCCTGCAAGGACTTCTTCTCCATGGAAATGTGGGGCGGGGCTACCTTCGATACCTCTTATCGTTTCTTAAAAGAATCCCCATGGGCACGTCTCGATGAACTGCGTGAATTGATTCCAAACGTTCTCTTCCAGATGCTTTTGCGTGGGGCAAATGCTGTTGGCTATAAGAACTATCCTGACAATCTGATTCGTGAATTTATCCAGGAATCTGCAAAGAGCGGCATTGATGTATTCCGTATCTTTGACTCCCTCAACTGGGTTGAAGCGATGAAAGTTTCTATTGATGAAGCCCTCAAGACCGACAAACTTGTTGAAGGCTGCATCTGCTACACTGGTGATATCACTGACAAGTCTCGTAAGAAATATGACCTTGATTACTATATCCGCAAGGCAAAAGAACTGGAAAGCCTCGGCTGCCACATGCTCGGCATTAAGGATATGAGTGGTCTTTTGAAACCTATGGCTGCAACGGAATTGATTAGTGCGTTGAAGTCGGAATTGAGCATTCCAATTCATCTCCACACCCATGATTCCACCGGTAACGGCGTTGCTACCCTGCTGATGGCTGCACAGGCAGGCGTTGATATCGTTGACGTGGCCTTCAATGGTGTTGCAGGTTTGACCAGTCAGCCAGGGCTGAACTCCCTTGCTGCAGCACTTACGCTGACCAAGCGTGACACCGGCCTTGATCTGGATAAATTGCAGAAGATCTCCGATTATTGGGGTGAAGTGCGTAAATACTACAATCAGTTTGAATCTGGCATGCGCTCTGGTTCTGCTGAAATTTATAAATATGAAATTCCTGGCGGTCAGTATTCCAACCTAAAACCACAGGTAGAAAGCTTTGGCCTTGGTCATAAGTTTGAAGAAGTGAAGGAAATGTATTCCACTGTTAATGATATGTTGGGCGACATCGTAAAGGTTACCCCATCCTCTAAGGCTGTTGGTGACATGGCGATCTTCATGGTTCAGAACAACCTGACCCCAGAAAATATCATTGAAAAAGGGAAGAACATTGACTTCCCAGACTCCATCGTTTCCTATTTCGAAGGGATGATGGGTCAGCCAGAAGGTGGCTTCCCTGAAGATCTTCAGAAGATCGTTCTCAAGGATAAAGAACCAATTACCTGCCGCCCAGGCGAACTGCTTCCAGATGAAGACCTTGAAGCAGATGCTGAATATTTGAAGAAAGAATTTGGTATCGATGCTGGCAGACGTGAAGCATTGAGCTATGCACTTTATCCACGTATGTATGAAGAATACCTGAAGGGCCTGAAAAAACAGCCTACCCTCTGCAACCTCGATAGTGATCAGTTCTTCTTTGGCCTGAACAAGGGCGAAAGCGGCGACATCACTGTTGGTGAAGGGAAGGTTATGAGTGTTCGTTTGATCGACATCAAAGAACCAGATGAAGAAGGCAACTCTGTTGTTTCCTTCGAAGTCAACGGCAGCTATCGTACAGTAAAGGTTGCTAATGAAGCTGCTGCGAAATCTCTGACCATCGTTCGCAAGCCAATGGCTGATCAGGACAATCCTGCTCACGTTGGTGCGAACATCCCAGGCACGGTTATCAAGATTCTGGTCAAAGAAGGCGACGAGGTTGAAGAAAATCAGCCACTGATCATTCTTGAAGCTATGAAGATGGAAACCAACGTTCTGAGCCCACGTAAAGGGAAGGTTGCGCGCATCCTTGCTGAAGACGGTGCTCAGGTTGAAGCTGGCGAATTGATCGTCGAGCTCGAAGTATAATCTTATAATTGTTGCATGGGAGCAGCTGCCGGTCAGGCGCTGTTCCCATTGCTTTTTTGGAGTGTTACTATGGAACTCATTGAGAAATTCTTTAAACCGCTGATCTCAATTGCGGCGATCGTATGGTTCATTCTTGCTGCGTTTCGCCTGCTCAGTGTTGAACAGTTGCTGATTTATGTGGGCGTGCTTTCAATTTGCATGGGCATTCGTAACCTTTTAATTTTGAACATCAGTCAGCGCACTGGTCAATGGCATAATAAGATTCAGTTTTATGTGGATCAGTATGGAATGAAGAAGGGCCTGATTCGCTATGCAGTCGTGTTGATCGGGGTTTATCTGATCATCGGGGTTCTTCTGATTGTTGTAAATATTTAATGCGAAGGAGCGTCATGAATTTATGAAAACTTGGAAAATCCGCTCTTCCAATCATGCCGCTGCCCGCTTGTTGGCTGACGCCCTCAAGCTGCCGCTGCCTCTGGCGAGAATTCTCGCCAGTCGTGGTTATGCGGCACCTGAACAGGCGTCAGCTTTTTTATATGCCGACATGAAGGACTTGAGTCGGCCATTTTTGCTGCCTAATTTAGGCGCTGCAGTGGAGAAGATTGGCGAGGCGCTTGCACAAAAGAAAAAAATTGCTGTCTATGGGGATTATGACGTGGATGGCATCTGTGCCTCTACATTGATGCGTGAAGTGTTTTCGTGGCTGGGTGCTGATGTGCGCGTATATATTCCGAGCCGCCTCGAAGAAGGTTATGGCATGAACGCCGGAGCTTTGGACCGCTTGCTGGAGGAAGGCGTTGAACTGGTTATTACAGTGGACAATGGCATTGCTGCAGCAGAACTTGTTGAAGCATATCAAGCAAAAGGTCTTACGTTTGTGGTCACGGATCATCATCAGCTGCCAGAAAAATTGCCGCGCTGTATTATTGTCAATCCGCTGTTGGCACCACAGGTTACGCTGCCATATCGTCGTTTGTGCGGCTGTGGGACGGCATATTATCTGGCAATGGGCATGTTGATACGTTTGGCGCCGGAATTGTATGATGATGTCCATCGTCGGGCGCTGCTGGATCTTGTGGCGGTAGCAACCGTGGCAGATCTTGTGCCTCTGGTGGATGATAACCGCATTTTGGTTCGGGAAGGCTTGCTCCTGATCAATGAATCGCCGCGCCCTGGCCTGGCTGCATTGGCAAAGCTCATGTGCGGTGATGAAGTCGTCAAGGCGTCGGATATCGCTTTTCGTATTGCACCGTGTATCAATGCCTGCGGCAGACTGGACAAAACACAGGATGCTCTGGATTTGTTTGCACCACAGCCAGAAGGAGACGTCAATATTTTGGCGGAAACGGTGCGGGATTATAATGACACGCGTAAGGAAATGGAACGGCGCATCACCAAGGAAGCGATCGCACAGTTTGAAGAGGCGACTGGGCGCATGAATTGTGCCATTGCTGTGGGCGAAAACTGGCATCCTGGGGTGATTGGCATTGTTGCTTCGCGGTTGGTGGAACAGTTTCATTGTCCGGCGATTGTGCTGACAACCACGCAGGAAAAGCCGGATGTTTATACCGGGTCGGCGCGCAGTGTAGCAGGCTTTCATATGTACGAAGGGTTGTCGGCGGTGGCTGATCATATCCTTCAATTTGGCGGGCATGAAATGGCAGCGGGCTTGAGTGTAGCCCGTGAGCAGCTGCCTGCTTTTAAGGCGGCTTTTGCTGAGGTTACAGCTGCTTATGAAGAAGAAATCAGCGATCATGTTCTTTGGATCGATGATGTGATCACCATTGATGATGCCAACGAGGAATTGGAAGAAGCACTGCGCCTGTTAGAACCATGTGGCTGCGAAAATCCTGAGCCGTTGTTTGCAATGGAGCATATGTGGCGCTTTGGCCATCGTCCAGTGGGCGCGGAAGGTGACCATTTGCAGCTGCAATTTAAGGATCGTGCTGGTGAGATGGTACCTGCCATTGCGTTTCGTCAAGGCAATTACGTGTTTTCAGATAAGCACCGATATGATTTTGCGTTTCATATTCATGAACATTGTTTCCGTGGTGTGTGCGGCGTGCAGCTGCAGGTGACAGACATCATGCCATCCTGGCAGGCAGAAGAACCTGCAATGATGCGCGCTTTCATGGCCAATGGCGCCAACTATCTGGAAAATGGCGCGTTGAGTGGTATTGCTGATCGTCCGCGTTTCTATACAAAATTGCGCGGCGTGAGTTTTGGCGACCGTCAGGAACGTATTGCCGAGCTGGCGGCAGGTGCGTCGCTGGCACTTTTGCGCGAACCAAACAATCCTGCGGATGGCAATGCCATCGCTTGTTTAACGGAAGCTGGTGACAAGATTGGCTATCTGTCGCGGCAAATCGCTGCGCAGCTGGCGCCGCTCATGGATCTTGGTGCGACTTATCATGCGGAAGTGTCACAGATCACTGGTGACGATGCGCAGCATCGTGGTGTCAACATTTTCGTGCGGAGCGACATCGCCGCAGAAGCCGTGAAAGCTGCTGAAAGCGGCGGGGATGAATTGGCGGCCTTGCCTCAGGACGCCCTGGTGGATGTGCTGACCGATGCGTTTGTAGAAGATGGTGCGCTGCTGCCGATTCAGGAAGCGGCCATCGCCAATATCATCGATGCGCATGAAGATACGGCGGTCATTATGCCGACAGGACGCGGAAAATCGTTGATTTATCAAATTGCAGCTGGTGTGCTGGCACGACGGGATCATAAGATGACACTGGTCATCTCACCGCTGAAAGCACTCATTCAGGACCAGTATCTGGCGTTGTGTGATCACCTGGGTGCATTGGGCTATCGCATCTTCAAAGGCAATGGTGATTTGTCCAAAGATGAACGCGAAGAACTGATGACGGCGCTTGCCAATGATAAAGTGGACGTGTTGCTGTTGACGCCGGAATTTTTTGTGCGTCATCAGGATTTGTTTCAGACACACGCTGCGCGTGTGGGGCAAATCGTCCTCGACGAAGCCCACCATATGCTGGATAAGCGTCCGGCGTATAAAAAATTACGTGCATTAAAGCAGGCTTATCCGTTCGCGGTGTGGACTTATTTGACCGCTACAGTTCCAGCGACGGAAGCACACGCATTTCAAGAAATTATTTCTGGTGCAGGTCTTTATATTGACGACCATATCCGCTATAATTTACGTATTATCGATGCGCGACACACTGACAAGAAGCTGGTCTATTTGTACAGACTCTTTATGCATCCGGAAAAGACCATTTGCTATGTCAACAGCCGCAAGCAGGCTTTCGGATTATCGCAGCGTTTGCGGGAAATTCTTCCCTATACATTACGGCCGTTGGTGGCCTATTATCATGGCGGTTTGCCACGAGAGGCGCGTCGTGCCATCGAGACTGCCTTCAAAGAGGGTGAGATTCGCTTGCTGTTTGCGACCCCAGCTTTTGGTGAAGGCGTGCATATTTCAGACATCCGTCATGTGGTGCTGTATCATCCTTGCTTTTCAGTGGAAGCGTTTAACCAGTTGTCTGGGCGCTGCGCACGAGATGGCGAGCCGGGTCAGGTTCATTTGCTGTACAGTGAAAAAGACCTGGCGCTGAATGAGATGATTATTGGCGATCGTGCGCCATCCCGCGAAACGTTGGGAAAAATGTATCAGCTTCTAATGGCTGCGGCAAAACCACATGATTATGTGCTGACGGCGCCGATGGATGAATTGGAAGATGGATTGTGCGCTTTATCAGAGAGCTTTGGCAGACATCAGTGGCGACAAGCTTTGACGATATTTGAAGAACTTGATTTTCTGCATGTGCAGAACAATAACACGCAAACGACGATTACAATTGAAAAAGCTCCAGCCCATCGTGCCTTGACGGAATCGGCAGCATTTCTGGAAGGCACCAGTGAAGCTAGGGCGCTGTCTCAGTTCGAGAAGATTGCCTTTGTAAAAGATACCGGTGTGCTGGAGAACATCATTCGCAGCGCACTGTGCCCTGCGAATTGGCATGGTAGGGAGGTGAAACCATGAGTCATCAAGTTGGATTCGACGATCTGATTAAGGTCGTTTTAGAAAATAACCCACAGTCGGATACGGTCATGATTGAAGAAGCCTATGAATTTGCGAGAGAGATGCATGATGGGCAGTACCGAAAATCCGGTGAACCTTACATCATTCATCCGGTGAATGTTGCGATCATCCTTGCTGATTTGGGCATGGATGACAATGCCATTGCAGCAGGGCTTTTGCATGATGTGGTGGAAGACACAGACTGCAGCAGCCTTGATCTTGAACGCAAATTTAATAAAGAAGTGGCCTTTTTGGTTGAAGGGGTCACCAAACTCGATAAGATCCAGTGTCATTCCAAAGAGGAACGTCAGCTGGAAAGCTATCGTAAAATGTTTGTGGCCATGGCCCAGGATATTCGTGTCATCATCATTAAATTGGCCGACCGTCTGCACAACATGCGTACCATGAGTTTCCAGTCTCCGGAGAAGCAAAAGCGCATCGCTCAGGAAACACTGGAGATTTATTCACCATTGGCAGACCGTTTAGGGATTATCAAGCTCAAATGGGAACTGGAAGATCTTTCGCTCCGTTATTTGGAACCGGAAATTTACTACGACTTGGTTGAGCGTATCTCTATGAAGCGTCAAGAGCGCTTGGAATACATTGATGAAGTCATCCGTGACTTAAAACGAGAAATGGACGCGGTGCATCTTGAATATGAGATTGGCGGCCGCCCTAAACATTTTTACAGCATCTATCGCAAGATGGTCAACAAGCACAAAGACCTTGACGAGATCTATGACCTGATCGCGATCCGCGTGCTCGTGAACACCGTCCAGGATTGTTATATTGTGCTGGGCTTGGTGCATTCTTTGTGGAAGCCTGTTCCAGGGCGCATCAAAGACTATATTGCCATGCCAAAGCCAAACTTGTATCAATCGCTTCATACCACCGTTATCGGGCCGCGTGGTGAACGTTTTGAGATTCAGATTCGTACCTTCGAAATGCATCAGATTGCAGAATACGGGGTTGCCGCCCATTGGCTGTACAAACAAAATGGCGGCAGTGAGAAGACGAAAGATGCCAATCAGCTGGATTGGCTGCAGAAGCTCAAAGAATTGCAGCAGGATGCTGTGGACAGCAAGGAATTTCTGGATAACATCAAGCTGGAATTGTTTAGTGACAGTGTCTTCGTATTCTCGCCAGCAAGCGAAGTCTACGAGCTGCCAACAGGCTCCAGTCCTTTGGATTTCGCCTATCGTGTTCATACAGAAATCGGGAACCAGTGTGTGGGCGCTAAAGTCAATGGCAAAATTGTACCATTTGATTATGAATTGCAAACAGGCGATACCGTGGAAATTCTGCGTTCCAAGAACAGCCGAGGACCAAACAGCAACTGGCTGAAATTGGTCAAAACACCGCAGGCGAAAAATAAGATTCGCGCTTGGCTCAAGAAGAACAAACGTGAGGAAAACCTGAAGGCTGGGAAGGACGCTTTTGAACATTACGTAAAAGCGCATCATGCTGGTGCTGAATCGGTGTTCCTCAATGTTGACAACATCAACCGCATTTGCAGTAAGCTGGGGTATAAAACCAGTGATGACCTCTATGTCGGCATCGGGGTCGGCGGGGTCAGCGCGATGCAAGTGGTCAATCGCATGCGCGATGAATTTAAGGCTGTGCTGGCAGAATTGGAAACCCAGGACAGCGCCAAAGAAGTTGACGCACAGCTGAATGCTAAGAGCAACCGCCGCGGACCAGGCAAAAAGAACATTGGCGGCATTTCCATCCAGGGAATGGGCGATGTGGATGTCAAATTTGCCAACTGCTGCAAGCCGGTTCCAGGAGATCCAATTGTTGGCTATATCACGCGCGGCAGCGGCATCACCGTGCATCACCGTGAATGTAAAAACATTCAAAGCCTCAGCGACAAAGATCGTGCGCGTCTAATCGATGTCAACTGGGAAGGCTACGAAAACTCTGTCTATGAAGTGCAAATCTTTGTTGAGGCGCTTGACCGTCCAAAGATCACGCCGGATGTTATGGCGCTGATCAACGACTCCCATGTGCATATTGTGTCGATTACATCACGCGTTAAAGAACACATGGCATTGATGGAAATCACGGCAGAAGTCAGCGACTTACAGGAACTTAATATCGTGATGGAAAAAATAAACGCCATTCCGGATGTATTCACCGTACGGCGTGACTGATGAGAGGAGCAGCGGCATGCGAGCAGTGGTACAGCGGGTGAAAAGTGCCCGCGTTGAAGTAGAGGGAGAATGCGTTGGTGCCATCGATGGAGGCTTACTGGTCTTCCTCGGTGTGACACACAACGACTCCGATAAAGACGCCAAATATTTGGCGGAGAAGATTGCGGGGCTGCGTATTTTTGAAGATGCTGACGATAAGATGAATCTGTCGGTGCAGGATGTCGGCGGCAGCATCCTTAGTGTGTCTCAGTTTACCTTGTTTGGAGATTGCCGCCGTGGCCGACGCCCATCTTTCACAGAGGCTGCTGGTGCAGATCAAGGAAATGCACTCTACGAAGCTTTTAATGAAGCCCTGCGCGCGCAGGGAATGAACGTCGAAACCGGGCGCTTTCAAGCGCATATGGAAGTGTCATTGGTCAACGATGGACCAGTGACCATGCTTCTGGATTCGACAAAACAATTTTGAGAAAACGAGGACAGCAACGCTATGAAATTGAATACGTTGGTCGTAGGACCATTGGAAGAAAATTGCTACATCGTTTATGATGAAAATAGTAAGAAGGCATTGATTGTTGATCCTGGTGCTGAAGCAGCGCATATTATTGCGATGATTGAAAAAGAATCACTGCAGCCTCAGCTCATTGTCAACACCCATGGACATTGGGATCATGTTGGTGCAGTGGCAGAACTGAAAGAAAAATATGGGATTCCATTTTATCTGCATGCTGACGATGAAGAATGGCTGAGAGAACCGCTTTGTCGTCTTCTTGGTCAGGGTACTACGCCAGCGGTGACGGTGGATCACACCATTGATGACGGCACTGTTCTAATGCTTGGCGATGAACCGCTGCGCGTTATACATACGCCAGGTCATACCAAAGGCGGATGTGTGCTCTGGCTGGAAAAGGCCGATGTGGCGTTCACTGGTGACACCTTGTTCAAAGGCACCATTGGCCGCACCGATTTTCCAGGCGGCAGCTACGAAGACATTTTGATGAGCGTCCAGCAGAAATTGGCGGCGCTTCCTGACCAATGCGTGGTCTACCCTGGGCATGGTCCAAAGAGCACGATGGCATGGGAACGTGCACACAATCCGTACATGCGTTATCAAGCCTAGTGTTGACAAAGGGCGAGCCCTTCGATACAATTTTTATATATCTTAGTGAGCAAAGGTTCGTTGTGGAAGCAACGAACTTTTCACTGTATAAACGGAGGCAAGAAAATGCTAACAACGAAACCGAGAGGAACCAACGATTTTCTGCCAGGAGAGGTAGAAAAGTGGCAGTATCTCGAGGGATTGATCCGCGATCTTTTTGAAAAATATCATTACAAAGAGATCCGCACCCCGATTTTTGAACACACTGAACTGTTTTTGCGCAGTGTCGGTGAAACATCCGATATTGTTTCAAAGGAAATGTATTCTTTCGAAGATAAGGGCCTGCGCCATGTGACCCTGCGTCCCGAAGGCACAGCTGGCACTGTGCGTGCGTTTGTGGAAAACAAGCTTTTTGCACAGTCGCTGCCTGTTAAACTGTATTATACCGGTCCAATGTTCCGCTATGATCAGCCGCAGGCTGGGCGCTATCGCCAATTCCATCAATTTGGCTGCGAAGTGCTTGGCAGTGCGGACCCAATGGTTGATGCGGAAGTCATCAGCTTTGCGGTGGATCTGTTTACGAAGCTGGGGCTTCAAAGCCTGAGCGTTCTGATCAATACGGTGGGCTGCGATCATTGCCGTCCACGCTATCAGCAAGCGCTGAAAGATTATTTCAGTCAGTATAAGGATCAGCTTTGCCCAACGTGTCTGGAACGTTTGGAGAAAAATCCACTGCGTCTCCTTGACTGCAAAGAAGAAAGCTGCAAGGCTGTGGCAGCGCATGCGCCAACAACGCTGGAATACGCCTGCGACGATTGCAAGGCTCATTTTGAAAAAGTCTGCGCGTATCTTGAAAGCGTTGGCATTAAATATGAAGTCGACACCACACTCGTGCGCGGCTTAGATTATTATACTCAGACAGCGTTTGAAGTTATTATGAATAAGGTGGGCAGTCAGCAAAATGCCATCTGCGGCGGCGGTCGCTACAACAAGCTTGTCAGCGAAGTTGGCGGCGATGATATCCCAGGGATGGGCTTTGCTGCTGGTATGGAACGTGTGCTTTTGACGGTGGAAGAAGAAGGCATCGCTCTGCCTGTCAAAGAAGACATCGACGTTTATGTAGCACCGCTCGGTGATGCTGCAAAAGAAGTCTGCTTCAAGCTGACACACGCGCTGCGTCAGCAGGGACTGATCGTTGAAACCGATTATCTGTCTAAGAGCATGAAGGCACAAATGAAAGCTGCTGATAAGAATCATGCGCGTTATACCATCATCGTTGGCGACGATGAACTGGCGGACAATGTGGCTGTAGTGCGTGACATGCGCAACAGCACACAGGAAAATGTTCCCCTTGAAGAAGTTATCAATTACGTAAAGTGAGGCCAGAATATGTTACCGTTAAAGAGAACCCATTATTGCACCCAGCTTTCTCTTGACAATGTCGATCAAGAAATCATTGTTACCGGTTGGGTCCAGAAACGCCGCGACCATGGCGGTGTTATCTTCATCGACTTGCGTGACCGTTCCGGGATTGTGCAGGTTACTGTCAATCCAGAACTCTGCGATGAAGAAGTTTTTGCGCGTGCAGAACACGTGCGCAGTGAATATGTACTGGGCGTTCGCGGGACCGTGCGTCCTCGCCCAGAAGGCATGGAAAATGACAAGCTTGCCACCGGTCAGATCGATGTGATTGCCACTGAACTGATCATTTACAATGCAGCGAAGACCCCTCCATATGCACTGATTGACGATACAGATGTTGATGAAAATATCCGCTTGAAATATCGTTATCTTGATTTGCGCCGTCCAATCATGCAGAAAAACCTGCAGATGCGCCATCAGGTGCTCAAGAGTGTGCGTGACTATCTCGATGAACGTGGCTTCTGGGAAATTGAAACCCCTATTCTCATGAAGAGCACCCCAGAAGGGGCACGTGACTTCTTGGTGCCTAGCCGTCTTAATGCAGGCTCTTTCTATGCACTGCCACAGTCTCCACAGCAGTACAAGCAGCTTTTGATGGTCAGCGGCATGGAAAAATATTTCCAGATTGCGCGCTGCTTCCGCGACGAAGACCTGCGTGCTGATCGTCAGCCAGAATTTACCCAGCTCGACTTGGAAATGAGCTTTGTAGACGAAGAAGAAGTCATGGAACTGACCGAAAACATGGTGGCCCATGCGTTCAAAGAAGTGCTCGGCGTGGACATTCCACTGCCACTGCCTCGCATGACTTGGGCAGAAGCTATGAGTCGTTATGGTTCTGACAAGCCAGATACTCGCTTTGGTTTGGAACTTATCGAGCTGTCCGATGTTGTTCGCGGCGGCTGTGGTTTCAAAGTCTTTGATGCCGCGCTGGAAAATGGCGGCACCGTCAAGGCGCTCAATGCCAAAGGCATGGCTGACCTCAGCCGTCGTGAGCTGGATGCGCTTGGCAAGTATGTGGCTATTTATGGCGCTAAAGGCTTGGCATATTTTGTTATGCAGCCAGATGGCGGCATTAAGTCCCCAATCACCAAGTTCCTCAGCGATGATATGGTTAAAGCCATTTGCGAAGCCACCAATGCAGAAGTGGGCGACGTGATCTTCTTTGGCGCTGACAGCCACAAGATTGTTAACGACAGTTTGGGCCATCTGCGTCTTGAACTTGCACGCAAACGCAACCTCATCGATGAAAATAAATTCAACCTTTTGTGGGTGACCGAATTCCCACTCTTCGAATGGAGCGACGAAGAAAAACGTTACACAGCTATGCACCATCCATTCACTGCACCAATCGAAGAAGACCTTGAAAAATATGGCGATCAGCTGGATAAGATCCGCTCCCGTGCTTATGACATCGTACTCAACGGTGTTGAACTTGGCGGCGGCAGCATCCGTATCCATGATCGTGCTCTGCAGGAAAAGATGTTTGATCTGCTCGGCCTGTCTGAAGAAGTGTACCGTGAACGTTTCAGCATGCTGCTTGACGCATTTGAATACGGTGCGCCACCACATGGTGGTTTGGCAATCGGCATCGACCGCATGCTGATGCTGATGGCAAAACGTGACACCATCCGTGACGTCATTGCCTTCCCTAAGACACAAAATGCTGCCGATCTCATGGCCGATGCGCCATCTCCAGTCGATCGCAAGCAGCTGCGTGAATTACACATTAAAGTCGATATCAAAGAAAAAGATAAAACGCCAAGCGCAGAATAATCTTTCGACCTTAAAGTCCCAGTCAATGCACATTGGCTGGGACTTTTTTGATAGATTGTGAAGAACCAGGACAAGGAGGACACAGGATGCGTGAAGAAGAAAAAATCTTTGCTGGAAAGCTTTTTAACAACCAGTGTGATGAACTCAAAGCGATCAAGCGTCAGATGCACGAAGTGAATCGCCTCGTGAATCAGCTGCCGGAATGGGACCCTGAGCGTGAAAAATTATTGCGCAATGCCTTGGGCAAGGTGGGCAAGACGTTTCATTTTGTTGGACCGGTGCACATCAATTATGGCACGCATACGTTTATTGGCGAGAATTTCTTTGCAAACTTTAATTTTACCGTCATGGATGATGCGCGGGTATTCATCGGCGACAACGTGGCGATTGGACCGAATGTATCGCTGTTGGCGACCAATCATCCGCTGATTGCACAGGAACGCATGGGTCTGGATGAAAACGGCAATACGACACTGGCAGAATATGCCGAGGATATCCACATCGGCGATAATGTGTGGCTGGCGGCGAATGTATGCGTGATTGGCGGCGTAACCATTGGCGATGGTGCGGTGATTGGGGCTGGCAGCGTCGTCACGCGTGATATTCCTGCAGGCTATCTGGCGGTCGGCGTACCATGCAAGCCGCTGCGTCCGATTACAGAGGCGGACAGCGCACAGGATCGGCTTCTGCCAGAGGATGCAGATTACTTCCGCAATAATTTTCCAGGCTTCAAGGGCTGACAAAGAACGCTTCACATAAATGTGGCAGAAAGTTTACACAAAACGCCAAAAGATGCGCCAATAGCGTTGATTAAGCCCGATGGATGTGGTATAGTAAGTGCAAGGAATCATCCTGCTATGTTTGTAAGTGCATGTGACACGTTTTGTTCCAACACTTTTTCAAACGGGAGCTGACTCTTCACTCGCTGCATTGCAGCTCTTAATCGGTGCGATGTGCCGGTAATGTTATTGCTACAGAATGCGCGTGAGAAGCGCCCACCTGCTATGGCAGGTTCAAAACCTCACTCCTTACGGCGGTGCGGGAGCTGATAAACCAATTAGCGACAGATCTTTGGTCTGTCGCTTTTTTTGTCAGTTGGTCAGATATTGACAATCGCGGGCTTTGCGGGTATCATAGTCGTAGTTTAATGCTTTAATATTGAAAAGAGGCCAGCGATGTATAAACCAAATATTGAAAACGAAATGATTGATGGTTTTTTTGAGGCGCTGTCGTTGGTGCATACGCGCGAGGAGTATTATCGTTTCTTCGAAGATATCTGCACCGTTGGCGAGCTCAATGCCATCGCGCAGCGGTTGGAAGTGGCGAAAATGCTTGCAAACGAGCAGACGTATACGCATATTGCCGAGGTGACCGGCGCCAGCACGGCGACGATCAGCCGTGTGAAAAAATGTTTGAATTATGGTTCCGATGGTTATAAGATCGTGTTGGAACGTTTGAAAGAAAAAGAAGAGGATGAACAAAACGCATGAAATATATCAGTACAAGAGACAATGCACCAGGTGTAACAGCGGCAGAGGCCATTGTTAAAGGCATGGTTCCTCAGGGCGGGCTGTATGTGCCGGAAACCATTCCTGCCCTGGATGAAGCTGCGCTGCGTGCCATGGTCGATTTAAGTTATCAGGATCTGGCTAAAAAGATTCTGGCGCTGTATTTGGAAGACTTTGACAGCGCGGAGATCGGCGACATGGTGGACGCTGCTTATGACCCAGCCAGCTTTGATGACGCTGAAGTGGCGCCGGTTGTGAAAATTCAGGATGGCCTTTATGCTCTTGAATTGTGGCATGGGCCAACAGCGGCTTTCAAAGACATGGCGCTGCAGTTGCTGCCACATCTTTTGGTTCATTCCATGCGCAAGACTGGCGTGGAAAAAGATGTAGTGATTTTGGTTGCGACTTCCGGTGATACCGGGAAGGCTGCGCTTGAAGGCTTCAAGGATGTTGACGGCACCGCCATCATCGCTTTCTATCCAGACGGCGGCGTCAGCGAAGTGCAGGAGCTGCAGATGCTCACCACTGGCGGCAGCAACACGTACACCCTTGCCGTCAAGGGCAATTTTGATGACTGCCAGCGTGCTGTGAAAGAAGCTTTTGCCAACGAGGATTTACTGGCAGAAGTAGATGCACTGGGCTGCCAGTTCTCATCAGCAAACTCCATCAACTGGGGGCGTCTCTTGCCACAGATCGTTTACTATTTCTCCGCTTATATGCAGCTCGTGCGCCGCGGGGACATCACTTTTGGCGATCAAATCGATTTCACCGTGCCAACAGGTAACTTTGGCAACATTCTTGCTGGCTGGTTTGCACGTGAAATGGGTCTGCCGGTGGGCAAGCTCTATTGTGCATCCAACGCCAACGATGTACTGGATGAGTTCATTCGTACTGGCGTTTATGATGCCAACCGTCCATTTGTGAAGACCAATAGCCCATCCATGGATATTCTCGTTTCCAGCAATTTGGAACGTTTCCTCTATCTCATGAGCAATCGTGATGGCGCAGCAGTGGCAGAAGACATGCAGGCACTCAAAGAAAGTGGCCGCTATCGCGTGGCCGATGATGTTCTGGCACGCATGCAGGACGTACTGGCCAGCGGTGCTGTCGCTGAAGCAGGAACGCTGGACATCATTGGTGATGTCTTTGCAAAGACGGGTTATCTCCTGGATACCCATACCGCTGTTGGGGTCGGTGTGGCAGAAAAAGCCAACGACGGACGTGTGATGGTGGTTGATTCGACGGCCAACCCTTATAAATTTGTTGGGGCTGTTTGGCAGGCTGTGAGTGGTGAAGCCAGCGAGGCCAGCGATCTGGATTTGCTTGGCACCCTTTCTGAAAAGACCGGCATGCCAGTACATCGTGCACTGGCTGACCTTACCAGCAAGCCAAAATGCGAACGCCGTTCCATCAGCGTCGCAGACATCAACGGTGCAGTGCTGGACATTATCAAGAGCCGCAAATAAATATGAATAGGACAGCGCGTCATCTGAAAAGATGGCGCGCTTTTTTCGTGGTTTGCAGAGCGTGCGATTTCAAGTATAATGGAGGCATGGAAAAAGAACATTTTGAACACAGCATCGTGGCGCGTTTTCGGCGCCGCGTGAATCGATTTATTGCAGATATTGAACTGGCCGATGGTCAGCTTGTGCAGGCACATGTAGCCAATACCGGTCGAATGCAGGAATTGTTGGTGCCCGGCGTGCCTTGTTTGATTCGTGCTGCAGCCAATCCGGCGCGTAAAACTGCGTGGGATCTTTTGGCGGTGGACCATCGTGGCAGCTGGGTCTGTCTGGTTGCGTCCTGGGCCAATGATTTCATAGGCGAGTGGCTGGCACAGGGGCGCATCTCTGGTTTCGACCATTGTGAGACCATCCAGCGCGAGAAAAAGATTGGGCACAGCCGCTTTGATTTTGCGCTGACACAGGATGGCGTTAATTGGCTGTTTGAAGTGAAATCGGTCAACTATGTGATCGATGGCCGGGCCATTTTCCCGGATGCACCTACTGAACGCGGTCGTCGTCATGTGGAAGAACTTTTGGCACTGCGCAGCGAAGGCTGGCAGACAGGCATTTTTTTTGTCACAATGGGCCAGCCTGTGGAGTCAGTGGGTTTTAATACCGTCAACGATCCTGCCTTTGCAGCAGTGATGCAGCGTGCCATGCTGGAAGGCATGGTGTGTCGCGCCTTTGCAGCGGAAATCCGGCCGCCGCAGGTGCTGTTCTGCGGTGAACGTCCTATTCGATAAAGGAGCTTAAACATGGAAATCTACGCATTGGTCGGGCCGAGCGGCACCGGCAAAAGCCATCATGCCACAGAATTGGCGGATGAGCTGCAGATCAACTATATTATTGACGATGGGCTCTTGATTCACAATGGTAAAAAGCTCGCTGGCACCTCGGCGAAAAGCGAGCCCACCATGGTTGCTGCGGTGAAGCGTGCCATTTTTCTCGACCAGGAACATGCCGAGTCGGTGCGTAAAGCACTTGCGCTATATCGCGTGAGGAAGCTTCTGATTCTCGGCACCTCGGAGCATATGATCGACCGCATCGTTGGCGCCTTGAATCTTCCGCCTGTGAAACAGGTGATTTTTATTCAGGATGTGGCAACGGAAGAAGAAATTGCCATCGCAAAAGAAATGCGTAGTGAAGGCAAACACGTTATTCCGCTGCCAGTCATCGAGGTGCGCAAAGATTTGCCAACGGCATGGATTGCGCCGGTGATTGGCTTTTTCAAACGCCGCAGCAAAGAAGACAAGGAAAATCGTGTCAATGAAAAATCCATCGTACGGCCAGCCTTTTCACAGCTGGGCAAGGTGGTGATTTCAGAACACGTTTTTGTGGGCTTGGCACGGCACATTGCTCTGGAGACAGAGATTTTTGGCCCTAATCCGCGTGTTACTGTGAAAATGAGCGACCTTGGCGCCATTATTCAAATGGAAAGCCGCATTCGTTACGGCACCGCCATTCAGCGGGAAGTCATGGCTTTTCAGAAAACAGTGATGGAACAAGTCGAACACCTCACAGGTGTGCCAGTGCGCCAGGTCAACGTGCGTGTGTCTGGTGTGATTCAGTAAAACGATGTGGAGACAATGATGGATACAAAATTTTTGAATTGGTTTTTATCGGGCGGTTCCGTTGCCGTGCCAAAACGCTTTTTGGCGTACATGGCATCGCTCGAATTGAGCTTTGAAGAACTTGGCGAGATTGTTTATCTCTTTGCTCAGGAAGGCAGAGTGGCACAGGGTGATGTCTATGCCAAAACCGCAGCCACCGATCTTGTGCAGAAGCGGCTCATCACCTACAACGTAGACAGCGGCGAAGTATCGTTTACGCCGCTTTTTGACCGCATGCTTGGCAAAACCACTGCCGGTGACGAAGCGGCGGCTCAGGGTAACCCTGTTAAGGAAGACGGCGTTGACACGCTGGTCGAAGTTGTGAAACGTTATGAAAAAGAAAAAGGGGTGATTCTGCCTGCGAAAGCACGCAGTGACCTCAGTGAAATCATCCTGCGTTATGGATGGAACAGTGATCTGGTGTATTTGATCTATGATTATTATTTTACGCACCAGCGTCAGCATTATAATTTTCTCTCCTTTGCGCAGATGGCGCACAACGCTGGTGTCAATGACCGCGCCTCCTTTAAGAGCTTTGCATCCAGCTTGGATTACGAGCTGACCAAAGTGCGCGAAGTGCTGCGCTTATTGGGCAAGCGCAACATGCCAACAGAGCCACAGCGCGCGCTTTATGCAAAATGGAGCCGGGAATGGCATTTCAGTCATGAACTCATTCTCATGGCCATCGATGATACCACCGGCGCCGACAATCCAAGCATGAATTATCTGGATGCCATATTGGCACAGTGGCATCGCATGGGCATCACCCGCCGCGATCAGGTAGAGACCTATCGCGCTCAGCAAAAAAGCGCGCGTGCACAGCATCGTGCCCGCCCAGCGGCGAAAAAACGCGAACCGTATGTGAGCCAGGAAGGCCCACGTGATTTTTCAAATTTGGAGGAATAATCCATGGCACAGTGGGAATCGAAACGAGAACAGAAAAAACAAGAACGCGATGCGCGTGTTCTCGCAGCGCATCGCGCACATCCAGATCTTGCCGATGCTGATGCACGCTTGTCGAAACACGCCCTGGATTGTGTCAAACGCAGCCTGCATGGCGATGTTACAGGATTGGATGATGCGGATGTTACTTACCAGGCCCTGCGCGAAGAACGGCGTGCTTTGCTTGAACGTTATGGCCTGACAGAAGCACTCTATGAGCCCCAGTGGGATTGTGCGCTTTGTGAAGATCGCGGATACATTCGTCCTGGCGTGCCTTGCGTTTGTCAGCTTGATAAACGTCGCGAAGCCACCTATTTGGCCAGCGGACTGCCAGAAAAATACCGCAGCAAAACCTTTGATAATTTCCGTGTGGATGTTTACAGCGACCCGGATGACATGCAGCGCAAATTGGCGCGCATTCATCGTTTTATCGATGCCCTTGCTGAAGGGCGGCCGATGGGCAACCTCGTGCTGCGCGGCTATGTAGGACGTGGCAAGACCCATCTTTCTGCCGCCATTGCCAATGCCTGCATCGAGCGCGGGCTCAGTGTCGTTTACCGCCGCACCGATGATCTTCTCGATCTCATTCGTTACAGCAAATTCGAACGCGGACAAGACGACGAAGAAACCATTCGCACCTTTGACCTGCTGCGCAACTGCAACCTGCTCATCCTCGATGATTTTGGCGCAGAACCACGCACCGAATTTGCTGTCGACGAGCTCACCCGCCTCATCGAAGAACGCAACCTGCGCAACAAATCCTGGGTCATCAACACCAACCTCGAACTCAACGACATCGAAAAACTCTACGACCCACGCCTCATGGAACGCATCACCGAGAAAGCCACTGTTTTTCGACTGGAAACGCCAGCAAGCCTGCGCATGGGCGAAGCAAGGCGGAATTTGGATGTAGAGTTGATATAATGAGATAAGACAGGTTTGTTAAGCTGGAGGGATATGTATGAAGATAGAACAAATGAGACAGTTTCTTGAAATAGCAAAGAACAAGTCATTGAGTCGTGCTAGCAATAACATGTATATTTCTCAGCAAGCGCTAAGCTCATCAATAAAAAAGATGGAAGAAGAATTATCTACACAATTAATGATCAGAACCAATCATGGTGTTTTTTTAACAGAAGCAGGCGAATACTACGCAAATGGGTTTAATAGAATTTTAGAAGAATATGACGAACTTTTATTGCATGCGAATAATAGCACTGAAAAACCTCAAAGACTTCGGGATGTAAGTATTATTGCAAATTATGGGGCTATGGAAACCTTTTTGGCTGATGTTTTATCAAAGATGCCGAAAGAAAAAATTGGAAAATTGCATTTTCAAGAAGGGCTCTTTGAGGAAATAATAGAGAGAGTTATTCAAGAAAAATGTGAATTGGGTATTTATTCTTTTTCAAAGAGAAAAGGAGAACCCGAAGAAAACTATGATCAGATTGAATCTATTACATTGTTTCAGTCTCCTTTATATGTGAAAGTTTCAGAAGAATCTCCTCTATTACAATAAATTTGGACAGGAAAGCCAGATCTTCCATCCAGCTTTCCTTCCATCTCGTGCCTAAACTACAATAAGAGGAGCAACTGGCTGACCTGAGCCT
>CALJRU010000043.1 GCA_937976375.1 uncultured Peptococcaceae bacterium | reverse complement strand
TGATGAAAAATGATTTTTGTTATTTACCCTCTCTACTTGACTGGGGGCTAATCATATCAAATCGAGAGCAGGCTTTTTCAGTTTTGTTGTTGTGAGTGATATTTAAAGAAAACGACATAATATCCTAAGATTTGAACGCTTTACGTTACTAAATACCCATGATATAATATTCCTTATGAAAATCAATCATGGAGGGTGAAAAAATGTATTGTAGCAATTGTGGAAAGAAGTTATCACCCGAAGATTACTTTTGCTCCAACTGTGGTACTCCCGTCCTGAGACAAGGCCTTTTTGATGACACGGATGGTGATGCCCATGATGATGCATTTGAAGAAACACGGCTTTTTACTGCTGAAGAACTTGGGCAGTATTTAAATGATTATGACGACGATCATCAAACAGCGGAAAAGGTTGAACAGCCTATCGCCTCAATGCAACCTGCGCCGCATGTTGATGAACAGAAGGCATCGGTAAAAAATGATATCAGTGATAAAAGTGCTGCGGCAAAAGTTGCTGCTGCTGAAGTGATGGATGCAGCAAATGTTTTTGCGGGTAAGTTTAAAGGAAAGTTAAGCGATATAAAAGCCAAACAGGCTGAAAAAAAGCAAGCGCAGGCTGAAGCGCGTGCTGCCAAAGCGGCGGAAGAAAAAATAACACCTTCTGCTGAAGTTATTGACGAATCTGCTGAAAGGACTGCACCAACTGCTGAAATACAGGAAAAAACAGTAAGTGAAGAGCCGCTATCAGTAAAAAAAGTTATTCTACCAGTGATAGTTTTGGGCCTGATTATTGGTCTCGTCATTGGGTTGGTATTGATTCAACCTTGGAGTAATGGTGGGAATGATACAAATACAACCGATCAAACAGCGGTTAGTGCAGTCATGTTGGTTGAATAAAAAAGTTCTGTATGAAGTTTGAGCTTCATACAGAACTTTTTTATTTGTGGAAATTGGTTGAGTTGCTATCTTTGAAGATGAATTATTGTGATTTTGTTAAGTGCTAGCAGATGTATTGACAATACATCAGTATCGTCTTATAATCTAACCCTGTTAGATAAATTGAGATAGGAGGGCAGAAGATGGCGTCTCAGGAGGAAATTGATAAAATACTTCAGTTGTTTCATGATGTTCATCCACATCATTCTTGGCGGCAGATGGATAAGGCTTCTGCTGGAATGGGCGCAGTATTACGATATCTTTCTATGTCAGATGAAATGGTTACCGCCGGACAGCTTGCTGCAAAACTTCAAATTAGTACAGCGAGAGTGGCTGCTTTGCTAAAAAAGATGGAAGGCAAAGGGTTAATCATTAGAGAAACTGGACCGAAGGATGCGCGTACAACAGTGGTACGATTATCCGATTATGGATGGGAGACGGTTGAAGAGCTGCGGACTGAAATCTATGGTCAAATCAATCGACTTATAGATACCATTGGAATGGAGCGATTGATTGAATTTACGAGCATTGCAAAAGAGATTACAGAGGTGATTGAAAAACCACCTAAAACGATTTTAAATACGTTGCGTTCAGGAGACTAATAAAAATATATAACCAAGGATATTATCAAAGGAGACCAAATATATGCTTAAATTATTAAAGAACTTTACGAAGAAGGAGTGGGCGCTGGCCATTTTGTCTGTGGCATTCATCGTGGTGCAAGTATGGTTAAATTTGACAATGCCGGATTACATGCGCGATATTACGATGTATGTACAGACTCCCGGCAGTACCATGAAAGAAATTTTGACGTCTGGCGGGATGATGCTGCTCTGTGCAGCAGGTGCATTAGCAGCATCTGTCGTTACGGCTGTTTGTGCATCAAAAATTGCTACCAATTTCAGTGCAACGCTGCGTAGTAAGTTGTTTCGTAAAGTACAGGCTTTTTCCATGGAAGAGATTGGTCATTTTTCAACATCTAGCTTGATTACTCGATCCACCAATGATGTAACGCAAGTGCAGATGTTAATTGTGCTTGGGCTTCAGATGTTGATTATGGCACCAATTATGGCCGTATGGGCTATTTGTAAAATTGCCGATAAAAAATGGGAATGGACACTTTCAACAGGCGTTGCAGTAGTCGTTTTGTTGGTCATTGTTGGTATCTGCTTATGCCTGGCAACACCGAAGTTCCGTAAGTTACAGCAATTAACGGACGATTTGAACCGTGTTACCAGAGAAAATTTGACTGGTCTGCGTGTTGTACGTGCCTACAATGCAGAAGCATATCAAGAGCATAAGTTTGATGATGCCAATGATATGTTAACGAAAACCCAGCTTTTTGCGCAGCGCACGTTGGCCTTTCTAATGCCAAGTATTCAAATGATCATGAGTGGTTTGACGCTTGCGGTTTATTGGATTGGTGCCTATCTTATTGAGAATGCGAATATGGTTGGCAAAGTGGCAACTTTTTCAGATATGATGGTGTTTTCTCAATATGCGATCCAAGTGGTGATGTCTTTCATGATGTTGGTGATGATATTTATGATATTGCCTCGTGCGCAAGTTGCAGCAAAACGTATTAATGAAGTTCTTGAAACAGTTCCGGCCATTAAAGACGGTTCCTTATTAGAGGGCGAAAAAGGAAAAGTTGGTGAGGTCGAATTTAAGAACGTAAGCTTTTCTTATCCAGATGCAGAAGACAGCGTCTTGGAAAATATCTCTTTCACTGCAAAAAAAGGAGAAACGATTGCCCTTATTGGTGCTACCGGATGCGGCAAGAGTACAGTTATCAATCTCATACCACGTTTCTATGATGCTACAGAAGGTGAAGTTCTTGTTGATGGCATTGATGTGCGGCAATACAGTCAAAAAGCTTTGCGCAATAAGATTGGATATGTATCGCAGAAAGCTATTTTGTTCGCTGGAACCGTGCGTTCAAATATTGCATATGGTGACAATGGTCAAGGACCAATGACGGATGACATTGTAAAACAAGCAGTTGAAACGGCACAAGCAGCAGAATTTGTTGAACAAATTGAGCAAGGGTATGATGGTCGAGTAGCACAAGGTGGCGACAATTTATCCGGTGGTCAAAAACAACGTTTGTCGATTGCCCGAGCTGTCGCAAGAAGACCAGAAATTTTTATTTTTGATGATTCGTTTTCTGCGCTTGACTATAAGACCGACCGTACATTACGTGAAGCATTAGATCGAGAATGTGGAGATGCAACACGATTCATTGTTGCACAGCGTATTGGAACCATTCGTGATGCGGATAAGATCATTGTATTGGAAGATGGTCGCATTGTTGGAATGGGACGTCATGAAGAACTCATAAAGACATGTGAGGTTTACCAACAGATCGCGCTTTCACAGCTTTCGAAGGAGGAATTGGCATAATGACAAAGACATATAATGCACAATCGGCGTCACATGGACATGGTCATTATCGCGGTCATAATAAGCCAAAGGACTTAATTGGCACTTGGAAAAAATTGCTGGGATATTGTCGAAAATATTTGGCTGTATTTATGATTGCATTGATCTGTGCAGCAGCAGGAACTGTTTTAACTTTGATTGGACCAGATAAATTGTCAGATATGACCGATGCCATCACCGAGGGATTATCGCCGAATACAGCGATGTTAACAGAGATTACTGATACAGTCTCTGAAAATGTTGCAAAAAACATGCAAACAATGAATGCAGAGATAGCTGCCAATTTGAATAGTGATGCGCCTAAAGCAATTACAGTCAATGGTTCGGAAATATCGTTGGCTGATCAGCAGAAAACATTACAGTTACTTGCGGCCATGAATCAGTCGGATTCAGATGGCATGCAACAAGTTGTTAATGAGCTGCCTGCTTCCGTGGCACAAGCACTTTATACAGATGTGACAATTGATGGAACGACCATTAGTGGTGCCGATCAGCGTTCAGCATTGGCGGTCATGAGTGATATTGACCCTAATAATAGCAGCGATGCATTAGAAGCAATGGATGAACTTCCAGAATCCATTTATCACCTTATCAAGCCTGGTATTGATATGAACAAGGTTCGCTCAATAGGTTTGACACTTGTTGTTTTCTATGCATTGAGTTACATATTTTCAGCTGCTCAAGGTTGGATCACCGCAGGTGTTACACAGCGTGTATCAAAATCCTTGCGTGGAGATATTTCTCGTAAGATCAATAAATTGCCGATGTCATTCTATAATCGTACCAGCACAGGTGACATTCTTTCGCGTGTTACAAATGATATTGACTTAATTAGCCAGTCTTTGAACCAAAGTATTGGGAACTTTATTACTTCTGTTATTTTGCTCTTGGGCAGTTTGTTTATGATGCTTATTACTAATGTATGGATGACTTTGACCGCTGTCCTTGCAAGCTTGATTGGTTTTGTTGTCATGTTTGCCATCATGAGCCGGAGCCAAAAATACTTTGCGCGTCAGCAGCGTCATTTGGGTGCGCTTAATGGGCATATCGAGGAAATGTATACAGGACATACCGTCGTAAAAGCCTATAATGGCGAGGATGCGGCACAGCGCACATTTGACGAGATGAATGACAAATTGCGTGAAAGCGGCTTCCGTGCGCAAACATTGGCAGGGATGATGATGCCAGTTATGAGCTTTGTTGGTAATCTTGGATATGTAGCGGTTTGTGTGGTCGGCGGCGCAATGGCATTTAATGATATCATTGGTTTTGGTGTTATTGTTGCCTTTATGATGTATGTGCGCTATTTTACCCAGCCACTTTCTCAGATTGCACAAGCTACGCAATCTTTACAATCGGCAGCAGCTGCTGGTGAACGTGTCTTTGAATTTTTGGAAGCCGAAGAAATGGCTGATGAAAGCGGAAAGATTTCTGATCTTGGCAAAGTAGAAGGGTATGTTGATTTTGACCACGTTCGCTTTGGCTATGAAGACACAGATAAGATTGTTATTCATGATTTTTCAGCCAGTGCCAAACCTGGACAAAAGATTGCTATTGTAGGACCTACAGGTGCCGGTAAAACCACCATGGTTAACTTGCTCATGCGTTTCCATGATATTCAGAGTGGTGAAATCCGCATTGATGGAACGCCAACCAATCAAATGACGCGTGAAGCGGTAAGAAATGAATTCTGTATGGTTTTACAGGATACTTGGTTGATTGAAGGCACATTGCGTGAAAACTTGATTTATTGTACAGAAAATGTCAGTGATGAAAAAATGGTTGCTGCTTGCAAGGCAGTCGGCCTGGATCATTTTATTCGCACATTGCCTAAGGGGTACGATACGGTTCTTAATGATCAGATCAGTTTGTCACAAGGTCAGAAACAACAGCTTACGATTGCGCGTGCCATGATTGCCGATAAACCGATGCTCATTCTCGATGAAGCAACGTCATCTGTCGATACACGTACAGAACAACAAATTCAATCTGCAATGGATCAATTGATGGAAAATCGTACATCGTTTGTCATTGCACATCGCTTATCGACAATTAAAAATGCTGATTTGATTCTTGTCATGAATCATGGCGACATTATTGAGAGCGGTACACATGAAGAACTTTTAGCTAAAGGCGGCTTTTATGCCGACCTGTACAACAGTCAGTTTGAGCAAGTCTCATAAAACGGAAAATGCCTCTGCAAACCTATGCAGAGGCATTTTTTGTTCTTATCTGTTTTCTAAATTCTTTGACCGCCGGTATTCCAACGGCGATAATCCAAACTGTTTTTTGAATACAGCGGCGAATCTTCCTTAGCTGTCTTTATTTTAGGCGGTTCGTATGAAGGTATCATGCAGTATTACATCAT
>CALJRU010000042.1 GCA_937976375.1 uncultured Peptococcaceae bacterium | reverse complement strand
CCAGAACCCCGCGCCACCGCCTCCTTCAGCGACGTGCCTGCGGACTACTGGGCTGCCAAGCAAATCGCCATCGCCGCCAGCCTTGGCTGGGTCGGCGGTTATGAAGACGGCACCTTCCGCCCTGAAAACGGCCTCACCCGCGCCGAAGCCTGCTCCATCATCAACCGCGTCACCGCGCGCAGCGGCGACAGCGCACAGGCTCAGAAACTCATGGGCCTCGGCCTCTACACCGACATCACCAACACCCACTGGGCCGCTGTCACCATTGCCGAAGCCTCCGTCGCCCACGAACAGACCAGCAGCAGCAGCGGTGAAACCTGGAGCGACATCAACCTCGCCGACTACACCTTCACCCCGGGCGTGCACAACATCGCCGGCCAGCTTTACAGCGTCGACCGCTACGGCAAACTCGCCCTCAACAAAGCCGTCGGCGCCTACTGGGCCGATGCCAACGGCGTCCTCACCCAGACAGCCAGCGCCTACCAAGTCGGCTACGTGCCCTACATCAGCCAGATCGACGGCATCTATGCCTGGGTCGGCTGCGAACCCGTCAGCGCTCTCATGGGGCTTAAAGCCCTCGGCTATGCACAGGATGTCTCTGTGACCACCTACCTCAACAACCTGCCATTCTCTGCCTCCAACCCAGAGTGGGGCTTTGTCGGTTCGCCATACGTGGTCAACAATTCCCTGCGCACCACCATCTATCCGGCGGCCCTTGCCAACTACTGCAACAGCTACACCAACGGTGCCAGCGTCTGCGCCGACTTCCGCGGCGCCTCTGTGGAAGAACTGCGCCAGGAACTGCTCGCCGGCAACATGGTCGTCGCTTATGAAACCCTCTGGTGGGAACAGCCACGCTACCGCAACTACTGGATCGACGGCCAGCTGCAAAGCCTGGTTTATAACAACCACGCCATCCTCGTCTACGGCTACGACCCAGCGCGCGGCTACCTCGTCAGCGATCCTTACAACTACTACAACCGCGGCCAGACCTACCAATACTGGGAAAACGCCGCCACCTTTGACAACATCTGGAACCAGCGCAAAGTCGGCATGGTCATGCGCTGATGCGCTCTTACAATGAAAAAAGGGGGCTGTCGCACAAACGAAAAAGTCGTTTATGCGTCAGTCCCTTTGTTATTTCACTACATTTTACTTTTCCAGAATTTGATATACCGGTGCCCCTTCACAATCAGCAGGCATATCTACGCCAAGAATAGTGGCTACAGTAGGCGCAACATCGACTTCACGAATCATGCGCTTTGTCTTGATTCCTTTCCTGATCCCAGCCCCAGCTGCCATAAAGATCGGGGAAACAGAAGTGTGGAAATATCCTTCAATAGTAGAAGAAGCATCGCCATGAAGATGATTAAAACCTTCATCAATGAAGTAAATAATATCACCACATTTTTCTCCACCGAGACCAATTAGTTTCGCATCTTTATTTCTCAAGGCAAATTGAATGATTCTCTTTCCATTCAAGCGATAAGCATACAAATCATCAATAATTTGTCGTTCAAGTTCATATTTATCTTTTGGATCAACGCATCCATCAGGGTTACGTCCCTTTAAATTGATATAAATATGGTTTCCACGAGGTGCGACAGCTCTGGTTTTTTCCCAATCAATGGCTCTTGTATCATTGCCATTTTTGTCTTTTTTCATGACAGTATAACCAAGTTCACGCATGACACCAACGTTCATTGCAAATGCATCACCCATTAACGGTAACTCGTCTTCCTCTGAACATATCAATCCATGGTCACTTGTTACAATAATTGCCCATCCCTTATCAATAAGTGGTAAGAAATCGCCAATATAATTATCCACTTGAACGTAAAGCTCTTCTAGGAATCCCTGGTAAACTTTTTCGTCATTCCAACCAAATTTTTCTCTCGACTTCGCCCAACGCCAACAAGCGTGACCGAGATGATCACAACTGTGATTATGAGTAAACACCACATCATAGTCATTTTGTTCAATAAGACCCATCAAAGCCGTCGCCTGCCATTTTTGGAATACAGCCCAAGAAGGAAGAACCCTTCGGCTAACCAATTCAGGATAGTTTCCGGCCGATTGAGTGGTATGTGGAATATATCCTGCAATATTGATAGTCTGCTGATAAAGAGATTTTGGTGACCAAATTTCTGTTTTCTTGTCAGTTGTAATATCTATCGCGTCACCAACGGAAAACGCAATCGAATTACCGTCTGGAGCAAGTTTAACAATTGAGAAAAATCGTGTTACTGCAAATCGTTCATCATCTTTGATAACATCAGAGACAACCGTAGGATGAAATTCACCGTCGCAAAGAACTTCAAATGGCTTTTCTTCTTTTTTATTCTTGTATACAGCTACTGTATTATAAACACCATCTTTATTTTTTAAAATAAGAGCTGGATACTGAAGTAAACCATTGCTTACAACAATCGTAAATTCTTTTGCGTCCGCAGGAACATCAAAATGCCAATTCTTAGGTTCTGAAATTGGCACTTCATAGCGAAGCAAACATTCTTCAAATTCGCCTATTTCTTCTCCTTCGGTCCAATCAAATGCCGGATACGCCGATACGGTTCTTCCACTGAAGACCTGATCGGCAGAAACTGGTTCAAGACTTTCATCTTCGCTCATAGCAGCACGCATATCGTCAGTTATAATACATCCAGCGCCGCCTTTCAATGTCTCTCGTGTTAATACATGAATATGATCGCATTCTGCTGACCCATATATTAAATGTTCTGGTTCTACCGTTCCATAACCAGCATTTGGGCCAGTCGGTGCCATACCACCAACTACATGAAGATTTAGGTTTTCAATAACAGGCGGCCATGAACAAGGCCAGGTCCATACAAGAGTTTTTTTACCAGCTTTTGCCGTTACTTCCCAAAGCTGTTCTGCTTGAACTTTAGCGGAATTAAAATTATTTTCCAGTTTATTAATTTCATTGCCAGCTGTATTCCAATAGCAGGTAATTCCATGCGTCATAGGGTAAGCACCAGTGGAAAGGGTTGTCCACATTGGCGGAGTAATTGTCGGCACTCCGCCAAGCATATATAAATCTTCGCGTGCAGCACCCTGCGCCAACAATTTTTCAATGTTAGGTAATTTACCTTGTTGTAAAAAATACGAACACAGTTCAGGGTCCATACCATCAATACCTAATATAATCGCTTTGTTGCTCATAAAGTTCTACCTCCTTAAAACGTTTTGAACTGTCTCCTAACTAATTGGCTGGAAACAGTTCAAATACGATTTTTCAAATGTTATTTTCTATTATATTTTTTTAGAATCTGATAAGCAGGAGCGCCTTCACATTGTGCTGGAATCGGAATATTCATGAGTTCAGATACAGTTGGCGCAACGTCAACTTCACGGATCACGCGATTGGTAATACACCCTTCATTAACGCCCGGTCCTGCAGCAATAAAGATAGGGGAAACTGAGGTGCCAAAATATCCTTCGGTTGTAGACAGTGCATCACCATGAAGTCGATTAAAACCTTCTTCAAGAAAATAGATTATATCCCCACAATTTTCACCACTCAGACCTATGAGTGCTGCATCTTTATTTCTCATTGCAATATTTACGACACGTTTCCCGTTCATTCTATAACTATACAAATCGTCGATAATTTGACGCTCCAGTTCGTACTTATCTTTTGGGTCAACAATACCATTAGGATTTCGCCCTTTGAGATTAATATAGATATGATTACCGCGTGGAGCAACAGCTCTGGTTTTACTCCAGTCAATCTCGCGGATATTTTTTCCGTTACTGTCTTTTTTCAGAACAGTATACCCTAAATCTCGAAGAACACCTACATTCATTACAAAGCCTTCACCCAGGAATGGCAAATCATCTTCTTCACTACACAAAAGACCGTGATCAGATGTAAGGATAATATTCCAACCTTGATCAAGCAATGGTAAAAATTGTTTTACATATTCATCCGCCTGTAAATAGATTTCTTCTAAAAATCCTTGATAAACTTTTTCATCGTTAAATCCATATTTTTCTCTAGTTTTTGCCCAACGCCAACAAGGATGTCCAATATGGTCACAACTATGAAGATGAGTGAAAACAGCATCGTAGTCATTCTGCTCAATCAATCCTAGTAAAGCTTTTGCTTGCCACTTTGTAAAAGCATCCCAGCTTGGAAGGCTTCTTCGACTTATCATTTCTGGATAACCACCGCCGACACCAATCGCATATGGAATATATCCGGCAATATCAACCGCTTGTTGATAAAGAGATTGGGGCAGCCAATTAGATTCTTTTCTTTCAGTTTCTATATCTAATGCATTACCAGCAGAAACAACAACATTTTCCCCATCTGGATCAATTTTAACTATCGTAAAATGACGAGTAGTATTTATCTTTTCACCTTTAAAAAGCAATTTGGTTTCAACAAGCGGATAGTATTCGCCATCCTTAATTGTTACAAATGGTTTTTCTTCTTTTTTATTCAGATAAATTTCAACCGTATCGTATTTATTTTGTTCATTTTTTAACATCAATGCTGGATATTGCACAGTTCCGTTTGCAACAATAACATAGAATTCCCTTGCGCCATTAGGAATGTCATGTTTCCAGTTTTTTGGCTGTTGAATTGGTGAATTATAGGTTTTCAGACACTTATCTGTCTCATTCATTTCTTCGCCTTCCAAATGATCGAAGAGCAGCCAAGCTTTTGGAGCGATGCCTGTTTTAACGCCATCATCTGCACCTTCTGCGGTTGCATTTCCAGCTCCCATTTCGTTAAAGCTAGAGACATAGCCTGCGTTGCTTTCTTCTTGCAACATATCTTCGGTCATGATACAACCAGCACCGCCTTTTGCTTCTAAATGCTCTCTTGGACCAATTGCTTCGCAAGATGACGATGCATAAGTAAGATAGTCATCATCAACGATTGCAGAAGTATGATTAGGTCCCAATGGAGCAAGACCACCAACAATATGTAAATTTGGACTATCCAATCTTGCTGGCCAGCAACATGGCCAAGTCCATACCAAAGCTTTTTTTCCAGCTTTCACTGCGGTTTCCCAAACTTGTTCTGCTTTAATAAGTGATGTGTCAAATGTATAGACAAGTCGATCTAATTCTGTTGGATGTGAATTCCAGTAGCAGGTAATCCCATGAGTATTAGGATAAGCACCTGTTGCTAACGTTGTCCACATTGGTGGTGTAATTGTTGGAACCCCGCCAAGCAAAACCAAGTCCTGACGACATCCGCCTTTCTTGATAAGTTTTTCAATGTTCGGAAGTCGACCTTCATCTACTAACCGGCGTGTCATTTTAGGATCCATACCATCAATACCCAATACAATAACTTTATTGTCACTCATTTTATTTACCTCCTTAACTTTATTGTCACTCATTTTATTTACCTCCTTTAACTATATTTTAAACAAGGGATGCAAACAACAAATTGCAAAGTGGAATCATAGCAATTACGATGACTATAGTAACTGCCAAATATAGCCACCCCAACAAATAAGCATGTTTAGTAGATATGTCTTTATGGCCGAAAAGCAATCCAGCCTGCATAGATGCTGCCGGTGTCCCAAAAGCACAACATAATGCTGCATACAACACAAAGAAAAATGTGATAGGATTTCCGCCCATAGATATGAAAATAGGAGCTAAAATAGGAGTAAATAATGCTGCAACAACCAAGTTATGAAGAACCTGTGTGATTAGCCCCATAATAATCGCCATAATAATTAACATCATAGTTGGGCTCATATCATCAAAAAGTGGAGCAACAACAGAATTTACCGTAGCCATTATACCTACTTCTTCTGATTCCATAGCAGAAGCTAATGGAATTGTCACCATAAATAATAAAACAGGCCCCCAGGCAATCCCGTATTGAAAACAATCCTCCATCGAACAGATATCCTTGCCATCTTTATCTTTCCAAATAGAAAATACGACAATATAAAGAATGGTCATCCCAACAACTCCCCAGTTGCTTAAAATGGTCCAGAAATTGCCTTTAAAAACGGATGGAAGAAGCAATGCGAGGAAATAGAATATTAACAAAATCAGCCCAATTTTTTGTTGTGTCGAGAAACGATAAGTTTCAAATTTTTGACGCATTTCTTCTGTTAAAAAAAATTTAGATGCATCCGGACGGAAAATGTATTTAATAATCAAAATGATGGCCAACATTGATAAAACGGTATATAATTCACCTATAAATAGGAATTGCACCCCTTCGACTACATAGCCCGTAGCAGCAGTTAAAAAACCACCGTACATAATAACACTGATAAGCTCCCCATAGAGTAGATACTCGAAATAACAAAAATCGAGACTACGCCATGGGGAGCTTTTACTATGCACAAATGCAAATTAACCAACCAAGAAC
>CALJRU010000041.1 GCA_937976375.1 uncultured Peptococcaceae bacterium | reverse complement strand
GATGAGAAAACCCTATTTTGGCAAAAATGCCAAAATAGGGTTTATCTACAGTCTGTGCCTCCATGTAAAAACATGGAGGCATTTTTTATTCGCGAAGTAATAGTTTCATCGAATTACTTGTGGTGGTTGAAGCTCGTATCCATTAAGTTGTACAACCATTTTTTCAATGACTTCATCTTCCAATGGTTTATCTGAAAAGTTGGTTTTTACACCAGCAATTCGATCAAGCTCATCAAAACCATCAATCAATTTTCCGAAAGCAGCATAGGCACCATCAAGATGAGGTGCTTTTGCATGCATAATAAAGAATTGACTTCCAGCGCTATCTGGATGCATGGCACGTGCCATAGAGATTACACCACGATCATGTTTGAGATCGTTGGTAAATCCATTTTGACGAAATTCACCTTTAATCGTATAGCCGGGACCACCAGTGCCAGTACCTTGTGGATCTCCGCCTTGAATCATAAATCCTTTGATGACGCGATGAAAAATTAAGTTGTTATAGAATCCGTTATTAGCCAAAAATAAAAAATTGTTTACAGTATTTGGAGCAACGTCTGGATACAATTCAACTGTCATCGAATTGCCACTTTTCATTTTGATTTCTACCTGAGGATTTGACATTATTCTTTCAACCCTTTCTGGAAAATGGATTTTCTTCACTATTTATGATAACATAAAAGATGTGAAATTCACAGTCTAACCTCTAATCGAAGAAAGGAAGATTGGATGAAGGTAAAAAAAATAATTTGTGCTTGTACAATTGGTGCTGTTCTCGTGGCATCTGCTGTCGCTCCAACTGATGTAAGTGCTGCGAGTGGAGCAAATATTATAATAAATGGTAAAAATTATGAATGCGACAGTTCCGCAAGTCCGCAAAACATCAATGGTCGTGTGTATGTACCATTACGCGTCGTTAGTGAAGGCTTGGGTCATACTGTCGAATGGGATAATACCACACGTACTGTTTTGATTGATTCGAAGCCTACTGATATAAATAGCACGTCGGCGATTCTTTCATCATTGCAAATTTATATTAATGGACAACAATTAGAAGTAGATATGTCTACAGGGGTTCCATATATAACGCCAAGTGGATATACCATGGTTCCAGTACGTGTTGTAGCAGAAAATCTTGGCGCAAAAGTTGATTGGAACAATACGTCAAATACAGTTACAATTTCAACGAATAATTCCTCGAATAATGGTTCTGTGGCTCCTAATCCTACTCCCGATGTTACTTATCCAAGTGTGACGCCATCTGATCCAGATAATAATACAGGATCTGTAAATGACAATCAGTCAGGTAGCGAAAAACCAGATTCAAATATGCCTCAAAACGCAGAAGAAGTTACGCTGCGTGGAGGAAGTTATTGCACATTGGAACAGATGCAGCGTTATCTCGAAAAAATGGAGGTAACCGTTCAGCAACGAGCTGTAGCAAATGGCAAAACGTTCGTTCCATTTCCTGACAATATTGCTTATTATTATTATTCAATTGGACAGAAGTATAACATCCGTGGGGATGTTGCGTTAGCTCAAGCGCTTTTGGAAACTGGATATTTCCAATATGGCAACGAGGTAAAACCTTGGCAGAACAATTTTTGTGGATTAGGTGCAGTAGGCCATACAACTACTGAAGAAGAGTATGAAACTTCACTTTTAACGGCAGTTAATCATAGTAAAGCCTATCTTCAGGTAGGAATCCATGGATGGTGTTATGATAGTGTGGCCACAGGTGTTGAAGCCCATATTCAGCATTTATATTCCTATGCAACAACAAATGCTTTGCCATCTGGTTGTGAATTGTTGGATGGTCGTTTCAATCACGGTAATCGTGGTGTTGCTTCTAATTTAACCGATTTAAATGGAAAATGGGCTGTTCCTGGCGATAATTATGGCCAAAACATTTATAATAATATGCTGGTTCCAATGATGAATAGCTGAGTACTTTCGGAGGGGTTCGTGTTATGAATATCAGAAGGGAAGTTCAAAATGCGCTTCAAAGACAGGATTTTGAAAAAATTGTTGCGTGTTTCACCGAAAATGATGCCATGACATCACGATATTTGCAAATGCATGTTTATGGATTGACTAATGATATCATTCGATGGACCGCAATTGAGTACATCGGAAAATTAGCTGGTTATTTTGCATCTGAGAATGATGCGTTGTTTAGAAATATTATTCGTCGTTTTATATGGCAAATGTGTGAAGAAAGTGCAAATGTTCCATGGGCATCATCTGAGGTCGTGGGTAATATTATTGCTAATGTGCCAGGAAAACGTTTTGAAGAATTTATTGGTCCCTTATTCTACCATACAGATTTAAATGATATTTGTTATGCAGGATTGTATTGGGCTTTACCGGGATTGATGAAAGATCATGCTGAAAAAGTAGAAGAATATTTATCGAGTACATTTTACTGGTTTGAACAGTTTGATATCGCTGATTTACGTGCATATGCTTCTATTTATTTTAAACAGTATCCAAATGATGAAATAAAAAAATATTTGCGAGAATGGTCTAATGATCAACGCTATGTAACTTTATATGTGAATGGATCTGTTAATGAATATTGTGTGGCAGATTTGGCAAAAGATGCCATAGATTAAATGCTTGAACAAGTTCGGTAGAATGATTAATAGACTGGACATCCCCCTGAGACAGGAAATTTTAGCTACTGTATCAGGGGGTAATTTTATATCTAGATGAAAATTAAACATATGTATGAATGTTATCACCAGAAATTTGTGTCATAGTGTCGGTAGGAAAAAGTCAAAGAGAAACTACCCTGGATTTGGGTTTGAAAGATAAGTATGTTTTCAAGTGGTTACCCACACGTAAACATCCAAAAACAAGCTTATGATTCATGCAAAATTATCAGTTCTTGTTTGAGTTTGAGATTCATCGTTAATGAAAATGGCTTTAGAGCGAGCAAATTATAGGTGAGTCGAAGATATTTCCAGAATCCATATAAGATAAAAGAAGAGAGAGTGTGCTATATTTATCAATGATCAGAGATTTATACGATGGTAGCATTATTGTTTCAATATCCTGTAGAAAATAGAAGTGATTGTTCCTCTACTAGAAGGATCGTACCATTCACAATATCTAAGATGAAACAAATTAATCAGGGACTTGTTTTTTTTTAATAAGAAAGATATAATAGCTAGCGTTAGTAGGAAGTGATCGCGGCTTTTGCTGAGGAAAGTCCGGGCTCCATAGGGCAGAATGCTGGTTAACGACCAGTGGGGGTGACCCTAAGGAAAGTGCCACAGAAAACAAACCGCCATATTTTGGTAAGGATGAAACGGTGCGGTAAGAGCGCACCAGCAACTGGGTGACCAGTTGGCTTGGTAAACCCCATTCGGAGCAAGACCTAATAAAAACGATAACATTGCCCGTGTTGTTTTGGGTAGGTCGCTAGAGATTTGAGGTAACTTAAATTCAAGATAGATGATCGCTGATACAGAACCCGGCTTATTACCTACTAATGATTAATAAAAAAACTGATGCTTAGGCATCAGTTTTCAGCTTGTCGAAAAAGGTCACTGCAAGGTGGCCTTTTTCTCGTCTTAAGCCTCAACATGCAGTAAAATGTATATGGG
>CALJRU010000040.1 GCA_937976375.1 uncultured Peptococcaceae bacterium | reverse complement strand
AATGTTTACTCCCTTTCTTTCGCACAGGCTTCGTAATATTTTTCCTATGTCCGCTGTCCGCTTTTAAATGACCATAGATTGCTTGTCGACGATACTTTGGAGCAAAAACAATATGATATTTACATCTCCATTTTGAATGTGATAAACTTTTTACATCATGGTAATCCATGTCAAAACCCTCCTGTGTATTGAATAAGTGGTTGGCAAACCAACTTGATTTTAATACAGGAGGGTTTATTTTCATTCACTAAAGTATAATTTATTTACCACCAGCAGAGCTGGTGGTTTTTTCATGCCTATTCAGCGCCCAAAAAAATAAACATCAGCCACTAAAGCTGATGCTCATCATATTCTAATCAAGCGCCAATAGTTTGGGAAATCAGCATAATCGCAGAAATCAGCAGCACAACATTAACGAGCTTTTGAAAAACAGCAGTATTCAAACGCTTGGCAATCTTTGCACTAACCTTTAACGCAATTGCAACAGCAATAAAACCAACAACGATGTATGGAATGCCCTCCACAGTATAAGCACCCGACCATGCATAAGCCAAACATGGCAATGTCATCACAATGCTGCCACTTGCAAACTGCATAATGCGAAAACTTTCTTTATCCCGATAACGATTGCGGCAATACACCACCATCAAAGGACCGCCACAGCCAAACGCACCTGTTAAAAGACCAGAAAGGAACAACAGGATCTTATGCCATGGTCGTTCCTGAAACGTACCTGGTTTTCTGCCACGCACATCGTCCACCAAACCCTTGACAGCTGTTGCCGCAACAAACAGTCCCAAAAATCCTTTCATCAATTGTTCCGGCAAATAATTCAAGGCCAAAAAGCCAATTGGCATGCCAATGATGACGAAAACCACAATATGGGCCACCTCACGCCAGTTCGCATCGTGGCGCACCTGAATTGCCTGAATCACAATCTGCACCGCTACAATCAACATCAATACCGCAACAGCAGTCTTCAGCGGCAAAAACATGCTCAGCACCGGCAACGCCAAAACATTCGCAGCAAATCCAATAACACCTGCCAACGTCATCGCCACCAGCATCACCACGCCATATAAAACAAGTTCCATGTTTTTCACCTCATATGTAACACAACAATATTTATTCTCGTCCAATTATTTATATACCAACTATTATATATATTACCACGCATACTGTCCACAATCTTTGAGAAAAAGCCTTCCAAAATATTTTTACCGATTGTTCCACGTGTTTAGTTCCATATCATCTTATGAATTCCAATTATTTTTTTTATAAAAAATATTGACAAGGCACGAATATAGATGTATATTCAAATTGTTGGATGTCCAATTATTTCACTTGCATTTATTTGCATTTTATCTTTCTTTTACTTTATTCAAGTAAATAAGGGGTGTATTTATGAAAAACAAGGTTGTTGATCATGGTATGGAAAATGAAGAAGCATGCCTGCCAGCCAAGCAACCAGCCTGGCGCAAGTGGCTAATTTTAGTTTGTTCGATTGCCATTTACATGATCTTTTCAAATGTACCTATCGCTGGATTGACTGAAAATGGAGCAAAATCATTAGGCTATACCATTATCGTTATTTTATGGCTATTGTTCGAAGTTTTCCCATTAGCAGTCATCGCTATTCTTGCAGTTGTTTGCGCACCAGCATTGGGACTGGTCACACAGACTGATGCGTTCGCTAATTTTGCTGTCGGTCCTGCATTTTTTGTGTTTGGTGTTCTGATGATTGCCGTTGCATTCACATCTACTGGATTTGGCGCTCGAACTTCTTTATATGTCAGTGGCTTGCTTGGATCAAAGCCTAAATATGTTCTTCTTAGCTATATGCTTGGCACTGGCGTTATATCCTCACTTCTAGCGGATATTCCAACGGCTTTCATATTTGGCTCTCTTGCAGTTGAATTGCTCAAGAAAAACCATTGTATGCCCGGTTGTTCCAATTTTGGCCGCTCCATCATGATCGGTATACCAATAGCAGCTACCGTCGGTGGCTTGGGTACACCAGCCGGCGGCGCACTAAACGTTATGACTATTTCTATGCTGCAATCAATTGCTGGAATCAATATTAGTTTTCTAAAATGGACCCTTATCTGTTATCCATTTGCAATCATCATGCTCTTGATTTGTTGGTTCATCCTTTGCAAAATTTTTCCGGCTGAAATTGATAACGTTGAGGGGTTAGACAATATCGAAGAACAGAAAAAAGCTCTTGGACCAATGACAGTAGGAGAAAAGAAATACCTGCTTATCTTCGCAATCATGCTGGTCTTATGGATGACATCTTCTATTCACGGATTATCTCTCTGGCTGATTGCTGTTGCAGGTGCTGCATTTCTTTTCATGCCTGGAATCGACATCCTCGACTGGAGAAAAATGGGCTCACAAATCGGCTGTGAAGTACCTTATTTGATCTGCGGAACCAACGTAGTTGCCTACATTCTAACTGTGAATGGCACTGCAGAATGGCTCGCAGACAGAACCCTTGGTTCTATTCAATCATCCTCTATTTTTTTAATTCTCATCATTGCTGCTGCACTCGGGGTGTACGGTCACGTTGTTGTTCCTTGTGCGACTGCATTGTTAAGCGTACTAACACCAATCGTCCTTATGCTAGCTCCGCAATTCAATATTTCACCAATGATGATGGGTTTAGTCGTGGGTTTAGCTGCACACGTAACGACCTTACTGCCACATGCTGATGCAGTATCTCTCGCAACATACGATCACAATTATTGGACGATGGCAGAAATGATTAAGCCATCTCTCATATATGGCACCCTTTGGATTCCTATCAGTGTTCTCTATTTATACTTTTTCCAAGTGATTGGCGTTATCGCATAACGATAGTCAACTATATTACATTCTTTTAAAGGAGAGAAATTATCATGCCACCTATCATTAATGAAGAAAAATGTATTGGCTGCACACGATGCGCCAATATCTGTACCATGGACGTATTTGGTCCTGCTGAACCAAAAAAAGTGCCTGCTATTCGCTATCCAGATGAATGCTGGCACTGCCGTGCCTGCATCATGGAATGTCCTGTGGGCGCCATCGAAATGCGCTACCCACTGCCTTACATGCTGTTGAATCGTAAAGCAAAATAATAGGAGGTTGACTCATTATGATTAAGATGAACACAGAAGTTAAAGAATGTGACGTTCTTATCGCAGGCGGCGGTATTGGAGGATTAATGGCTGCTATTGCTGCTGCCGATGGTGGTGCTAAAGTCATCCTCTGTGATAAAACAAATACGTTGCGCAGCGGTTCCGGCGCAACAGGCAATGACCATTTTGGTTGCTATATCCCTGAACATCATAAAATGACATTGGATGAATTTGTTAAGGAATTTGATCAGAGCATGGTTGGAGGATGGGCCGACCCTACAATCCAAAAGGTTTTTGCCTCACGTTCATTCGAAGTTGTTAAAGATTGGAATAAGTGGGGCATCAATATGCAGCCTCATGGTGAATGGGAATTCAACGGCCATGCATTCCCTGGCCGTCCTCGCATCTGGTTGAAGTATGATGGTTTTAATCAAAAGGCTGTATTAACAGCCGAAGCGAAAAAACGTGGCGTTGTCATCGAAAACCATTCCCCTATTACTGAATTTTTAACGGACGATGAAGGAAAAATTCTCGGTGCAATCGCCATTGATATTTCTGAATGTGAACCAAAAATGAAGGTATATAAGGCTAAAGCTGTTATTTCCACAACTGGTAACACGAGCCGTCTATATCCTTCTATTACTGGTGGTATGCTGTTTAACACTGCACACTGTCCTTGTAATGCTGGCGGCGGTCGTGCAGCAGCTTATAAAATCGGGGCTGAATTGGTCAACCTTGAAATTCCAAACACCCATGCCGGTCCAAAATATATGGAACGCTGCGGCAAAGCAACATGGATTGGTGTTTTGACCGATCCTAACAGCACGCCTGTCGGTCCATTTGTTTCTAAACCAACCAAAGAACTTGGGGATATCACTGCTGATGTTTGGCATTCTGTCTTCCGTGATAAAATTGAAGATGGCAGCGGTCCTGTATTCATGAATTGCACGGAAACAGCACCTGAAGATATGGAATATATGATGTGGGGCTTGAAGTGTGAAGGGGATACCTCCATTCTCGAAGCACTTGACCAGCAGAAAATTGACTTGTCTAAGGATATGGTTGAATTTACCCAATATGAACCAATCTTGATTGGCCGTGGGATCCAAATTGATGAACATGGGGCAACCAATGTTCCTGGACTGTTTGCCGCTGGTGATGAAGTTGGGAACTTCCGTTGTGATATGGCCGGCGCAGCCGTCATCGGTCGTATTGCCGGCGAAAATGCTGCCATTTATGCCAAGGCAACACAGGCAAGTGATCAGAACCCAGTTGAACTGCCACGTGTCAATACCTGCCGAGAATTCTACAGTGCTCTGATGGAGCGTAAAAACGGACCAACTTGGAAAGAATTGAACATGGCTGTTCAGCAAATTATGGCAGATTACGCCGGCATCATCACACCTCGTTCCGAGAATATGCTCTCAACCGGCTTGAAATATTTAGGCGACTTAAAAGATGCTGCAAAAGCCCAGTTAAAATGCAACGACGCTCATGAATTGATGCGTGCATTGGAATCTTTTGACTTGCTTCTGGTTGGTCAATTGATCTGCGCCACTGCATTGGAACGTAAGGAATCCCGTGCTCTGCATAAACGTTCTGATTACACATTCACCAATCCGTTACTGAATAACAAGTTCCTTGTTGTAAAAAACGATCATGGAAAACCAACCTTCTCATGGCGCGATAAATATTAATAAAATATCACCCTCATCTTTTAATCCTATATAGAAACAAAGCAGGCACTCTTATTATAAGAGTGCCTGCTTTCAGCTTGTCGAAAAAGGTCACCGCAAGGTGGCCTTTTTCTCGTCTTAAGCC
>CALJRU010000039.1 GCA_937976375.1 uncultured Peptococcaceae bacterium | reverse complement strand
AGTCCCCCCAAAAATTGATCATCCCCCCACCGCGGCGACAGGGGAAATAACAAAATGCTGGCGGCGATTGATGAAGAGCGGCGAGGGGTGTGTGGGGCGCGGTATGCGGCGGTTGTGCGTGTGCGGGGGGATTTTTATCCAAGGAATGAGCGGTTTCCTTCTATATATATTGTTTGTTTTGTGCTGAGGGTGGGTGGTGCAGTTTCTTTCCTTATATATGGTGATTTGGTGATCTATGAGGAGGGCAAAAAAAGAGGCTTGAAGCGTGGGGCTTCAAGCCTTGTGGTGTGGTTAGGGGTCCTGGCGGTTGCGGTAGGCGAGGGGCGGCAGGCAGTCGAGGCGGCGCTGGCGGCGGCGTGTGTTGTAGAAATGGATGTAGTCGGCGATGGCCTGGGCAAGGGTGTCGTAGTCGTCGAACTGGTGAAGGTGGTACATTTCGCTTTTGAGGGTGCCCCAGAAGGCTTCCATGGGGCCGTTGTCGATGCACATGCCGGGGCGGGACATGCTTTGGAGCATGCCTTGGTCGAGGAGTTTGATTTTGAATTTGGTGTTGGTGTACTGAAAGCCTCGGTCGCTGTGCACGAGCGGGTGAGCGTCGGGGTATTTGGCGATGGCGCGGTCGAAGGTGGTGAAGACGAGGCTGTTGTTGTTGCTGGGGCTGATGTGGTAGGCGACGATGTCGTTGGCTTTGAGGTCAAGGATGGCGGAAAGGTAGAGTTTTTGGCCGTGGGAGTATTGAAATTCGGTGACGTCGGTGAGCCATTTTTCGTTGGGTTGGGCGGCGTTGAAGTCGCGGGCGAGGAGGTTGGCTGGCAGCTGAATGAGGGGTTCGGCGTGGGCGGCAGGTTGCTTGGTGCGGATGATGGCGCGGAGTTTGCCGATTTTGGCGAGGCGGTGGAAGCGTTTTTCGTTGTAGTGGGTGTGGTGGATGGCGTTGTATTCGTCGGCTAGGCGGCGATAGCCATAGATGCCACGGTATTGTTGGTAGATGAGGCGCATTTCGGCAAGGATGCGGCGGTTTTCCTGTTCGCGGGCGGAGGGGGTGCGGCGGAGCCATTTGTAGTAGGCGGAGCGACTGATGGAGAGTGCACGGCATAGTTCGGCGACGGTGTGGCCTTGTTGTGCCATTTCCTGAACGACGAGGTATTGGTATTCATGGCGCACGCCATTCAACCCCACCTCCTTTCGAGCTGGTGGAGTTTTTTTAGGGCTGTGTTTTCGGTTTGCAGGCGTTGTATTTCGGCTTGCAGGAGTTTGTTTTCTGATTGCAGGCGTTCGACGTGGGTCATGGCAGCGGGGTCTTTGCGTTTGCCGCGTTTGTCGAGGAGGCCTTCGAGGCCGAAGTCCTGGTATTTGCGCACCCAGGAGTAGACTTGCTGGTAACTGATGTGGTAGGTGTTGATGGCGAGGTCATAGTCTTTGCCATTTGCGAGACAGTAGCAGACGATCTCAACGCGCTCTTCGAGGGTGGTTTTGCGGCCTGGCACTGTGGTGCGTGTGGTGGTGCTGCGTGTTTGCGGCTGGAGGTCTGCATCGCTGCTGTATTGGCGAATCCAGGCGCGCAGCTGGGTGCGGGCACGTATGTTGTATTTTTTACAGATGTCGCGCTGGATGCCGCGGCCGGACTGGTAATCTTCGACGGCTTGCCGTTTGAGCTCCGGCGGGTAGTAGTTGTTGCTGGAGGGGCTATGGAGGGCGTCTTCGCCCTGGCTCTGGTAGAGGGCAACGAGGTCGCGCAGGGTGCGCGAACTGATTTGGAACTGTTCAGCAATGGTTTGGTAGCTGCCAGCGCCCGCCAGGTAAGCGTGGACGGCGTCAAGGCGTTGTTGATCGGTCAATTTGCGTTGTCTCATAATGGGTTCCTCCTTATAGTATGATTGGCGCTATTTAGCACTATATTTAGAGAATACCAAATCTTATTAGTCTATACAAATAGAAATAAACTAATGATATAGCGAATGACTGATGCCAGGCAATGCGGAGCGGGTGGCGGCGGGATTTGGTTTTGAATGCGAGCGCTGCCGTTTTTGAAGAAAAGCATAAAAAGCGCCGACCAGCGGAACTGGTCGGCGCTTGTGCTGCAAGGGTTTATTCGGCGGCGATGACGGAGTTGGTGAGGGTGCCGATGCCTTCGATGGCGACGGTGACGGTGTCGCCAGGGGCGATGTGGCCGACACCAGCTGGGGTGCCGCTGTAGATGAGGTCGCCTGGATAGAGGGTGGTGAAGGCGGAAAGATGGGCAATGAGCCGTGCGATGGAGAAGATCATGAGGCTGCTGTTGCCATCCTGGCGGAGTTCACCGTTGAGATAGGAGCGCACAGAGAGGTTCTGTGGGTCTTTGATGTCGGTGACAATCCATGGGCCGAGAGGTTTGTAGGTTGGCTGGGATTTTGCGCGCAGCCATTGTTTGTCAGCGTTTTGATAGGTGCGGTCAGAGACGTCGTTGCCGCAGGTGTAGCCGAGGACGTAGTCCAGGGCGTTGGCTTCGCTGACACGGCTGCAGCGGCGGCCGATGACGGCGACGAGTTCGCCTTCGTAGTCGACGGTGTGGTCGAGGCGGCTGATAGCGATCGGCGTGTTGGGGCCGGTGATGGCTGTTGATGCACAGAGGAAGGCGATCGGATCGTCCGGATTGGCACGGGTTGGGTCGATGTGCTTGAATTCATCAACGTGGGCCGCGTAGTTGAGGCCGATGGCGTACACGTGGCGTGGGTTGACAGGCGCCAGCAGGGTGCAGTCGTCCAGCGGCAGGGTGGTGTTGGTGAGTTCGATGTCGCGGCCAAAGATGTCGCCGTCGATGAGGGTGGCAACGTCGTTGACGGTGTCGATGGAAGCATAGTAGAGCTGCTGGTTGTAGTTGATTCGGGCGATATTCATGGTGCATTCCTCTCTTTCATGCGTTCATTTTTCGAAATGGCGGTCGTTTGCTGACCGGGGGGTATATCGGTGCCAGCCGCTGCCGTGCGCGAGCTATTGGCGAAATCTTCTTATTTTATAATAACACTAGTGTCTTGCTATGACCACAAAAAATTCTTGATTGCTCCTTCTTTCGCACGCTGAGCGGGCATAAAAAAATCCCTCTCAGCTGTTCTGAGAGGGATGAATGATCGAATCTGTCGATTAGACGAGCACGCGGCCGCCGCTGGTGTATGGATAAGCGTCGTAGCTCTGAATGCAAACGCTCTGACCAGGTGCTGGTGCGTGGATGTACATGCCGTCGCCAATGTAGATGCCGACGTGGTAAGCGCTGCCGCCCCAGAATACGAGGTCGCCAGGCTGCAAAGCCACGAGGGAAACTGGTGCAACAACGGCCTGCTGTTCGTAGGTGGTACGTGGCAGGCTGATGCCGTTTTCAGCGAAAACATATTGTACCAAACCGCTGCAGTCGAAGCCGCTTGGGCTGGTGCCGCCCCATACATATGGCACACCGAGGTATTTCATGGCACTGGCGATGATGGCACGCGCGGTGCCGTCGGAAATGCCATTGACGATTTCATCAACAGTACCCTGGTCGACGCTAGGGGGCTGGGTGGTGCTGTTGCTATTGCTGTTATCGGTGGATGGGGTGTTGACATCTGGATAGGTGACGTCAGGGGTGCTGACGCTTGGCGTTTCAACAGTTGGGCTTTCCACGGTTGGTGTTTCCACAACTGGTGCCTGGTAGCTGTTCATATTGCCCCAGAAATTGCTGGTCCAAACGGTAGCACCGTCGTTTGCGGTAAGGACGATGATGTTGGTGCCGGAAAGGCTAATGGTGTCGTTAGGGATGATGGCCTGGAAGAAGCTCAGTGGCACATAGATCACGTCGCCAACATTCTTCACAGCGTAGGTGGTGCCGCCCTGCTGGATCTGCAGGCCGCTGCCATCAGCGGTGAGGTACACTTCATAGGAAACGCTGCTGTTGAAGAGTTTGAGTTTCTGCTGGCCGTCTGCCTTCCATTCTACTTGAAGCGCCTGATCTTTCATGGCTTCGAGGGTGGCACGCAGTGGCAGGTAAGTCTGACCGTCGATGGTGGTGGCTGGGTTGCTGAGGCTGACATAGTCAACGCCAACGGATTCAGTGTCACCATTGCTTGGTTTCTGAGCGCTGCTGTTGTTATCAACTACAGGTGTTTGTGTGCTACCATTGTTGAGTTTCTGCGTAGCGGCTGCCATTGCCTGAGCGGCTGCTTCGAGGTTAGGCGTTACGGCTTCGCCAACGATGGCGGTGTCTGCTGCGAGGGCTGGTGCCACACCAGTGGTGCCAGCGGCAAAGGTTACAGCGCAGAGTGTCAATACGGTCGTCCATTTTTTCAAATTCAAAGAGGTCACGTCCTTCCTTTGACGGGGCGTGGTCGATGAGGGTTGTTTCTTGTTTCGTTTAATAATCTTTTAGCTGCCCGTCAAATATCCTTTTTTTCGAGTGCATATGTGAAGATTCGCACACGCACTGTTCATACTCGTCATATGATCGTGAAACTTTTATTATAATACAGGAAAAATGTGTATTTGAACAGGTTTTGCAAGGAATTGTCACTAAACTGTTGCTGACTGTTACGATTGGTTGCCTGCCGGTAAAAAGGCGTGAAAAAGGCGCTGCGAAGGCATTTGCAGAGCCTCGGTCAGGCAGAATGTAACGAAAATAGGGGAACTTACGTTCCCCTGTTTTTTACAGTTCGTGACAAAAGTAACAATTTGCCAAGGTTTTGTAAATAGTTTTCAGATTATTGTTTACACGATGCGGCCAGCGCTGGTGAATGGGTAAGCGCTGTAGCTTTGGATGCAGACGCTCTGGCCTGGTGCTGGAGAATGGATGTATTTGCCGTCACCGATGTAGATGCCTACGTGGTATGCGCTGCCGCCCCAGAATACGAGGTCGCCAGGCTGAAGATCGCTGAAGGACACTGGTGTTGCTGCAGCCTGTTGGCTGTAGGTGACACGTGGGATGGAGATACCGTTTTCAGCATAGACATACTGAACCAAGCCGCTGCAGTCGAAGCCGCTTGGGCTGGTGCCGCCCCATACATATGGCACGCCAATGTATTTCATGGCTGTTTCAACGATTTGTTCACCGATGCTCTTTTTGATGTAAGCAGCATCGATGCTGTATGCTTCGAGCGTTTTCCAAATGGCGCTGTCGTCTACTTTGATAAGCATGAGGTTGTTGTCATGCACGGAGACCACGCGGTTGGTCAATTCCTGGATGAAGGCCATTGGTGCGTAGGTGGTGTTGTTGATCACTTTAATATTGTAATAGTTGCCGTTTGCTGAGGTGGAGATGGCAGTGCCGGCTTCGTTATAGTAAAGCTGCGTGTCACCGCTGGAAGTGGTGAGTTTGAGCTTGCGTTCCTGTTTGTCTGGATTGGTGGTTACGCTGGCGCCAAGCGCTTCGAGGGTGCTGCGCAGCGGCAGATAAAGGGTGCCTTCTTCATTGATGACGGATGCGCTCAGCTGGTAGTTGTCAATATGGTAATCACTGGTAGCGCCTTGCAGGGCCGAAGTTTGTTCTGTAGCTGCTTCAACCGCTGCAGTGTCGTCTGCGAATGCAGGCACTGCGCCGAGGCTGCTGATACCGAGTGCGATCAATAAGATGGCTGCGATGGATTTCTGTTTCATGATGGGGATCACGTCCTTTTCTTTGTGTTTCTGTTTTTCATCGACAGGCGCTATGCTAACATATCTATTTTGTCTTTGGCAAGGTTCATGGGAAATATGTCAATTTATTGTTAAGTATTAAATCGCTTTGCCCATGATTTTGTAACCAGGCGCCATCCCCCTTTATTGAGCGGGTTTCAGCGGATTGCACTAAAAAGATCACCAACTTTTCATCGAATATACGTTCTTCATTTTTCTCGTGAAAAATAACACGAGTCGACAGGCTGTAACTTTTGTCACGAATCGCCCACAAGGCCATTTTTTCGGGCGGAGCATGGCGCGTTGGCGCATGATTTCTACTAGAAAATGGGGACATTGCGCCGCTTTTGCGCCCAAAACGACCATCCTCTCCCTATTTTGAGCGTTCAGCGGCTATTTTTGGGGCATTACCTGGTGAACATCCTGTGCAATCATGTGTATAAAAAGTGACAGCGCTGTTGCATGAGTCATGGGTAACGCGCTGTCACTTTTTTGTTGCTTATTGTTCGAAGGCGGCATCTGTGATGTTGCACAATCGGCCTATATTATATGAAGGAATTTGTTCACAGGCATGAAAAAAAACGCTCAGATCGGCTCTGAGCGCCTTTGATGGGTCAATTAAAAGTAAGATTGTGGGTCCACTGTGCTGCCATTGACGATGGTTTCAAAGTGGAGATGTGGACCAGTAACGTTACCGGTTGCACCGATGTCAGCGATGATCTGGCCCTGGCTGACGGTGTCGCCAACAGAGACATGGTACGCGCTGAGGTGCGCATAGCGGGTAACGAGGCCGCTTGGGTGCTGAATATCTACACAGTTGCCATAGGTGGAGAACCAGGATGCACGAATAACGGTGCCGCCCTGTGCTGCATAGACAGGATCACCAACAGAACCAGCGATGTCGAGGCCAAGGTGGAAATCGCCAAGGATACCGCCGACTGGGTCGATGCGGTAGCCGTAATTAGAGGTGATGTAATGGCTGTTGGCTGGCCAGAGCAGGCTGTCACCGATGACGATGCCGCCATTGCTGCTGCCGCCGCCGTTGTTAGAACCGCCGGTGGAACCGCCATTGCCGGTATTGTTGTCCGTTGGTGGGGTAACCACTGGAGTATCAACGGTTGGATAGGTCACATCTGGTTTTTCAGGTTCTGGTGTTGGCTCCGGAGTTGGTTCTGGTTCCGGTTCTGCAACAGGTGCCTGATAGCTGTTCATATTGCCCCAGAAATTGCTGCTCCAAACGCTGTCGCCGCTCTTTGCCGTCAGCACGAGAATCTGGCTGCCGGACAGGCCAAGGCTTACATTAGGAATGATACCCTGGAAGAAAGCGAGTGGAACGTAGGTGGTGCCACTGACATTTTTCAGTGCGTAAGTGGTGCCGCCCTGCTGAATCTGCACGCCATCTTCAGAAGCGGTGAGATACACTTCATAGGAAGTGCCGCCGCTGGTGGTGAGCTTGATCTTCTGCTGGCCTTCTGGCTTCCAGTCTACAGTCAGAGCTGCGTCTTTGAGTGCAGCAAAGGTGGTGCGCAGAGGCAGATAGGTCTGTCCGTCGATGGTCTGAGCTGGGTTAGACAGCGATACATAATCGACGCCGACAGCTTCTGTGTCACCGGTGGCCGGGGTCTGAGTAGATCCGTTGTTGCCAGGGGTGGTAACTGTGCCGCCAGAAGAACCATTGTTCATCTGGTTCATGGCTGCGCTCATGGCATCTGCAGCAGCCTGCAGATTAGGCTTGGTCGCCTGACCAACAAATGCGGTATCCCCTGCAGCAGCTGGCATGGCTGTGCAAGCGAGGGTCACTGCGCAAAGCGTCAGTGTACTGGTCCATTTTTTTAAATTCAAATAGGGTCACGTCCTTCCTTCGACAGGTTGAGGGCCACGAAAAATGTTGTCAAAGCCATTCTCCATTAGACACCTGTCAAATGTCTGTTTCTGTTCTTAGCTGAAATTTTGCCATTTTTTTGCCATATTACATACGTGAAACTTCTATTATAATACCGCAAAAACCACATTTTCTCCATAGACTCCCCACAATTGTCACAGAACTGTCATTTTCATGCACGTTTTTCAAAATAAGAGCGCTCTTAAAAAAACAACCTGTGCCGTTTGATAACGACACAGGTTGTTGATGCTGTATATGCGTTTTTAAGAGCGCCCTTCGATGGTCATGGTCTGCATGTCTTTTTTGGTGAGGCCGTTTTTGCGGCCATAGGCTTCCCAGTATTGGGTGGAGGCGTGGATGAACAGCGGTTTGGGCAGCGGCATTTTTGCCTGGTAGCTGCCATACTGCCAATCGACAATGGAGGCGGCGAAGCGTTTCATGGCACGGGTGACGACGAATTTGAAAGGGGTGTCGAGGATGGCTTCTCCGCTGCCGATGCGCAGCACGCTGCCAAAATCGTAGCCGTTCTGGGCGCAGAACAGCTGCATCATGCGCACGGCAATGTCGTTCTGCTCATATTCGAGAAAGCCGCAGTTGATAAGGACAGAGACCACGGGCTTGGTTTCCGGCGGCTGCGCTTCGAGGGCTTTCAAAAAATGAAGCAGGGTCACAGGAATGCCGTCGGCGTAGAGCGGGAAGATGAATACGACGTCGGTGTGCGTGGCCATGGCGTCGATGAGCGTCTGGTGGTTGTTCTTGTTCAAATTATAGTAGTCGGTTTCGACGGGGCAGCAGGCGTCGAACAGCGCAGCATAGCGTTTGGAGTTGGAACGCGGCGCGCGGGGGCTGCCATTTATGAGCAGGATTTTTCCCATTTTTTCACCTCATTTGTTACGATGTCCTGTACGTCGCATTCGCGGGCGAAGACGACGCGGTGGCTTTTGAAATTCATGTTGTGGGCATTGCGGGCAACGAGTTGTTCGAAGAGCGCCCGTTCGTCGCAGTCGTTAGCGTCGTAGGCGATGATGGTGGCTTTCTTAGGCACGACGGCACGCTGTACATGATGGGTTTCGCCATTGTGGATGCGGATGAAGGCTTGCTGCACAGGAATGGCACGCTCGAGCATGGTTTTCATGGTGGTGTCATAGCCACCATATTTGACGCGGCTGATGTAGATCACTTCGTCGCTTTTGGCGATAAGGGGATAGATGGTCGTGGCATCATCGCGGATGACGCATTTGCCTGGTGTTTTGGTCCAGCAGCCAAAGCAGCCAATGCAGTTGGCAATGGTACAGGCGGACAGATCAATTAAAACGATGTCGTCGCTATGAATCGACAGATCCAGGGGTCTGTCGCTAAGGATCAGTTTCATGATGGGTTCACTCCTTCGGCGTCCTCTGGTGGGTGTGTGGTAATGGTGGTTTAATATGACTTATTTCGTCTTATATTACCATATTTTTTATCATTGTGCCGTTATCTATGAAACCTTAACAAAAAAACCATACTTTCAAATAGGACAAAGAAAAAAGCCCCGCTGCCTGATCGTTTCATCAGGCAGCAGGGCCACGCATGGTCACTGCTGTGTGCTTTGTGCTTTCTTTTTGTCTCGTTCAAATTCGTCTTTGGTCATGACGTCGACAACACGGAAATTGATGTCGCGCACGTCGAGGCCGGTCATGTCTTTGACTTCGCGGCGCACTTCGCTCTTAATCTTGTCAAAGATGAGCGGTGCTGAGGCGCCGTATTCGAGGATGGCCTTGATTTCGATGGAAGCGGCAGCGCCATCGACAGAGGCGGTGATCCCTTTGGAGGTTTTTGAGGCGCCGCCAAAGCTGGAGGCAAAGCCGCTCATGAGGGAGCCTTTCATGTCGAGGATGCCGTCGATGCCGCGGGTGACGACAGCGGCAATCTTTTCGATGACACCATCGTCAATAATGAGAGCATCGTGGTCTTCGGGCTGTGGTGTTGCTTGTGGTTGTTCGCTCATAATCTCAGATCCTTTCTAGTGTCTGTCATTGATGAAGGGATTATCTTCCAGCCAGCGCTTGTAGAAATGCTGGCTGCGTTCACGCAGACGAGGGTTGCCATCGCGCCAGCCACCGATGAGGTAGCCTGCACCCACGCAGATGACGACCAGCAGGGTGCGCCAGAAACCAAAACCCAGGATGCAGCAGGCAACGATGAACCCGATCACCATGTAGATGGTGGTGTGAATGTTGTCATGAATCCAATCGTGGATCAAGTCCATGGTGGTGAGGCGGCGCGGCGTGCTGCCTTGATCGGCGCTGTGGTCTGCCGGCGCGGCAGGCTGAGGCGCTGCATCTTCAGCAGGCTGCTGAATGTCTGGGTCCCACCATGGGGTGTCGTTTGATGTACTCATTGTGGGGTGCCTCCTTCGCTGTGTGCGGTGGTGGTGTGGGCAGTGTAAAAGACGATGTCAACGCGGCGTACGGGTACGCCAGTGCAGGTTTCAAGGGCTTCGGCAACGTGGCTGCGAATGTCTTCATGGCGTGCGGGCAGGGTGGAATATTCGGCGATGCCCAGCCAGATTTTCACACGGTAAGTGGGCTTGGCGCCGCGCAGCACGCGCACTTTGACGCGATCTTCAAAGATGCCGTCAAACTGTTCCACGGCTACATAGGTGATGTTGCGCAGGGCCTTTGGCGTTACAAAAACGGTGCCGCCGTCACGGTCATTGGCAAGCGCTGGCAGGCGGCGACGGCTGAGCAGGCCTTTGGCAAAGAGCAGAAAGCCGATGAGGACGGTGAGGATAAAGCCGCCAAGCACGATCATTACGAGCATGGGCTGGCTGATCCCTGCCGGGACCATGCCCCAGAAAAGAAGATCATAGGTCAGGAACGCATAGGCCATGAGCAAAAGGCCGGCGAGACAATAAATGAATTTGGTGATACGCTTCACAGGCGTTACCTTCTTTCACAAGGGATCATTGGTCTTCCAGGAGAGCCTGGTAGATGGTGCGTTTGGAGAGGCCGCAGCGGGCGGCTGCTTCCTTGGCAGCCTGGTTGGTGCTGGCGCCGTCGCGCACAAGCTCACGCGCCAGCTCGAGCGCGTGCTCGAGGCTGTTGTCGCTGAGCGCGTCGGGATCGGCCCCGGCAAGCACGAGAACAAATTCACCGCGCGGTTCGTTGGCGAGAAAATGGTCGCGCACATCGCTGGTGGTGCCGCGCACGACTTCTTCGAAACGCTTGCTGATTTCACGCACCGCCGCGCATTCCCGCGCTGGCCAACGTTTGGCGAAAGCGTCGAGGGTGGCGTTGAGGCGATGCGGCGATTCGTAGATGATGGCCGTGGCGGTTTGGCTGTCGAGCAGGCTGAGGCGCGCGTCGAGGTCTTTCTTCTTGCGCGGCAGGAAGCCTTCGAATATGAAGCGATCGCTGGCAATGCCGCTCAGCACCAAAGCGCTTAATGACGCGCTGGCACCTGGCAGGACCGTATAGGGCAGCCCTTCGCGGCGAAAAACGTTGACCAGGTCAAAACCTGGGTCGCTGATGACGGGCATGCCGGCATCGCTGATGAGAACGACCTGCTTGCCTTGGCGCACCTGCTCGGCAATGTGCAGGGCGCGAGATTCCGGCGAGTGGTCATGGTAGCTGGCCAGCGGTTTGCTGATGTCAAAATGGCGCAGCAGCTTGAGGCTGTTGCGGGTGTCTTCGCAGTAGATCACATCGGCTTCTTCCAGCACACGCAGCACGCGCAGCGTGATGTCTTCAAGGTTGCCGATGGGCGTTGCCGCCAGATAGAGCATGCCGCTCTGCGGCGTCGTTTGGTCCATAAGGCGCCTCCCTTCATTGGTTGCCATATTATAATATGATGGATTCGCAGGGTCCCTGCGGGACTAGCTGCGGTTGTGGTTCTTCACCCACTTATTTCACATCGTTACCTTGGTACCACGACTGAATGGTCGGGCGGTATTTGCCCGCGTCGCCCTTTCAGGACTAGCTGGGTAAGTGGTTCGTTTCATTGTCAGTGCCCGTCGTTACCCTCATACCACGACTGAATGGTTGGGCGATATTTGCCCGCGTCGTCATAAATGTAGAGGGGTTCTTCCAGGGTGAGGTCCTGGTGGCCGAGGTAGCAGCATTCCAGGAGAAAGAGTTTGGCTGGTTCGCCTGTGCGGGCGTAGACTGGCTGCAGGCGGATGGGCTTGCATTTGTGGGCCCGCGCGCTGGCGAGCACTTCATCGCAGCGAGCAGCGCGGTGAATCAGCGCCAGGCGGCCGCGTTCGCGCAAAGCATAAGCAGCGAAGGTGAACACATCGTCGAGGGTGCAGGTGCGTTCATGACGGGCAAGGTCGGTTTCCTGGTCTGGGTTGGCAGCGCCATGACCGACTTTGAAAAACGGCGGGTTGCAGGTAATGATGTCAAACTGCCGCCGCAGCACCGGTGTTTTCTCGCGCATATCCTGCACCGCAAAGGACAGCCGGTCGCTGGCGATGCCGTTGCGCAGACCGCTGGCAGCGGCCGCATCAATGAGCTGAGGCTGAATGTCGATGCCCTGAATGCGCGCCTCTGGAAAACGCGACGCCATGATGAAGGCGATGATGCCGGTGCCGGTGCAGGCGTCGAGGATGTGTGCCCGTTCGCCGCCCTGGATAAAATGGGCCAGCAGCACCGCATCAATGGAAAAGCGCAGACCGCCGCGCCGTTGGTAAAGCCCCCAGCCGCGCAGCGCCAGATCGGTCCATTCCAGATCTTCGGCAGGATTATTTGGAAGAATTGGATTTGTTGTTGCCATTGCTCTTATTCCTATTGCGTCCGCCGCGGCTGCCGCGCTTGCGTGGTTTGCGCATCTTTTCTTCCTTTGGCATGGCGTCGTCGTGGTGGTCGGCGGGACGTTTGTTGGTCTTTTTGTGTTTCTGAGAGGACTTATCGCTGCTGCGTCCGTTGTTTTGCTTGTCGTGGTGCTTATCGGAGGAACGGCGGGAACGACTGTTGTCGTGCTTGATCGCGTCAACCGTGGATGTGACAAGAGATGGGTCATAGTAAGTTTCTACCGTGACTTCGATGTGATCGTCTTCCACCAGGGTTTCTTCCTTTTCGTCCGGATAAGCGGCGGCATCGAGGCTGGCGGCCAGAGCAGCTTCTTTTTCTTTTTCAGCGGCTGCTTCTTTGGCAGCGCGGGCAGCTTCCTTGGCGCAGCGGTTGGCTTCCACGTAGTGTTCATTCTCATAATTGAGGCAGCACAGCAGACGGCCGCAGCAGCCGCTGATCTTGGTTGGATTCAAGGACAGGTTCTGTTCCTTGGCCATCTTGATGGAGACCGGCGAAAAATCGGTCAAAAAGCGGTGGCAGCACAGCGGCTCGCCGCAGATGCCAATGCCGCCAATGATCTTGGCTTCGTCGCGCACGCCAATCTGACGCAATTCGATGCGGGTGTGAAAAACGGCGGCGAGTTCTTTGATGAGTTCGCGGAAATCGACACGTTCATCAGCGGTGAAATTAAAGATCACTTTGGCGCGGTCAAAGGTGTACTCAACATTGACGAGCTTCATATCCAAGCCGCAGTAAGCGATTTTTTCCTGGCAAATGCTGTAAGCTTCTTTGGCGGCTTCGAGGTTTTCTTCGTAAACGGCGCGGTCTTCATCATCGGCCACACGAATGATCGGTTTCAGCGGTTCTTTGATGTCCTCCTCAGGCAGCCAATGGGTGGCCAGGCTGACGCGAGCGTATTCGACCCCGCGCGCCGTCTCGACGATGACGTGATCGTCTGTTTCGATTTGCTGGCCGCAACTGTCAAAATAATATATTTTTCCGGCGGTTTGAAATTGCACGCCTATGATTTCTGGCATGGTGGTTCTCCTCTCTATTGGCGGCTGTGACGCGCCATTTCTATGAGCAAAGCGCCCAGAATAAAGGCCGGCTCGGCATTGGTTTCGAGACGGTTGAGGGCGGTGGTTGTATCATGCAGCACCTGTACGGCTGGCGCCAGATCGGTGCCGTCGCGCAGCGCTGTTTTCAGGCGGGTGTCGTAATAGCGGCGAATGAGCAATATCTCGTCGCGCACGCCATCACGATCGCCCATGAAGGTGTCGGCAAAGCGCAGCAGGGCGCCGTCGTGGCGCGTGGTCAAGCCATCAAGCAGCGCTTCCAGATGATTGCGCCGCTCAAGCAGCGTGCTGCGCAGCGCCTCATCGTCGAGCACCTGACGTGCACGGGTGATGCTGCCAGCGGCAAGATCGATGGCGATGCGGCCTGCGTGGCTTTCGGCATCACTGCCCAAGAGCCGCGACAGACTGGCTTGGGAAAGCGCCTGAAAGCGCACCAGCTGAGCCCGTGAACGAATCGTATCCGGCAAGCGATCGGCCTGGGTCGTGATGAGCACGAAACAGGTCGGGCCCTGCGGTTCTTCCACAGTTTTCAGGAAGGCATTGGCGGCCTCCAGCGTCATGCTGTCGGCCTGATCGATGATGACGACCGTATAACCGCCATAGCTGGCGGTGCCTGCCAAACGGGCGCGCAGATCACGAATCTGCTTGATCTTGATGCTGCGTCCATCCGGCACCAAAATATGACAGTCGGGATGAGTGCCGGCGTCAAGCTGGCGGCAGGCCAAACACTGACCGCAGCTATCTGCCTCCTGCGGCTGTTCGCAGAGCAGAAGCGCTGCCAGCGCGCGTGCCGTCGTTTGCTTGCCGACGCCATCCGGGCCATCGAATATGTAAGCATGGCTCAGCCGCCCGTGCTGCCAGGCGCGCTCAAGCTGCGCGCAGGCCGACGGCTGACCGATGATGTCGTGAAATCGCATGGTGCCTCCTTGGTGCGTGGTGATGTTGTTTCTATTATAATGGGTTTTTCACGCGTTGTCGAGAACATCGACAGGCGCGGCGGCGTCGCGTCCGCTGGCGACCCAGGCGTGCAAAATCGCTTCGCTGATGCGCTCGCCTGGCAAAAGCAGCGGAATGCCTGGCGGATAGGCTTCGAGGATGGCCGCCGCCACGTGACCAACGGCTTCGTTCAGCGGCAGGCGATGCCGTGGTGCCAGCCATGCGTCAGCAAGAGCTAACTCTTGTTGGGGCGGTGCGGCACTATAACATGGTGCAGGAATGGCCTCATGATAAGCCGCCAGCTCAGCGTCCACAGCAGTGAGTACCTCCGCCAAAGCGGGATCGCCGCCATCCAGCGGCAGCATCAAAAGACAGCCGCGGCCATCGCTCATTTCGGCAACGCAGCCGTGGTCATCGAGCAGGCGTGCGATGGTTTCGCCGCTGGCGTTGGGGCTTGTAAGATAGCATTTGAATGGGTCCTGGTGCCAGTCGACGCGGCGTTCCAGCCGCAGACGCTGACAGCCATCGAGGGCAGCTTCCAGCTTCTGAATCTGCGCCATGCCTACCTGCATGACGGCTTCGCCTTCATTGGCCAACCAGGCGCCAGCCTGTTCCAGGCTTGCCATCAAAAGATAGCTTGGCGAGGTGGTGTGAAGAAGCGCCACAGCCTGCGTCAGCGGTGTCACCAAGTCAGCGTCACGAATCAGCATGACACTCGCCTGTGTCAGGCAGGGCAGGGTTTTGTGGGCGCTTTCGATGACCACATCTGCCCCCAGGGCTAGCGCCGACGGTGGCGTGACAGCGCTCGTAAAATGAGCGCCATGGGCAGCGTCAACAATGGTCGTCAGTCCGGCTTCGTGGGCCACCGCAAAAAGCGCCTCATTTTGCCAGGTGATGCCGTGGTAGGTGGGATGGACCATGAGCAGATGACGACAGTCGGGATGGGCAGCGATGGCCGCCGCCAAATCTTCCGGCGCCACACCCAGAGGGATGCCCAGCGCATCGTCAAAACACACCGGCAGCGGCACTGCTTCGGCGCCTGCCAACACCAGTCCCTGGTACACGCTGCCATGGGCATGACGCGGCACGAATACCTTGCGCCCGCGGCAAAGGGCGAGCAGCGCCGCCTTGATACCCAGCGAGGTGCCGCCCAGCAGATATTGTACATGGGCACAGCCGCGCGCTGCCGCCCAGCCTGCCATGGAATCGGCGAGCGCGCCTTCGGGATGCGCCAGGTTGTCCAGGCCGGGGATTTCTGTCATGTCATAGCGCCATACGTCGCTGCCCCAGGCGTCGCGGAGCGCCTGCGGCACAAGCCGCCCATTTTTATGGCCAGGGGTGTGAAAGCTTGCGGCCTGACGGCTGACCACCGTCTGCAAGGCCTGCCAAAGAGGAGTGTTCATAGAGTGAACCCCTTTCTGTGTGATAATTTACAAAAAACACGTGGGAATACTTGTGATGATTATTTGATCGTTTTATAATAGAATTCAGGGTTGAATGATAGACAATACTGCCGGCACAGCCGGATAGGAGACCAATATGAGCAACGACAATACCATTTTACATATAGATACACTTTACACAGTCGCTGAGGACATCAACCGTTTTTCTCCCTGGGAAGACGGCATCGCGCCTTTTGTGCTGATCGATCCGGAACATCCGGAAGCCTATGTCCTTGTCGTCATCGAAGACGACGGCGAAGGCACCAGCGATATTCGCCTGATGCTCGGCGCCGGCGGCATTCGCACCTGGATGATCGAGCAGGATAATGAAGATGACGATTGCGACGAGGACGAGCTTTCTGTCGAACAGTTTGTCAATCGCTACGAAGGCTATTATCTCGAGGTTGGCTACAATATGCCCAACCTCAACAATTTCGAGAAACGTCTGCTGGACGGCTACGAACAGCGCATCACATTTCGCCGTCAACGCCCAGGCTATGGCCTTGCCACCATCGTTGACAGCCGCGACTACGCCCATCTCGAACGCTATCTGCGCGCCATTCTCAAGCTGCTCGCACGCCAAAAGCTCGGCAGCACAGTGAACGATGTTTATCGTCTGCAAATGCACGGACCAAAAGAGATGCTCCGCACGGCTGCGTTCCTGCTCAGCGATGACATTCCAGAAGAAACGTCGCCGTTTGTGTTGACGCAGGACGATTGGCTGACGGTTGGCGAGCCGATCATCGACGAATTCACCAACGCCCGTGTCAAGCATCTGCCATGCGACGGCCGCATTTATGAGCTGTTTTATTTCTACCTGCCGCAGATGGTCGCCGCCAAAGGCACGCTGCCAAAAGCGTTCTTTCTGGCTGACCTCGAGACAGGCTTTTTGGAATGGAACGACGTCATCATTTCTGACAGCGGCTGGCAGGAAACACTGCTGCGCCAGCTCTGGAATTTCTTTTTAGAGCAAGGCGCGCGTCCGCAGGATTTGCTCATACAAAGCATCAATACCTACTGCAGCACCGCTGCTGACATCAGTGCCTGCGGGATTCGTCCTGTTTACACTGCCCATACCTATGTGGGACAGGAACTGCTCGACAGTTATCTTCATGCCACCCACATCAAACAGCATCAAATGATGGACGATCATTTTCCACGTGATCCTTATTGATGATCCCGAAACACAAAGGGGACAGCAGGACCGCCCGGCGGCCGCTGTCCCCTTTTTTAGCGCTCTTAAAATAAGAGCGCTTTTATTTTTATTCGTTAATTCTTTTCTTCGTCCTCCGGCGCAGCGGTGCTGACAACTTTGCGAATGGCCCGTTCCAACTTGACACGAGGGATCCATGCTTCGTGGCCGCAGCCACAGCAGCGGATGCGAAAATCCATGCCAACACGGGTGATCTCAAATTCTTTCGAACCGCAAGGGTGCGGTTTTTTCAGCTCCACAATATCGCCAAGGGCCAGTTTCATGGGCATAGCAATTCTCCTTTCGCAAGCACTCAGCTGATCTGCTGCTGCAGGCCAACGGCAGTGAGTGCATGAATGCATTCTTCACGCAGACTGCGCAGAATCGGATAGGTGTCGCCTTTGGCGCTCTGAAACGCCAGGCGCACCGTGGCACCGGTACCAATGATTTCCTGCACACCCAATAAACGACATGGCTGCACCAGTTCTTTTTCAAATTTGTGGTTAACAATGGCGCAGGCTTTATTCAGCGCTTCCTTGCCTTCATCGAGACGCGACGCATCGTGCACGCGCACGTCAAAGAACTCTGTTACCGGGTTCTGCGTGTAATTGACAACAATGTTGATGTCGCCATTTGGAATGCTGACCGTCTCGTTAAAGTCGGTCTTGATGACGGTGTGACGGATGGTGATGCTCTGCACTTCACCGCAGAACTCTGCAATCTTGACGTAGTCACCGACGCTGAACTGACGCTCCACGAGAATGAAGATGCCGTTGATCCAGTCGAGTATGACATTCTGACTGATGTACACCAACGCAGCACCGGCAATCCCGGCAGATGCCGCCAGTGCGCGTACATCGAAGCCGAAAATGCTCAAAATCGCCATCACACCGATGATGATGAACATGTAAAAGATAACACTGATGACCATACGTCGGGAAGTTTCCAACTGTTTAAGGTTGTCTTCACTCATACGGCCCACTTTATAGCGTGCTTCATAAGCACGGTTGACCAGGATGCGTATACCGCGATACGCAAGGCCAAGAGCGAGAACGATCACGAGAATGCGCACCCCGATGCCGAGAATGTTGTTGAGGTTAAAAATTGAAAAGAAGTCGCCCATTTGCTGCAGCTGATCCACAGCACTGTCTGCCACTGTCTCTGCCGTCTCCGTTGCCGAATCGGCAACATCATCGACCAGCGATGGGTCAGAAGATGCGAGCAACAATCCGATCATGTGATAACACCACCTTTGTCAGTAAAATGAACGATTGTTTATACCACGACGCCTTTACTGCGCCGCCAAGTCATCAATGATGGCACCACCCAAGTAGTTGAATCGGCTGCCCTGAAAACTGCCGCGACGCTCAAATTCTTCATTGATGGCATCTTTGATTTTCCACCAGGAAGTTTCCCAGTTGCAGAAAATCAAATTTTCCTGAGGGCCTTTGCCAACAAGCCGCTGAATGATGATCTTTGGATCAAGGTATTCCAGAAAATCCACGACACGGCCAACGTACTCATCAAGGCTGATCATGTCAAAATCGCCCAGCACATATTGACGTGCGAGCTTTGTGCCGCCAACGATGTAGAGCGAATGGAGCTTGACCATGTCCACATGCAGGGCCGACAGCATGCGCGCCGTTTCAATGGCATCGAGGCTGTCGTCACCAGGCAGATTGAGAATGACATGGGCACAGGTTGAAAAATCGCAGGCACGAATGCGCGGCACGGCGTCCACAAAAGCAGCCAGTGTGTGCCCACGGTTGACGGCTTCGAGGGTGTGGTAATTGACCGTCTGCAAACCCAGTTCGATGTCAATATCCAAACCACCGCGGCGTTCGCGCAGTTCCATCAAAGCCTCAAGATAGGCAGGATGGACAAGGTCGGGCCGCGTCGACACCGACAGCCCCACCACCGACGGATCGGCAGTGGCAGCTTCGATAACACGCTTAAACCGCGACAGCGGCATGTAGGTGTTGGAAAACGTCTGCAAATAAACGATAAAGTGCTCGCATTTGAAACGACGCTTGTAAAAGGCCTTGTTCTCAGCGATCTGCTCGGGAATGGACAAATCATCCGGCAGGCATTGAAAGCCAGAACCGGTATCGTCGCAGAAGGTGCAGCCGCCGAAGGAAATGCGCCCATCACGATTGGGACAGGTGCCGCCGGCGAGATTGACAGGGATCTTATAGACAGGCTCCTCATAGTAATGCTTGAGAAAAGTTGAGTAGTCGTTGTAGTACAACTCCATTAGAAGAAGACGCCTCCCTTGAGCAGCACATCCATGGCCTGGGTCAGCACCGGTCCCATAAAGCTGCCATGGAGCGCACGGCCAAGCCAGCCAGCCGATTCCGGTACGATGAAGACAGCAATCGAGGTAAAGATGCCAATCACCACCATAACCAGGAAGCCACTGGCAATGGCACCAAGGAAACGGTCAATGATTGTCGTGACGCTAAATCGACGCATAAAGATGCCGCATACTTCACCAATGAGAATGAGCAGTGCAAAGAACACGATGGTGCCAAGAATAATCAGCACCACGTGCCACAGAGGATCGGCGAGTACACGCGCCACTTGGTTGTAAATGCTGACATAGATTTCACTGGCAGAATCATCGATGGTGCTGTACAAGCTTTCCTTGAGCGAATCTGGCAAAAAGAGATTACCGACCCACTGCTTGAGGCTTTCCAGCTGATTGTTAGGATTGGAAGCAACCTGAGAAGCAAAGTACCCCTCTAGCCACTCGCTGATTTCTTCCTTTCCATTGACATGGAACGTGTTTGTCACAAAGGCGTCCAAACTGCTGACACCAAGGGTTGCCGCAATAAAAGCGATCACCAGTCCAACCCAGTCGGTCAGACGGCGGCACAAGCCCTTAAAGTAGCCACGAAAAATGGCGAGACAAATCACTGCAATGATGAGAATATCCCACATAGACATGTTTTCATCTCCTTATCTTTATTTATTTGTTTAATATTTCTTCGGCAGCGCTGATGGCAGCCAAACGGCCTGACGACCAGGCCCATTGCAAATTATAGCCACCACAGTCACCGTCGATATCCAACACTTCCCCACAGGCATAGAGACCAGGCACCATCCAGGACTGCATGGTCTGGCTGTCAAAATCGGCAGTATCGATGCCGCCAAGTGTCACCTGCGCATCGGCAAAGCTGCGCGAACCGCTCACTGGCAGCCGCCAGGCATGCAGCTGCTGTGCGAGTGCTGTCAGCTTGCCACGATCAAGAGCGGTTTCCGGCTTCATGCCGCAGGCTTTTATCGCACACTGCGCCAGCAAGCGTGGCAGCAAACCGACAAAGAAAGCCGCCGCGCGCCGCTTTGGCAAAGCCGCGTGCCGTGCTAAAAAAGCATCCGTCAGCGTGCCAAGATCCTGTTCTGGGAAGAAATCGATCTCAGCCTGCACCTTTTCACCACGCGCCAAAGCGCGCACCGCATGGCCGGAGCATTGCAGCACCGGCGGCCCGGACAAACCATAATTGGTAATCAAAAGTTCTCCGCTGTCCTGCACCAGGCGCTTGCCGTTGCCTCGAAGGGTCAGACGAACGTCACGTTTCAGACCATTGGCAGCTTTAAGCGATGATACATCACCAACGAGCTGCACAATGCCTGGCGCTGTCTCGATCATCGTATGCCCCAGCTGGCTCAGCAGCTTGTAGCCATCGCGCGTACCGCCAAGTTTTGGTGCTGCCTCGCCACCAGTGGCAACTATAACTGCATCAGCATCAGCACTGCCGCCTTTCCAGCGCAGGCGAAAACCACCTGCTTGCTGTGGCTGCACAGCTGTAATGCGCACATCGGTATGCACCTCAACGCCAGCCTCCTCCAAGGCCAGCCGCAGTACATCGAGCACCGCGGATGCCTGGAGCGAAGCTGGATAATAGCGATGACGCCCATCCACTGTGTGTGCCAATCCGATGGTTTCGAAAAAAGCCAGTGTATCGGCCTCATGAAACCGTGTAAATGCATCATGCACAAAATGTGGGTGCGTGCCGTGATAATTGCTGTCGTTAAAGCCTTGATGCGAAAAATTGCAGCGGCCGTTGCCTGTGGCCAGAAGCTTGCGGCCCAGCCGTGCCTGACTTTCATAAAGCACCACGTGCACCCCTTGATGGGCCGCCTCAATGGCAGCAGCCATGCCAGAAGCACCGCCGCCAATGACAGCAAGCGATCTTGCGTTCTTCATAGGCAGCTCCTAATACAATTCAATGCCAAGGACATCCAAAATGCGCGTCAAATCCTCATCACTGTAAAAGTCGATGACAAGATGACTACGCTTGCCGCTGCCGCTGACCTGTACCTTTGTCTGCAGGCGTTCGGTCAGTTGGTCACAGAGAGCACGATACTTGGTTATGTCATTTTGTTTCTTTGATTTCTTCTTATCATCGCCATCCAATTGATCGCTGAAGTTTTGCAGATCCTGAATGATGCGTTCCAATGCGCGCACCGAAAGGTCTTGGGCAATGACATCGCTGCAGAGGCCGGCAGCCAGCTCCGGATCTTTGACGGCCAGCAGGGCACGCGCATGGCCTGCGCTGATTTTTCCTTCCTGCAGGGCCTTCATGACTGGCTCCGGCAGATCGAGCAGGCGCAGGATATTGGCGATGTATGGCCGCGACTTGCCCATAAGATCGGCCAGCTGCTGCTGTGTATAATGATAGGTCTTGATAAGTGCCGCATAGCCGTTGGCTTCTTCAATGACGTTCAAATCCGCGCGCTGAATGTTTTCAATCAAGGCAATCTGCGCGATTTCTTCGTCGCTAAAGTCGCGCAGAATCACAGGCACTTCGCTCAATCCTGCCTGCTTGGCAGCACGCAGACGGCGTTCACCTGCTACCAGCATATTTTTGCCGTCTTTTTCGGTGACGATAAGCGGAGAAAGCACGCCTTTTTCGCGGATGGATTCTGTGAGATCAAGCAAAGCATCTTCATCAAAATCACGGCGTGGCTGCCATGGGTTTTCCTGAATCTTATCGACCGACATCATCAGCAGTCTGCCACCTGCTTCTGCCACGGCTTGCTGTACAGCTTCGGTTTCAGGTGATGCGGTGGGCTTTTCTGTTACAGGATGGGTCAGTGCATCCAGCGACACATCGCTGCCGAACAGCGCGCCCAACCCTTTGCCGAGCCCCTTGTTTTTTTCTTTAGCCACGTTTGATCACTTCCTTTGCCAGCGCATTGTAGGCGAGGGCACCTTTCGAGAGTGCCTCGTAGTCGATGATGGCACGGCCGTAGCTTGGCGCTTCCGCCAGACGTACGTTGCGTGGGATCATGGTCTTAAACACCACATCGCCAAACGTTGACGTTACCGTCTCAACAACATCGCGCGACAGACGCATGCGGCCATCGTACATGGTAATGATGACCCCGCCGACAAACAATTCCGGGTTATAGGTTTTCTTCACGAGGGCAACCGTCTGCATCAACTGTTCTACCCCTTCGAGTGCAAAATACTCACTCTGAATAGGTACGTAGATCTGATCGGATGCGCTCAGTGCATTGATCGTAATCATACCCAGAGAAGGTGGGCAGTCAATGAGAATATAGTCATAGTTTTCTTTCACTGGTGCCAAAACACTGCGTAAATGCGTGCCACGGTCCTCCATATAGCTGAGCTCATGTTCCGCACCTGCCAGCGTCATACTCGATGGCAAAAGATCCAAGCCGTGGCGGTATGTGCGCTGGATCACCTCTTGCACTGGCACATCGCCGATGAGACAGTCATAAATGGAATGTTCCAATTCATTTTTGTTGACACCAATGCCGCTGGTGGCGTTGGCCTGTGGGTCCAAGTCTACGAGCAGGACTTTCTTTTTCTTCTTGTTCAAAGACGCCGCCAAGTTGATGGCGGTGGTTGTTTTTGCCACGCCGCCCTTTTGGTTGACGAGAGCGATTGTGAGACCCATATTTTCCCTCCTTTTGGTGTTTCACGTGAAACAATGTTCCATGTGACCACCGTTATCCATTTCATGCTTATGATTTTCTGTCTTTATTATAAAGGTTTTCCTTTTACGATGGTAGGGCAAGTGTTACAAAATATTGGTTTCTCATTGAAAATCCTTCACCATTTTCCGCCATATTTTATTATTACCATGCGATGTGAGATTCACTATTGTGTTTCACGTGAAACATTGGTCGTCACATTTCACCGTTGTGTTTCACATGAAACATTGATCGTCACGTTTCACCGTCATGTTTCCCATGAAACATTGGTCATCACGTTTCACCATCGTGTTTCACGTGAAACATTGGTCGTCACGTTTCGCCGTTGTGTTTCACGTGAAACATTGGTCGTTACATTTCACCATTGTGTTTCACGTAAAACATGGGTCGTCACGTTTCGCCGTCGTGTTTCACGTGAAACATGGATCGTCATATTTCACCGTCGTGTTTCACGTGAAACATTGGCCGTCGCGTTTCACCGTCGTGTTTCACGTGAAACATTGGCCAGAGAATTGAAAAACAATGCGGCAACGGCTATACTTAATGAAAAGACGAAACACCACGAAGAAAAAAGGAGACATTCACCATGATCCGAATGAATAATGATTACAACCGCGGCTGCATTCCTGAAATTCTCACAGCACTCGCTAACACCAACGACACTTCTTACCCAGGCTATGGCGCTGACGAAGCCTGCGAGGCTGCCGCCAATCTCCTGCGCAGCGAAATCGGCTGGGAAGATGCCGACATTCATTTTCTGCCAGGTGCCACCCAAGCCAACTTCATCGTTCATGCCGCAGCACTGCGTCCTATCGAAAGTGTCATCGCCGCACAAACCGGTCATATCGTCGGACATGAAGCAGGCTCTGTAGAAAACACCGGGCATCAAATTCTCGCGCAGTCCTGCGACGCCGACGGCAAACTCCGCGCCGATCAGGTGCGCGCCGTCGTTGAAGCCTACGAGGCTGGCGGTGCACCAGAACATCTCACTGAGCCACGCCTCGTCTACATTTCACAGCCAACCGAATACGGTGCCCTCTATACTTTAGAAGAACTACAAGCCATCAAAGACGTCTGTGAAGACCACGATCTGCTGCTTTTTGTCGATGGCGCACGCCTGGCCTACGCCCTCGGTGCAGCAAACAACGACGTCACCCTCTGGGATCTGGCTGCACTCTGCGATGTATTCACCATTGGCGGCACCAAATGCGGCGCACTCTTCGGCGAAGCTCTTGTCATCACCAACGACGCCCTCAAACGCCATTTCCGAACCTACATGAAACAAAATGGCGCTGTTCTTGCCAAGGGCTGGCTCCTTGGTTTGCAGTTCCTCACGCTCTTTGCCAACGGCGACTACTACCGCATCGGTGAACGTGCCGATGCTATGGCCATGGAAATTCGTGATGCCTTCCAACGCAAGGGCATCCCACTCTATAACAACAGCACCACCAATCAGCAGTTTGTCGTGCTGACAGAAGATGAACAGGCCCGCCTTTCAGAAACGTTCATCTTTGAACACTACGCCACCACCGACGACGGCCGCGACATCATTCGCTTCTGCACCAGCTGGTCCACCAGCCAAAAGGAAACCGATGCCCTCGTCAGTGCCATTCGCTGGCTCTAAAAAGTTTTCCACAACAGAAAAGACGCCTCGCAATCATTGCGAAGCGTCTTTTTTTGTCCCTATGAAAAATCTTTCCACAACTGTGGATTCATTTTTTTACCCCCATAAAACAAAATCGAAAGCTGTGGAAAACTTTCTGAAAAATTGGGATTTTCCTCCCACTTTATCCACAGAAATTACATCATTACATCTTAAAACAACGAATAAACTATCTAATCGTATGATAATCCCAAGAGAAATCCACAGAACACACCAGGTTTTCCACAACTTTAGGATAGATTTCCCCAGCCCATCAACAAAGTTTTACACAGTTCTCTGGAGGAATCCTCATCACCCTATAAACGCTTATACGTTTTCAAGTTTTACATTCATATAAAACGCAGGAAAACCGTATTTGCATAGGTTTTCATTTCAACAATGTAATTGGTATTGCGTTCCAGTGCATCCAGCGACACCCCAAACCCTGGGCTGACCATCAAATCATCAATAACAATATTTCCCTGTTCGTCGCTGATTCTCAGAAAAACAGAACCCTCGCTGTTGGCGTCCAAGACAACTTCCTTAGAACAAAACAGGCTGTCAAAATTCAAATATCCGGATTCGTCTACTTCGACCCGTTCCCATTCGCCAGAAGTACTGGCATCCTGCATCACAACCATTTTTGCTGGCAGGTTCTCAACGTATAGTGCCGTGCCAATCATTATTGAAGCCAGCAGCGTGACCACAACAGAAATCACCGCAATCATAATCTTTTTTCGCTTCCAGGCATTTTTGAAATGCTCCAAAGGCTTGGTATCGTTTTCGATAGGGAGCACCATCTCCCCCTGCATCTCTGCGGCCAGCTTGCGGCAATCGTCACAGTGCGCGAGATGCTCTTCGACCATATGGCGGGTGTCGTCGCTGACAACATCATCAACATACAACGGTAAAATATCCCTTATAATTGGACAAGAAATCTTACTCATGATTCAATCCCTCCATATATTCCTGAATTTGCACCTTTGCTCGATAATAAGTCACGCGCGCCCAGCTGGCACTTTTGCCGAACAATATCCCGATTTTTTCGAAGGACAATTCGCCAAACACCCGCAGCAAAAACACTTCTTTATAGGGTTCTTTCATCTGATGCAGATACTGATGAACCTGAAAGGCCAGTTCCTGATCAATCATGCGCTCAACAACATGCAGTGATGGATCAGGCATTGCTTCCGGCGACGTGTTATCGTTGAGGATTTTCTTCCGCTTGCAATAGGTAAAATAGGTGTTCTTTGCAATGGTAAACAGCCATGCTTGGATGTCTTTGCTGCCATCAAATCTGTCCAGCGATTTCAAAGCCTTCACAAACGTTTCCTGAGCAATGTCTTCGGCAATGCTTTTATTGCCGGATAAGCTGTACATATAAAGGAAAACATCCTTGAAATAGGCTTGATAAATCCCATCCATATCCATACGCGTCGCCTCCTTTTTATAAGAATAACCATCGAAAACGGAAAACGTTACAGGAAATTCGAAAAAAAATGCTTTTTAAAAGAAAAACACATTGTGAAACAACATGGATCGTTTCGCAATGTGTTTGTTTTTTCTTAAAGCAGCGCTGAAATGCAAGCACCATACATTTACACAAGCGGCGATTTTGCGGCGGTGCCTGGTTTGCGTGGGAAGCGTTTTGGTGTTGGGGCGGTTTTCTCGATGAGGAGAATGTCGCGGGTTTCGCCGCCAGGCAGGGTGTGGTGATAGGTGGCTTTGTGGCGGCCGTTCAAGGCTGCCAGAGCCTTGTCGGCTTCGACCAGCTCAGCAGCGCCATCCGGCCCTTTGCAGGCCAGGAAGTGGCCGCCCGCCTTCACGAATGGCAGGCAGTACTCGCACAAAAGCGGCAGCCGCGCCACTGCGCGCGCCGTCGCCCAGTCGTAGGCATCGCGGTGAGCCGGCTGCTTGGCAAAAAGCTCGGCGCGTTCGTGCGCCGCCGTCACATTCGCAAGTCCCAGCTCGCCGCACACCGTCTCCAAGAACGTCACACGCTTGCGCAGGCTGTCCAGCAGCGTCACCCCAAGGCTTGGGCAGACAATCGCCAGCGGAATCCCTGGAAAACCAGCACCAGTGCCCACATCGATCAGAGTGTCGCCCTCCTTGAACTGCACGTCGTCAAGCAGAAGCAGGCTGTCGAGAAAGTGCTTCTCCACCACCGCCTGCGGCTCGGTGATGGCCGTCAGGTTGATGCGACTGTTCCAATCCACGAGCAGCGCATAATAACGCGCAAATTGTTCGCACTGCGCCGCCGACAGGCCAAAGCGCGGCGCCAGCTCCTGTTCGATCAAGGTCAGAATCTCGCTCATTGTGCCGTCCTCCGATGATGTTCCAGCCATACCAACAACGCCGTGATGTCCGCCGGGTTTACGCCAGAAATACGGCTCGCCTGCCCCACGGTTTCTGGACGCACAGCTTCCAGTTTCTGACGCGCTTCCAGGCGCAGATTGGTCACATCGCTATAAACAATGTCTTCCGGCAGGCGGCGGCTTTCTAATTTCGCCGAACGCGCCACCTGTTCCTGCTGCTTCACAATATAGCCCGAATATTTAATGATGATTTCTACTTCCGAGGTCACCTCTGGCGTCAGCGTTTCATCGCCAAAGCCATGGGCCAGCAAGTCTGCATAATGCACCATTGGCCGCTTGAGCAGGTGTTCCAGCTTTGTTGCCTGGCGCAATGGCTCGCTCTCGCAGGCATCGAGCATCGCCTGCACCTCGTCAGGATGCACCGTCGTCGTGCGCAAGCGCTCGATTTCAGCTTCAATGGCTGCCCAGCGCGCCTGATAGCGGGCGTACTTCTCATCCGACAACAGCCCCACCTCGTGGCCATACTCACAAAGGCGGCGATCTGCGTTGTCTTCACGCAAAAGCAGGCGGTATTCGCAGCGGCTCGTCAGCATGCGGTACGGCTCGTTGGTGCCCTTGATGACCAAATCGTCGATCAGCACACCGATGTAAGCCTCATGGCGCCCCAGCACCAGCGGCTCGCGCCCGCGCAGCGACAGGCTCGCATTGATGCCTGCCATCAGCCCCTGGGCCGCAGCTTCTTCGTAGCCCGAGGTGCCGTTGATCTGCCCGGCGCAGTACAGCCCTTTGACGCGCTTTGTCTCAAGGCTTGGACGCAGCTCCTGTGGGTCCACCAAGTCGTACTCAATCGCGTAGGCCGGACGCATCACCTCGCAGTGTTCCAGCCCCGGCAGTGTATGAATCATCTTCAGCTGCACATCCATCGGCAGGCTTGAGGAAAAGCCTTGCACATAGAGCTCCGTCGTGCCCAGCCCTTCCGGCTCAATGAACAGCTGGTGCCGGCTCTTGTCGCTGAAACGCACCACCTTGTCCTCGATCGATGGGCAGTAGCGTGGGCCCGTGCCTTCAATAAAGCCCGAATAGAGCGGCGAACGATCCAGATTGGCACGAATGATGGCGTGGGTCTCGGCGTTTGTGTACGTAAGGTGGCAGCTCACCTTTTCCAGCCCGTTGTCATAATCATGGTTGTGCCAGAAGGAAAAGTGCATGTCGTTGGCGTCGCTTGGCTGCACCTCCATCTTGCTAAAGTCCACGCTGCGCACATCCACGCGCGCCGGGGTGCCTGTCTTGAAGCGCACCACATCAAAGCCCGCTGCACGCAGGCTGTCTGAAAGGTGGTTCGCTGGCAGCTGTCCCTGTGGGCCAGCGTTTTCGCTGTATTCCCCAATGATGACGCGGCTCTTGAGATAGGTGCCCGTGCAGAGAATCACACGCTTGGCATGGTAAGCAATCCCCGTATGGTCCACCACGCCGCAGACGGCGCCGTCCTCAATCAAAAGCTCCTCAGCAATGAACTGCTTGATCGTCAAATGATCGGTGTGCTCCAGCCGCTTCGTCATCGTGTGGCGATAGAGCTCCTTGTCCATCTGCGCGCGCAGCGAATGCACCGCTGGCCCCTTGGACGTGTTCAGCACACGCATCTGAATCAAGCATTCGTCCGCCACTTCGCCCATGCTGCCGCCGAGCGCATCCAGCTCGCGCACCAAATGTGCCTTGGCTGGCCCGCCAATGGAAGGATTGCATGGCAACAGCGCAATATGATCGAGGCTGATCGTACACAGCAGCGTTTCATGCCCCAGCTTGGCACAGGCCAGCGCCGCTTCACAGCCAGCATGACCGCCGCCTACGACGATCACGTCGTAAGCAGTCGGATAATCGTATATTCTTTCCATAATAAAAGTGCTCCTATTTTCCTAAACAGAATTTCGAGAAGATCGTATCGATAAGATCCTCCGAGGCCGTGTCGCCGCTGATCAAGCCCAGGTTTTCCCAGGCGTTCTGCAAATCGATCACGAGAATGTCCTTGCTCATGCCCAGCGACAGCCCTTCCAAAAAGCTCTCCAAATCGGCGGCACAGCGTTCCAACAGCGCCAAATGGCGCGCGTTCGAGACCACCGCCTCATCGCCGGAGCCCACGCGTTCGTCGGCCAAAATGCAATGCGCCACCGCTTCTTCCAGCGCCTCAATGCCTTCCTGCAGTTTGGCAGAAATGCGCACCGTCGGCACATCCTCAGGCAGCGCCGCATCTGGCGCCAGATCGCTCTTATTCGCTACCAGAATCGTCGCCTTGCCTGCCAGCGCCTGCAGGCTCTCGCGGTCCTCCTCGTTCAGGCCGCGGTCTGCCGCAATCACATACAGCACCACATCCGCCTCACGGCTGGCAGCCTTGGCGCGTTCCACGCCAATCGCCTCGATCTGGTCATCAGTGGCACGGATGCCCGCCGTATCGAGAATTTCTACCGGCACGCCGTGAATCGTCAAATGCTCGGTGACCACATCGCGCGTTGTACCAGCAATGTCCGTCACAATGGCGCGCTCGCGCCCCAAAAGCGCGTTCAGCAAGCTCGACTTGCCCACGTTTGGCGCGCCCATAATCACCATCTTGATGCCCTCACGGAACATGCGCCCGCGCTGCGCCGTGGCGATCAGCGCCGCCAAATCGCCGCGCACCGCCTGCACCCGCTCCGCAAGCTCCTCGTCACTCAGCCGTTCAATATCGTCCTCGGGATAATCCAGATCCGCCTGAATGAACGCCACCAGCTCCAGCACCGCTTCCCGCGCCGTGCGAATGCGTTCTTCCAGCACGCCGCTCTTCTGGGCCAGCGCCTGCGACAGTGCCGCGTCGCTTTCGGCATCCACAATGTCCATCACCGCTTCGGCGCGTGTCAAATCCAGCTTGCCGTTGATAAAGGCCCGCTTCGTGAACTCGCCAGCGTCGGCCAGCCGCACCCCCTGGCGCAGCAAAAGCCGCAGAATCTCCTGCGTCGACACATGGCCGCCGTGGCTCTGAATCTCCACCACATCCTCGCCGGTGTAGCTCTTTGGCCCGCGCATCAATAAAAACAGCGCCTCATCAATGCGGCGGCCGTTCGCTGGATCGCGCACCCAGCCAAAATGGATCGTGTGGCTCGCGCAGGACGCCAAATCCGCCCCGCCTTCATACACCGCTGCTGCCACAGCCACAGCCTCCGGACCGCTCAACCGGATAATTCCGACCGCCGCCCGCCCAGGCGCCGTAATAATTGCAGCAATCGTATCGCTCACACCCATGATGATCCCTCATTTCTTCGTAATAATCTCTCCATAGTTTACCATGTTTTCCGCTTTTTTCGCCATCGAAAACAGAAAAACCATCATTTTTTCTCGTTCGCTTGGCATCTTGTCGCTGCTTTTTTCTCCTGACGACGGCGAATAGCAGCTATTTTCTGCCGTTTACGTCTAAAAAACGACGGATTGCGCCGTATTGACGCACAATGGCTGCGATGGTGGTATAATTTATTTAAAAGACAGAATAGTCTCTATGATTGATGACCGTTTATTGCAAAGGAGAGGATCACCATGAAAAGGAAACAATTACTGGCCAGCCTGACCTGCGCAGCGCTTTTGCTGGCGCCGAGCGCCGCCTGGGCCGACAGCACCGATCTGCGGCTATTGGTCAACGATCATTACATTGGCGGCAGCGCCGAGGCAGGGGAAGCCTACATCAACGACGCCGGGCGCACAATGATTCCGCTGCGTCTGGTGAACACGGCGCTTCATTACCGAACCGACTGGCAGCCCGACGGCAGCATTCATCTCACCAATAAGACAGGCACCCTGGACGTCACCATGAAAATTGGCAGCACAGCTTTCACCGCTGGCGGCAAAACCGGTCATTTCGAAACAGCGCCAACCCTGAAAAACGACCGCACCTATCTGCCCGCCCGCGATTTTTCGGAGCTTTACGGCAGCATCTACTGGGACAACGCCAGCCGCACCGTCTGGATCACGCAGGGCAACAGCATCCAATACCAGGTGTTTGGCACAAAGCTCATGGCTGCCACCGCGGAAGGCATCCAGCCGCTTGCCATGCCGGACGGCTACGTGCCGAATGATGCCACGCCCGGCACCGCCATCTGTGTGAACCGCACCATCAACGACACCACCTACCTTGCCATCGCCTGCAACGGTCAGGACAACGCCTCACCGGTTCCGCTGTTTCGGGTGAATGAAGGCTACCTCACGTACCTGACCAGCGTCTACCCATCGTCTGTCTATGTTGATGGCAACACCGTCTATTACACCGACGGCACAGACGCCGGCCCTTGGCACAACCCCATCGTGCCAAACCGTCTCTACGCCGCCACCATCGGCGGCAATACCAAGACCTACACCCTGGACTTCGCCGTCAACGCCTGCACCCTCGATAAAGTGAACGGTCGGCTCATCGCCACCGACAGCAGCGGCGTGCAGCATGTGATCGATCTTGGTGCGTAAGCAACAACCAACACACCAAACGCAGCCACCATCCGCTGCGTCATTTTGAAAAAAGGAGGACGAACCATGGATGTTCTGGAATACAAAGGCTATGTCACCAAAGTACACTACGACGTGGAAACAAAGAAACTTTACGGTAAGGTGCAAGGCATTGTCGATGCTGTGAATTACGAAAGCGACACCATAGACGGCGTCGAAGCAGCGTTTCATGATTCGGTGGACCGCTATCTGGCGTTTTGCGCAGCGGTGAAACGCCGCCCTTGCAAGGCCTTCAAAGGCCAGTTCAATGTGCGCATGAAACCAGCCATGCACAAAGCCATGGCTGTGTGGGCAATGGAACACGACATCACCTTAAACGCCGCCATGGAAGAAGCCGTGCGCACCTTTCTGGCAGAGCATGAAACAACGGCCAACATCCCCACAGCGCCAACAGCATGTTCATAAAAAATTAAGAAATCATTTATGAACAATTAGCAAAAATGGAAGCCCAATCGTTTATAATAAACCAAATCAATACAACGAGGGGACGGTTTTGTGCGATGCACAAACCACAGAAAGGGAGAATCCATCATGCTAAAACGACTTCTGCCTATGGTGCTGCTGCTCAGCCTTGGGCTGACGCTTTGCGGCTGCAGCACGGACACCAGCGATGCAAACTACACAAAAATCAGCGGCAAAGACGGCTTCAGCTTTTATGTCGACCGAAGCGCCGTTCAGGTGGACAAGGCCCAGGCTGCCGACGCGAAAAAAATCACCGATGAGGTCGAGAGCTATGTGCTCACCATCTTTAACCGCCCATATAACGGCTACATCGGCGTCGTTGATGGTGATGGGATCAGCGACAGCGAGCCCGACCTGGAAGCCGAGCTGGACGCCCGCATTCAATACATCGCTCTCACCTACAGAGACCAGAATTTTTCCAAAGCCGCGCCTTATCTGCGCTATGACACCTTCGACCTTAAAGACGACACCGCCAAAGTCATCATTTCTTTTGAAATGAAAAACCCTGACACCAACGACGTGCTGGCTCAAAACCACGAAGGCTACATCTTCGTCAAAAATGGCCGCAACTGGGAACTCATCAACAACATCGTCGACACAGGCCGCGGCGGCGACAAAGTCCTGCAGGAACTGGCCGCCAACGACGACCCATCGGCCTGGCGCACCACCTACGCCTACAGCCAGCTTAAACGCAGCGACTATGAAGACGACCACGATTTCTTATACTACTGGAAAGACGATCTCGACGCCGATATTCATAAAATTCGAGATTAAAATCATGAACAAAAGGAGAGAACCCATCATGAACACACGAAAATATATCACCGCCATCACCTGTGCCGCTCTTCTGGCACTGCCAACCGCCGCCCTGGCCGACAGCACCGATGTCAGCCTGATGGTTGGTGATGCGACTATTTCAGCCGATGAAGCCACCGGCCAGCCTTACATCAACGACGCCGGCCGCACGATGATTCCGCTGCGCATCGTCAGCGAATCCATGGGCTATGCCACCGACTGGCAGCCTGACGGCAGCATTCACATTACCAACGCCGACGGCACCGTAGACGTCACCTTGCAGGTGGGCAGCGCCAATTACACTGCCAACGGTCAAGCGGGAACATTCGAAACCCTGCCAACCTTGAAAAACGACCGCACCTACCTGCCAGCCCGCGATTTTACCGAGCTCTACGGCCAAATTTATTGGGACAATGATTCCCGCACCGTATGGATTTATAACAGCGATGCGCCAACCTATTGCGTGCTCGGCAACAGCCTGCTGCGCGCCACAGCTGATGGCATCACCCCAGTCGCCATGCCAGAAGGCAGCGACGTCTCCATCTTTGGCAAATCAGATGTTATCATGCAGCAGCGCGTCATCGATGGCGTGGGCTATGTCGCCATCAACTACAACAACAACCACAGCCAGCAATGCCCGCTGTTCCGGGATGACGGCGACCATATGACAAAAATCGCCACCATCAACGGCACCTCGTCCTTCTATGTGGACGGCAACACCCTCTACCACACCACTGGTACCAGCGCCGGCCCTTGGAGCGACATCATCCAGCCAAACGTCCTCCGTGTCACCACCATCGGCGGCGACACCAAGACCTACACCCTGGATTTCGCCGTCAACACCTGCACCCTTGATATGGTGGACGGTCAGCTCATCGCCACCGACAGCGACGGCGTGCAGCATGTGATCGATCTTGAATCTGAAAAATAAGGAGGTTCATCATGGGTGTCGTCATCATCATCATTATTATCTTCTTCTTGATCATGACGCCTACCGTCATCATTATGAAGATATTTGACAAATTTGATGAGCAGCGGCAGCGCATCGAAGCACTGCAAACGCAGCTCAACAGAATCGAAGACCTGAAACTGAATGAACTCAGCAAAAAACTCGACGCTCTCGCCGACTCTGCAAACACTCCACATTAAACACCAAAAGGCACGACCACACATCGTACCTTTATTTTATAAGAAGACCAAAAAGGAGCAATCACCATGGCTGGATTACAAAAAGAAAATTTGACCAACGAGGTTCTCACCGAACTGTCCTGGATCATGAACGTGATCGACGATCTTTGCGAAAAAGCAGGCCTTGAAACCTACCAATCAACCCTCATCAAATACCGCATCCAACCGGAGGAAGAACACGCCCTGAACCAATACCTGTTTCTGCACTGGCGGGAACTCGACACCCTGACCATCCAAGACATCAGTCAGGGCGTGGCCGCGCTCTTTTGTGAACACACCAGCAAACCATGGTCACAGCCCGACGACGTTCTCGAAAAACTCGTCACACTCTGGCAGGAATACACAGGCTTGTGCACCCATGAAGCCACCGCCGCCGAGCGCGCGTAGCCATCGCCTGCGCTTTCACATTGCCTCCGCTGCCCTCCTGTGTTAGACTAAGCGCACAATAAACTGCATACAGGCGTGCCGCTGCTGAGGGGAACAAGCGGCGACGCGCCCGATCACAAAGGAGGTCTACCTATGAAAAGGAACACACCGCAAGATGACCCACCGCCTCGGCGGACCACCTTATGCACACGCATCGCAGCCTGCTGGAACATGCGCGCCCACTATCGCAGCATACGCCGCGCCTACTGTCGCGAACACTGGCAGCAGCAAACACGCCTTGGCAAAATGGCCTATATCATGGCAGGCTTTTTTGCAGCCTGGTTTTTGTTTGAAGGGCTCGTTCTCTCCATCTTTAACATCACCATCCTAGGCATAGACGGCATCTACGTCCTCTACTACGCAGCCATGATCTGTGCTGCCTTGGCCAGAAAATGGAAACTGCTGCTCGCCGTTTTTGTCGGCTTCTATGTGCTCTACGGCATCGTCATCTTTGGCAGCGAAGCCATTTGGTACTACCTACTCAAATGGTTTGGCATCGACGTCTCCTGGCGCTAATCGTCCACACAAAAAAACCAGCCCCACGGCTGGTTTTTATTGTTTCGTCTCTGGAAGCACCTTAGGCCATCCCCTCATTCTGCGCCTGTTCAGTGTCTGCGGTTTCCTGCTCGCGTTTTAAAAACGTGCGCACCGCTTCTTCCACCGCTGCATTCAGCGTCGTCTCGTGTGCCATCGCCCAGGCTGCCATGGCCTTGTGCAGCGCTGGCTTCATGCGCACATTAAACTGCCCCTTGAACGCCTTGCAGGGCCGCCGCCCCACCGCTGCGCAAAACGCCAGATACCGGTCCACCGAATCATGAAACGCCGCTTCCACACCGTCCATCGTTGCACTCTCATAATTCACCGCATCCACAATCCCCTGCACCTTGCCATACAGCACCTGCGCCTCGGCATCATAATGCACCTTTGTGACATAGCCCTTATACTCCAACACATCCATCAGTCTTCACCCTCCCTGCAAAAAAGTGCGGCAGAACCATGCCGCACCTTGCGCCCATCCCAAGACGCCTGTATAAAATCATAAAACTTACTGCATGCACATATCCACCAGATATGGCTGGATCTTATCACGGAATTCATCAACGGTCGTGTAAATTTTGCCGTTACTCGTCAATGTCTTAATCGATACTTCTTGACCATTCGCTACAAACGTGCCATCAATCGGATCAAAACCATAGGTGAAATTTCCCTCGCGGAGGTTGTAACGGCTGAACAACGTCGTAATATCTACGCCCTGGAAATACTTGTCTGACCCCATGGCCCCACTCCAATTATACACGTCATCTTTCACATAAACAAACGTTGGCTGATCAATGCTGATGCCCTGTGGCAGCCCACCGCCAGGCTCCAGGGAAGGCTCACTGACAAACTCAATGCCCATATTGGTCACCCCAGCCAGCTCGCGCAACTGCACATAAGTATGCCCCCCATAAAGCAGTGCATTGTTGATCACAACCTGTGATCCATTCACATACGTAGGAAATGGCAGCGGCTGAATATCAGCTGCATCCGCTTTTGCAGCTGGCAGAAAAGCGCCAATCCCCATCAAAGCCGTCAACACAACAGCCGTTAAACGATTCTTTTTTTTCATAAGTCATCATCCTTTCTCATCTTTTATTTTTTTAATTATACCATGTTTTTATCACTGTGGATAAAAAAGGACGTAAACAGCATTTTTATAATATGAACAATAAAATTACTCGCCCATTGAAAAATCATGGGCGAGTGAATGATAGACATCCTTTAGGTTAAATCAATAGTAACATTTTCAGAATACCAATGCGTATTCGAATTGATCGTTACATTACTATTTGGAGCCCAAGAAGTACCAAATTTGCCGCGTCTGGTGCTATCAGTATTTGAAGAATTGAACTGAGCATAGGAAGTATTGTTGTAAAGATAAGCCTGATCAAAACGAGCATTTCTTAAATAATAGCCAGAATTGTCATATTGATAACCACTATTAGCAGCATAAGAAATCTGACGATTAATTGTTACACCTGATCCACTTGCTGGAAGCATATTCCATGTTGTATAGGTTCCTTGGAAGATAATATTATTAAAATTATCTCCATCAATCCCCTGGAAATAAAGCTGTTGATCGGTGCCAATCCAAACTTTAAAATACAATTTATCGCCAGTTGTCAGATGTGCACCACCTGTTGCCCAACCAGTCCATGTGCCATTAACGACTGGCTGCCAATAACCATTCATATAGCCAACGCCCAAATCCTGAACGCCGCCACCGCCAGCAAATGTATAGAACATATATGCAGCGATACCGCCTTGGCCATTGCGATTAATATTACACTGCCCAGGATAGAAATACGCAGTTGTTTTATTGTACCCTGCCAAACTTTTTACTTCATAGCCAATACCTGAACCATCTATGGAATTATCACGTCCTACACTAATATCGCTGTTGCTCAGCAAACTTACAGAAGCATCTACCGTATTAATACTATTATCACCATGAGGAGGAGCCGGATATTTATCTGGATCAACAGGTGTAAATTCTGTCACTTCAGCATTCCCAGTTTCTAAATCTGCAGACGACTGGAAAAGTTGGGCAGCCTGTTCCTCACTAAAGTCATTAGCTTCAACTTCCTGATAAGTGCCATTAAGATTTGCTTCAAACATTTCATATGTCTTTTCTCGGCTTCCAGCAACTTCTTGATAATCAGCCAAAATGTTGCTTAACTCAGCTTCTTCCATAGACGCTTCCATATAGTCAAATGCCTGAACACTTAAATTACTGCTTGCGCTTCTTGAAGCAATACCATTTGTAGATTTGATGTAGTTTTCATAATCGGCAAGACTCACCGTTTCATTGGACGATGCATCCACTTCACCTGCCATCGCACCTGCAGGAACAAGCAATGCACCGCACATGATCAATGCAACAAGTTTCTTTGAAAATTTGTTCATTTTGATCTCCCTTTCAAAAAATAATTCATTATTGCCAGCACTATAACATCAAATTACGTTCAATACTCACCTTCTTTCTGAATTCACACTACTATAGCAACTGTACTTCAACAATCTTTTTCCTATGCCACAGATAGAAATAAAAGATTGGAAAAGCCTTATTATAAGCAACGGTTGATTTTTAAACGTTCCAATTCTTCGGGTTGTTCTGGTTCATAGAAAGAAAAAGTACATATACAATTAGTACAAATAACAGAACAAAATAATGCACATTTAGCCAATATAAAGGCACTTTTTTTTAAAAACATTCTCTCGCCTCAATCCTTAATAATTTATTTCAAAAAAAATATTACAATAATTGATAATGCTGTCGATAACAGACTCAAAGCTATTACAAAAGAAATTTGTATTGAAAAAAAACCAACTACAATTACAACTAATAGCTCCACCAAAGCTAAATTTTGGCTAATAAATTTTGCTGAAAACAAATCTTTTTGGCTAATCTTATGATTTCTATGGACAATAGGTGCATATCGCCAGATAATAACCAGAGCTATCATTGCAAGCAACACCAACCAAAGATACGATATCGTTGCAAAAGCAACCACCACACTAAATGCACCATAAACACCAAGCGATACAAAATAACATCCCAGGCGTGTATTGGCATGATAGCCTCCAGCAAACAACCGCAGTGGAATAAACGCAGCGAAATAAAGTAAGGTTTCAAAAAAATTTCCCACCCATACCGCCAGTAAGAGGATACTCATCACTTCCAACACAGATAAATAAAGTACTTCCAATCCATATCGATAAATGCTAATGTCTTTTTGTTTAATCACACCACAAGCAAGCAAAAAATCCGCTGTACGCACAGCCAATATATTCATGACTATCCCCCTTTCTTTTGCTCGGATTATAGCACCATTTTTGCCACTGTGCGGGAAAGTGTCGTAAACGACGTTTTTATGACGTAAACGACAAAAAACCTGCAAGTCCATAGACTTGCAGGCACGATATCGATTTTTTCTATTATTGTAGAACGATGTTAAACGACAGAGAAAATGTTTCATCTTCCTGTTCAATCAATGGCTCGGCGTCATAATTTGCCAGGGCGTCGCGGATGTTTTGCAGGCCAAAGCCATGGTTAATTGTATCGGCTTTGCTGGTGGTGAAGCGGCGGTCGTTGTTGGCTGGCGCGGTGTTGCTGAGGGTGCAAAAGAGGGCGTGCGCATCTTGCACCAGCAACAGGTCAATGCGTTTCTCGGCGTGCTCCGGCAGGCGGTCACAAGCTTCAATGGCATTGTCCAACGCGTTGCCAAAGATGATGCAGAGGTCCTTCGCATCAAGAGGCAGGCGCTCAGAAATGCGTATCTCGGTGTTGAACACGATGCCCTTGCTTTCGGCAAGGGATTTTTTTGTGCTGAGAATGGCATCCAGCGCGTTGTTGCCGGTGTTGATGGTTGCACCGGTGGCGCGAAACTGTTGGCTGAGGGCAGCCATATGCCGACGGCCGCCTTCTAAGTCGCCACTCTCAAAATAGCTTTCCAGCGCAACAATCTGGTTGTTGATATCATGCTTGAATCGCCGCAATTCGTTCTGTTGCAAAATGATTTCATCCATATGTTTAAGTTGACTATTCATCTGCTGCTCAAATTGCTCTTGTTCACGAATAATTTGATTCTGCTCCGCCATATGTTCATATAAGTACAATGCAAAAAATGTACTAAAAAACAGTCCAATTAAACTGCTGATGGACAATTTTTCATAATATAAGTCACCAAGCTCAAAATTCATTCTGAAAAATAAAAACGCTACGATTACTGCATTAATAAACAATAATAAAAATAAAAACCAATACACTGGTTTTAACATCAACTGTCTCGTTTTTAATTTAACACGAATCGCATTGCAAATAGCAATACCAAGCGTTTTTGATAAAATTACTCCAAGCAAACGATATTCCGAAATATAGATAATATTGGTGACACTGGTTTTAAAAACCAGTGTTTCAATATATAAAATAAATGTTTCACAAATTCCGCTAATGAAAATGCCAATGATAATTGCAATAACTTTTGTATATATACGACCTTTATACAAAGTAGATGCAATTGAAGCAACAACAATCATTCCCAGAATATTCAACAAAGTATACATTAAAAAATGATTACAGATGATCAGAGCTATTGTTACACCAATAATTCCAACTATGTAATACAAAAAATAGAAGTCTTTTCGACGTCTTAAGAACGCTTCAAACAATAAGAAAAACATAAGCGCTTCTGAAAATGTTGATATTATTTCAGAAAATAATGTAAGACTACTCATCCTCGAACACGCTCCTTTTTATACGCCAGAAACGCTGCATTGGCGCTTTGCTTGTAAGCACGGCCAACAGGCAGTTGTTCCTGACCATGCTGCATCACCACCGCATCGCCGACGATGCCGATGACGTATTCCAAATTAACGAGGTAGGATTTATGGATGCGGCAAAATTGGTCGCTGCCCAGCTCATCGGCAAGGTCTTTGATGGTGCGACGCAGGGTGTAGGTGTCGCCGGTTTTGGTGTGGAGGGTGAGCTGGTGGTCGAGGCTTTCCACATAGAGGATGTCGTCCAGGCGCAGGCGCACGCTTTGGCGGCTGTCGCTAAAGGTGAAGGCGCGGCGCTGGCTGGTGAGGCGTTTTTCCAGCGCCTGCACGGCATCGGTGAGCGCGTTTTCCTGCACGGGCTTGCGCAGAAACCACACAGGGTTGCATTTGAAGCATTCGAACACGTACTGGTCGTGGCTAGTGACAAAGACGACAAGCACGCTGTCGTCGATGGCATAGATGGCGTTGGCGGTGTCGAAGCCGTTGAGGGCGTTCATTTCCATATCGAGAAAGAGGGCGTCGTAGCGCACGCCAGCCTTTTTATAGGCAGCGAGAAGGGCTTCGCCGCTGTCGTAAAGGTCCACATCGTGGTGGCGAGCCTGCAAAAAGGCTTCGATGGGTTGAATGTCGATGGTTTCGTCGTCGCAAATGGCACAGCGCATGGGTCGTTCCTCCTTTGGCCAACGGTGGGTCGGCCAGTTTTTCTGTAACCATATTATACACTGTTTAATATATCTTTGGTAAAGAAATTCTAAAACGATGCGCTGCACACAAAAACACCGCCGTTCTCAGGAATGCAAAACGGCGGCGGTGCTAAGCAAGCACAAAAAATAAGAGCGCTGCCACAAACGCCATATGTGGATGATCGCATATCAGCCGACGTGTGCCGCGTCAATGGGTGTTACTGGATGAAAATGGTTACAAAAAAACAGGGCCATCTTTTTTTCTCTGACGGTCCTGTTAGGCTGGCCGGTCATCCCGGCAGATTTCCTTTTTCAATTTCAACGATGCGTTCCAGTTCCAAATCAATGAGAGACTGTACAACGGTCTTACCATGTGCATCCAATTGACGATAGCGGCTGACGAACGTTTCGACGTCAACTTCCGTGGCGTCAAGGGGACCGCCGGAAAAATAATCCAGCGTCACGTTCAACTCTTTGGAGAGTGCCATCAGGATATTGATGTCTACTTTCGTATTGTCGCGTTTGATGATGCCATAAATGGTTTGTGGGCTGATTCCCGCTTCTCGCGCAACACGGTTCACATTTGTGTGACGATAATTGATGAGCTCTTCCAAACGTTTTCCGATTGACATGTGATTTTCACCTCGCTCATTTAGAGTTTAACATTGGTTTTTCGTATATTAATCATATCACATGTGTTTGTTGAATACCATCAGGATATAACAAAAAAGTGAAAAAAATTGGTCAAAAACCGTCAAATTTTACAATTCTCAGGTTTTTGACCAATGATATCGGTGTCATATAGGATCAATCATCATCCTCATCGACAAATGGCGCGGTGTCGATGACGGCGTCGCCATCATCCAAACGCATCACTTTGACGCCCTGGGTGGCGCGTCCAAGCACGCTGATGTCGCTGACAGAGGTGCGAATGAGGGTGCCTTCACGGCTGATGACCATGATTTCTTCGTTGCCGCGAACCACGAGGGCCGAGGTCACAGCGCCGGTCTTGTCGCTGACTTTGAGGGTCATGACGCCTTTGCCGCCGCGGGCCTGAAGATGGTATTCGCTGAGCGGCGTGCGCTTGCCGTAACCATTTTCGCTGATGACGAGCAGGTCGCAGTCGTCGCGCACAATGTCCATATCGACGACGCTGTCGCCGTCTTCGATGCGCATGCCGCGCACACCGGCGGTGCTGCGGCCAGTTGGGTTGACATCGCTTTCCTGGAAGCGGATGGCGCTGCCGTTTTTGCTGACGAGAATGAGTTCGTCCTCGCCAGAGGTGATGCGCACATCGATGAGTTCGTCGCCTGGGCGCAGGTTGATGGCCTTGATGCCGTCGTTGCGCGCATGCTGGTACTCAGCAATGTTGGTTTTCTTAATCATCCCTTTGGCGGTGACGCAGGTCAGATAGCCTGTGGTGCCTTCTTCACGCCATGGCAGCACAGTGGTGACTTTTTCGCCCTTGCCCAGCTTGAGCAGGTTGACCATGGCGGTGCCACGGCCGCCGCGGCTGCTTTCAGGGATTTCGAAGGTTTTGAGACGAAGCACGCGCCCACGGTTAGTGAAGAAGTTCATCATGTGGTGGGTGGTGGTGATGAAGATGTTTTCAATGAAGTCGTCGTCCTTCATCTTTGACGCATTCACACCGCGGCCGCCGCGTTTCTGTTTGCGGTAGCTGTCCATCGGCATGCGCTTGATGTAGCCGGCATGGCTGATGGTGATGACCATGTCTTCTTCGGCGATGAGGTCTTCAACGTTGATGTCGTCCTTGGAGAAGGAGATTTCCGTGCGGCGTTCGTCGCTGTATTTGTCGGCGATCTCTGACAGCTCGGTGCGGACGATCTGCTTGACCTTGTTTTCATCGGCAAGAATGGCCTTGTATTCGGCAATGCGGCGGTGCAAGTCGGCCAATTCTTCTTCGAGTTTTTCGACATTCAAACCTTGCAGGCGGCGCAGCTGCATTTCGATGACAGCCTGTGCCTGGCGGTCGGACAAGCCAAAGCGTTTGCCGAGGCGTTCCTTGGATTCGTTGTCGTCATAGGAAGAGCGAATGATGGCAATGACTTCGTCGATGTTGTCAACGGCGATCTTCAAGCCTTCGACGATGTGCGCGCGTTCTTCGGCTTTGCGCAGATCGTAGCGGGTGCGGCGCACGATGACATCTTCCTGATGGTCGAGATAGAGCACCATGATCTCACGCAGGGTGAGAATCTTTGGCACGCCGTCGACCAGCGCCAGGTTGATGACGTTGAAATTGTCCTGCAGGGAAGTGTGCTTGAACAGCTGGTTGAGCACGACCTGTGGGTTGACATCGCGGCGCATTTCAATGACGATGCGAATGCCTTCGCGGTTGGATTCATCGCGCAGGGCAGTGATGCCATCGATGGTCTTTTCTTTGACGAGGTCAGCAATTTTAGCCACGAGGCGGGCTTTGTTGACCTGATAAGGAATCTCGGTGACGATGATGCGGCTCTTGCCATTGGCCATCTTTTCGATGGAGGTGCGAGCGCGCACAGTGACAGCGCCGCGGCCGGTGAGGTAGGCATCGCGCACGCCGGAGAGGCCCATGATGATGCCGCCGGTAGGGAAGTCCGGCGCTTTGACAATGTTGGCCAGCTTTTCATCGGAGATGGTTGGGTCGTCGATCAGAGCCACGATGGCGTCGGTGACGTCACGCAGGTTATGCGGTGGCATGTTGGTCGCCATCCCGACAGCGATCCCGGAGGTGCCGTTAACGAGCAGATTTGGAAAACGTGCTGGCAGTACAACCGGTTCTTCGCTGGATTCGTCGTAGGTTGGCATGAAATCGACGGTTTCTTTTTCGATGTCACGCAGCATTTCCTGGGCCAGCTTGGCCATGCGCGCTTCGGTGTAACGCTGAGCAGCAGCCTGGTAACCATCGATGTTCCCAAAGTTCCCCTGGCCGTCAACCAGCGGATAACGCATGCTGAAATCCTGCGCCAAACGCACCATCGCGTCGTACACGGCAGCGTCGCCGTGTGGATGGTAGTTGGCCAGCACGTTCCCAACGATGTGGGCGGATTTCTTGTGTGGACGGTCCGGCGTCATGTTGGTTTTATACATGGAATAGAGGATGCGGCGGTGTACCGGCTTGAGACCGTCGCGCACATCCGGCAGCGCACGGCTGGTGATGACGCTCATGGAATAGTCGATGAACGATTCCTTCATTTCATCGATAATATTGCGGCTTTCAATGGTGCCGTGGGTATAGTTGTTGTCCATAAAAAGCCTCCTTAGATATCAAGATTGTTGACGTAGCGCGCATTGGCGGTGATGAACTCACGGCGTGGCTCGACGCGTTCGCCCATGAGGATGGAGAACACATCGTCAGCAGCCAGGGCGTCGTCGAGGGTGACCTTGAGCAGAATGCGGTTTTCATTGTTCATGGTCGTTTCCCAGAGCTCTTCTGGGTTCATTTCCCCAAGCCCTTTGTAGCGCTGAATGCCCTTGGCGGTGTCGATGTCCTTGCCTTCGCTGGCGAGGAATTCTTTGAGCGCTTTATCGTCGTAGAGATATTGTTTCTTTTTGCCGCGCTTAACGCTGTACAGCGGAGGGCAGGCAATGTACACATAACCGGCTTCGATGAGCGGACGCATGTAGCGATAAAGCAGCGTCAACAGCAGGGTGCGGATGTGCGCCCCGTCGACATCGGCATCGGTCATGATGATGATTTTATGATAGCGGGCCTTGTTGACATCGAACTGGTCGCCAATGCCGGTGCCAATGGCCGTAATCAGGTTGCGAATTTCTTCGGAAGAAAGGATGCGGTCCAGGCGCGCCTTTTCCACGTTGAGAATTTTCCCGCGCAGCGGCAGAATCGCCTGATAACGGCGATCACGGCCATCCACGGCAGAACCGCCTGCGGAATTCCCTTCGACGATGAACAGTTCGCTGAATGCTGGGTCGCTCACCGAGCAGTCGGCCAGCTTACCAGGCAGGCTGGTGCTTTCGAGGGCATTTTTGCGACGGGTCATTTCGCGGGCCTTGCGCGCCGCTTCACGTGCACGCGCAGCCTTCACCGACTTGTCGACGATGCGCTTGGCTTCGGTTGGATGCTCTTCGAGGTAGATGCTCACCGCTTCACCAGTGATGGTGTCGACAATGCCGCGCACCTCGCTGTTGCCGAGCTTGGTCTTGGTCTGGCCTTCAAACTGTGGGTTTGGCACCTTCACAGAAATGACAGCCGTCAGCCCTTCGCGGATGTCCTCACCCTGGAGGTTGTCTTCCTTGTCCTTGAGCAGTTTCATGCGGCGGGCATACTCGTTGATGGAACGGGTCAGCGCCGTTTTGAAACCAAACTCATGGGTCCCGCCTTCGTGGGTATGAATGTTGTTGGTGTAACTATAGATGTTTTCGGTGTAGGAATCGGTGAACTGCATCGCCACATCGACAATGACGTCGTCCTTTTCCTTTTCGAAAATGATCACATCTTTATGCAGCGGCTTCTTGTTGCGGTTCAAAAATGGAATGAACTCGCTGATACCGTTTGGATGATAGAAGGTCTGCTCTTTTTCTTCGCCAGGGCGTTTGTCGTAAAGAGTCAGTTTGATGCCCTTGTTCAGGAACGCCAGTTCCGACAAACGCTGGGAAATTACCTTGAAATCGTAGACCGTGCCTTCTTTGAAAATCTGTTCATCCGGCTTGAAATGGATGACCGTCCCAGTCTGTTCTTCCGGACAGGTGCCAACCACTTCCACCTCACTGGTGATCTTACCGTAGGCATAGGTCTGACGATAGACCTTGCCGCCGCGGCGCACTTCGGCGCTCATTTCTTTGGACAGCGCATTAACAACGCTCATCCCAACGCCGTGCAAACCGCCGGACACCTTGTAGCCGCCGCCGCCGAATTTCCCGCCGGCGTGGAGCACCGTCATAACGACCTCGAGGGTCGGTTTGTGCATCTTTGGATGCATGTCCACTGGAATACCGCGGCCTTCGTCGCGCACAGTGATCGAATTGTCTTCTTCAATGGTCACATCGATGACCTTCCCATAGCCAGCCAGGGCTTCGTCGATGGAGTTATCGACAATCTCGTTGACGAGATGATGCAGCCCGGCGCTGTCGGTTGTGCCGATGTACATCCCCGGACGTACGCGGACCGGTTCCAGCCCTTCCAGAACCTCGATCTGCTCGCCGGTGTACTTTTCTTTAACTTGCGTTTCTGACACAGACAATCTCCTTTCAATGGTTCATGACAAATAAAAAACGGGCCTGAAACGACCCTTTTTCATTCAAGAATATTTTTCAACAGTAAAATTATACCATAAAAACGCCCTTATTTCAAATTTAAGGCACATTTTTCGCACGAGTAATGATTTTCTATTCTGAACATAAAGACCGCCATCAGCGACCAAGAAAAAAGCAGCAGGCCATTGCCTGCTGCCTTCTTTATTCATTTTCCATCAAAATTGGACGAACGTCACGCTTTCCGTACATCACACGAAGAACAATCACCATCTCACCGCAATCCTGAACAAGATACGCCACCAAATACCGATCGACAGGCATCAAGTGAAGCCCTCGGCTTTTCCAGGGCTCCACCTGATAAACAGGAAACTTCTCTGGAAAAAAAGCCAGATCCTCAATCGCGTTCATGATACGGGCAGCTTGCCGCTTTGCTGACCATTCAGCACGAAGCTCCATAGAAATATAATAAAATATATCTCTAATATCGTTCTTCGCCTGTTCAGTGACAATAATCTCTGCCATCACAAATCAAACTCTCTTTTTAAATCAGCAAACGCATTTTTTACATTTTGAACGCGGCCATCCTCCATATCAGCATAGCCACGCTCCAACACCTCATGAAAGGCTTCTTCAGACAAAGTTGTCACATCTACCGGTTTGTGCGCCGGCAGCCGCACCTCAAAAGGTAGCCCGCGGCAGACAATCACCTGTCGCAAAAAAATATTGAACGCCGTCGTCGTATCCAGGCCCAAATCCGAAAAAATCTTCTGTGCCTCACGCTTAACCTCACTGTTTACACGAATCGTCAAACTGGAATCAGCCTTTACAGCCATACAACCGCCTCCTTGTCATTCAATGTTTTCTCTCTTAATCATACGTCAAAAACAAGCAAATAACAATACATTGAACGGACAACGTTATGTCATTGGCCATCATTCACCACCAGCAGCAAAAAACCCGCACTGCCACACCACAGCAATGCGGGAACAAATATACAGCCGCTCAGAACCAGCTGCGCCAATCAACATCCCCACCGCAGAGAATCGCTACTGAATAAACAGCAGATACACAAACAGGCAGGCCGAAATCACCCAAAGAGCCACGCTCACTGCATACACACGCCGGCTCGATTTCTTGCCTTTCTTCGCTAAAAATTGCGAAGCAAAATAGCAGATAAAGTAGATTTGCAGCAGCGCCAGCGCAATCAGCGACAAATTCCAGGAACCATCCAACATCATAATCACCTCATGTTGTTACTCACTGCTCATTGGCCAGTCAAACCTAATCGGCACATAGCTATCACTGAAAACGCCATCTGTCATGGTCTGCTGCGCCGCCATGCACGAACCCATGTCAGAAACTGGATGAATCATTCTGATCGCAGTCTCCCCTTCCCCAATCAATCCATAGGGAATGAATAGCAGAGGGTCATTGCTGTCGTTGGCGGTATCATACACCATGCCCGTTTTCAAATCAACGATCGGCATGTGATACCCACTGCCATCATCAACGCTCACCGTCATATGGCGTTCATCCAACGCAATTGGCATATTGATGACACGATTTTCGCCAATGAGCGCCAGATGATTGTCCACTTTGAAAGACCAGGCTTCTTTTTCCAGGTCATAGACCCACAGTTCGGTGCTGATCACATTTCCTGGATGGTCCAGATCGGGCATGAAATTGTTGCCTTCCGGTTTCATGCGAACGATCAAATGGTCGCCAATCACATGCGGACTCAGCAGATTGTAACCTTGCGACAGATTGTCAACGCTGCCATCTGACAAATGCATCCGTTTCAGTGTTCCATACTGACGCATGCCTTCCATGAGGTGGCTCCGCGTCCAAAAAGCGTCCTCGTCGCCCAACTCAACTTCCAGCGTTTCATTCGACGTGACAGAAATGCTGTCGAGCACCGTCGTTTTGCCGGTGTCATGCTGATAGAGGCGCGCTTCGATCTGGTCACTGTCCTTATCGCCGCGCAGCCAAATGATGTTGCCGTTCTTAAAGCTGCAATTTCCCAGCACATAGTCGGACGGCAGGGCTTTGTAAGAACCACTGTCCACACAAACAGGCGCTGCACCGTCCCTGCGCTCCTGAATATAGAGGTACCACTGCGGATCGCCAGCCATCAAAATCGCTGGATTTGGCTTCTCGATCCAATATAGATAGTCGTCCTCGACCGCATAGCTTCCGCCATGCAGCACATTGCCCTCATGCTGCGGTGCGATCAGCACCTTGCTGCCCAACCGAACAGCAGCCAAATAATTTTCAGCGTTTCTTTGCTCTATCATCATTCCTTTGGACGTCTCATAAATTGGCACATCGTTTTCATCTGGCACAATACCTGAATTCATTGGAATGTCATAGCGCATCGGCGCTTCGGCCAGCTGCGCCTGTGGAAGATTCAGCTGGTCGTTGTAATCAAACCGCGCGAAAACCACCTGCTCATTGCCATCCCAGGCAATCTCTCCAAACCACTCCATCAATGGACGCAGCGGCACATACAAGGTACCGTCGACATTTTTCGCTGCTGCTGCCATTTGCTTTTCGTCGCCATTCAGCCGCAGCACCTTTGAACCAACCGCCCCTTCCAGCGTGAAATCTTCATACGCGTTGGTCATGGTAAACCGTTCATCCTCTTTGTCCAGTGTCAAAAACATCTCGTCCTGCAGGAATGCCTCCGACACCCAGGTCGTGCCATCCTGCAGCAGCACTTTTCCTGACGGTTCAATGGTCAAATTTTCACCGTTCACATTCAATATCGCCGCTTCAGCCATTGTCGGCACACTCATCCATCCTGCCAACACCAATCCTACAATCAACACACAATAACGCCACATCTTTTTCATTGTTTTCGCCTCCTTTTTATTTAATATCTTTTTCAGAATTATACCATAATTTATACTTGAAAAGTTGAAAAGCCACGCAAACGACCGCCAAAACAGCGTAAACAACCTTAAAATCAAAAAATCCCTGACCTGCTTAACCATCAGCAGATCAGGGATTTTTATTCATCATGGTTCTTTCTTTGCTGCAGGCAGCACCTTATTCATTTTCCTGCACATCCACAACCACAGCGCGTCGCAAGGTTAAATCGTTCAGCTTATGCAGTTCCTTTTCAATCGCGTCCATTCGCTGCATCATATTTCTGCGGATGAGCAGTAAAATCACAGGAACCGAAACAACCGCCACATAAAACAAAATGTTCAACACCAAAAACATACCAATCATAAAAGGTTCCGAAGACGTCACGTTTAACATCATGGTTCCCCCCTTTTCGTCGTTCGATGCATCTTTTACTCCATTATAAAGATTTCTGCCGTTGATGTCTATTCTTTTTCATAGTTCTTTTTTCGCTACAGCCAGCGCTTGCGCAGTGACAGCACCAGGCGCGGCACCACCAGGGCTGAGGCATAAAAGAGCAGGGAGAGGCCCACAGCCAAACCGATCAACAACGCTTCTGAAAACATGTCCTCACTCCTTTGTATGCTTTTTGTCGTTGCACGCTCAGCTGTCCGCCGGGTCCTGAGCATCGATGAGCGTTTCGGCGACGACGCAGAGCAGGATGATAGCAGCACCGATGAGGCCCGCGGTGGTGAGGCGTTCGCCGAGGAGAAAGAAGGAGAACACCGCCGTCAGCACCGGTGCCGTGCATTGGAGCAAAGCAACGGTGCGGGAAGAGATGCCTTCGAGGGCCTTGTTCTGCAAAAGATAGCCCAGCAAGGTGCAGGCAAGGGCGAGGTAAAAGATGGTGGCCCAGTTTGTAGGCGAAGCACCGCGCAGGGTCAGTCCGCCTTCAAAGAGAAAGGCGCAGACAAGGGCCATCATCATGCTGACCGCGGCCTGCACAGCGGTGAGGGCAAGGGCGTCCATTTTCTGCATAGCCGTGCCGCTGGCAACGAGAGAGCCGGCCAAAAGCACCGCCGAGCCAAGACCGACGATTTCGCCGAAGCCAAAGCCATAGAAACCGCCACAGAAAAGATACAACCCCACCACAACGAGCAGCTGCAAAGGAATGTGCACCCAGCGGTAGCGCGTGCGATGAATGAGAAAAGCGAGGATCGGTGTGAGGATGATTGCCATCGAGCGCAGAAACGTCGCCGAGGTGGCGGTGGTGAGATTAAGGGCAATGTTGTTGAGCACATAGCCGCCAGCAATGCACAGCGACGGCACCAGCCAAAGACGCACCGGCACCGCGCGCACGCCGCTGACAATGCGGCGGCCAAAAATAAGCAGCAGCGCCGCCAGCGCGATGGTGTAGCGCACCGTCATCAGCGAATACACACTCATCGTCTCATAAGCCGCCTTGGAAATCGGGTCACCAAAGCCATAAAGCACACTCTGCAGCAAAATCAACAGGGCACAAACCCCCACCGATGTTGTCTTCATCGTTCATCCCCCTTATTCGGCGCCAAGGCGCCTGTCGTTTACTGCCAGTATAACAAATCGCCGCTGCCAAGGGCAACGCAGAGGCATGTTGATAAAGAATCGTTATTCGGCGGCATAAAAAATGCCAGCGTCTGTTAGCGCTGGCTTATTTTTGTTCAACAATATGCCCTTCATTGATCCGGAACACCGGGTCGTAGCCGAAATTCTTGAAGGTGAAATCGAGGCCGGTGCCGGTGATGAAGGTTTGTATTTTCTTTTTGATGACGATTTCCATGACGGCGCGCTGGCGGTCGAAGTCGAGCTCGCTCATGACGTCGTCCAGAAGGAGCAGCGGTTTCTGGCTCAGATGCTGCTCGTAGGCATCGATGGCGGCCATCTTCATGGAGAGGATGGCGGTGCGCTGCTGCCCCTGGCTGCCATAGGTGCGCAGGTCGATGCCGTTTTCGTAAAACACAAGGTCGTCGCGGTGAGGCCCGATGAGGCTGGCGCCGCGGGCAATTTCTTCGTCCTCCACTTCGGCCAGAAGATCGAGAAAGTGGGTCTTCATGGCGGCATCGTCTTCGTGCAGCACCTGGCCCAAGGTGGATTGGTAGGTGACGTTGAAGCTGCCTTTGTTTCCGGTGAGAAAGGCATGCACACGCCGTGCCTGCGGCACGAGAAAGGCGAGCAGGTCCATGCGCCGGCGAATCATGCGCACGCCCAACTCCACCAGCTGGAGATTCCAGGGCACGAGCAGGCTTTTGTCGGCACGATGGCGGCGAATGTCGCGCAGAAGCTCGGCGCGCTGGCTGGTCACCCGTTCGTAGGAATGGCGGGTGGTGTCGTAGTCAACATAGAGGGCGTCGAGCTCGCGGTCGATGAAGCGCCGCCGCTCCGAAGGCCCGCCTTTGATGATACCGAGGTCGTCAGGCGTGAAGAGCACTGCCGACAGGCGCGTCGGCAGACTGCGCAGGCGGCCGTATTTGACGCCGTTGAGCTTGATGGCTTTGCGGCGCACAGCATCGTAGTAAATTTCCAGGTGGTGGGTGCGGCTGGTTTCGTCGAGCATGAAAAGGGCCTCGAGCCGGAAATACTGACGGTTCCAGTGTACCAGCTCGCGGTCCTTGTTGCCGCGGAAGTTTTTGCCGTAGCAGAGATAATAAATGCTTTCGAGCAGATTGGTTTTGCCCTGGCCGTTTGGGCCAAGGAAAATATTCAGCGTCGGATGGAGCGCGAGCGTCTGCTCGTCGTAGTTGCGCCAGTCTTTGAGGCTGAGTTCCTTGAGGATCATCTTACTGTCTCAGCGGCAGCAGCAGATAGAGATAGCGTTCGTCGTTCTTTGGCTTGAACACACAAGGGCCGAGGTCACCGCTCATTTCCACGTCAAGGGCGTCGTAGTGCATCTTGGTCAGCGCATCGGTGAGGAAATTGGCGTTGAAGAGGATATTGACTTCGTCGCCTTCCATGTAGATGTTCAGGGCTTCGTTGACCTGGCCACGTTCGGATGCCGTCTTGATGGTGAGCTTGCCGCCTTCAATATGGAGACGGATGACCGAGGTGCCGTCGCGGTCGCGCCCAAAAAGGGTGGCACGATCGATGGAGGAACGCAGCGCCGCACGGTCGATGTCGAAATGGGTGGTGTGAGATTTTGGCAGGGCCGCACGATAAGGTGGGAACTCGCCTTTGATGAGCTGGCTGGTGATCTGCACGTCGCCGCTTTCAAAGAGGATCTGGTTGTTGGTCACAGAAATGTGGATGATGGCGTCTTCTTCCACCACGCTGATGACTTCTTGAAGCGCGCGCACAGGGATGACGACATGGAAGTCGCCGCCGCTTTCGTTGTTGACCTTTTCTTCCATCATGGCCAAGCGGAAAGAGTCGGTGCCAACAACGGTGAGGTCGTTGCCGCTGACTTCAAAGAGCAGGCCGGTAAAAATTGGGCGCAGGTCTTCCTTGCGGGCAGCAAAGGAAGTCTGGCGCACCAGATCCGACAAGGTCACCTGAGAAATGCTCATGCAATGAAGGATGTCCATTTTTGGTGGCTTTGGAAATTCATAGCCTGGCCAGCCGATCATTTCGGTTTCGTTTTCTTCATAATGAATGGTCATTTTGTCCTGACCATTGTAGGATGTGTTTTCAAATAAAAGGTTGGTGTCTGGCAGGCGCATGACGAAGTCGCGGAATGATTTCCCGCTGACAACGGTATCGCCTTCCTCAATCACATCGACGGGCACCGTGCATTGAATGCGCAGCCCGGCATTTTCGATGGTATCGGTGGCAACCATGGTGAGGTGGCCATTGCGGGCGGAAAGATAAATACCGCTGAGAATTGGCTGCACGCTTTTAGCAGATAAAGCGCGCTGAACGATGTTTAAACCCGTCGTCAAGTTGTCTTTTATGGCGGTAAATTTCATGGTGGTCTTCTTCTCCTTCTATAATATATTTATAGTAGTCGTAGTAGTAGTGCCTGTGGATTCGTTGAAAACTGGGTCAAACCCGCTCTGGGCGCGGGCTTTTTCCTTTCTAAAAGCCTTTGGATTGAGAAGGGCAGTTTTCAACAACTTCCACAACGCGATGCGTTTTCCACGCTCGTCCACATGTGGAAAACATTTTGGTGGAAAAACTTGTGAATTGAGAATGAATAAAAATTCAACAGAATGCATACCATGCATGAATATGCAGGTTTGCGGTTTCTTCTTTTTGTCATGTGAGAAACGATGGACCATTGACGCTGTTGACCAAAACAGACCGTTTGTCTGTGGATTTATCCACAATAAAACCGGAACTGTGGAAAAAACTGTGGATAAATTCAACGATTTTAACGGATTTTTGCAGGTTTTCCACAGAAATCCCAAGGGCGCGTCGTTTTGTCATGGGAAAACAGTGGAAAACTCGGATTTTCGTCCGATTATTCCTTTAAGTTTTCCCCAGCTGCATGTACTGCATATTATCAACAGAATTTTGCATGTTGCTGTGGATTACGATTCGATGGCCCGGCGAATGTTGTGGATATCGCTCTGCAGGAGTGGGTCTTGCTGCATGCCTTCTTCGATTTTGTCGATGGCATTGGAGACGGTGCTGTGGTCTTTGCGGAAGAGCTTGCCAATGGCTGGCAGGCTCATCGCCAAGAGGCTGCGGCAGAAATACATCGATACCTGGCGTGGCAGAAGCACGTCTTTCTTGCGGCTGGTGCCCATCATCTTTTCTCGGGACAGGCCGTAGTATTCGCAGACCTTGGTGATGATGATGTCCTGGGTCAGGTGTTTTTCGTGAGCCACCTTGTTTTTGATGGTGCGTTCAGCCAATTCCAATGTGATCGGCTGATTGGAGATGCGGGCCGTGCTGATGACGGTCTGCAGCGCGCCTTCCAGGGTACGGATGTTGACGGCGACGTTGTCGACGATGTATTCGATGATGCGGTTGTCAACGACGGCGTTTTCCATTTCTGCTTTCTTTTGCAGGATGGCGATACGGGTTTCGACGTTTGGCACCTGGATGTTGGAGAGCACGCCGCCTTCAAAACGGGTGACGAGGCGTTCTTCAAGATCCGGAATCTCGCGTGGCAGTTTATCGGATGTGATGATGATCTGGCGGTTGTTGTTGCGCAGTTCTTCGAAGGTATGGAAGAACTCTTCCTGGGTCCCTTCTTTACCGGTCAGGAACTGGATATCATCGATAAGCAGCACATCCACGTTGCGATATTTGCTGCGGAAGGCCGGCGCCGAGTTTTGGTTAGGATTGATGGATGCGATATATTCGTTGACGAAGTTTTCGCAGGTGGTGAACTTGATCTTTGCTTCCGGCTGTGCCTGCAGAATTTGGAAGGCGATGGCGTTGAGCAAGTGTGTTTTGCCAAGGCCGGAGTTTCCATAAATAAAGAGCGGGTTGATGCTCTTGTTGCAGTTGAGATCGCGGCTCATGTCGTCGGCGATGGCTTTGCACAGGGCACGGCACTGTTCGTTGTTCTTGCCGATGACGAAGGTGTCAAAGGTGTAGTTCGGCTGCAGGCGGTGTCCGTCCAGCACTTCCAGGCGTGGTGCTGTGTTGAGCGAACAAGCCATGTTGTCAAAGATGCTGTCGCTGGTTGGTGTGCCATAGCTGGCAGTGTTTTCTTTAATAGCAGCCATGCGGGTGCGGAAAAGCGCGGCGTCTTCGCTGTTCAAAAATTGGATCTCCGCTTTGTCGTCACCCAGCGCCATTTTCACCCAGCGCAGCAGGGAATCCCCAAAGCCCTGCTGAGTAAGTCCGAGAAGCATGGTGTCGTTGTTGACTTCGACCACGTACTGGTTATTGACGAAATCGATGGGCATCAGATCTCTGTACCAGGCGTCAAAGACGAAGGGACTGACTTCATCCTGCATTTTCAGAATGGCGGTCTGCCATGCTTGCATATAACGTTGTTCCATAGTGGTTCCTCCAAAATACTATACAATAATGTGCGTTTTCCACATCTTGTGGATGACGGCCTTGTGGAAAAAATCGCAGCATTTTTTGTGCTTTCTTAATCATAGCATACAAATTTTATTTTGGCACCCTCTGCAAAGCGCGCTCTGTGGATTAAAAATGGACTTTTCCACAGAGTTTTCAACACCTTTTTCAGCGCTTCTCTGAGAAAAGAGGCGGACTTTTCCCCATTTTCGTTGAGTACGAGAAAGTTTTCCACATATCCAAAGAGTTAAAAAAAAACTTTTCCACAAACGAAATTTTTTTTCATAAGCGGTAAAAAAAGAATGCCCAGGGATTTCAACAAAAAATAAACAGTCACCCTTTCTAGTAGGCGCCAGCGCCGTCAAGGGCCAGATATACACTTTTCCACAGTTTTTGTGTGGAAAAGTGGCAAAAGGTGTGGAAAAATGTTGATGAAAACACTCGGTTTTCGACAGTTTTACCCAGAAAGAGTGGAAAATGGGGTGTGTTGTGCGCAAAACGATGTGGCGAAAAAAACATCGCTGTTGACGCGTCGCTGTCGAACGATCATTCGTCAGCGCACAGCGATGGCTGTCATCGCTGGCAGAAAACAGCGGCCGTCGAGGATGATTGGGAGCGACGACAGAAAAACATCTATTCTATAGAAAGAAATGACAGCACGCGGCGAATAGAAAGAATTTTTTCTGCTTGCGGCGGCACAAAGAAAAGATAAAAGAAAATAATGCGTAAAAGCGCAAAAAATCGCGTAAATATCGCTAAAAATCTTGACAAATGAACGTCTCTATAGTAAATTGATAAATGCATGTAAACTAGGTCAGGAGGTGTGAATATGAAACGCACATATCAGCCAAAGAATAAGAAACACAAACGCGTTCATGGCTTCCGTAGAAGAATGCTTTCCAAAACTGGTCGCAATGTCTTAAAGAGAAGAAGAGCAAAAGGAAGAAAAGTGCTCAGCGCGTAATTGTGAAAAGACACTTGAGATAGAGATAAGAAGGCCTTCATCGTTCGGATCAGGCCTTTTTTATCTTTATTGTCAAAAAAGGGTGTGAAAACATGCTTGCTTCGTCAAGAAGAATCAAAAAGAGAGATGAATTTTCTCATATCTACCATCATAAACAATCGAAGGCCAATGCCTATATGGTGATCTATATGAAGAAAAATGACTGTGGTCATGCCAGATTTGGCTTTTCGCTCTCGAAAAAAGTTGGCAAGGCGCATGTGAGAAATCGTTACAAACGGCGCCTTTCCGAGATCGTGCGTCTGCACTGGGAAGGTTTCCGTGCCTATGATGTGGTGGTGGTGGCCCGTAAGGACATCGTCACCCTGGACTATCATGCTTTAGAAAAAGAATTTCTGAAGCTTGCGGAAAGAAGCGGTATTTATGAAACCTCTCATTAAAAACGGGCTGTTAGCCATGATCCGTTTTTATCAGCAGTATCTGTCCGCCATGAAGGGCGGGCCGACATGCCGTTTTGTGCCGACTTGTTCGGCTTACGCATATGAAGCCATCACAAAATACGGCGTTATCAAAGGCGGAGCTCTGGCCCTGTGGCGCATTCTCCGCTGCAACCCGTTTTCCAAGGGTGGCTACGACCCGGTACCTTAAATTTACCAGAATCGGCCCTTAGGAGGTGAACGCCTCGTCGCCGTGTGCGAGTGAGGCTCCATTTGAGCACTTTAGTTAATATTTTTACACAATTTATCCATGGGTTGTATCAATTGACGGCAGCCGTTGGTTTTCCAAGCTACGCATTGGCAATTATTATTTTGGGTTTGATTGTCCGTGTGATCTTGTTGCCACTTACCATCATGCAGATGAAATCCATGCTTGGGATGACCGAGATCCAGCCAGAGCTGCAGCAGCTGCAGCAGAAATATGCCAACAACCGCGAAAAGCTCAGTGAAGAGATGATGAAGCTCTATCAGGAGTACAATGTCAAACCGGCAGCAGGCTGCTTGCCAATCCTGATTCAGCTGCCTATTCTCTATATTTTGTTCTATGCCATCCGCGGCTATCAGTTCACCGATCATGCCAATTTCTTCTGGATCAACAGCCTGAATGACAACGATCCAACCTTCGTGTTGCCGATCGCTCTTGGTATCATCATGTTTATTCAGCAGAAAATTGCGATGAGCATCAATCCACAGTCAACCGATCCATCCAATCCGATGAATATGACCATGAAAATGATGCTCTATGTCATGCCATTGATCATGTTCTTCTCGGCAACCCAAATGCCTAGCGGGCTTGTTATTTACTGGCTGACCACTTCTGGTTTCATGGTCTTCCAGCAGCTCCTTGTGAACCGTATTCGTAAAAAAGAATTGGCAAAGCGTGCTGAAGAACGTGCAGCGCGTCTTGCTGAGCGCGAAAAAGAAAAAGAACAGGAAAAGAAGCGCGGTCAGAATCCATCCAAGAAGAAGACCAAACAACAGCTGAAAAACGAACACAAGGCGAAAAAACGCGACGCGAAGTACCAGGCGCCAAGCAAAGAAGGCAGCAATGCCACCTATCAGGCGCCAAAGAAATCAAAATAACCGTTTTGATTTTGCAGGGGGAATTTAGTAAATGATTGAAAAGATGAAGATCACCGCCAAAACAGTGGAAGAAGCCATTAAAAAGGCGGCGGATATTTGGAAAATAGATGCTGAAAAAAACGGCTATACGGTCATCCAAGAACCTAGCCGCGGCATTTTCGGCATTGGCAGCAAAGACGCCATCATCGAAGTGAACAAGAATGTGCCAGATGTGGCGGTTGAAACGCCGGAACCTGTTCAGGCAGAGACTGCTGTCAAAGAAGAAGAACCGGTACAGGTGGTTGCACCAGCAGAACCGGAAGAAGAAGAGACTGAGATCATTGTTGAAGACCTCAGCACTGCAATGAAAGACGAAAGCTTCATGTCAGAAGCTGTTGCCGAAGCGGAAGCCGTCAGTGGGGATGCTGTTACGGCAGAAGAAGTCGGCTTGGCTTTCTTAGGGCCAATTTTCAAAGCGTTGAACGTGGACGATGCTGTCATCAATGTCAGCGAAGAAGACAACACCATTCGTTTCGATGTGACGGGTGAACGTGTTGGGATTTTGATTGGCCGCCATGGGGAAACCCTCAATGCCATTCAGTTTTTGATGAGTTTGGTCATCAACGGCAAGCTGGAAAATCATCGTGGTGTCATCTTTGATGTTGAAAATTACCGCGAACGCCAGGCTGAAAAGCTGGAAAATCTGGCTATGCGCATGGCAGAAAAATGCCGCCGCACCCATCGCCGTGTGACTCTCAGCCCGATGAATGCTGCAGAACGCCGCATCATCCATATCACTGTAGAAAAGGTCAAAGGTGTGACCTCCTACAGCGAAGGCAACGAACCACATCGTCGCGTGGTTATTGTTGAAGACTAAAAAAATAAAGCGCTCTTAAAATGATGTAGTGCCCCCAATAATTTGGACATCCGAATTATTGGGGGTATTTCTATTGTCA
>CALJRU010000038.1 GCA_937976375.1 uncultured Peptococcaceae bacterium | reverse complement strand
ATATATTGAATAAGATCTCTAAAAAGATTGTAGCGCTGGTTACCATGGCAGCCTTTGTTCTGACCTTGGTTCCTGCTGCTGCTTTCGCGGCAGAACCAACAAAGTCTTATATCAACACAGCTGATAAGAATGTTGAAGTAACTGCTGGCGAAAAAGTTAAAATTGGAATCGAAACCAACGACGGTGAAGCATTGTCAAATGGTTATGTATGGGTAGAAGATGAAGGCGGCAATGTAAGCCGTGATGTAACTTTTTATAATGGTACCAATGGAGAAAATCAAATAACTGATCAAAGTAAAATCACAGTATTGGATAATGGTTATGCTTTGAAACCAGAAACATTAGAAAATGGTAAGGTACTCTATGTAGCTATTTCTGAAGCTGGTACATATACTATTCACGCAGGGGTTAAGCTTGATGGTGAGCCTACAAATACTCGTACTGGTTTGCTTCCACTTGAAAGTGATGAAGGCTATAACACTATTGTTGTAGATCCTGCTGAAGCAGCTGAGTTGTATCAGGTTAACGTTACCCAAGATGGACAGCAAGTTACAGGTGCACCTGCTGTTAACAAAGGCGAAGTAAAAATTGCTCCTGTACTTCCAAACAACACTGCAACAAAAACTGTAACCCTTACTACTGAAGCTAAAGATGGCAGTGTAATTGCAAATAAAGACTTGCAGATTACTACAAGCTCTAAGAATCTTACTGTAAGTGCTGCAGATGATAACTATACCACTAACCGTAAAGGTGAATTGGAACTTACCTATAAGGCAAGCAAAGCAGGTACTTATTACATCTATGTAAAGAACGCTGATGATAATTTCAGTGCTACTTTGAAAGTTGTCATTCCAGAAGAAAGTGATATCGTTGGTATTACTGCTACTGAAAACAACGCAAAAGTAATTGAACTTAGCCCTACTGCAGATTTCTCTGATGCTGTTCAGATTCAAATGACTGATGATCAGGGCGACGTAGTAGCCAATAATGACAGCAGACTTACTGCTGAACCTATCATGCAGGGCTATAATGCTAATGCTGAAGGTGCTCAGAATGTTCAGGACTATGTGACCATCGTTAGCCAGCCTAAAGGTGCCAAACTTGATTACAGCGATGTAAAAGTTGTTCCAGATAGTGAAACAGGAAACTTTACTATTGCATTTGCTGGTGGCGTAACTGACAATGACCTTAAAGAAGGCGAATATACCGTACAATTTGCACTGTTAAATGGTGACAATGTACAGGTTACCTTTACTCTTGCTAAATTTGGCGAAATTAAAGACATGGTAATTGATATCGCTGATAAGGTTGCATATGATGGTTCCGTTTCTGGTACTGTAAAATATGTTGACGAAAATGGCATTGAAAAAAATGTAACTGACTTTACTAACAATGTATCTGTAGGCTATTCTGGCGTAGCAGTTGATCCTTCTAAGTCTAGTTTCTCGGTAAAAAGTTTAGTTGTTGGAGCTGATGCTGATAAGGATAACATCGGTTCTGTTATTACTCTTACTGCAGTAGACGCCGACAATGGATTTATTGCTAGCAAAGAAATTACTGTTACTGACGGTGTAACTACTGGCTCTTTAAAATTTGATGCTTCTACTGGTGAAGCTGACAAAGATAACACCGTTAATGTATCTGTTGTAGATGAAGATGGCAATGTAATTAAACTTTCTAATGCTACAATGTATGCATATGTTGCCGATAAGAGCAATAAAGATGCGAATATTGAAGTAAAAGAAGGCAGCGTTTCCGAAGGCAAAGCTAAGCTCACTGTATATTCCGATGTTGAAACAACTGCAAATATCGTTGTAGCTGTAAGAAACGATAAGACAGGTGAAATTTACGCTGGTACACTTGAATATACTTTCGGTGAAGCAGATGTTAACGCTGATAAGATTGTTGCTATGACCATTGGTTCCACCGACATGATCGTTGACAATAACATCGTTACTGGCGACGCAGCTCCTTATGTAGCTGATGGTCGTACCATGGTTCCTATCCGTGCACTGACTGAAACCTTCGGTGCTAAGGTAGACTACAAGGATAATGTTGTTACCATCGTAGATGGCGATACCACCGTCGTTATGAACATTGGTGAAACCACCTACACTGTTAACGGCGAAGAACAGACCATGGATGTTGCTCCAGTGATCGGTTCTGGTGATCGTACCTATGTACCAGTACGTTTCGTAGCAGAAGCACTGGGCTATAAGGTAACTCCACTCTACGCTGCTGACGGTACCACCGCTAGCGTAGTTTTCCAGAAATAAGATAGGGATCTCCACTTATCATTCAATCACGCTTCTGGAAAACGTTCGTGATACTCGTAGTGCTCTCGAAAGGGAGCACTACATTTTTAAAATTTGACATGCTTAATAGTAATATAGAGACAAAAAACAGAATGTAAAGAACACGTAAACGATACTATTAAGGAGGAAAAAGAAATCATGCGAAAAACGAAAAAACGTTTTTTTAGCGCTTTGCTGGCATGCACGATGCTCGTCAGTCTATTCCCATTTGCGGCTTTTGCGGAAGATGGTACATCTTTGCCTGAAGCAAATGGTGTGATTAAGCTGACCGAGGATGTGACGGTAGCAGATTCTATCGTAATTGATAAAGACACCACTATTGATTTGAATGGTCACGAACTTACATATAATGGTAATGGTGGCGTATTTGTTAATGTTAAAAGTGGCACTTTGACTGTTCGCGATACATCCGCTAATGGTGATGGCAGGTTATATGTTAACGAACAAACGACAACAACGGGTGTTACGCCATTAAAATGTGTGCAGGTATATGCTAACGCTGGTTTTACTCTTGAAAGTGGTACTGTAGAAAATACCTGCACAGCATTTGAAGCTACTCAAACAATTACTAACTATGGGACAGTGACCATTAAAGGTGGTACTGTAAAAGGTTCGACAGGCATTTTCATGTTTGCTCCAACATTGGGAATGCCTGGTACGTGGGATGACAATTCTGCAGTGTGCAATATTTCTGGTGGTACTGTTCAGGGTGTAGCCCCAACAACCAGTGAAGGCCAAGCTATTGGCGCTGACCAAAACTGGTCATATGGTATTGCCATGTATGGCCCTGGTGTAGCAAATGGTAGTGTAGATAATTCCAAAGTTGCTCTGAATATCAGTGGTGGAACGATCACCGCTGGACAAGCCATTGGCACCAATGCCAGCGGTGGTAAATACGCTGGTTATACCTTGACTATGACAGGTGGTACTGTGGACGGCACCGATAAGGGAACCGGTATGTACCTGCCTGCAATTGGTGTGAATAATATTTCTGGCGGCACAGTAACTGGTGCACAAGGCATCCGTATTTGTGCTGGTGACTTGAATATTACTGGTGGAACCATCGAAGGTACTATGTTAAGTGACAACTCCGACTTGGTTGCTGGCGGCAGTGGTGGCACCAATGGTGCTATTGTTGTTGGGAAAGCAAGTAGCGGTTATGTTGGCAACCTTAATGTAAACATTTCCGGTCAGGCGCAGGTTGTCAACACTGCAACGAAGTCCAACGCTACTGATGTAGCCCCTGCTATTGTTGTTTCAGATAAAAATATGGCAAGCATGGACTATGATGATTTGTCCATCAATGTTAATGTTAGCGGTCAAGTGACTGGTGATATTGTTAAGGTATCTAATTTAATTCCTGACGACAAAACTACAGATGGTGGCAATACCACACTGAGCCTTGATGGCTGTACTGTTTCTGGCAATGTAACAAACAGTTCTAAGACCCCAGTGAGCGTTGAAAACAGCACCATTACTGGTAACGTATCCAACACATCTGAGGGTAGTCTGTTGGTTGATACAACGACCGTACAGGGCGAAGTCAGCAATAGTGGTAATGGTCAAGCAGCAGTGTTCAATAGCGCAGTTAGCGCAACAAGCGGCAGCAATATGAGCGTTATTGGCAGCACTGTTGCAGGTCAGCCTGCACAGGATACTGCCGCCGACGATGTTGTCGCATTTGTGAATGCTAAACCATACGATTCCTTGACAACTGCACTTCAAGCGGCAAACGACGGTGATATCGTGCGCTTGGTAAAAGATGTTACAGTTGATGTAACAGGTAATCCGGGTTCTGGCGCTGGCGCATTGACAATCGATAAAAACATCACTTTGGATGGTAATGGCAAAACCATTACAGCAGGTACTGGATTTAGCTATAACACTGGTAGCAATCGTGGCGAATACCATGTCATCAATGTAACAAATCCTGCTACCAACGTGGTTATTAAGAACTTGACCATTGACGGCAAAAACAATGCAACAACAAGTGGTGCTCGTTCTGGCATCAATGTATGGTCTAACACCGCATCACAAATTAACGTTACTGTTGACAGCGTAACAGTGAAAGACTGCTCCACCTATGGCCTCACCTTGAATAATGCGAACGCAACGGTTAATGGTCTTACAACCTCTGGCAATGCTTGGGGTGGTATCAATGCTGACAGTAAATATGGCAACACCGCATTGACTGTAAATGACGCTAGCATTGCTGAAGACAATTCCATTAAGTTTGAACAGTCTACTGGCGCTGCTGGTGGCACTGTGAGCGGCACCATCAATGGCGGCAACTTCCAGTATGTAACGACTGGTGATGATGTAGATCTCAACTTGCTTGTTAATGGCGGTACCTTTGCAACGGGCGATTATACTGGTGCGGTGGATATTAACGGATATCTTGCACCAGGAATGACCATTAACCCATCTACCGGCGAAGTGTATGAAATTCCTCCATACACTGGCAAGTACAGCTATGCCATCAACGTTGCCAATATGGACAACGGCAGTGTCTCCGTTGACAAGTATGCCACCGAAGGCGAGAAAGTGACCCTCACCGTCACCCCTGACAAGGCTTACAAGCTGGATGAACTCACCGTTACTGCAAATGGCAAGGATGTAGAGCTCACCAATAACGGCGATGGCACCTACACCTTCACCATGCCAAGCAGCAACGTGAAAGTCAGCGCTTCTTTCGTAGAAGATGAAGACTACGTTGAACCAGACAACAGCATCACCGTCTCCATGACCATTGGTTCCAACGATTTTGTCATCAATAACAACATCGTGACCGTGCCAGATGCTGCACCATACATTGCCAACGATCGCACCTATGTGCCATTCCGTGCACTGGGCGAAGCTCTTGGCGCTAAAGTTGTATGGGACAACGATGCGCGCACCGTCACCTACACCCTTGGTGACACTGAAATCGTCATGACCATCGGCGATACCACCTACACCATCAACGGCGTAGAAAAGAGCATGGATGTAGCACCAGAAATCACTGGCGACCGCACCTATGTGCCAGTACGCTTCGTAGCAGAAGGGCTCGGCTTCAAAGTCACCCCACTCTACGCAGACAACGGCACCACCGCAAGTGTGGTATTTGAAAAGTAATCGCTGATGACTTGCTCGTAAAGCAAACGAACCCTCGTCTCCTTCGGGAGGCGAGGGTTTTTCATATAGAGAAAGCGTTCCTGTTATGATACAATCGACTTATCACTAGCCGCACCTAGAACTAACAACATGCTGCATTAAGTTCTAGGAATGCGCGGCTGTAGTTCTAGAACGGCGATCCATGGCTTAACACAGGGGTTTTATCGGTGTGCGGTTAGCTATAGAAAGATCTAAGGAGGCAGGAGCGATGATCTACACAGAAACGCAGGTAAGAGACAAAATTGGGCAGATCCTTTCCCGCGTGGCCACAGGCGCAAAGCGCGCCTTGGAAAGCGAAGTGGTGGAGCTGAAAGAGGCGCGCAGCAACTTCAGCTTCAAGGATCTGGGCAAGTATTTCTCGGCGCTGAGCAACGAGGCCAATCTGCGCGGCGCACAGGAAGCGTGGCTGTTCTTTGGCATCAGCGACGACGGCCAGCCGGTGGGGTCGGCGTACCGGGCCGATGGCAGCCTGCAGTCCATCAAACGCGAGATCGCCAACGGCACCAATGAGCGTCTCACCTTTCTCGAAGTGTACGAGTTGACGCTGGATGGCGCGCGTGTGCTGGCTTTTCAAATTCCGCCGGCGCTGCGCGGTGTGCCAACCACCTGGCAGGGTGCGGCTTATGCGCGCGAAGGCGAGGCCCTTGTGCCGCTGCCAATGAACAAGCTCGACCTGATCCGCAGCGAAGGCGGCGTGGACTGGTCGAAAGAGCTGGTGCCGGGCGCATCGCTGAATGACCTTGATCCCGACGCCCTGCAGGAAGCGCGGCGGCTTTTTGCTCAAAAGCAGAACGACCCGAAGAAAGCTGCCATGATCGACGCCCTGCCCGAGGCTGCCTTTCTCGACAAAGCCGGGCTCACCATCACCGGCCAAATCACCCGCACCGCGCTGCTGCTCCTGGGCAAGCCCGAGGCCAGCAGCTGGTTTGACGGTTTCATTCCGCGCATCACCTGGAGCCTGTACGGCGCGAACGGCCTTGTCAAAGCCTACGAACACTTCGACATGCCGCTGCTGTTGGCGGTGGACCGCGTCTATGCGAAAATCCGCAATGAAAAATATCGCTACTTCTCCGGCAGCGAAACCCTGTTTCCCGACGAAGTGAACCAATACGAGCCGGAGCTGGTCAAAGAAATCATCAACAATTGCATCGCTCACCAGGACTACCGCCTGCGCGGCAAGATCAACGTGGAAGAATTTGAGGACAAACTCGTCTTTATCAACGAAGGCGCCTTCATTCCCGAACACATCGAGCGCGCCCTGGAGCCGGGCTACAAACCGCCCTACTATCGCAACACCTTTCTCTGCAACGCCATGACCAACCTTTACATGATCGACACCAATTCCATGGGCATCCCCATGATGTACCAAATCCAGCGTGAGCGGTGCTTCCCGCTGCCGACTTACGACCTCACTGTGACAAATCGCGTCAGTGTCACCGTTTATGGCAAGATCCTCGATAAGAACTACACCCAGCTGCTCCATGCCAACAGCGATCTGGACATGCACACCGTCTTTCTTCTGGACAAAGTGCAGAAGCACACCCCTATCGCCAAGGACGATTATCAGCAGCTGAAAAAGAAGCGACTCGTTGAGGGACGCTATCCAAACATCTACGTTTCCTTCAAAGTAGCCGACATGGTGGGCCAGCGTGCCGACTACATGCGTAACCAGGGCCTGGACGATGAAGTGTGCAAACAGCTCATTCTGAAAGCACTGAAAACCATGGGCAGCGCAGGCAAGCAGGAACTCATGGACGTGCTCGCCCATGCCCTGCCGGAAGTGCTCAGCGATCAGCAGCGCTCCCGCAAAGTGTCCAACTTGCTGCAGGCCATGAAAAAGGATGGCCTCATCATCGCCGACGGCAGCAACCGCTACGCCAAATGGCGTCTGCGCGATTAAAGCGCGGGAGTGGGGAGATTTCGCTGCGTTCGCTGACGCATATGCGCATCAACAGCGACCAAGGCGCTCCGATGCAGCACGCTTGATCCTGCATCACACCCCATTGCAGCATTGAATATTGCAATGCTGCAGCGTGCGCCTTATAATAGGAAAGAACATGACATCCATTCAGCCTCTGTTGTCCCAGCGACAGCAGGGGCTTTTGTTATTTCCCCTGTCGCCGCGGTGGGGGGATGATCAATTTTTGGGG
>CALJRU010000037.1 GCA_937976375.1 uncultured Peptococcaceae bacterium | reverse complement strand
ACTGCCTGAGAAAATCTTATAATATTTCACTGTCCTATTGACGGGATGCGCACCAATGCATGGGGCGTTTGAATTATTGTGCATTGGTGGCACTGCTGTTTTCGGTCCAGGTGCCAACGCGATAGTGGCCGGTGATGGTGGTGCCGTAGCTGTCGAGGGCATCTTCTTCGTAGCGCTGCTGGCCTGGGTAGGCATGGTGAATGAGGTAGGGTACGCCGCTGCGGTTGCGGCGGTCGCTGACAATGCCGATGTGGTTGTCGTCGAAGATGACGATGTCACCGCCCTGCCATTGGTCAATGGCGCTGGTGTCGGTAGTCAGCGCGGTGGCGTGGCGCGAGAAATAGACGGCAAGGTTGGGCACGCGGCGGTAGTCGATGTTGCTGTCAGGCGGCACACCGAAGTATTGATCGGGCACTTCACGCTTGTCGGCATCGACAAGGCTTGGCAGGTCGTAGCCAGCGGCGCGCAGGCCATAGGCGACGACGTCGGTGCAGACGCCGGTGCCATCGGTGGGCCAGCCGCCGTCGAAGTACGCGCTCTTATACTGGGGCCGCGTGGCGACGTAATCGAGGGCGCCTTGAAGGATGTCCTGCTGATCGGGGATGCCGTCGCCGTCGGCATCGGAGGTGCCGGTGATGGTGGTCACCTCGCCGTGGTAGCGGTTGGGCAGACGGCCGTCGGGCGTGGGGCCATAGGTGGTCCAAGCCCAGGCCGCCACAGCGCCAAGAACACAGAGCACGAGCAGAAAGGTAAGAAAGCCTCTGCCATGTTTTCCAGCCATTGTCGTTCCCTCCTTTTCTTTTCATCATACCATGCAGCCAAAACCGCAGCAATAAAAAACACAGGCTGCGAACAATTCGCAAAACCTGTGTGGGGGGACGTCATCACCGATGGATGGTACCAACGGCGTACACGGCGGCAAAAACGAGGCTGCACGCTCAATGATGTTTCTTGAAGAAGCGATGGCTTTGGACGGCGACAATGGCGTAGGCACAGAAAAAGAGAACGACATGCGCCGGGCCTGAGACCACAGGATAGGGCGCTACCCAGCCTTGATGAAAGAGGAGCAGCGAAAGCCAGCCAGTGAACATCGACACGGGCATAAGGGTGACACCGAGCACATTCAGCCATGTCACATAAAACGGCGCTTTTGCGTCCGAAAGGAGGCGTGCAATAAAGTAAATTGCCGCGCCCACCGCCTGTATGACCATGCCACCGGCCAGCGGCTCCATACGCTGCAGCTCATACCATCCGGCAAAGGCGCAAAGCAAGCCAATGGCGATCAAAGCGGTTGAAACAATATAGAGCACCCGACTGATCAGGGCGCGGTCGTTTGAGGCAGGGGCGGCCGCCTCTTGCACGATGCCTTTGAGCAGGTAATCGGTGGTGACGCTAAAGAAATCGCTCATTGCAATGATTTTATCCACATCCGGTGTGCTCTGCCCGTTTTCCCATTTTGTCACAGCTTGCCGCGACACGCCGAGATGCTCGGCCAGTTTTTCCTGCGACAAGCCACGAGCTTTGCGGAGCTGTTGAATGCGATCTGCCAGGTTCATAGGATCATCCCCTCTGTGTTTGTTACACCGATCATAGCAGAAGCACCGGCAGCAGCGCCACCATTTTCAGTGGACGATTTGGCAACCAGTGGTTGCCATGCGGATTATGCCGGAGCTGACGCAGTGGATGCTCCGTGGCCTGTGTCACCAACACGCCGCTGTCACCGCATTTGCTTCCTGAATGCAAACATGCCTTGGCCGCCATCGCCAGCAAAATCTTCGGTCATATTGTCCATAGGGTGGTGTTCATGAAAAAATTCAACAATATGAAACCCGCAGACATTGACATAAAAATGAATGTTTCTCTGGTCAAAGTAAGGTGTGCAGGTTTCCCAAGACACTGCATCGGAATGCCGCCGCTCGATTTCAAACCACATTGTCGTGCCGATCCCTTTGCCTTGCGCCTCAGGCTTCACAAAAAGAAGCGCAAGCTCATGGTGTTTGTTGCGTTCATCAATAACCACCACAGCGCCGCCTGCAATGTCACCGTCAACAACGGCTTTGTAAGCGATGGCGCCGTCCGCCTTTAAGGAAGCATCAATGTCGCTTTCCGGCAGAATCATCTGGTCGGTTGGGCCAAACACCTCTTCAAACCCTTGTTGAAACGCTGCCTGCATCGCTTCTTTATAAAGGGGCATATCTTCTGGTTGAACTTCTGTCAGCAAAATATTCATCATCCTATCTCCTTACGTTTTTCAAAAATAAACATACCGCTCTCTTTTTCTTTGTCGTAAGCATCAATCTGCACGATATGATAGCCGCATTTATTGACGTAGAAAACGGCATTGCGCAAAACTTGCGTAGGCGTGATCAACCGCCACACTTTTGTTTCCGGGAATTCGGCTTCAAGCGCGTTCAGGGCGCGCTGGCCCACGCCTTTGCCTTGACACGACGGTGCAAGAAAAAACAGCACAATCTCCCGTTCATCGTGCGTCAGCAACTGCACAACAGCGCCGCCCACTCTCTCGTTGTCCGCATAGATGGAAAATACTGCGGCAACGTCACGTTCAAATGAGGCTGCAAGCGTGCAGGCCGTTCGTTCTTCTTCTGAAAAAGGCGGAAGAACGCCATTTTCAAAGTATCGGCTGTTGACTGCAAAAGCAGCCTCTTCTATGTGCTCCAGATGCGTCAGCTCATCTTTTTTGCTTCGTTTCAATGTTATAACCGGCATGATTTCCTCCTAAAAAAACAAACGCTCGGTTATCACATATTGTAATAACCGAGCGCACTCGACATCTTATCTGACAGGCGGCCTGCAAGCATGGTGCTTACGATCCCCTACACTACGGTGTACTGTCCTCCGATGACCCTATTCATTATTGTGTTCATGATAACATGGCGGCACAGCACCGTCAATGCCTGGCTGATGGTCAAAGCAAAAAGCATCGTGTCCAACGGGCACGATGCTTTTTTGTATCAGTCAGGGTTGTTTGACGCCGCGCATGGTGAGGCTGATGCGGCGGCGTTTAAGATCGACATCCAGCACTTTGACGCGCACAATCTGGCGCACATGCACCACGGTGAGCGGATCTTTGACATAGCGGTCTGAAAGTTTGGAGATGTGAACAAGGCCGTCTTCGTGAAGGCCGATGTCGACAAAGGCGCCAAAAGCGGCGATGTTGGTGACGGTGCCTTCCAGCTCCATGCCTGGCTCGAGGTCTTCGATGCTGAGCAGGTCGTGATGCAGCAGTGGCTGAGGCAGGTCGTCGCGTGGGTCGCGGCCTGGCTTGGCGAGGGCATCAAGGATGTCGGCCAGGGTGGCGCGGCCAAGGTCGAGGCGTTCGGCGAGCTCGGCAATCGGCATGGCATCGCGGGCTTTCTCGGCCAATTCCGGCGATGGCGCGCAGTCAAAGAGGGTGGCCATGGCGCGCACATTGGCGTAGCTTTCTGGATGCACCTGGGTGTTGTCGAGCGGCTCGTCGCCGTCGGCGATGCGCAGGAAACCAGCGCATTGTTCGAAGGTCTTCGGCCCTAGCTTTGGCACTTTGAGCAGGGCTTTGCGGGTGCGGAAGCTGCCATTGTCCTGGCGATAGGTAACGATGTTTTTCGCCAGCGCCGGTGTCACCCCAGCAACATGGGAAAGCAGCGACACGCTGGCAGTGTTGAGGTCCACGCCGACATGGTTGACGCAGTCTTCGACGACACCATCGAGGGCGTGGGTGAGCTTTTTCTGGTCGATGTCGTGCTGATACTGACCAACGCCGATGGAGCGCGGGTCGATTTTCACCAGCTCGGCCAATGGGTCCTGCACGCGGCGCGCAATGGAAACGGCGCTGCGCAGGGTGGCATCGAGGTCAGGGAATTCTTCGGCAGCCAGCGGTGACGCCGAATAGATCGAAGCGCCTGCTTCGCTGACGATGTACCAGCCACAGCCGTCGCTGCCTTCGAGCAGGCCGGCAATGAGGCGTTCGCTCTCGCGGGAGGCGGTGCCGTTGCCGATGGCAATGAGGGTGACGTGATGCTCATCGATGAGGCGGCGCAGAGTGGCTTTCGCCTTGGCTTCGTTGCCCTTGCCCTTGAATGGGTAGATGACCGTGGTTTCCAGTACATTGCCGGTGGCATCGACCACCGCCAGCTTGCAGCCGTTGGCAAAGCCCGGGTCAAAGCCGAGCACCACATGCCCGCGCACCGGCGGCTGCAGAAGCAGATCGCGCAGGTTTTTCTGAAAGAGCACCGTGGACTGGTCTTCGGCCCATTCGGTGCGCGCCTTGCGCACTTCTTTTTCTAAGGAAGGTTTGAGCAGGCGGCGCCACGCGTCGCGGCAGGTTTCCTGCAAGCGTTCCTGCCAGACCATGCCCTTGCGGTAGATGTGCTTATACAGCAGATAAACGGCCTGCTCTTCGTCGGCTTCGAGGCTCACGCTCAGCGCTTCGTCGCGTTCAGCGCGGCCAATGGCGAGCACGCGGTGGGCCGCCATTTTGGCCAGCGGTTCGCTGTAATCGAGGTAGTTGTCATAGGTAGGGTCCGGCGATTTGCCAGCCTTGGTGTGGATGACCCCTTTGCCTGCCAACTCATCGCGCAGGCGGGCACGCACGTCGGCATCATCGGCTAAGCGTTCTGCGAGAATGTCGCAGGCCCCTTGAATGGCGGCCTGGGCATCGGCCAGCTCGTCACTGGCAAGGGCCAGCTTTTCAGCGAGGGCTTCCAGCTCAGCCGCTGAGGCGCCTTCCAGCCAGGCATCGGCCAAAGGCGCCAGGCCGCGCGCTTCGGCCATGCTGGCGCGGGTCTTGCGCTTTGGCCGATATGGACGGTACAAATCGTCCAGTTCGGTCAGCGAGTCTGCCTCAGCAATGCGCGCAGCCAAAGCATCGGTGAGCTTGCCTTGCTCCTCGATGAGGCGATGCACGTCAGCGCGGCGTTCTTCCAATTTACGCAGGGCCGTCAAACGGTCGGCAAAGCTGCGCACCGCCTGGTCGTCCATGTTGCCCGTATGATCTTTGCGGTAACGGGCGATGAATGGCACCGTCGCCCCTTCGTCCAAAAGCGCCACCGTGTTTTCCACGTGTTCGGCGCTCATTTCAAATTCTTGCTGCAGTCGTTCATTGATCGTCAATCTTCGACGCTCCTCTCTGTCGTCTCTGCGACGTTGGTTTGCTCCCCCTATTGTATGTCACCAACACCCATAGACGCAAGCTATAAAAAAGGACAAAGGATCGTCTGACCCTTTGTCCAAAACAAATTGCTATGTATTATTCATGTTCCGCCTGCCCATAACGGCGAATGAGCACCAGCGCCAGCATGGCGATGCAGCATTCCGACACCGGCATGGCGCAGAATACGCCCGTCAAGCCCAACACCAACGGCAGCACAATCAGCATAGCGTTGGAAAGCACGAGGCTGCGCAGCACCGATATGGTCAAAGACTGACGCTGGTGCATGATCGATTGCAGATAATACGTTGCCAGCACCGTGATGCCCAAAAACAGGAAGAACGGAAAATAACAGCGGAACACCAGCGGTGCAATCGCCAGCACCTCCGGCGTGGCAGCAATGAAAAGCCGCGTGATTTGCACCGGGAAAAGTTCGCCGATCAGCGTGAACACCACGCCCATGGCAATCACGGTGGCAAATGCCATGCGATACACCTGATGCACCCGCTGCAGCTGACGCGCGCCATAGTTCGTCGACACCAATGGCTGCACCGCCTGCCCCACGCCGCCAAAGAGCGCCTGAAACAAAAGCGAAATAGTGCCCACCACGCCATACACCGACAGCGCTTCCACGCCGCCATAGCGCATGATTTGATTGTTGATGATGATGGCGATCAGCACATTGCCAAAATCCAGCACACCAGCGCCAAAGCCCAGCGTCACAATGCGCCGCATATCGGCGAACACTTTCTTCGGCCACACCAAATGCAGATGGCACTTGCCTCGGCGCAGAAAGTGGGTGCCCATGATCACTGCCTGAATCGTTGTGCCGGAAACAGTGGCGATGGCCGCCCCTTCCATGCCCATGCCGAGTGGGAAACAGAAGTACCAGTCACCAAAAATATTGAACACACCGCCAGTCACCACGCCCAGCGTCGCCAGTCCAGGCGCACCGTCGTTGCGCAGAAAGGCTCCAAGAAACGTTGGCAGCACGAACATCGGATAAAACAGCACCAGCCATTTGCCATACGCCAGCACGTAAGGCAGATTCTCCGCATCGGCGCCAAAAAAGACGAAGATTTGCTCATGGAAGATGTAAAACAACGGCCAGCCAAGGACGATGACCACGCCCACCAGCACCAGCGCCGCTGTAAAGTAAGCATTGCCGCGCGCTTCCAGCCCTTCGCCTTTGGCATTGCTCATGAGCACCGCGCCGCCAATGCCGCAAAGAATCGCCAGAAAAATCATGATGCTGAAAAATGGGTTGAGCACCGCAATCGCCGCTGTGCCCATCGGCCCAACCGCCTGGCCCACAGCGATTGTATCCACAAAGCTGTAAATGGACATGACCATCGCACTGCCCAGCGAAGCAAACAAATACTTTCGATACAATGCACCAACATCCGCCGTCAAAAAATCCATGGTACCCTCCTCAGTCCTTATTTTCAAGAAAACACCGGCCAACAACCGCCAGTGACAGCCTGAGTGTAACATACCCCAGAGGCATTGTCAAAAACGCCGTTTCTCGCGCATGACGGAAAAATCCACGCCGCTGTCCTTTCAGGTGTCTTGACAGTAATATTGACAAGGTCTACAATAGGCAAGGCAAAAACTATTCATGAAGCAGGGGATAAAATGAATCAAACCTATGACGTTATTATTGTCGGCACTGGTGTGGCCGGTCTTTATTGCGCGTTGAATCTGCCAGAGTCGTTCAGGGTCTGCATCCTGACGAAACAAAACGCCGAGGATGCCAATTCTTTTCTGGCGCAGGGCGGCATCTGCGTGCTCCGCGGCGAAGACGATTACGCCGATTATTACGAGGACACCATGCGCGCCGGACATTATGAAAACAATCCTAAGACGGTCGAATTGGTGCTGCGCAGCTCGAACACCGTCATCCGCGACCTGATCCGCCGTGGTGTGCGTTTCAACCGCACGCCGGACGGGCAGCTGGCCTATACCCGCGAAGGCGCACATTCCAGACCGCGCATTCTCTATCATCAGGACATCACAGGGCATGAGATCAGCAGCACGCTCTTACAAAGGGTGCGCGAGAAACAAAACGTGACGCTGTTCGAACACACCACCATGCTGGATGTGCTAGTCCAGGACAAACGCTGCTGTGGTGTGGTGGCGCAGCAAGACGGGCAGCCTGTTTGCTGCGTTTATGCGCGCGCGGTGGTGCTCGCATGCGGCGGCATCGGCGGACTGTATCAAAGCTCGACCAGCTTTCCGCACATCACTGGTGACGCGCTGGCGATCGCTCTTAAACACAGTATCACGATAGAGCACTTAAACTATGTACAAATGCATCCGACAGCGCTCTATTCCACAAAGAAAGGGCGCAAATTTCTGATCTCAGAATCGGTCCGCGGCGAAGGCGCTGTGCTTTTGGATAAGAGCGGTCAGCGCTTCACCGATGAACTGCAGCCGCGCGATGTGGTCAGCCAGGCGATCTGGCAGCAAATGGAAAAAGATGGCACCGACCATGTCTGGGAAGACCTGCGGCCGCTGGGAAAAACGCTCATTATGGAACATTTCCCAAACATCTACGACGCTTGCCGCGCCGAAGGCTACGATGTGCTCTCGCAGCCTATTCCAGTGGCGCCAGCGGAGCATTATCTGATGGGCGGCATTGCTGTAGATATGGCAAGCCGCACTTCGATGCCAGGGCTTTACGCCTGTGGTGAAACAAGCTGCAACGGCATCCATGGCAAAAACCGCCTGGCCAGCAATTCGCTTTTGGAGTCGCTGGTTTTTGCTGCCCGCGCAGCCGACGACATTGTTTTTGGCTGTCACCCAGCGCCAGCACCGACGACGGTGCCAGTGAATCTGGATGCGTATGAAAACCATGCAGCATTGTTCCAGGATTATGGACGTGCGGTATTGACTGAGATTGAAAGGCTGAATCACCATGAATGAGATTACCATGAAAACCACTGTTGATCGTTTGCTTTTAATGGCGCTGCAGGAGGACATCCCTACCGAAGACGTATCGACCAACGCTGTACTGCCCGAAAAAACGCCGGGCACGGTTGACCTGATCTGCAAACAGGATGGCGTCATTGCCGGCTTGGCCGTATTTGCACGCGTGTTTACGCTGCTTGATGCCGACAGCCGCGCAACCTTCTTCGTCAAGGACGGCGACCGCGTCCACAAAGGCGAGCTGCTTGCCAAGGTCCGCGGCGATTTGCGCGTGCTGCTCTCAGGCGAACGCGTGGCACTGAACTATCTGCAGCGCATGAGCGGCATTGCCACCTACACCGCCGAAGTGGCAGTCCTTTTGGAAGGCAGCCACACACGCCTGCTGGATACCCGAAAGACAACGCCCAACTGCCGCATCTTCGAAAAGTACGCTGTCAAAGTAGGCGGCGGCCACAACCACCGCACCAACCTTTCCGACGGTGTCATGCTCAAGGACAACCACATCGGCGCCGCTGGCAGCATCACCGTCGCCGTCGAACGCGCCCGTGCCTATGCACCTTTTGTGCGCAAGATTGAGGTGGAAGTGGAAAATCTTGAACAAGTCGCCGAAGCGCTGGCTGCCGGTGCCGACATCATCATGCTGGACAACATGACCATACCACAGATGCAGCAAGCGCTGACCATGATCGACGGCAAAGCAGAAACCGAATGTTCCGGGAATGTGACCCGCGAGAACATCGAACAGCTGAAAAATCTCGGTGTCGATTACATCTCCTCGGGCGCGCTGACCCATTCGGCGCCAATCCTCGATCTATCCATGAAAAACATGCGGCCGCTGAACGAAAAGGATGTGTTGCTATGAACGTCCTTGAGCGCCAAAATGAAATTCTCCATATCTTAGACCAACAAACGCAGCCAGTGTCCGCCAATCGCCTGGCCAGCCATTTCCATGTCAGCCGACAGGTGATCGTGCAAGATGTCGCCCTGCTGCGCGCCAAAAATCATCCCATCCTCTCCACCTGCCGAGGCTACCTCCTCCAGGAACATCAATCGAAAAGGAGCATTCCGACCATGAACGTTCATCAGTTACAGCAAGAGATCCTTCGCTTGAAACAGGAAAAGGACATCTGCATCCTGGCCCACGCCTACCAAAGCCAGCCGATTCTGGAAGTGGCCGACTACATTGGCGACTCCTACGGACTCAGCGTGCAGGCAAGCAAAAGCACCCAGCAAAACATCCTTATGTGCGGCGTGCGCTTCATGGCTGAAACATGCAAGATTCTCTGCCCAGACAAGCACGTCTACCTGCCAAATCCCATCGCTGGCTGCCCCATGGCCGAACAGCTGGATCTCGACGCCTTGAACGCCCTCAAAAAACAATACCCGGACCACGCCGTCGTCGCCTATATCAACACCACCGCCGCACTGAAAACCGCCTGCGACGTTTGCGTCACCTCTTCCTCGGCAGTCGAAATCTGCCGGAAACTGACAAACGACAAGATCCTCTTCATTCCAGATCCAAACCTTGGCGGCTATGTGCAGAAACAAGTGCCTGAAAAAGACATCGTTCTCTTTGACGGCGGCTGTCCCTACCACAAACGCACCACAGCGCAGGACATTCAGCGCATGCGCGCCGCCCACCCAGCCGCCAAGCTGCTCGTGCATCCGGAATGCGCCCTGGAAGTGACCGAACAAGGTGACTTTGTCGGCTCCACCACCGCCATCATGGACTACGTCGGACGCTCCGACGCCAACTCCTTCATCATCGCCACCGAAAACAGCATCGTGGAACATCTGCAGTATCAATACCCCGACAAACACTTCTACCCACTTACTGCTTCCCTCACCTGCCCAGATATGCGCATCACCTCGCTGATGGACATCTACCACTGCATCCAAGGCAGCGGCGGCGAAGAAATTCAGCTTGCCAACGACGTCATGCAGCAAGCCGCCAAATGCATCCAGCAAATGATGGTTCTTGGCGATTAACCTCAATACATACAAAAAGGCAGACCTTCGTGGTCTGCCTTTTTGTACGTTCATCGGCAATTTATGGCGTTTCTTCCGCTTCTTCCTGCGGCGCAACCTGTCGGAGCAGGGTTTCGGCGCTGACGCCGTAGAGTTTGGCGAGGGCGAGCAAGTTGGCGGTTGAGGGGTCGGCGACGCCGTTTTCCCATTTGCTCACGGCCTGGCGGCTGACGCCGAGGCTTTCGGCGGCGAATTCCTGTGTCATTTTGCAGCGTGTGCGCTCGGCACGCAGCACTTCGCCGAGAGAGCGGCGCATTTCTTTCTTTTCTTCGCGCACCTCTTTGCTGCCGATGTATTTCTTCAGCGCCTTGACAACGAGAATGAAAAGATAAACAACCGCGCCCAGCACGGCCAGCTCAGCGAGCAGCCAAAGCAAGGCAACGAAAATACCAACGGTGGTCATAGCCATAGCTACCATCCTTTCTCTTTTTCTTGCCTTCATTCTAGCGAAAAACGCCGGTTGCCACCATCACCTTTCGCGCAACTTTAGGGCACATGGTGGTATTTTAACAGGCATAAAAAAAAACAAGGTGTCCAGCGAACGATTATGTTGTTCGTTGGACACCTTGTTGCACTTACACGCCGTAAAATTCCAGGAAGGTTTTCAGTTCAGCGGTTTGTGGTGTATGCAATAGGTCATCTTTGCTGCCGTGTTCGAGCAGGCTGCCTTGATGAATGTACCAGATTTGATCGGCAATGCGCCGTGCCTGCTGGAGGCTGTGGGTGATGAGGATGAGCACGCAGTGGGTCTGCTGCACGTAGTGCAGGATGAGCTGTTCCGAGAGCAGGGTGGTTTCAATATCCATGGCGGCGGTCGGCTCGTCGAGCACGACGATGCCGTAGTCTTTCATCATCAGCCGCGCCAATGCCATGCGCGCGGTTTCCCCGCCAGAAAGGCGATGGGCCGGTTTGTCGGCAAGGTGATCAATGTGCAGCGCCTGCATCAGCTGCGCAGCTTTGGCCGGGTCCTTGCCATTGAGCAGAATATTGGCTTTGGTGCTCATGCGAAAGGCAAAGTTTTTCTGCGGCATGTAGCCGATTTCAGCCCCGGCGAGGACTTTCTTTTTCTGGTCAGACTTGATGGTGCCGGTGAGCACCTTGGCCAGGGTTGATTTGCCGCAGCCGTTGGCACCAATGACAGCATAGATGGTGCCAGGAGCAAGCGCCATGGTTGGAAAATCCAGGACAGTTCGGCCGTCGTAGGTTTTCGTGAAGGCTTGAATGTTCATCGGCTCATCCTCCTTTGGGCCAGCGTGAGAACGACGTTCACCAAGAGCGACACGCTCATGAGAATGATCCCTAGGGCGATGCCCAGAGAGAAATTCCCACGGTTGGTGTACTGCATGATCGCCGTGGTCATGACGTTGGTCTTCCAGGCGATGGCGCCGCCGACCATGGAAACAGCACCAACTTCAGCGATGGCGCGCGCAAAGGCGAGCAGATAGACGGAAAAAATCTGGTAAACGCATTCGTTGGTCAGAAGCCAGAAAGTTTTGAGCCCGCCAAGCCGCAGCCCACGCGCGGTTTCCCGCACTGCCGAGGCAATGCCGGATACGTAAGCCTCCATGTTGCCGACAACGATCGGCGTAATCAGCACCACTTGCGCCATGACCATGATTTTCACGGTGAACAGCAGCTGCATGTGACGAAATGGGCCCACGCCTGAAAACAGCATGTAGAAAATCAGGCCGCAGACAACCGGCGGCATGCCCATCAAGGTGCGGTTGAGCACCAACAATGCCCCGCGCCCCGGAAACCGACAGGCCCCCAGCCAAACGCCAAGAGGCACGCCGATAATCAGCGCAAGGATGGAGCTTTGCACACTCATGATGCCCGTTACAGAGAGAATATTGATAAGCTCTGGATCTGCCGAAAGAATCAGTGCCAGTGCTTGTTCCAGCGCACTTCCCACGCTTCCGCCTCCTTTTCTAAAAAATCCCGTGGAGCCGTTCACCGCTCCACGGGATTTATTGTACCCTATGCACTCTGTTTGCAACAGAGGCAATTCTTATTCAACCTGACCACCGTTGGCCACGAAGGTGAGATAGGTGGCCTTATCGGTCAGAATGTAAGCGCCCTTTTCTTCTGCCATGACAAGGCAAGCGCCCATGCCGGCGTTGGCAGAGGTGTACCAGCTGGTGTAATCAGCGAAGGATGCTGGATCAGCAGTGATGCCGAGGTCGGCTGGCCAGAGGGAGAGTTCCTTGGTGTGGGTGCCGGATTCGTCGCCGCGGGAAATGAATGGATATTCACCTTCAGCGATGGCTGCAAATGCATCCTTAACGGTGGCTGCATCGGCAACACCTGCTGGGTCATCGGATGGACCGCAGAGCACGAAATAGTTGTAGAGGAAGGAAATGCGTTCCGTGTCAAAACCGTCAACCACACGGGCATAACCAGCGTTGACAAATTCTTCTTCCTGGGATTTTGAATGTACGAGGATCAGGTCGGCGTTGCCGTTTTCAGCAGCAGCGATGGCCTGACCAGTACCAGCGGACGTCACTTCAACAGTGTAGCCGTATTCATCTTCAAAGATCGGCAGGAGATAATCGAGCAGACCAGAATCGTTGACCGAAGTGGTCGTAGACAGACGAATGGTCTTGGTGTCGTCGGTGGCTTTGGCAATGTCACCGCTGTACACTGGTGCATTGTCTTCACGATAGAAAAGGTATTCACCGTAGTCATCATAGCCATAGTTTGCAGCCAAATCCAGCGCTTCGTCAGTCAGCAGCCACTGAACCAGTGCGTCGGCACCAGCGGTGTTGATGGCCACGTCAGAAACAGCGTTGCCATTGGCATCCACAAATGGTGCGTCTGGATTGACAGCGATCACGGTGTAGGTGTTCAGCATGTCGTCGTCGGCTTCTTTGAGAATGGTGGTGTCAACAACCACAGCATCCTTTTTGTCTGATTCCTGTGCAGCAGATGTTGCAGAGGTATCAGAGCTGTCGCTGGAATTGCCGCAGCCAACCATACCCACTGCCAGCATCAGAACGAGCAGCAATGAAACGATTTTCTTCATTTTTCATTCCTCCAAAAATAAAAGTAGAATAAAAAAGAACGGCCCCATCCAGCTCCAAAAAGGCACACTTCACCCGTGTGTTCTTCTCAGCATTTGGAAAGAGGCTCGTCCACCGCTTTTCAAAAGGTATAAAACGTCCACTGTCTCCAGGGTCGTCACTTTTTCTTAATAAAGTATAACATATCTACCTATACTTTTGAAGTAGGATTATTTTATGTTAATGATAGTTATTCAGGCCGCGGCTCCTCTCCCGATTCACCGCGCGCCAGAAATTCCTGCACGGCTTGTTCAACAGCGCTGTTGAGTGTGGTATTGTGGTGCATGGCCCAAAGCACCATCGCTTTGTGCAGCGCTGGTTGAAGGCGCACGTTGAACTGGCCTTTGAAGGCGCGGGCCGGCCGACGGCCAACGTTGGCGCAGAATGCCAGGTAATGATCCACGGCATCGTGAAACGCCGCTTCCACGCCGTCGATGGTCGTGCTTTCGTAGTTGACAGCATCAATGATGCCCTGCACCTTGCCATACAGCAGCCGCCGCTGTGCGTCGTAGTGCACCTTTGTCACATAGCCGCGATATTCCAGTACATCCATGGTTTCTCCTCCTAAAAAATGCGGCGGAGTATCCGCCGCATGACTGCGCAGTGTTATTTGCGAGTAAGGAACCCTGCGCTGCCCCAGCCACAGTATGGGCGGTGCAGGATTCAAAAGCACTGCTTGGCGTCCTCAATCAAGCCCTTGTCAGTCTTGGGCTGGCGTCAAGGTGCTGAGATCGATGACATGCTGCACACCGTCACCATCGGTTGCGGTGAGCTGGCCATCTACCATGTCCAGAACGCAGGCGTTGACGGCAAAGTCCAGCGTGTAGCTGACAGTGTCGCCGCCAATGGTAGCGGCGTAGAGTCGGTTTGGTTCCACAGGATTGGACCAGGCGCCGGCATTGAAGCCGTCGGTGTAATAGACGGTATCGCCATCCACACAGAAGGACGATGGATAAATGTTCGTCACAAAGGTGAGGTGGTCGCCATCATCACGGAACAGCGGCGCCGGCTCTTTCCAGCTGTCTTGGCACAGAAGGGCAAGGTAGCTGGTGCCATCGATGACACGCTGACCCAGGATTGGATCGGTACCACCCGGATCATAGATGGTGTAGCCCTCCGGCAAGGCCACCTGCTGAATGCCATCGTCGTCCGCACGCAGCAGCTGGCCGCCGATGACCTGATATTGCAGGTCTTTGCCCTGGGCGATCCAGACGGTGCGCGTGTCGTTGTCCCAATAGATGTCGCCATAGAGCTCGGTGAAATCACGCGCAGGCAGATAGGTGCGGTCGTTTTTCAGCGTCGGTGCTGTCTCAAACGTACCTGCTGCACCATTGGCGGTGTAGGCGGTGCTGCCAACCTGCAACGTCACATCGACGCTGCCATCGGCGCTGGTAATGTGAATGCTGCCATCTGGCTGCCAGTCGGTTTGATAATCCAATGCCTCGCTCACCAGCCGCAGCGGAATCATGGTGCGCCCGGCGTCGCTGATGTAGGCCTCGCCTTCTGCAGCACTGCCGCCGATCGAGGCACTGTTGATCCGCAAATGAACGTCGGTGCTGTCGGCCCACGCCGCACCCGGTGCTGCCAACACCGCCGCACATACTAAACCAGACAATACTTTCTTCCCTTTCATGTTGACCATCCTTTCTTTTTCATCGATTGCCTTGTTTCTACCTATATTGTACGCCGGCGCTCCGCTGCGTTTGCTAAGGTTTCATAAATGAATTCTTAATTTTTCATGAACTTTTTTCAGCACATGCAAAGGCAAACGCTTTATTATATCATAAATTTCTTGCCGCTGCGCAACACTGTCGCAAACGACATCCTGACGACGTAAACAACAAAAAAATCCCCCGAACGTTCGCCGGGGGGATTCGAACGTTCGGGGGATATAGGATGGGAAACTATGCCATGTCATTCATGAGCACATAGCGCATGAGAATGGTGGCAACCTGCGCGCGGGTGGCGCCGCTGGTTGGCGAAAGGGTGGAGCTGGTGGTCCCGCTGATCAAGCCTTGATCCACCGCCCAAGCCATGGAGGCCAGCGCATAGCTGGAAATGCTGTCATAGTCGCTGTAGCCCTTGATGGCGTCCCCGCCTGCCGGGGTGTCAATGCCCATGTACTTGGTGTAGCGCATGAGGATGGTGGCCATCTGCTCACGGGTGATGCTCTGATCTGGGGCAAAGGTGGTTTCGGTCATGCCGGCAACCACACCTTTTTCCTTGGCCCAAGCGATTGGCTCTGCATACCAGGCGTCGGCAGCGACATCGTCAAACACTTGCTGATTCTGGACGCTGTCGCCAGAGTGACGATAGAGCACCGCCACAAGCATGGCGCGCGTCATGTTGACATTCGGACTGAAGGTGGTCGCGCTGGTGCCGGCAAAGAGGCCGTGTTCCACAGCGAAGGCCACTGGTTCAGCAAACCAGTCGTCTGGCTGCACGTCGGTGAAAGTCAGAGATGGGGTCGTGCCGCCATCCTCATCATTGTCACCAGGGGTATCGTTATCGCCGGCAGTATTGTCATCGCTGCCGCTGTCGGTGTTTTCGTCATTGCCGCCGTTATCGGTGCTGCCGCCAGTGTTTCCGCCACCGCCGCCACCTGTGATGATCTTTTCAAAGGTGACTTCCACCTCATCATCGGCGCTCAGGCCTGTCAGGGTGTTGCTGATCGCCACTTCCTTGCCATTGACAAGGATCTTGGCAAGGCGATAGCCGCTGTCAACGCTGATCGTCACCGTGCCGTCTTTATGGGCGCTGACCTGGCCACCCTTGCCGACAACGCTGACAACCGGTGTGCGGTCTTCGTCGTCTGGCGTTGGGGACGGTGATGGGGTGTTGTCACTTTCACGATTAACGGTGAGCGTCAGGTCGCTGCCTTCCGTGTATTCGGTGCGGTTCAGGCTGCGGTCCAGCACCACAGCGCCGTTGACCTTGGAAACTTCCGAGCCGCTTGCCACCGTCAGCGTGCCGAGATCCAGCACACCATCCTTAACAGTCAGCGGTGTTTTCGATGCAGCATAGAGGGTAACAGTATTATGGTCACTGTTGATGGTCATGGCGTAGGCGTCGCCGATGCCATGGTATTGCAAATCGGTGGTGTCGCTGACCGTAAAGGTCACCTCGGCACCATAGCGGTCGCCGATGACGTCAGCCAGGCCGATGCCAGCGCTGGTGCCGGCTTTATCAAAATCGACCTGCAAGGTGGCAGCCATGGCGCTCACTGGAAGCATGGCGCCAATCAACAGGGTGGAAACCCCTGCTCTTATCCAACGTTTCATAATTCCTCCTTCTATGGGGTCATCTTTTTTGCAGGAGGGCGGCGGGCATCAGTTGCCCGCTCCCTCGAATACGATCCCAGGCATGCTGTCAAAACGTGGCACACTGATAAAGGTGGTGTCACTGGTCATGCGTGGGTTGGAACCATTGATGTCGGTGGCGCGCCACATCTGAGCCTTGAGCGCAATGAGCACGTTCTCATTCGCCGATGCGCTGTGGCCGTCTTCATCAACGTGGTCTTCGCACACTTTCTTGAAGGCTTCCTGATCTTCCGGAATGAAGATGAAGAAACCATCGCTGATGGTGCTGACTGCGCCATCTTCTGGCACCTCAGCCAGGAGCAAGGTCTCGCCGGCGAGGGTTTGTTCTGTGGTTGTTGGGGCTTTATCCGAAGCCGGAGTCACGGTCTGGAACGTGCCAACCACGCGCACGCTGTTATAGAGTGGGTCGCCGCGGTAACTGCCGGTGACGATGACGGTGCCGGCCTTGATGGTCTCGGTCTGGCCGTCGCCCACATCGTAGGTGTAGTCTTTGTCCAGCACCCCGATGGACGCGCCTTCGGTGAAGGCGATGTTGTCGCCAGGGTAGCTGAGGAGATGGATGTCGTTCACATCAACGTTCTTCGGTACGCCGGAAATGGCGATTTGCTTGGCGTCGTACATCCAGATGCGGGTGTCATCCGCACTGGCGCCTGGCTTGTTGAAGTAGCTGAGGAAGCTGCCATCGCTGGTGGTTTCGCCCTTACTGAAGTCGCCGTTCTTGGCAAGGGTCCAGCCGCCGCTCGGCGTCACAGTGCCAAGATCCTGGAAGGTCTCAGCGCTGCCGAGGTCATGAACGCGGTCAGAGGTGAAGACGAGATACTTGCCAGAGTTTGGCGCATTGTCGCCGGTGATTTTGATGCCGGCGCTGGAGAGCGTCGCGCCGTTCTTGGCGGTGATGACAATGTTGCCGGTGGCATCGTCACGCACGATGTCATACTGGCTGCGGTCAATGGTGGTGTCATAAGAGATGCGCACATCCTTGGCCTTCGCCGTTGCCACCTCGTAACCGAGCTTGTCGATGACGCGCACCGAATAGCTCATGGCCACATTGTTGGCGCTGCCGACGGTGTCGGTGTAGGTCTGCGTGGTGTTGCCGTCGCCGCTGACAAAGGCGATGACCTGGCCATTGCGGCTGATCTCATAGCCCTGCACGCGGTCGGCCTGACCGTCCACTGTCATGGTCAGCGTGACCTGTTTTTCATTGGCCACTTCCGCAGAAAGCTCCGCATTCAGACTGGCTTTCTTTGCGCCATTGAGGCGGTCGCGGCGGGAATCGTCGTTGAGATACCAAATGTCGCGGTCCTCGCTGCCGTAGCTCTTGAGGGCACTCTTGGTGCTGGCCGACAGTTCCATGCCCCAGCGGGTGAAGAACTCGGTCAGGTTTTTATTCGTCACTTCGCTGGCAATCAGGGCAATGCGGTCATCCTTGGAGGCAGCATCGCTGTAAGCGCCAGCTTTCCATTTCTTAAAGAACGCGTTGTAGAAATCCAGTGCGCCGCTGCCGTCGAGGGCGCTGCCTTTGCCGTCATAGGCGAGATGCAGCTGCCAGTACATGCCCAGCTGAACGAACACGTTCCCAGCCTGCCCTGGCTTTGCGAGGGCAACCTTGGTGAAGATGTCGTCATAGGTGCCGCCTTCGAGGCGGGAGGTGCCGGTCATGTTGTCGGTGTCGGCAGTCTGTGCAACGAGAGAATAGATGTTGTTGGTGATTTCGGCATAACCGATCTTATCCATGTTGTGACCGATTTCGTGGGTAATGCCCCAGCCAAAGAGGCTTTCAGCATCGCTTGAGCCATTGCTCAGCGGTGCGCCGGTCACCAGCCCTGGAGTGGAATCGTATTCCACGCCGATGTAGCTGCCAGCGGCGAACATGAAGGCCCCAGAGAACATGCGGCAGAAGCGGATGTTCTGACGAGTTTCCATTGGGTATTCATAGCTGTCAAAAGCTGCATCGCCGTCAATGATGCCCTGGGTCTTGTTGCTCAGGAAGAGCATTTGCTCCCAAGCCACCAGCGATTGGTAGAGCTTGTCGGTCATGGTGTCAACCGAGGCATTGACACCGCCCAGCCCAGCCACAACCTGGTTGGCAGGAATGGACAGAAGCACACTTGGGGTGGCAATGTCGGTGGTGTTGCGGGTGTTGGTTTTCTTGCTGGTTTCGTTGACGAAACTCAGGCCTTTCACATAGGTCTGTAAGTCGCTGACGTAGGTCTTGATCACGGCTTTGCGTTCCGCTTCGCTCTTGCCATACCACTGCTCAGGGGTGATGTTCAAGGTTGGGATCGCTGTTACGACATTTTTATTCGTGGAAACGTCGCGCACCTGAATCGTGATCTTGTCGGCGTTCTTGCCGCTGTATTCAATGTAAAGCGGGCCGCCGCGTTCACCAGAGCCGCTGTTGCCGATAGCCGAAAGCCAAACAAGGTTGCGGCCGTTTTCTAAACTGTAGCTCTTAGAGGTGGTGCCTGCTTCGGCATACTGCTGCCACTGTACCAGCTTAATCGACTCGCCATCGTCCAAACCATCCACATAGATGGCCACGCTGTTGCCAGAGAGAGCACTCACACCCAATGGCTGCAGGGCAGAAGCCGACTGTCCGTATTTGCTGTCGGCAGAAGCCGAGCGGGATTCAAAACCATCGCGCACAATGAGCGCACTGTCTTGTTTATCCAGCAGCTGCTGCGCGTTGTCCAATTCATCGAGAAGCACCGCTTTGTCAACCACATAAGCATTGGCGTCGTTGGCGCGGGCACGCAAGGCATCGATCTTACCTTGGTCCACATCGCTCGCCAGCTTGGTGTGGCTGCCGTTGGCGAAGAGCGCATCAATGTCGTCGCTCAAGCCATCGTAGCTGTAGAAAGCGATCTCCGACAGCGTGATGTTCCCAGCGCCGTCCCACTGCTTGCCTTCAATGCTCAGAGTTTTTACCTGAGCACGCGGGAATTTGATGATGAAGTATGCGTTGTCCTTTGCTTTTTCAAAGGTGGCATTCACTGTTTCGCCGTTGATCTTGACATTAAAATCTTTGAAGTAATCTTTGTAGAATTTGCCATTGTTATTCTGCACATCCTTGCCCTGATCCGGCACATAGATGACGTAGTTCATATCGTAAGCCTTGTCGAAAGTAAAAGTGAAGGCTCTGCTCTTATACCATACGCTTGCAATCCAGCTGGTGCGGTAATCGTTGTCATACACTGCGCCTGGCAAGGTGCCCTTGCTCACGCTGGTATCGGTGTTGCCTGTTGGGTAGGTGGCAGATGCAATGATGCTGTTATCCAGGCGATGGGTCGTCGGCAGCACCGGGCCATCGACCTGTTCCATCTGCGGCGTGCCTTCAGCCGTCAGCGACACAGGGCCGTTACCCTTGCTGTTGACGCCGTATACCTGCACCTCGTAGGTGGTGCCGTTTTTCAACCCAGTGATGATGGCACTGCTCTGATAAGATTTTTCCAGCACGGTGAAAGTGTCACTGCCTTTTTCACGGTACTGCACCTTGCTGGACACCGTGTCTTTGCCCGGTTTCCAGGTGACGGTGAGCAGGGTGTCCCCAGCGGTCACGGTCACATTGTCCGGCTTATCCGGCACGCTGTTTGGCTGCGGGGTGGCGCTGACCACGTCCGACTTGCCGCCTTCCCAGTTCTGGCCGCCGTTGTTGGAAATCGGTGCCACAGCAAAATAATAGGCCTTGAGGTTTTCAAGGTTGCCCACGGTGTAGGTCGTTTGATCGGTTTCCACCGTGTTGGTCAGCGCGTTGGCACTGGTGCCATAGTAAATCTTATAGCCGGTGATGTTTGGAAAGGCATCCCAGCTCAGGGTCACTTCTTTGGTGCCTGCCTTCGCGGTCAGGTTCTTCACAGTCACATCTTCAGCCGCTGGATTGTCTGGCACGATGTCCTGCACAAACTTGATCTGTTCCATCACAACCGGCTGATCGTCAACCACTTCAATCTTGATGGTGATCTTCTTCACCGGCACTTTCTTGCCGAGGTTGATGACCACCGTCTGACGGCCATCGTCACGGGTTTGAATCGCCAACACATTGTCGCTCTGGCTGTTGAATGGCACTTCCAAGGTCGTACCATCCGCCAGCTCAGCAACCACAGTGCCAGCGCTCAATGGACTGGTGGTTGGGCTGACGATTTCAACCTGCTCCATTTCCACGCCCTTGTCGTCGTTTGTAATCGGAATCGGCAGCGCTAGTTCGCTGCTGCCTGCTGCTGCGGACAAGGTCACTGCTTTGCCGTCATCGACAAAGAGCGACGCCACATCCCCATCACTCACTTCAACGGTGCCGCTTGTAGTGATCGCTTCACTGACTTTCGCCGTATCCACAACCTTCGCTGCAATCAGCGTCGTGTTATACACTTTGGCTTCGCCAGCAGCACCGGTCGCCAGGGTCACCATGGTCAGATCGGAAATATCCACAGTGCCGTCGCCGTTCAGGTCGGCAGCCGCATCGTTGGTGCTCAGCTTTGCTTTCACCAGCTCGATATCCGCTTCGTTGACCTTGCCGTCACCATTCAGGTCGCCCTGGGTGAAGGTGGCATCGCCGGTGCCAACGATGAGCCCTTGAGAATACTTGTCGAGGGTCAGCGCTGGACTGGTGTATGTCTTAAAGCCAGAACCAGCAAAAGTCAGCTTGTAATCGCTGCCATCAGCAGCCAAGCCGCGAATATTGATGTCCACATAGCTCAGCGTTTGGCCGGTGCTGCGCAACGTCACATCACCAGAGGCGCCGCTGCTGTCCTTAAAGGTCAGCGTGCCATCAGCACCTAATTTTCCTGAAGCGATTGCAGAATCACCTTTCAACAGTGTCAGGGTCGCATCGCTCAATTTCGACACAGCAATCGGATAATCCAGGCGTACTGTGGCCTGAATCTCTCCTGTCGCAGATTGTTTTTGTGAAGCGCTGCGTGTTTCGGCAAAGGCTTGCTGCGCAAATCCGCCCAACATGCCAAACGCCATCGCAGCCACTAAAATACTCGCCATCGTTCTGTGATACCATTTTCTCATTCCTTCATCGCTTCCTTTCCTTTTGGTTTTTCATCACCGATAAGAAATCAATGCATTTATTTTCATTCATTGAAGCTTATCATTTGTCGACAAGATCATACCAAACCATACAACTCCGGTATAGTAATATAATGACTATTTTTAAGCTTTTTAAGAAAAAGTTACCTTTTTTCTATCAATCTGCAAAAAAACAGCGTCTGCCATGATCCACGATCACAGCAAACGCTGAAAAACCATTGCTTAAACATGGCGAAAACGCCGACGATTGAAAACGTATACAAGAAGCTCCAGCGGCACCACCAATGCCAGCACCGGATAAAAGAAAACGATGGGCACATGACCATAGAGAAGGCCGCCGATGATTGGCCCCAACGCCATGCCAAGGTCGAAACCAATGTAATAGGTGCTGTTGGCCAGGCCGCGCTTTTCCACGCCAACCAGAAGAATGGCCGTCGATTGACAAACCGAACACATGATGCCGTAGCCGCCTGCCATAAACGCCGCTGCAGCAAAAAGCAGCCAATCATTTTCCATGTCCGTCAAAAAGGCAATACTGGCCAGCATGCAGACCGAACAAGCGCCGAGGAAGAACAGGAACGGTTTCTTGTCAAACCAATTGGCCAGCGACAGGCGCAGCACCAATAGCACAACCGCATAAAGCGGGAAAAAGAACCCAGCGCTGACAGCGAGGCCGCGGGCAGCAATATAGCTGACCAAAAACGACTGTGTGGCACAATAGGGAATGGCAAACAGCATGATGATGGCTGCCACCGGCAATACATCCACGGCCACAAAGCCGCTGTGTTTAGAGCCAGCAGCACGTTGCCACACCTCGCCCTTATCATGGACACACTGAATGGTGAACAATACCATCACAGCCAGAGCGGTGGCAACGATAAAAGCGACACGATAACCGATGCGCCCATAGAGGCTGATGCCCAGCGCCGGTGCGATGGCCATGGCCAGGGCGTTCATGGTGCCATAAAGCCCCATGCCGGCGCCGATGCGCTCCTTAGGCAGCAGATTGGAGATCCACGTCGCCATGCAGACGCTGCAGCAGGAAAAACCAATGCCATTGACAATGCGCGCCAACACAATAACCGCCGACGATGGCGCCAACACATAGCCGATGCAAGCCACAATCATGAGCAGGGAGCCAATGGTCGACAGCCGATACTTGCTGACCTTGTCGGCCAGATTGCCGACAAAAGGCCGGCAGCAAAGGGAAACAATATTCATCATGCCACCGACAAATCCCATGAGCACCGCGCTGGCGCCAAGGCTTTCGGAAAAACCAGCGATCAGCGGGGTGACCATCATTGGGCAAGCCATATAAAAGAAACTGGCGATGAGAATCAGGCTCACATCGCGCGACAACAGTTTAGTGATCACGTCGCGCCTCCTCCCGCAAAATATCAGCAAGAATGTCAACACAGGTCTCCACCCCGAGCATCGACGTATCCAGGCAGACATGGAAGTTTTTCGCGTCGCCCCAGCGCAAGCCCGTAAAATGCTCGTAAAAATCGGCGCGGGCACGGTCTTTCTCGCGCAGACGCGTCATAATGTCGGTGTCGGTTTCGCCATAACGCGCCAGCACACGCTGCGCACGGAAATCATCGCGCCCATGAATGAACACATGAAGGGCATCGACGCCCGCTTCCGTCAAGATGTGATCGGCCGCCCGCCCAACGATGATGCAGGGCTGCGTGGCATAATCGAGGATGATGTGCCGCTGAATGGCATAGAGCGCTTCCTGCGGGTCCTCATAGCCTGGTGCATTCGCTCGCAGAAAGCGGCTCCACAAGCGCTCACTGGTATTCAAATGTTCGCCCTGATGGGCCACATAGTCTTCGCTGAAGCCGCTTTTTTCTGTGGCCGCGAGAACGATTTCTTTATCATAAAACGGCACGCCGAGTCGCTGCGACAGCGCCAGGGCGATGCTGTGACCACCGCTGCCGAATTCACGGCTGACGGTGATGATGGGCAGTTGTGCCATGATGACATCCTCCTTCAACATAAAATGATGTTTTTATCTTTCTGTTCTGCCTTCTAATAATAGCACTTTTTTTCTGAAAGCGGCAGCAAAAAAGCCCGGCAAAGCCGGGCGTAAAATCAGCGCAAGCCTTGGAACCGTTTGCGGCTGACCACATAAACCACAATGGACAGCGGCACCGTCAGTGCCAGAATTGGATAAAAAAGCGTCAGTGGCAGATAGCCATAGAGCAGCCCGCCAATGAAGGCCCCCACTGCCATGCCAAGGTCGATGCCGATGTAGTAGGTGCTGTTGCCGAGGCCGCGCTCGCTTTCGTCCACCAAAAGCACCGCCGTAGATTGGCAGATGGAGCACATAATGCCATAGCCGCCTGCCATGAAAATGGCCGCCAAAAGGAGCATCCAATTGCTGTGCATGCTGTTGAGCAGAAACAGGCTCACCAAAGCACAGCCTGAGCTGGCAAAAAGGAAGAAATGGAACGGACGCTTGTCAAACTGATTGGCAAACGACAGACGCAGCACCAAAAGCACAATCGCATAAAACGGGAAGAACCAGCCCGCATGCACCGACAGGTCACGCGCCGCAATATAGTTCACCAGATACGATTGGGTGGCGCAGTAAGGAATGGCGAACAGCATGATGATGAGCCCCACCGGCACCACATTCGGCGCTACAATGCCGTGGTGACGTTTCTTGGCGGCCTGAGGATGCGGCTCGCCTTTGTCGCTGACAAAGTGTACAAACACCAGCGTCAGCACGCACAGCACCGTGCCGATGATAAAGACCGGACGATAACCGACACGCTCATAAATGACAATGCCCAGCGCCGGCGCAATCGCCATGCCGAGGGCGTTGGTGGCACCGTAAAGCCCCATGCCGGCGCCAAGGTTTTCCTTCGGCAACAGCCCAGCAATCCACGTCGACAGACAAATCGAGCAGCAGGACATACCGAGGCCGTGAATCACACGCCCAATCATGACCATCCATGGCGCCGGTGCGCACACATAGCCCAAACAGCCGATGAGCATGAGCAGCGCGCCAATCGACGACAGCTTGTAACGGCTGAGCTTATCGGCGAGATTGCCCACAAATGGACGCGACAACAGCGCCACCGTATTAAACGTGGCACCGATCACACTCATAAACAACGCGCCAGCGCCGAGACTTTCTGAAAAACCAGCGATCAGCGGCGTTGCAATAAACGAACACGACATATAAAAAAAGCTGGCTGCAAAAACCAGACTGATGTCGCGCGTGAACAACTTAATGATCATGGCGCGCCTCCTTCTGGCAGCCAGCCTGCACAGCATAAACCATCTCACAGGCCTCCCACGCAATAAAATTCTTTCTTTTATAGTACCACCATCATCGTCAGCGTGGTCATTCATATTTTAGGTAGATATCTCTTTACCCTTCGATAAATTTGGTAACCGCCAAAGAGCAAATGGTTAGCATAAAGCAATTGACAAACAGTTATTGCTGACGTATCATGGAGTTAGCTTAATCTAATTGTCAACAATCATGATGAAGGAGGGATCATCGTGCTGGCTGAATATTTACAACGCAGTGCCAATGGCATTTGGTGCACACCGATCAAGGGGGTGCGCCTTTGTCGTTTTTCAGGCACAGCAGACAAGGCCACCCATGCCCTGGCACCTGTGCTGGCACCCATGCATTTTGAAGCTTTTTTCTGCCACAGCGGAAGCCTGCATATTCAGCGCCGCCAGGATCGGCTCAGCGTACAAGCGCGAGGCATTTTCCTGCTCAGCGACGCAAGCGCCATCACGGCCGCCTGCCTCAGTGGTGATCTTGGCGGCACACTGGTGGCAGTGGACGCCCTCCAGGCACGCGACAGTTTACAAACGCTCTGCGCCCTAACCGGCGGTCAATTCTTAAACACGGCTGCTGTCAGCCGCCGCATGCGCGACTGCGGCGGCAGTGCCGTGATCGGGGCTTCACCATGGTCGGGCGGGGTCTTTGATACCCTCGAAACCTTGAGCGCCGAAGAACAGGGCCGCTATTGTCTTTTGAAATCGCTGGAACTGCTCTATCTCCTGAGCTGTCACGATCTTTTTGCCACAGCATCTTCGCGCCCACCCCATGCTGACCACGCCCTGACGCCGCTTCTCGCAGAAATCACCGCCTACATGCGCCAGCATCTCAGCGAAAAACTCACCATCGACGCCCTCAGCGCCCGCTTCGGCCTTTCGCAGACAGTGCTGAAACGGGCATTTCGCCATTGCTATGGTCAGCCCGTCCACGCCTGGCTTCAAGAGCAGCGTCTGGCGCACGCCGCCTGCCTGCTGCGCAAAAGTTCGATGACCGTGCTCGAGATCGCCCACGAGGTGGGCTACAGCAGCACCAGTCAATTCAGCAGTGCCTTCGTTCGCCGTTATGGCGCCACCCCTGGCCAATACCGGCGCAATCATGTCTGAAAGGGCACTCATTGCGCCTGATCCGGCATAATTTGTCCGCGCCGCCTTGCTATACTAAAAGATGGAACGAACCTGGTTGGAAGGAGGGTTGACCATGAAACAACACCGTTTTTGGGCTTGGAGTGCCCTGTTTTGCATGGTGATGCTTTTACTGACCGGTTACAATCATAAGTAATAGAAAGGACGTTGAACAATGAACACCCTCTCAAAAATCGCCTGCTTTGCTGGCGGCACCTTGTTTGGCTCTGTCGGCATCAAGCTTTTGACCAGCAAGGATGCGAAGAAAGCCTATGTCCACGCAACCGCTGCTGGATTGCGCGCCAAAGACTGCGTCATGACCACAGTGGACACCGTCCAGGAAAATGCCAATGACATCCTCGCCGCCGCACAGGATCTCAACGATGAACGCGCTGCCCAGGAAGAAGCCGAACGCGCCGCCAATGACATCGCTGATGCTGCTGATGTCGACGAGGAAAACGACCCAGCCGACGGCAAAGACGCATAAGGCACCACAGGAGCCGTGAGGAACCACGGCTCTTTTTTGTATTGGAGGAATTCTCATGAAGGCAACCCTACTACACGAAAGCCGCGGACGCATGCGTCTGCGGCTGAGCGATAAGCCCCTGCGCCTTGCTGACGCCGACCATCTCGAACGCTGGCTGAGCGCGCAGCCTGCCATTACCGATGTAAAGCTTTTCGAACGCACTGGTGATGCGATTATCCGCTACGACGGCGATCGCCGCGCCGTGATCGACGCCATCGCCCATTTTCGCTGGCAGGATTCAGACATCCAGACACTTCTGCCGGCATCTTCAGCACGCGCCATCAATCGCCAATTCCGCGAAAAGCTCGTCGGCAAGGTGCTGATGCGCATTGGCTGCCGTCTCTTTCTGCCACGGCCGCTGCGCCTGCTGCGGCTGGTGCGCCACATGATGCCATTCATGCGCCGCGGCTTCGCCTGCCTGCGCCAGCGCCGTCTCAAAGTGGAGCTGCTGGACGCCCTCTCCATCGGCATCTCAGTGGCACGGCGCGACTTTAGCACCGCTGGTGCGGTGATGTTTCTGCTAGAAATCGGCGAACTTCTGGAAGAATGGACCCGCAAAAAATCCATCGCTGACCTCGCCCAATCTATGTCCCTCCATGTGGACCGCGTCTGGGTGCGCGGCAGCGATCAGCTTGACGTGCTGACGCCAATCAGCCAAGTGCAGCCCGGTGACACCATCATCATCCGCGCCGGCGGCATCATTCCACTGGATGGCACCGTCACCGCCGGTGAAGCCACCGTCAACCAAGCCTCTCTGACAGGCGAATCACTGCCTGTGCCGAAGCATGTGGACAGCGTTGTCTACGCCGGCACCGTCGTCGAAGAAGGCGAATGCCTTGTCGCTGTCAAAAAAGCCGCCGGCAGCAGCCGTTACGACCAGATTGTGGCCATGATCGAACAATCCGAGCAGCTCAAAAGCGCCAGCGAGGCCAAGGCCTCCCGCCTGGCTGACAAACTTGTGCCTTATACCTTCTTGGGCAGCCTGGCCGCACTTGCGCTCACACGCTCGCCAGCCCGTGCGCTTTCCGTGCTGATGGTTGATTTCAGCTGCGCCCTCAAGCTGGCCATGCCGCTGGCGGTGCTTTCAGCGATTCGCGAAGCCGCCAAACACCACATCACTGTCAAAGGCGGTAAATTTCTCGAAACCCTTGCCACCGCCGATACCATCATTTTTGACAAAACCGGCACCCTCACCCATGCCTGTCCGCAAGTGGCAGAAGTGGTGCCATTCGGCGGCCACGAGGAGGCAGAAATGCTGCGCCTGGCAGCCTGCTTGGAAGAACATTTTCCCCATTCCATGGCCAACGCCGTTGTTGCCGAAGCCAAACGCCGCGGCCTCAGCCACGACGAATTTCACTCCAAGGTGGATTACATCGTGGCCCACGGCATCGCCAGCACCGTAGGCGGCACACGTGTGCGCATCGGCAGCCGCCACTTCATTTTTGAAGACGAAGGCGTCACCCTGCCGGAAGGAGAAAGCGACCGCTTTGATGCACTCTCACCAGCTTATTCCCATCTCTATCTCGCCATTGGCGGTGAACTGGCCGCCGTCATCTGTATTTCAGACCCTTTGCGCCAGGAAGCCCGCGCTGCCCTGGCCCAGCTCAGAACCCTTGGCATCACACGCACCATAATGCTTACTGGCGACAGCTGCCATACGGCAGCCGCCATTGCTCATGATGCCGGCGTCGATGATTTCTGCGCGGAAATGCTGCCTGCAGACAAAGCACGCTTTGTGGCCGAACAGCGCACTGCGGGGCATACAGTAATCATGGTCGGTGACGGCATCAACGATTCGCCAGCCCTCTCAGAAGCCGACTGCGGCATCGCCATCAGTGACGGCGCAGCCATCGCTCGTGAAATTGCCGATGTCACCATTGCTGCTGACAGCCTCTGGGAATTGGTGACACTGCGGCACATCGCCATGGCACTGATGCATCGCATCCAGTCCAATTATCGCTTTGTCATTGGCTTCAACGGCAGCCTCATTGTCCTTGGCGTGGCAGGGCTATTGACGCCAGCAGCCTCCGCCACGCTGCACAACCTTTCCACCCTTGGCGTGAGCCTGCGCAGCATGCGTCCGCTGACGCGCCATGTGCCGCTGGATGCCGCCCTTGACGCCTGATATTCTTTGCGCATTTACCCGTTTCTGCGAGGACCTTTTCTGTTTTCGATGACATGTTCCCTCTTTTTTGCAAGATTTTGTTGTAATTGTTACTGGCTTGACCCTTTTTGTCGGCTATTTTGCGATACAATAATAGAAATGATTGAATGATAAAAAGGAGATGACCCTCATGTCACATAGGAAACAGCTCATCAGTATCCTCATGCTGTTTGTGCTGGCTTTTACCGTTGTGCTGCCAGCGGCACATCCAGAAGAAGCCGACGCTGCCAATATTTCGATTTATGTCAATGGCAAATACCTCAGCACCGATCAGCCACCTGTGATCCAGGATGGGCGCACCATGGTGCCATTGCGTGCCATCTTTGAAGCCCTTGGCGCCACTGTAGAATGGTTCGGCGACACACAGACCATCTCAGGTTATGACCCAAAGACCAACCGCATCATGTCGCTGGTTGTCAACCAGCGAACCATGTTCTGCGCCGACTACACCCTGTTCCAGGTTTATGAAGCCAACCCAACTTCACAGGCCGCCATCGATTTCGTGCTCTCGCACACCAAAGAAATCGACGTGCCGCCGATGATTCTCAGCGGCCGCACCATGGTGCCGGCCCGCGTCATTGCAGAATCCCTCGGTGCCACGGTAAATTGGGACAACGCTTCGCGCACTGTCACCATCACGCGATGAAGACGCCGCAGATGAACACAAAAAAGCCACAGCTCACATTGTGAGCTGTGGCTTTTTTATTTTCCAGAGAATATTCTTTTATCAGAGCGTGCCAAAAATGCGATCGCCAGCATCGCCCAGGCCTGGGACGATGTAGGCATCATCGTTGAGCACAGGGTCACATTCAGCAGCATAAATTTCCACATCCGGATGTTCACGGTGGAGACGAGCAATGCCATCTTCCGAAGCGATGAGACAAACGAACTTGAAATGCTTAACGCCGTGCTTTTTCAAGGTAGCGATAGCGTCACACGCCGAACCGCCGGTGGCGAGCATCGGATCAACGACGATCACCGTCGCATCTTCGACGCCAGGCGGCATCTTGTAGTAGTAGGCTTCTGGTTCGTGGGTCTCTTCGTTGCGTGCCAGGCCGATGTGGCCCACCCGCACGAATGGCAAAAGCTTCTGAAATCCAGGCACCATGCCCAAGCCTGCGCGCAGAATCGGCACAATCACGATGCCGTTTTCGTGCACACGGCGGCACTCAGCCGTTGCCAGCGGTGTTTCCACTGAAACATCGTACGTTGGCAGATCCGCCAACACTTCAAAGGCCATCAAAAGCGCCAATTCTTCGACGAGATTGCGAAAATCAGCAGTCGACGTGTTTTTGTCTCTCAGATAGGAAATTTTATGGTGAATCAATGGATGATCATAAATGTGGACGTTGTCCATCATGCGGCCCCCTTGCCTGTTGGTCGTTCTTATTCGTAGAGTGGATAACGGTCGGTGATGGTTTTCACCATCGCTTTGCCCTTTTCAGGGTCTTTGTCAACGAGAATCACCTTCATAATTTCAGCCAGTTCACGGAAATCGTCTTCCTTGAGGCCACGGGTGGTGGCAGCTGGCGTACCAAGACGGATGCCGCTGGTAACGGTTGGCTTTTCGGTGTCGAATGGAATGCCGTTCTTGTTGCAGGTGATGTTGCAGTCGTCGAGTGCTTTTTCGGCTTCGGCGCCGGTCAGGCCCATGGACTTCACATCCACCAAAAGCAGATGGTTGTCGGTACCGCCGCTGACGAGACGGAAACCAACGTTCTTCAGCGCTTCAGCAAAGGCCTGTGCGTTGCGCAGCAGCTGATCAATGTAGTCTTTGTATTCAGGCTGCAATGCTTCGCCCAGTGCCACAGCCTTGGCAGCGATGATGTGCATGAGAGGACCGCCCTGAGCGCCAGGGAATACGGACTTATCAATGGCCTTGGCCAATTCTGCCTTGCAGAGGATCATGCCGCCACGTGGCCCGCGCAGGGTCTTGTGGGTGGTGGTGGTAACGATGTCGGCATATTCCACTGGATTTGGATGACGGCCAGCTGCAACGATGCCGGCAATGTGAGCCATGTCCACCATCATCAGCGCGCCGCACTTGTCGCAGATTTCACGAATGCGGGCAAAATCAATGATGCGTGGATAAGCGCTGGCACCAGCCACAATGAGTTTAGGCTTGACTTCCATGGCTTTGGCTTCCATAGCATCGTAATCGATAGTTTCAGTGTCAGGGGAAACGCCGTATTCTTCAAAATGGTAGAGCTTGCCGCTGAAGTTCACGGAAGAACCGTGGGTCAGGTGACCACCGTGGGCCAGATTCATCCCCAGCACCGTGTCACCAGGTTTCAGCACTGCCTGATAAGCAGCATAGTTGGCTTGGGCACCACTATGTGGCTGTACGTTGGCATGTTCAGCGCCAAAGAGCTTTTTGGCGCGTTCGCGTGCCAAATCTTCGACAACGTCAACATATTCGCAGCCGCCATAGTAGCGCTTGCCTGGATAGCCTTCAGCATATTTGTTGGTGAGGCAGGAGCCTTGTGCTGCCATGACAGCACGGCTGGCAAAGTTTTCAGAAGCGATCAGCTCGATCTTGTCGCGCTGACGCTGTAATTCATGGGCAATGGCTTCGGCCACAGCAGGATCCTGTGGCGCGAGGAATTCAGTAATATCACTCATGAGGAGACCTTCTTTCTTTTTTTGGATTGATGTTTTCATTATAGGCCACCTGCCCGAAAAACCCAACCTTCCTTTATTGTAGAACCTATAAAATCTAGTAATATCATCGGAAAAACATCAAAAAACCGCGCCTTCTCTGGAGAGAAAGCGCGGTGAGGGGTTATTCACCAATGGCATTGCCAGTGTAGAGCTGGTAGTAGCGTCCTTTTTCGGCAAGGAGTTCGTCGTGGGTGCCGCGTTCGATGACGCGGCCCTGTTCGAGAACCATGATGCAGTCGGCGTTTTTAACCGTCGACAGACGGTGCGCAATGACGAAGGTGGTGCGCCCTTTCATGAGCGCATCCATGCCCTGCTGCACCAAGCTTTCGGTGCGCGTATCGATGGACGAGGTGGCTTCATCGAGGATGAGCACCGGTGGATCCGCAACCGCTGCACGCGCAATGGCCAACAACTGACGCTGACCCTGGCTGAGGCTTTCGCCATCACCAGTGAGCATGGTGTCGTAGCCGTCCGGCAGACGACGGATAAAACCATCGGCATTGGCGAGCTTTGCCGCAGCGATGCACTCATCGTCGCTGGCGTCCAAGCGCCCGTAGCGGATGTTCTCCATAACGCTGCCTGTGAACAGATGCGTATCCTGAAGCACGATGCCCAGACTGCGGCGCAAATCGGCCTTGCGAATCTTATTGATGTTGATGCCGTCATAGCGGATCTTGCCGTCGCTGGTGTCATAGAAACGGTTGATCAGGTTCGTGATGGTGGTTTTACCAGCACCGGTGCTGCCAACGAAGGCAATTTTCTGGCCTGGTGTGGCGTAGAGCTTGATATTGTGGAGAATGGTTTTTTCCGGCACATAACCGAAGTCCACATCGTCAAAGGTGATGTCACCTTCCAGCTTCACCAGTTTGAAGCTGCCGTCCTGCAGCGGCACTTTCCAGGCCCAAATACCGGTGGTGGCTGTGGTCTCACACAAGTTGCCCGATGGGTCTTCGCTTACATTGACGAGGGTGACATTGCCTTCGTCCACTTCCGGCTCTTCATCTAAAAGGTCGAAAATGCGCTCAGCACCAGCCATGGCCATGGCGATGGCATTCAGCTGCTGGCTGATATGGCTCACCGGCATGGACGCGTTTTTGTTCAAGGTCAAAAACGACACCAGCGTGCCCAGCGTCAGGCCGGAGTAGCCGCCCAAGGCAAAAATGGCACCGACCACGGCACAAAGCACATAGCTGATGTTGCCGATGTTGACATTGACAGGCATGGCGATGTTGGCAAAGGTATTGGCCTTGTCGGCGCTCTTGCGCAAGGTGTCATTGAGGCGGGCAAAATCACCCATCGCCGCTTCCTCATGGCAGAACACCTTGACCACCTTCTGACCGTCCATCATTTCTTCGATGAACCCATTGACAATCCCAAGATCGCGCTGCTGCTGGGCAAAGTAAGCCGCCGATTTGGCAGCGATGCGCGTGGTCACAAAAACCATCAGGGCAATCATGACCACCGTCAGAATGGTCAGCGGAATATCGAGCACCAACATGCTGATGAAGGCGCAGACAACGGTGATGGTCGAATTGATCAGCTGCGGAATGCTCTGGCTAATGCACTGGCGCAGTGTGTCGACGTCGTTGGTGTAAACCGACATAATGTCGCCGTGGGCATGGGTGTCAAAATAACGAATCGGCAGTGATTCCATATGCTTGAACAGTTCAATACGCAAACGGCGCAACGTGCCCTGGCTGATAAAAACCATGATGCGGTTGTAGCCATAGGCGCAGAGCACACCCAAAGCATACGTTGCTGCCACCGAGCAGAGCGCGCCGGCAAGCGCCGAAAAATCTGGTGATTGGGACTGGGTCAGCGGCACGATGTAGTCGTCGATGAGGGACTGCATGAACAATGTCCCGCGCAGCGTCGCCAGCACGGTGCCAATAATGCAGAGCACCACCAGCGTAAAAGCAATTTTATAGCTGTGCAGCACGTAAGCCAGCACCCGCTTCATGGCGGTGAGCTGCTGACGTGTCGATAGTGTATTCTTTTTCATGGCTGCTCCTCCCTTCACATCAACGCTTCATCGAAATCGCCGCCGCCCTGTGTTTGAGCGATGAAGATTTCGCGGTAAATGGCATTGTTTTCAACCAGCGCGTCGTGGGTGTCGAAGCCGCTCACGCGGCCATCGTCGAGAACGAGGATGCGGTCGGCATCCTGCACGCTGGAAATGCGCTGGGCCACAATGAGCTTCGTCGTGCCCGGAATTTCTTCCGCAAAGGCGCGGCGAATGCTGGCATCGGTGGCCGTATCAACGGCGCTTGTCGAATCATCAAGAATGAGCACCTTCGGCTTTTTCAGCAGTGCCCGCGCAATGCACAGGCGCTGTTTCTGACCGCCGGAAAGGTTGCTGCCGCCCTGTTCGATCCAGGTGTTATAGCCATCAGGAAAACGCGCAATAAACTCATCGGCGCAGGCGGCGCGGCAGGCCGCCGCACATTCTTCTTCGCTGGCGTTCGGATTGCCCCAGCGCAGGTTGTCGAGGATGGTGCCCGAAAACAGCGTATTTTTCTGCAGCACCACCGACACTTGCTCGCGCAGCGCTTCCATGTCGTACTGACGCACATCAACGCCGCCAACACGCACACTGCCGTTGTCTACATCGTAAAGACGGCTCACCAGGCTGACCAAGGTTGATTTGCCGCAGCCAGTGCCGCCGATGATGCCGATGGTTTCACCAGCGTGAATGTGCAGATCGATGTCATGCAGCACCAGCTCACCGCTGCCGTGGCGATAGGCAAAGTCCACATGGTCAAAATCGATGCTGCCATCGCGCACCGTCGTCAGCGGCTTTTCCGGATTGGTCAAATAAGGCTTCTCTTCCAAAACTTCTGCAATGCGTCGGCCGCTGGCAGCACTCATGGTGATCATAACGAAAACCATCGAAAGCATCATCAGACTCATGAGCACACTCATCACGTAACTGAACAACGACGTCAGGTTCCCGGTGGTGAGGCTGCCAACCACAATGAAATGCGCGCCAAACCAGGAAAGCGCCAAAATGCAGCCGTACACAACGAACATCATCACAGGGTTGTTCAGTACCAGCAGTCCTTCCGCTTTCACAAAGAGACGATAGAGACGGGTGGCCGCTTTTTCAAACTTCTCGTTCTCGCGGTCCTCACGCACAAAGGCCTTGACGACGCGAATCGCCGACACGTTTTCCTGCACGCTAGCGTTCAAATCATCGTACTTACGGAATACTTCGGTAAAAATCTTCGTGGTGCGCATCATAATAAAGATCAGCGCTGCCGCCAGAATCACAATGGCGACAAAAAAGATGCTGCTCAGCTGTGGGCTGATGACGAAACACATCACCAGACTGCAGATCAGCATCAGCGGCGAACGCACCGCAATGCGCAACACCATCTGATAGGCGTTCTGCACATTCGTCACATCAGTGGTCATGCGGGTGACCAGACCGGCGGTGCTGTACTTATCAATATTGGCAAAAGAAAAGGTCTGAATGTTGGCGTACATGCCTTCACGCAGATTGCAGGCAAAGCCTGAGGACGCCTTCGCCACAAAACGGCCGGCGAGCACCCCAAAGGCCAGCGAGAAAAAGGCCATGATGAGCATGATGGCGCCATAGCGATACACTTCATGAATATTGCCCGCCTCGATGCCCTTGTCGATGAGCTCGGCAATGATGAATGGAATCAGAATCTCCATGATAACTTCCAAAGCCGTAAACAATGGCGACAACAGCGAGGCTGTGCGGTATTCTTTGAGCTGAGAAAACAGCGTTCGTATCATAAGCAATGCTCCTTTCACATCAAATAGGGACTATCGTTTATATTATACGCGGGCCTTTCTTGATTGGGAATTTAGAATATGCTACTATTGGTAAATAAAACTTACCAATCAAAAAGGAGCCGCCCCATGAACACCTACCAACTGCGCTGCTTCCTCGCTGTGGCCGAATATCTCAACTTCACCAAGGCCGCCGAACACCTTCACGTCACCCACCCAGCGGTGAGCCAGCAGATCCGCAACCTCGAAAAAGAGCTCAGCACCACCCTCTTTGAACGCAGCACCCGCTCCGTCAAGCTCACCGCTTCCGGCCGCATCTTTCTCGGTGATGCACGCCAGATGCTGGAAATTTCCGAGCGTGCCAAGCGCCGTTTCAACGATCCGCGCCACGACAGCATCGAAACCCTCACCCTCGGCACCAACAACTTTCCCACCCTCTTCCGCCTCACCGACACCTTGGCCGCCCTGCGCCAATCTCATCCGACACTGCATCCGCGGCTCCACGTCATCCCCTTCCAGCACATTTTCCGCCGCCTCGACGACGGCGACCTCGACGCGGTCATCGCCTTTCGTGAAACAGCGCGCAACCACGCCACCTATAAAGAACTAACCAAGGCCCCGTTGGTCTGCCTCTGCACAATGGATCATCCCTTAGCCAACGCCGCCAGCATCACCCTCGACCAGCTGCGCGACACGCCGCTGGTTTCCATCACGCCGCCCCACGCCTCCATGGCCATCCTCTCCATCCAGGGCAGCCTCATGGGCGAACGTCCATCGTCCGATATTTATTTCTGCGACTCCGTTGAAGCCACCACCGCGCTCGTCAGCGCCGGCTATGGCGTCGCTGTCCTGCCCAACCTCATCACGCCCGATCACCCGCCGTTGGTGCAGCTGCCCATCATCGACGCGGAGCCCATCTCCTTCGGCATCTATTACCGCAGCCTCACTGAAAAGCCCATGCTCGCCGCCTTCATTCAGGAAATGAGCGCACACTTCAACGACAACTAAAAGCCGCCTGCGCGACATGATACCATGTGATAAGCTCCCCATAGAGTAGATACTCGAAATAACAAAAATCGAGACTACGCCA
>CALJRU010000036.1 GCA_937976375.1 uncultured Peptococcaceae bacterium | reverse complement strand
CGCAGATGCCGCCGACATAACCGCTGCCAGTGACGGTGCCGCTGTTGCTGCAGTTTGTGATGCTGCCATAGTTCACCCCGCAGATGCCGCCGACATGGGTGACGCTGACATCGCCGCTGTTGCTGCAGTTCGTGATGGTGCCACCATAGTTCACCCCGCAGATGCCGCCGACATAACCGCTGCCAGTGACGGTGCCGCTGTTGCTGCAGTTTGTGATGCTGCCATAGTTCACCCCGCAGATGCCGCCGACATGGGTGACGCTGACATCGCCGCTGTTGCTGCAGTTCGTGATGGTGCCACCATAGTTCACCCCGCAGATGCCGCCGACATAACCGCTGCCAGTGACGGTGCCGCTGTTGCTGCAGTTCTCGATGCGGCCATCGTTCCACCCGCAGATGCCGCCGACCTTGAGGTTGCCGTTGCCTTCAACAGAGCCGCTGTTATCGCAATTCTCAATGCTGCCATCATTATACCCGCAAATGCCGCCGACATAGGTGTCACCGCTGCCAGTAACAGTAACATCGCCGCTATTGCTGCAGTTCTCGATGCGGCCCTGGTTCCACCCGCAGATGCCGCCGACATAGGCGGTGCTATTGCCGCTGTTGATGTTGATGTAGCTGTCGGTGAGGGTGAGGTTTTTCACGGTGCCGCCTTCGCTGATACGGGCAAATAGGCCAGCGTACTGTGCATCAGAATCGATAGACAGCCCGCTGATGGTGTGTCTCTGGCCGTCAAAGGTGCCGGTGTAAGGGGTGTTGTTGCCGATTGGCGTCCATTGCTCGGATTTGCTACCGTTTAGGTCAATGTCCGTCGTCAGCACCGCGTTGGCAGTCGTTTGACCATCATTGACCTTCCTAGCAAACTCTTGCAGATCTGCTGCCGAGCTGATCCGATAGGGATCAGCTTGTGTGCCAGTTCCAGTCAACGCCCACGCTGCCGATGGATGCGCCAGCAGCACGGCGCCGCAGAGCAGGGCCAGGATGAGCAGGCCTTGAATCATTCGTCGTTTTATCATCATTGTTTCCTCCTTTTATGTCATCGTGTGTCGTCGTTGCTTTTCGCCGCGGATCAGGAGCTGCCTCCCTTCCCAGGCGCGCGCGGCAGTCGGCGCCGGGGCGCAGCGGGTGCTGGCGGGGCGCCCTGGGACGGGTGGCCGCAGGTGCCAAGCAAGGCGCCGGGCTGCAGACGGTAGTGGCGGCAGCTGCCGCAGTCACGGCAGCCGCTGTCGTCAAGGGCGGCGTGGGCGCAGGCGTCTTCCAGGCAGAGCAGCACGCGCCGCCCAGCCGGCGTGTGGCGCGGGTGCGCAATGAGGTCCGGATAGAGCGGCAGCCAGCAGCGGCTGCGAGCGTCCCAGCGCTCGCCAACGAGCAGACGCGCCCCCTCCACATTCTGCCGCCGATAACGTGTCAACATGGCGGCCACCTCCTTTGGAAAAATAATATTATTCTTCATTATACCAAAGAAAAAAACACCTGGGTATCATACTTTTTGGGGCCAAAAAGTATGAGTGCCCCGCAAGACCGCGCCCAGACTGGCTTTGCGCGGACGGTTGCTGGCAAAATTTTTTTAATTTTTTTGCGACGCGGCACTTTTTCACCCGGCGCAGGAGCGAACGGCATGTGCCCGCCGATGATGAAGGGCATCCACACAGAGCCTTGACAAGTTCTCATGAGGTTCTTGGCCTTTTCCCGACACCTGACGCCCGGCCCTGTGCTAGAATAACAGTGTCAGTTGGGTTGATTTTTTGTCTCCCTTTTTTCATCACCCGGCTGCACACACAATCCGATTGCATTGAAACGGTCTGCGCCGAGTGTTTTTCTCCCCCTTTTTTCGCCAGCGCCGACCGTCCAAAGTCCGAACGAAACCAGCAGCGCCTCTCCCGCTGCTGGTTTTCTTTTGCACACAAAAAACGACGGCCCCGAAAGGACCGTCGTTGTTGTTTGTATTTAGTTTGCCAAATATCGCTGCAGCACGCTGGCTACTTCGGCGCGCGTTGTGGTGCCTTGTGGACGCAAGGTGTTGTCCTCGTAGCCACCAATCAGGCCGCTGCCAACCATCCATGCAACAGACTCTTTCGCCCAGTCGCTAACACTGGCGGCGTCGCTGTAGGTGCTGAGGTCGCCGGCTGCGGTGACATCGAGGCCTTTATATTCTGCGTAGTTGCGCAGGATGGCGGCCATTTGCTCGCGGGTGATGGCGGCGTTTGGCTGGAAGGTGCCGTCGTCAAAGCCGTTGACGACGCCGACGCTGGCTGCCCAGTTCACAGCCTGGGCGTACCAGTCGCCATCGGCCACGTCGGTGAAATCACCGGCGCTGGCCGCTGGGCTGCCTTCCAAACGATGCAGCACGGCCACAAGCATGGCGCGGCTGAGGTGGGTGTTCGGTTCAAAGGTCGTTGCCGAGGTGCCGGTCATGAGGCCGTTGTTATAGACATAGCACACAGGATCGTAGAACCAGTCGTCCGCGCGCACGTCGGTGAATGGCAGGGCGGTGCTGCTGCCCTGCATGCTGACGCTGAGGTAGCTGCTGTCGCCGACAGCATCGGTGAGCAGGGCTTCGTCGCTGAATGGGGAGCCTTCCAGCTCGGCTGCGTCTTCGGCATGGGTGCCGGTGGCAACGGCTGCCCGGGCACCGTCGGCAGGGGCAATGTGGAGATCGCCATGCAACTTGATGGCTTGTTCGCCGCCGCTGACAGCGAGGCTGCCGCCGCTGACGTGGATGTCGCAGTTGTCAGCCTGGCCGTCGCTGACGAGGGCACGGATGCCATCGACGCCGCCAGTGGCGGTGACAGCGGCATCTCCGCTGATGTGCAGGTCGTGGTCATAGAACAGGGCAATGCCGCAAAGGCCGCCGCTGGCGCTGAGGCTGCCGCCAGTGATGCGGACATCCTGTTCGGAGATCAGGCCGATGTGGTTGGCGGTGGTGACAGCGTTCAGGGCGCCGTCGCTCATGGTGAGGCCATAGCAATACACGCCGCCGTTGGCGGTGATGCTGCCGCCAGTGATGGTGAAGGCGTTGTCGTGAATATAGATGCCGGCATGGGCGCCTTCCACAACGAGGCTGCCGCTGCCGCCGATGCGGAGGGCGCCTTGGTTGTACACGGCGAGGCCGGCGCTTTGCTTGCCAATGCCGGTGAGGCGGTTGTCACCGATGAGGTTGACGGTGATGTCGTTGGCGGCGCGGACGGCGTCGCCTTCGTTGACAGCGGCATCACTGGCGTTGACAGTGGCGTTTCTGAGGGTCAGGGTGGCGCCGTCCCATTTGATGTTGTAGTTGCTTTCGTCAGCGCCTGTCGTGGTCACGGTGCCATCGGCGCTGGTGCAGGCACAGGCAGGCGCGTCGGTGCTGCCGCTCAAAGTGAGCGCGCCAATGCTGACGCTGCCAGCCGATGCTGCGAGAACCGCTTGTGGCAGCAGGCTCAGGCAAAATGCCGCGATGACAAGCAGGCTCAAGATTCTTTTTTTCATGGTCCATCCTCCTGTTCTGTGATTGTGGGCTGTATTTTCTTTCATTATATTCTTACGCGGCGGCTGTTTCAAGAATTGTCTCACTTTTCACGGCAGAAAAGCCGCCAATCTTGTCGTTTTGGTAACATCATTCTTCATATTTGCTTATAAGGTTCTTTAATCTTTCCGAACATCTTGGGCAAAGTTTTGCGCTATAATAAGACCATCAGTTGAGGAAGTTGTTTTCTCCCCCCCTTTCAACCCCTCAGCTGTATATCCCGAGAAACCACTCGAACGGTCATGTTTTTTTCTCTCTCCCTTTTTTCCATGGCCAATCGAGAGATACAAAAAGACGACAGCCCCGCAGCTGTCGTTTTTTTGTTGGCAAGAATGCGTCGCTGTGCTGTGCACGGCGGCTTTTTTTATGCGCGGCGCTCGCACTGGCCGCAGTCGGCGCAGCCGTTGCAGATGAGGCGGCTGGCGCATTCCCGGCATTGGCTGCCGTAGTGCGGCGTGTAGCGGTCGCTGTCGGCGATGGGCCAGCCAAGGGGATCGCGCAGGAGAAAGTGCTGCGGGCGGCCTTGGTGGTTCATGCCGGAACGGTGGGCCATGCGGCTTTGCAGGCGCTTGGAAGGCAGGTGATAGGTTTTGCCGTCTTTGACGAAACAGGTGCCGGTCTCAATGAAGCAGAAGGTGGTGTCGGCGCGGACGCATTCGTCGTGGAGGCGCTGCACCCATTCAAAATGGCAGGGACGGGCGCCGTCGTAGTTTTCGCCGCCGCAGATGACTTGCTCGATCTGGCCTGTGGCGAGGGCGGGCGCCAGACTGACAGGGCCGATGAAGGGCGCACACATGACGCCTTTGTGCTTGAAGGGGAGGTCGAGCAGCAGCGGCAGGCGTTCGTCGGCGCGGCGCTGGTTTTCGCAGGTGACGTTGAAGAAGATGTTGTCCCAGCCGTCGCCCCAGTCACGGGGCAGGCAGCGGGCGACGCGCTGCGGGCGCTTGGTGAGCAGGTAAAAGATGACGTCGCTGCGCTGGCGCATGATGGCCCAGGCTTCGTCGCGCCAGGGATCGGCCTGGGGCAGGAAGAAATCGGAGGTCATGCAGACGCGGATGAGTTCACCGGCGCGGATTTTATAGTTGCCGTAGCGATCTTTGGCGAGGGGGTAGCGCATATTGGCGGTGCGATAGATGCGGGCGCCGTCGTCGCCGGCGCGGACGCGGTCGAGGTAGTACATGTAGCAGTGGTCGCAGCCTTCGCTGATTTTGACACAGCCGTGCCAAGGGTTCCAGATGTCGTGCATGGGGCGGCCTCCTTTCCTGTGGTTATTGTTAGGGTAACAAAAAATCCCCAAAAGCGCCAGGGCTTTTGGGGACAAGCTGCACGCGGCAGCGATTATTTGGCTTCAAAGAGAACACCGGAGGTGGTGCCATCTGGGCGAGAAATGGCGTCGACGTTATAGCCGAGTTCTTCCCCGATGACACGGAATGGCACCATGGTGCGGCCAGCATCGGCGATGATGTATGGCGCAACGTCGGTGGTCTTGGTGGTGCCGTTGATGGTGTAGGTCTTGGAACCTGGGCTCATGACCATGGTGGTGCTGCCGAGCTTGATGGTGATGGTGTTGTCATCATAGAGGTAGTCGACAGTGCCGCCGAAAGCCTGGGCCACTGCACGCAGCGGCACGAAGGTGCGGTCAAGATAGATGAGCGGAGCGACGTCCATATTGACGGTGCTGCCGTCCACCTTCATGGCGGTGGAGCCAATGGTCAGTTCCACTTTCTGAGCCTTGGCGTTAGGATCTTTGAAGGTAAAGGTGTCACTGACGACTTGGTAAGCGTTGCCTTTGTCGTCGGTGAAGGTGATTTCAAATTTCCCGGTGCAGGCTTTGTCGCACTGCAGCGCAGTGAGCAGGGTGCCTTTGCTGGTCAGGGAAGCACCGTGGTCGGTGAGGATGACTTTGAACCCTGGGTCGCTGACAGAGGAGTCGATCCAGCGAATGTCAATGTTGGTTGGGAAGAAGTCGAGCTTCATGGCATTGCCTTTGTTGTCCACAAGATTGAACTCAACGCCTGCTTGTTCGCCAGCGTTGTAGCTGGAACGATTGGTCAGCACCTTGCCGGTTTCGATGTTGTCCACAACGGTGAGGTCGGCAGTGGCGACGGTATTGTTGTTGTAGATGGCCACAACGCGCACTTTGGCACCAACAGTGGCGTCGTCTTTGAGGGTGATGTCAGGCTTGGTGTTGTCGACCTTGCCATCAATGAGACTTTCGTTGGTGAAGGTGTAGAGCATGCCGTCTTCACTGGTAACGTCGTACTTCTTGCCGTCGGTGTTGACGTAGTAGAGTTTGCCAGTGGTGGTTTCACCACGCACGATGACGCTGCCGCCGAAGTCAAATTCGTAATGGTCGAGGGTGCCGTAGCTAGGTGTCAGGCTCAGGGTCTGAGACAGGGTATCGACGAGTTCACCGTCGCGTTCAAAGGTGACGCGCACCTTGGCGGCGTTGGTGTCAAATGTCAGATTGTATTTCTTGAAATAGAGGCTGCCGTCGTCGCCCTTCGTCAGGCTTGGCACAGTGATGTACTGTGAAGTGCCGGCTTTGCCGTTGGCGTCGATGCTCTGCAGACAAATACGGTCGTCGCTGTCTGGAATGTATTTGCTGTCAAAGGTGACGGTCAGGGCGCGGTTTTTGGTGCCGTCGTTGTTGTCAAAAGTAGCCTTGATGGATGCTGGCATGGTGGCCACATATTCCTGAGAAACGGTCTTAGAGGCATAAACCTTGCTGCCGTCTGCACTTTGAACGTTCACCGTAATTTTATTGTTGGCAGACATGTCATCCAGATTTTTGATCTTGGATTTTGGAATGTAGATGGTGTCTTCTCTGTCGTAAGCAACGATGCCGGTGTAGATGGCATCAGCGACACCTTCCTGGTAGCAGACAACACGCATGTTTTTCTCAACGTCACTGCCTGTGATCAGAACGAGTACGTTTTCGTTCTGTTCGATGTTGTTGTTGAAGCTTGCCACCGTGATGTTGATGTCTTTGCTGGTGGTGTCGGCTGCAAAGGCAGCAGCTGGCAGCAAGCTCAGCAGCATCGCAGCGAGCGCCACGATGGCCACTAATCTTTTCTTCATTGTTCAATTCCCTCCTTAAAAAACGCACAAAAAAGTTTAAACTTTGCATAATTATAGCATAGAAATGGCGCAAATACAGGTGATCTTGATAATTGTTATTGGTCTGTCATCGGATATCGAAAGGATTGTCATTATTCTTCAAGAACTTTGGCACCGATGTGTTACTTATTCGGCCATTTTCTTTTCGATGTCACTAATTTCGTTGACACGGCGTTCGTGGCGGCCGCCTTCAAATTCGCTTTCCAGCCAAACATCGACAATGTCGAGAGCGAGGCCTTCGCCGATGACGCGCTGGCCCATGGTGAGGATGTTGGCATTGTTGTGGTTGCGGCTGGCGCGGGCTGAGAAGGTGTCGTGGCAGAGGGCTGCGCGAATGCCTGGCACTTTGTTGGCAGCAATGCCGATGCCGATGCCGGTGCCGCAAACGAGGATGCCGCGGTCACATTCGCCAGAGGCAACGGCGCGGGCAGCTGGTTCAGCGATCAGCGGATAGTCGCAGGAGTCGTGGCTGTCGGTGCCGAAGTCGACAACGTCGTGGCCGAGGGTTTCGAGGTGTTTTTTGATGGCGCTTTTGAGGTCATAGCCGCCGTGGTCAGATCCTAATGCAATTTTCACGTTTCATTCTCCTTTTGTTTGTTCGTTTTTCCATTCGTCAAGACACGCCGCAATGGCCGACGCAATCTGATCGTAGGTGTGTTGATAGGTGTCGATGTCACCGCCGAAGGGATCGGCGATATCGCCCGCCGGCGAGAGCGGCGCGATGCGAGCGGCATGCTGCGGCACAATCTGGCGCAGCTGCACCGCCTGGGCAAGGGTCATGGTGTAGATGTGGTCGCTGTAGGCGATGAGGTCCGTGGTCAGGGCGCGGGAACGATGGCCGCTGATATCGAGGCCGTGGTCCTTGCAGACGCGCACGGCTTCAGGTGTGGCACCATCGCCGGGAAAAGCAGCCATGCCAGCAGAGGCGACCGCCGCACCCGAGAAGTGCTCATCGCGGCGCAAGGCGTCGAGGGCGATGGCTTCCGCCATGGGGCTGCGGCAAGTGTTGCCGGTGCAGACAAAGAGCAGGTTCATGGGGTCACACTCCTTCGGAGGTGTCCGGCCATGGCTGGCTGAGCTTGCCAATGCGGTTCATGATGGCTTCGCCAAGGTCGGCGAGAGGCCAGGCATCGATGTAAATTTCTTTGACACCGTAGGCATCCATGCGGCGCAGGCCGTCGAACAGGCGATGCGCGGCTTCATCCGGATGGGCGAAGCTGCCCATGTTCCAAACGAAGACGTCCTCTGGAATGGTGCCCAAGCCTTGCAGGGTTTCGTCGGCAATGAGCATGCCCACTGGACGCGGCGCTGTTTTGAGGCGGGCGAGGATTTTTTCGGCGCGGTCGTCGCCGGTCAAGAGATAAGCCGGTGCCTGCGGTGCATAGTGGCGGTATTTCATGCCAGGGGCCTTTGGAGCATCGTCTGGACCGAGGGGCGCCGCTTCTGTGACGGGGCCGATGAGGGCCTCGATTTTTTCGCGAGGGATGCCGCCGGGACGCAGGATGGCATACGGGGTGACGGTGAGATCCACGATGGTGGATTCCACGCCGACGCGGCAAGGGCCGCCGTCGACGACACCAGCAATGTGGTCGCCAAAATCATGTTCCACGTGAACCGCCAGCGTTGGCGATGGATGGCCGCTGAGGTTGGCGCTTGGGCCGGCCAGCGGGTGGCCAACGGCACGAATTAGGGTGCGCGCCAGATCATTGTCCGGCATGCGCACAGCAACAGTATCAAGGCCGCCGCTGACAACGCTGGATACGACCTTGCGCTTTTTAAGCACGAGGGTCAGCGGTCCTGGCCAAAAGGCTTCCGCCAGATCGATGGCGGCTTCCGGAATATCTTCGGCAATATCGCGCAGCGCGCTCATGTCGGCAATATGCAGAATCAGCGGGTTGTCCGATGGACGGCCCTTGGCGGCATACACGGCGCGGCAGGCTTCTTCATTGAAACCATCGGCGCCAAGGCCGTAGACGGTTTCGGTCGGAAAAGCCACGAGTTTGCCGGCGCGCAGCGCATCCACTGCTGTCTGCAGGTCTTCTTCTCGAGTGATGTCTAATAGCATCTTCCCCATCCTTTCTTTCTGGGAGTGTGCAGGGTTCGTACCTTTTATTATACCCGCTCCCGCCGGAAAATGACAGCCCTGAGCGGCGGTTGCACAAAAGAAAAGAGACGATCGTCGATGACAATCGTCTCTGGTGATCAAATAAAAATTTTATTGATGGGTGTCGTCGTCCATCAGCGCCTGCAGTTCGGCTTCGCGGCGTTGGCCGACGGCTTTGATTTTTTCGAGAACAAAAAGAATGGCAATGCCCAGCACAAAGGCCAGTGGGTTGAAGGTGGCGAGGGTCAGCGGCGCTTCCCCTTCGGCGAGGGTGGTTGGCCCCATGATGATGGCGTAGAGAGAGCCCAGCATAAGTCCAATGATGAGGTAAACCATAGCACTGCGGTGGCGTTTGAGGGCTGCGCGCAGAAAACGCACAGACACGGCGGCGCCGCAGAGTATGCCGCAAATCAGCACGAGCACCCCCGGCAGAACGCCAAATTCAAGGCGGGACAGCTTGCCAAAGGCGCTGATCATTGGAAGATAAACACCCATGATGAGCAGCACGGTGGAACCGCTGACGCCAGGAAGCACCATGGCCGAGATGGCCAGGGCGCCGGAAATGAAAATATAAATGTACTGGCCGAGGCCCAGCGTGAGAAAATTCAGGACTGCGCCGCTGCCAGTGCCTTCACGGAAAAAGACCATGCCGCAAACGAGCACCAGGCCAATGAACAGAAACGGCAGTTTACTGTAATGCCCAACGACAACGTCCCGTTCTTCTTTGATGACAAAGGGCAGCGCTGTCAACGTCAGGCCCAAAAACAGCGAGGTGAGAAAATAGATATGGGTTTCAAACAGCTGCGCCAGCACGAGGACGGAGGACACCATCCCAATGACCCAGCCAATGCCGAGCTTGCAGAGATACCGCAAGCCTTCCTTGCGCTCACGCATGGAACCATTGAACAGATAATGCAGGGCGTCGATGAAGCGTTCATAGAAGCCTAAGATATAGGCAACGGTGCCGCCAGACACGCCAGGCACACTGTCGGCAAGCGCCATACAGAAGCCATGGAAAATGTTGTATAGCATTGTTTCTCTCCCTTCACGCTGAATGATTCAAAAAGATGCGGCTGTTCACACAGCCGCTGTCGCTCTATGCCATTTCATTATTATAGCCCATCCGCCGCACACTGGCAACCGCTGCAGGCCGATCTGCTCAAAAAGCCGGCTCTTCCGCCTGGTTTGTCACTGCGCCGCAGTGACTGCAGTAGCGGTCGTTTCTGCGCAGCGGTTCACCGCATACCGGGCAGTTTTTGCCGAGGGCTGCGCCGCAGTGGCGGCAATAGCCAGCGTCCTTTGGCGACCAGCCGCCGCAGTCGTCACACACCACATGTGTCACGCTGCGATAAACGATAAACAGCACCACCGCTGCCAGATTGCCTACGAGGCCGAGCAGCAGCCAGAGCACGCCGTTCATGTCGCTGCGCACAGCCTGCTGATAGAGCCAGCCGGCAACGAGCAGCCAATAGCCAGCGGCAAGGGCCAGCAGCACCAGCCCCACAACGAGCAGCAGCGTACGCGTTCCCAGCGACACAGCGCCTACGGTGCCGATGCTGTACCCAGCCAGGCTCCATTCCATGATTTCTTCGAGCCCTTCAAATCGCCAAGCCAGCGGCATGCCTGCCTGTGCCATATCGCTCCAGGCGCCGCTCAGCTGCGGCCAGAGAAGAAACACACTCAGACAGCCAGCCACAAGTGCCGCCACCACGGCCAAGATGGCATAATTCTTAGCGATGCGCTTAAAATCCCAGTTCATGATTTCATTATGTAAAGTTGTCATTGTAAAAGCCTCCTTTGTTTTGCTTGTTGTTCCATTTGATGAACCAAGTATAACAAGGAGGCTTAAACGACCGATTACATACTATTAAACAAACTATAAACTTTTCGCCGTATGCGAGCGCTCTTATTTTAGGAGCGCTCAGCAGGCATTGAAACGATAGCCTGCGCCCCACACAGAAACAATGTAGCGCGGATTGGCTGGGTCTTTTTCGATCTTCTTGCGCAGGCGGTTGATGTGCACCGCCACAGTGGCGCTGTCGCCCATGGCATCCCAGCCCCAGATACGTTCGTAAAGCTGTTCGCGGCTGAAAACGACATCGACATTGAGCATGAAGAAGAGCAGCAGTTCATATTCTTTGTGGGTCAGCTCCACTTCTTCGCCTTCTACATAGACACGGTGGGTTTCTTCGTTGAGACGTATGCCGCCAATCTGAATTTCAGAGCCCTTGTGTTCCGCCTTGGTGAGGCGGCGGTACCGCGCCAGATGCGCCTTGACGCGCGCCACGAGCACGCTTGGCGAGAATGGCTTTTCGATGTAGTCGTCGGCGCCGAGGCCAAGGCCGCGTATTTTATCGATGTCTTCCTGCCGCGCGGTGACCATGAGAATGGGAACGTCCAGTGTTTCGCGCAGGCGGCGGCAGATCGAAAAGCCGTCCATGCCCGGCAGCATGAGATCGAGCAAAATCAGGTCAAAATCACCGGAAAGCCCGCGTTCAAGGCCGGTGTTGCCATCGGCAGCAATTTCAACGCTGAAACCATCCAGCTCCAGATAATCGCGTTCAATTTCAGCGATGGCGGTGTCGTCTTCTATAATCAAGATTTTATCCATGTTGCGCCTCTCCTTTCGGCAAAGTGATTGCAATCGTCAGGCCATGCGGCGTGTTGGCGCGCGCCGTGACCTGTCCGCCCATGCGCTGCACGGCTTTGGCGACAATGGCAAGGCCAAGGCCGCTGCCCTGGTTCGGGTTGTGGCGCGATGGGTCGCTGCGGTAAAATACGTCAAACAGCTTCGGCAGTGCCTCCGGCGCAACACCTGGGCCGTCATCGGCGAGCGTCAGGCAGGCGGTGTCGCCGTTGTCGTCGAGGCTGATGGTGACGTGCCCGGTGGCCGCTGTTTTATACTTGAGGCTGTTGTCGAGAATGTTAACAAGGATGCGCCGCACCAGTTCGGCATCGGCATTGACGCGCAGCGGCGCCAGCAGGGTGCTCTGCACCTCCAGCCCTTTGGCGGCGTATTCCGGCGCCACCACTTCCAGCAAGGCAGCAATCTCACTGTCCAGCTGCAGCAGTTCCATGTTGAGGGGATAGTTTTCAAGGTCCATCTTGGAATATTGAAAGATCTGCGACACCATGCGCTGAATTTCCTCGGCCTTGGTTTTGATGGTGCGCAGGTAGGCCTGCTGTTTCTCCGGCGTGTTGGCAACGCCGTCAAGCAGCCCTTCTACATAAGCCTGCACCGCCGTCAGCGGCGAGCGCAGATCGTGGGAAATGCCTGCCATGAGCTCTTTGCGGCTTTCTTCCTGGCGCTGGCTTTCCTCCACCGACCATTTGAGCCGCTGCGCCATTTCATTGAACTGATCGCAGATCGGTGCAAATTCATCGTCGCCTTCATAATAGATGCGATAGTCGAGATTCCCTGCGCCGATCTGCTGCACCCCTTCGGCGAGAATATCGAGAGGTTCTTCGATCTTGCGAAAAACAAAGCGCGTGAGAAAATGGTTGGTCAGGATCAGAGCAATGAGAATGGCAGCAATGAGAATCACCGCAGCCACCGAAAGCAGCATTTTATAGAAATCGCTGATCATCGCTTGGGCGCTGCCAAAAAGGTAGATGCGATAAGTATCGCCGTCGGCATCCAGTGTGCGTGTGTAAAGGCTGCGGCTCTGCTGGCTGATGCTGCCATCCTGCGGCAGGGCCGCACCGGCAGCCTGCAAGGCTGCGTCGGCAGCATCTTCGTCGCCGTGGGTGTAAAACCGTTCGCCGTTGCGTTCAACGATCAGGCGCATGGCATTTTCATCCAAAAGCCCCGATAAACGTTCCAATCGTGACAACCGTGTGTCGTCATCATCGGCCTGCAGCGCCTGCTGCGCCGCCAGCGTCACCGTGGCGCCCACTTCTTCAAAATCCTCGCGGTCGTCAAAGCCCAGCCCGCCGCCGAATGACATGGCCATCCACACCAGCGCCAGACAAAACACCGCCGTCGCCACCGTGATGCCCAGCGGCACACCGATCATCAAAAAGTTCGACACCTGTAAACGTGTGCGGATCTTCATCGCGCAACCCTCCCATCTTGTTTGTCATTGATACAGAAATTATAACACACCCGCCGCACTCATTTTTAAACTCGTCATAAACTTTTCCACAATCAAAACCACCCGTTGAACGGGTGGTTTGATAGGCCCTATAAGGGCCTGTTA
>CALJRU010000035.1 GCA_937976375.1 uncultured Peptococcaceae bacterium | reverse complement strand
TTCATGAGAACAGCGATTTTTATATTTCACTGTCTCTCATAAAGGGAGCATACCATCGCTGCTCGGGCGGTTTTATATGCTCATAATTGAAGTGAAAAATAAACATCCTTCTCCTGTTCCTGAAAGCCCAGCTTCCGGTAGAACGCATAGGCCGCTGCATCGCGCCGTGTGCGCAGGCCTGCTTCCTCGATCCCCAGAGCCCGACACGCTGCCAATGTCTGTGTCATCAACAGCTTTCCCAGACCACGCCCCTGATGCTCACGGCGCACAGCCACATCTTCAATGATGTATTCAACACGATTGTGCCAATGCCGCACATGCCCCATAATCACCGCAACCAGCTGCTGTCCATCGTCCAGCCCAAAAGCCAAGGCACCTGCACCATCCATGCCCTCGTGCACATATTGCAAAAGCCGCGCCTCGTCGCTCCAATCCTCACACCATGGCGGCGCTGAAAACGCATCACGAATCACCGCCGCGATCTTTGGTTCATCTGCAACAGTTAATGTTTTCACCTGCATTTCTATCGTTCCTTCCATCATTTTTTCTCAGTGTATCATAGGTTCATGCATTGTCAATGCGTTTTTCCTATGCTATCCCTATGGCTCAAAACTAGACGCAAACACTTAAACATGTTATACTGTTTGTATAAAAGACAAAATTGTCCGTCAATTACGGACCTGCACCAATTTGGGAGGGAAAAACAATGGCTGTATTAGTAAAAGAAGTAATGATAAAAGACATCGTCACTCTCAGCGACAAAGCAACCATCGGTGAAGCGGTCGAAACATTTGCTACCAAAGAAATCGGTTGCTTGCCAATGGTGGATGAAAACGGTAATTTGACCGCGTTTCTGTCCGACGGCGACATTGTAAACTATGTCGTCAGCAATGTCCGTCTCGCCGAAACGGAAAGCAAGAACTACAGATACCGTTATCCAAAAGAAATCTGCACCAATTATTTCACCATGCTCCTCAAAAACTGTGTTGACAAACCAGCCTACAACGCTGCCACCCATCGCGTTGTCACTGTTTCCGAAGCAGATACCGTACGCAGAACGGCTGAAATCATGCAGAAAAAACACCTGAAACACCTGCCTGTGCTCAGTGAAGATGGCAAGCTTGTCGGTCTCATCACCCGCAACGACATCATCAATGGTCTCTTTAGAGATTACCTCGAAGACCCAGATGCACCTTGCATCGAAGGCTTTGGCTATTGATCACAGCATAAACCGAACAACGCCCTGCGGCGTCCTCAACCAGAGGCACGCGCCGCAGGGCGTTTTTTTCTGCAAAGAGAACGGCTGTCGGTTGCACCGACAGCCGCAGGGGAGGCAATATTTGACAACTCAATAATTTTCGCTGTGTACTTCAAAGAAGCTCTGTGGGTGTGCGCAGGTTGGGCAGACATCTGGCGCATTGGTGCCAACAACGATATGGCCGCAATTACGGCATTCCCACACCTTCACTTCACTCTTAGCAAAAACTTCTGCCATTTCTACATTGTGGAGCAGTGCACGATAACGATCTTCGTGATGTTTTTCGATGGCTGCCACAAGACGGAACTTTTCTGCCAATTCTGGGAAGCCTTCTTCGTCGGCAGTCTGCGCGAAGCCTTCATACATATCGGTCCATTCGTAGTTTTCACCTTCAGCAGCGGCGCGCAGATTTTCGGCTGTGTCACCGATGCCATTAAGCTCTTTGAACCAGAGCTTCGCATGTTCTTTTTCGTTTTCTGCTGTCTTCAGGAAAAGGGCTGCGATCTGTTCATAGCCTTCTTTTTTCGCAACAGAAGAAAAGTAGGTGTATTTGTTGCGCGCCTGGGATTCACCAGCAAAAGCTGCTTCAAGGTTCTTTTCCGTTTGGGTGCCAGCATATTTGTTGTGCTTTGGCGCATCTTCTACGAGTTCCAGCTTATCACCGCGGGCATTGCAGATTGGGCAAACAGGTTCTACACCGTCTTCTACCTGAAATTCAGCGCCGCATACTTTGCATTTATATGTTTTCATAATCCTATTCTCCTTTTCATATCAACCATGTGTGTTCAGGGTGTGTCGTCCTCCGCTGCCGCTTGTCGGCACTCTGGACAAATATAGTAAACTTTCAGATCGTAGGACAAAATGTCTTCTCCCAGCTGTGTCCGCAATGGTGCGGTAAGATCCTCAAATGATACGTCCGCCAAACGTCCGCAACGCTGACAAATTAAATGGTCGTGACGTTGGATGCGATCGTAACGATCCCTCGTCCCTGGAAAAGACAGCTTACGAATAAGCCCTTCTTCACAGAGTTTTTTGAGGTTGTTATACACAGTGGCCTGCGAAACAGCAGGAAATTTTTCTCTCAAGGCCGCCAACACCTGTTCAGCGGTCAGATGATCACGAGAATTGTCGACGATCTCGTAAATGGCTTTTTCATACTTGGTCATAGCTACCACCTTATTTTTTAGAACTGTTCTAAATTTATTATAATGATTCTAATTTAATTTGTCAAGCAGACTCCTTCTTTTTTTCAAAAAAAAACAGCAAGCCTTTTTCAGACTTGCTGTATTCGAAACTTATTGTTCCCATCCCGGACCGTCCAGACGAACGATTTCCTCTGGCTGAAGCTTGTCTGCGTCGGTCAGCGGGCGATGCACGCGGCAGGGGTTGCCAAAAGCAACCACGCCGGCTGGGATGTCACGAACAACCACACTGCCAGCACCGATGACGCTGCCGCGGCCAATGGTCACCCCAGGACAAATGGTGCAGTTGGCACCGATCCACACTTCATCTTCAATGACGATTGGCGCAGATACACCGACAGCCTCGCGGGTACGCTGCTGAGCATCCATGGCGTGGCCAGCACAGCTGATGATGGTGCCTGGTGCAATGAACACCGCGTTGCCAATATGTACGGGCGCCGTATCTAAAATAACGCAATTGTAATTTAAAAACGCAAAGCCATGGAAATGGATGTTAAAGCCATAGTCACATTGGAAATTCGGCTGAATGCCGACAGGCCCTTCCATGGTGCCGAAAAGATCCCGCAAAATTTCCTGTTGACGGTCTTTGTCATCCGGGTTGGTGCGGTTGTATTCCCAGCAAAGGCGGTGCGCCTTGCGCTGGCGTGCGCCAAGATCGCGGTTTTCACTGACAGCATAGGGCCGCCCGCTGGTCATTACAGTATCGATAAAGGTATCAATGTTCATACAAAACTCCTCTTTATTTCACAAATATCATTGTCTTATCATCGCTCAGCGCCGCCTCATAACGCAGCCCCAAAGCATCAAATTGCACCAGCTGCGATAGATCGGCGATCTGCTGCTCGGCCATAAAACGCACCATCTCACCACGCGCCATTTTGGCAAAGGTGCCTTTCTGCTTCACACGGCCATCGATGATTTCACCGAAGCGCACCGTGATCATGCGATCGTTTGGGCCGCAATAAGGACGAATGGCGCGAGCGTATTCTTCTGAAGCCAGGTTGAGAATGATGCCATCGCGCGCATCCAACGCATCATACAGACGGCTGCCCCAATAGGCATAGAGATCCCGCGCGCCATCGCAGGAGAGCTTTGCCTGCATTTCCAGGCGATAAGGCATGACCGCATCGAACGGCCGCAACACCCCATACATGCCTGAGAGAATGCGCAGATGCCCCTGGAGGTACGCGAGTGCATCACGGTCCAGCACCGATGCCGCAAGATGCTGGTATTGCAGCCCTTCATAGGCAAGTAGCGCCGGCGTTTGTGCCTTGGCTGGATCAAATACCGCAAGACGGTCCAAATTTTCGGCAGTGAGCTTGTCGCTGCACTGCCACAGTTTCTGCAATGCTTTGGCATCCATGGCGCGAAGCGTCTCCGCCAAATGCGCCGCATCGGCAGTAAAAATCGGCTGTGACAGTGCCGGCAGGGTGTCGCTGTCGATGGTCATTTTCTTTGCAGGGGAAATAATAATCTTCATGATCGTGGGTTCCTTTGTAAAAGTGCGTGGCCGTTGGCCTTGAGCCAATCGTGCCCAATGTGATAATCGGGAAGAACACGTTCCACCTCTGCCCAAAAACGGGAGGAATGATTCATTTCTTTCAAATGGCAAAGTTCATGCACCACCACATAATCGCGCACCGCCTCCGGTGCCAACATCAGCAGCGCATTGAAACTGAGGCGTCCTTTAGAGGAGCAGCTGCCCCAAAGGGTATGCTGGGCGCGGATATGCATCGCCTGCGGCTGCGCCCCGACACGCGGCGCCCAGCGCGTCACTCGCGCAGCCAGGTCTTGCTGTGCCTGCGCTTTCAGCGACGCCAGCTCAGCCGGCGTCAGCACATCACCACCCCAGGCACGCTGTCCGGCTGCCAGCTGAGCACGCTTTTTTTCGATCCAGTCCCGCTTGCTGTCAACAAAACGGCGCACAGCAGCCTCGCTCATACCTTGCGGAGCGCGCACAATGATGCCGCCATCAAAAGCAAGCTGAATGCTGATAGAGCTACGGCGGCTATAGATGACACGAAACGCCTGCATCAGTAATTCACCGGCAAATCATTCAGCCAATTCATAAAATCGGTGCGTGTGCCGCTGGTGGCTGCTGCATTGCCCCGCAGATTGTACCCAGCAGTTACATAGGCATCACAGAGTTTGGCAATCTCGTCGCGGCTTGTGCCAGCGCCGCTGTCCTCTGCTTCATAGCAGCACACGGGAATGATCGTTTTCTTCGAAAAATCATAGGCTTCTAAAAAGCTGCACACCGGCATTGGCAGCCCGCCCCACCAGTTCGGATACACGAGAACAATAGTGCTGTAATCATCCATATTGTCCACTTGTGTCGCCAGCGCTGGACGCGCCTGGTCAAGCTGCTCCTGCTTGGCTTGTTCATAGGTGGCATCTTCATCGGACGGATATGGTGTCTCACAAAGGATTTCAAAATAATCGCCGCCCGTTGCTTCAGCCGCTGTCTGCGCCATCAGCTGCGTATCACCCACCACGCCAGCGCTGCTTTTATTGAGCGTCGCCGAAGTGGTCATGTCCACATTCTCTGGCAGGGTGGTGTTGCTCGCCCACGAAAACACCGCCACCAAGGTGCCACCAGTGGCACCAGCATCGGCATCTTCCGCTGGCGCCGAGCTTGTTTCACTGACGCTCGATGCTGGCGCGCTTTCCGTCTGTTCATCCTGACCACAAGCGGCAAGCAGCATCACCAATCCCAACGCCAGCATGCTGAGCACAACCTTTTTCTTCATAATAAGCGTCCCTCCTCCTTCAATCTAAAAAAATCATACCCTATCTTGCTTTTTTTCGCAACGGCCGCTTCCTATGGTGACAAGGTCACAGAACATGCCGCACGCTTCTGCTATCATAAACGTACAAACACAAGGAGGTACAATCACTGATGGAAGTCACTGCTAAAAAACGCCGCAGAGCTCACGTCGATCAGGGCCATTGCGTTGCCTGCGGCTGCTGCGTCAAAGTTTGCCCACGCCAGGCCATTCAGGTATGGCGCGGTGTTGTCGCTCAGGTGGACACTGCACGTTGCGTCGGCTGCGGACTCTGCGCCCGCGAATGTCCAGCCTCAGTCATCGATATCAAGGAGGAATGGGTATGACCAAGCATTGGTACGACTATATGTGGATCGTTTCGCTCACCTATCTGGTGCTGGGCTTTTTCAACATTCTCTTCGCCTGGCTCGGACTTCTTTGCTTCTTTATCCCCCTGATCATCGCCACCGCCAAAGGCAGCAAAGCCTACTGCAACCGCTACTGCGGACGCGGACAGCTTTTCAGCCTCATCGGCGGCCGCTTCGGCCTCTCCCGCAAACGGGATGTGCCAGCATGGATGAAAAGCAAAGCCTTCCGCTACGGCTTCCTCATCTTCTTTTTCATCATGTTCTTCCAAATGCTCTGGAGCACCGCCCTCGTCTTTGCCGGCACCCACAGCCTCAGTCAGGCTGTGACCCTGCTCTGGACCTTCCGCCTGCCTTGGCACTGGGCTTATCATGGCACGCTTTTCAGCCAAGGCGTGGCACAATTTGCCTTCGGCTTTTACAGTGTCATGCTCACCTCGACCGTTCTCGGCTTCGCCACCATGGCTGCCTTCAAGCCACGCAGCTGGTGTGTGTACTGCCCAATGGGCACGATGACTCAGCTCATCTGCAAAGCCAAGGCCTCCGGCCATGAAAAAAAGGACCTGCTGCCAGGTCCCCTGCCTCTCCGTTAAAGCTGTTCGGCCAGCGCCTGCAGCGCTGCCTCGTCCATAATCGTCACGCTGCCGCGCGACAACTGCACCATGCCTTCAGACTGAAAATAGCGCAGCATCCGCGTCACCACTTCACGCGCTGTGCCAAGATGATTGGCCAGCACCTCATGGGTCGTTTTCAGCGTCATGCTGCCGTTCAAGGCCGCTTCTTCCAAAAGCAGCGCCGCAAGGCGCTTGTCCATGCTCTGCCACAGAATCTGCTCCAAAAGCCACATCACCTCGGAAAAACGGCGTGCCATAATCTCATTGGTTGTATTGGCCACTGCTGCCGACTGCGCCATCAGCGCGCTGTACACTTCAGCAGGAATCAGCCAAAATGAAGACGGCTGCACCGCCTCGATGGTTACATCAAAGCGAATGCTGTGCAGCACACAGGGCGCCGAAAACAGGCAAAGTTCCCCGGCGAGCAAACGATACAGCGTGATTTCCCTTCCTTCCGGTGACAAACTATACACACGCAGCTGGCCGCTCTCCAACAGCAGAAGACCCGTGCAGTCCCGCCCGCCGACATGCAGCACCGTGCCTGGCGCTACTGTGCGCAGCGTCGCAGCCCCGCGAAGCATTTCCTGCTGGTTGGCAGTCAGCGCCTGCCAAAACGGCAGCCCTTGTTCGATTCCCATAAGCAAACCTCCATTGAGATAATTGACAGCCACGATCATCTTTTATATACTGAAAATAAGAAATGCCTTGTAATGATGAATGAGGGTGAAACATGTGGCACGACCAAAAAAATGCAGAAGGGTATGTCAACTCCCTGATACGAAAGAATTTATTCCAGCAGGCAAAACCGCCTGCGACAACGCCGTCATTCTGACGGTCGATGAATTTGAGGCCATTCGCCTGATCGATCTCCAGGACCTGTCTCAGGAAGAATGCGGCATCAACATGCAGATTGCCCGCTCAACCGTGCAGGGCATCTACAACGACGCCCGCAAAAAACTGGCCATTGCCCTTGTTGAAGGACGGCCCATCCGTATTGAAGGCGGCGACTACCAAGTCTGCGACGGCAACGGTGGTCACTGTGGCTGCCACGCTTGCCACAAACGCCCATTTCAGCACACACAGGCACCATGTAATGTATCGCCCACGACTTTTGAACAGGAGGAACAACAATGAGCAACAAATTCCGTATCTGCCGTAAATGCGGCAACCTCGTCGGCATGGTCCATGACTCCGGCGTACCACTGATCTGCTGCGGTGAAAAAATGGAAGAACTGACACCAAACACCGTCGAAGCCAGTGGCGAAAAACATCTCCCTGTCGTTACTGTAACCGATGACATCCTCACTGTCAACGTTGGCAGTGTCGACCATCCAATGATCGATACCCATCTCATCGAATGGATCTTTGTTCAGACCGAACACGGCGGTCAGCGCAAAGCCTTCAAGGCTGGCGATGCCCCACACGCAGAATTCTGCCTCAAAAGCGACAAAGCCATCGCCGTCTACGCTTACTGCAACCTCCACGGCCTGTGGATAACAGAAGTATAAAGGAATCCGTCCTATAAAATGAGCCCTCACTGCAGGGCTCATTTTTTGTCTCCGTTTTCCACAAAAAAACACGGCGCCAAGATGACGTCGTGTTTTTTTATAAAAAATATGGAACGCTTACTTGATTTCGTGCAGCCAGCCTTCTGGGGCTTCGACGGTGCCCATCTGGATACCAGTCAGGGTGTCATAGAGCTTCTTCATGACAGGCCCGATTTCTTCCATGCCGCTTGGGAAGCAGATTTCTTTGCCGTGGTCGTTGATCTTGCCAACTGGGGAAATAACAGCAGCAGTACCGCAAAGACCGCATTCAACGAAATCAGGAACTTCGGAGAAGAGGACTTCGCGATGTTCAACTTCCATGCCGAGGTAATGTTCTGCAATGTAAGTCATGGAACGACGGGTGATGGAAGGCAGGATGGAATCAGATTTAGGGGTGACAATCTTGCCGTCTTTGGTTACAAAGAGGAAGTTTGCGCCGCCGGTTTCTTCAACCTTGGTACGGGTAGCTGGATCGAGGTACATGTTTTCAGCAAAGCCGTCAGCATGTGCTTTCTGGCCAGCATAGAGGCTCATTGCATAGTTCAAGCCAGCCTTGATGTTACCAGTGCCGTGTGGAGCCGCACGGTCATAATCAGAAACGGTGATTTCGATTGGCTTGATGCCGCCCTTGAAGTATGGACCAACAGGCATGCAGATCATGCGGAATTCGAATTCAGGAGCTGGAGCTACACCGATTACAGAGCCGCTGCCATAGATGTATGGGCGGATGTACAGGGTTGCGCCGGAACCATATGGTGGAACATAATCGATGTTGGCTTTAACGAGCTGATCCAAAGCATCGATGAATTTTTCTTCAGAAATGGTAGGAATGACCAAGCGTTCGCAGGAATCATGCAGACGCTGTGCATTCAGGTCTGGACGGAAGGTGACCACGCGGCCATCTTTGGTTCTGTAAGCTTTAAGACCTTCGAAAGCGGACTGAGAATATTGCAGCACACCTGCACATTCAGAGATATGAACGGTTGGATCAGTAATCAAGCCGCCTTCATCCCAGGCGCCATCTTTCCATTTAGAAACGTAACGATAATCTGTAGCAGTATACTCGAAACCGAGGCTGCCCCAATCAATATCTTTTGCCATAACGAGCACTCCTTTATGTGTATTACAACAGTTTGTGAATCTATTATACACCCTCAGCCGAAAAGTGCACAAAAAAATTGCTCCAAAGAATAAAGTTTCTTTTTTCTGACAGTTTCAACGCAAAAACAGCGCGTTCCCAATGGAACGCGCTGTGTGTTAATACAGTCCATCATCTTCCCCAGTATCGCGGTTGTGCTTGCTGATAAAAAAGAGCGCAAGCGCACCTGGACCAAGGTGAGAACCTGTAACAGGTTCATGGGGAACCATCCAGAGTTCTTTGGGCGGCTGGCTGTCGCGCAGCATGGCCGCCAAGGTTTCTGCATCCTCCAGACAACCGGCATAGCTGATGCAGACGGTTTGTTCCTGCGGTTTGACAACGTTGTCAGCGTAATAGGCAGCAAGGGCCTTGATGGCTTTTTTGCGGCCGCGCACTTTTTCAAAGGTGACAATGACACCATCATCCGACGCTTTGAGCAGCGGTTTGATATTGAGCGCGCTGCCAATGTAGGCGGAAAAATTGGAGCAGCGACCTGTGCGTCCGAGATACATGAGATCGTCAACGGTGAAAATCTGGTAGGTGTATCGCACGCAATGCTCGATGGCAGCAACGGCTGCATCAAAGTCTTTTCCTTCTGCGCGCGCCTTTGCGCCGATCATCACAGGAATGCCTTCACCAAATCCAGCGCCCTTGGTATTGATGATGGCAATGCGGCGTTCTGGAAATTCTTCCAGCAATTGCTCACGGGCTGAAGCTGCGCTGTCGTAGGAACCACTGATGCGCTGCGCCATGCAAACATAGATGATATCGTCACCATTTTCCAGCACCGGCCGAAAAGCCTGAACAAAATTGGCTGGCGTAATCTGAGAGGTGGTGACGCGCTTGCCCTCTTTCATTGCGGCATAGTAACGCGCATCGTCAAAGGTTTCTGTGTCAAGACAGGTGTGCTCTTCGCCATCCAAGTAATAATACAGCGGAACCACCTGGATATTGTGCGTTTTGCAATAAGGTGTCGGCAGATTGGCCGATGTGTCCGTAAATAGATGATACATACTTGATTTCCCCCTTTTGAGCAGGCGCTAAACGATCAACGCCTCTTCAATAGCGGCAGCAGCCTTATTCATGGCACGAAAATCTCCAGCTTTGCTGCTGCCTTTCCAGGATGCAGCATTGCGCAGTCTGAGTTTAACTTGATCTTTGCTGCCGGCAATGGCTATATCCGCACATTTATTGTCACTGTCATGCCGATCCACCTGAAGATGCTGCACTTCTCCTAAATCAATCACCGTCTGATCTGGACACACCATCGTTAAGTGTCTGCCTTCCAAGCGCAGCGTGTAGTCTCCCAGCGATTGATGCTGTGTGCGGCGAACGACCACTGAAAAAGCCACCAATGCCGGCACCACGATCACTGCCCACAATACAATGCGATTGGTCAATAGCCCAGGCAGCAAGACGTCGAATATAAGAAACATCAACAGCAGCACACCCACCAATGTCGCTCCACCGGCAATGGTCGTGCGCCACTCACCTTCCGGTGTATTGGCTGTAAACTGAAATTCTTGCATGATTGTTCTCACCTCATCTGCCCCTCTAACAGGCGATAAAATACCACAGAACAGTGTACCATATTTTTTCCCCCTTGCCATCTGTCTGCGGCATATTTAATAGGAAATTTTATATTTATTCGCATTTAACATACAAAAAACCACCGCCGAAGCGATGGTTTCACGTTCTTATCAGGCGTTGAACACATAACGGTCCAGACGCGCGAAAGCTTCTTCCACACGGCTGTGCGGCAGCGCCAAATTCATGCGCAGGTGACAGCTGCCATGGAAAGGACGGCCATCCTGCACCGCCACGCCAACATCCCAGCACGCCTGAAGCACATCATCAATGCGCTTGCCGTGAGCAGCACACCAATCGCTGCAATCTACAAAAAGCATATAGGTGCCTTGTGGCTGAGACACCGCCACACCGTCAAAACGTGTGCGGATGGTCTCACAAGCAAACGCCACATTACTGCCCAAGACCTGACGCAGCTCATCCACCCACAATTTGCCTTCCTGACGGTAAGCGCCAATCAGCGCATGCATGGACAACACGTTCATGTCGTTATAATGGCAAAGCGACGACTCTTTCACAATGCGATCACGCAGCCAGTCGTTATAGATGATATGATAACTGCCCACCAAGCCAGCAAGATTGAACGTTTTCGATGGTGCATACAAAGCCACCGTGCGCTGACGTGCATCGTCGCTCACCGACTGGGTCGGAATGTGCTGATACCCCGGCAACGTCAAATCTGACCAGATCTCATCAGAAACAACAAACACATCATACTTGGCAAACAACGCCATCATCTCTTCCAACTCCCAGCGCTCCCAAACGCGCCCTGTTGGATTGTGCGGTGAACAAAACACCGCTGCATGAATATGCTCGGTGCGTAATTTCTGCTCCATATCAGCAAAATCCATACGCCACACGCCGGCCTCATCTTTCACCAATGGCGAATGCACGATTTCGTAGCCATTGTTCTTGAGCGTGCCTGTAAAACCAATATAGGTTGGTGCATGCACCAGCACCTTATCCCCACGCGAACAGCACACCTTCAACGCGCTGACCACACCGCCCAGCACGCCATTTTCATAACCAATCGCTTCTTTGGTCAGCCCTTGCACACCATTGCGGGACGCCTGCCAATCAATGATCGCTTTATAATACGCATCACTTGGCAGAAAATAGCCGAACGCCGGATGCGCCACACGCTGAACAATCGCCTCTGCAATCGTCGGCAGCGCTGGAAAATTCATGTCCGCCACCCACATCGGAATCGCATCAAAGCCATTCTTCGGCGCACCAGGCGCCCCTGGCAGCACACCCAACCCATCCACCGCCAGCGCATCCTTGCCCTTGCGGTCCATTATCGTCATAAAATCATACGTCATCACTCGCACATCCTTTCATTCTCATTCCAGATTATCAATCTAGATAAAATCAAATAAAAAACGCCTTACCAACCCCTGTTTCAAATACGACGTTGTAAAGCGCTCTATTTTATGTGTTTAGCTATATATTTTCTTCAAAATCGCAGGCATACAATTTTTATAATAATTTGTATATTGTTCTTTTGATAATTTGAGTTCTTTATTTAAAACGATCTTTTTCAACATAGCTACACCTCCAGAAGCATGATAAAAAATAGCAAATAAAAGTTCCTCTGGAATGCTCTCATTGCCATAATATTTCTTTGCCTGCTCAACATGAAGATTCACGCAATAACTATATATAATATCAAAAAAATTATTTTGCCCTTGATATTTTCCCAAGTTATTAAACAAAGATACGTTTTCAAAAACAAAATCGTTAAAATCCATTTGCATGGCTTGCAAATCATTACTTTCATGCAATGCCTTACATATTTCTCTAATCTGATGTTGATAATATTGATCCATCAGATCATATTTGTCTTTAAAATATCGATAAAATGTTGCCCGGGACACTTCACAATTTTCCACAATATCATTAATTGAAATATCTTCTAAATTTTTCTTTTCGGCAATCTCCTTAAATGACACAAAAAGGAGTTCCTTGGTCGATATTTTTGTTACCATTTTCATCCTCTTCTCCCCAAAAAAGACAAAACAAGTTCAATATCTCATTGCGAGACACTTAATAATTCCTGTTTCTTTTAATTCTTTGTTTGTAGTCTTATACTTTAGATATAAAGTTTTTATCGATAAACTCTTTTATATTCTAGAAAAGGAGGCTATCTACGATGGGACAACAAATTGGAAAACGACTTGATTTGGTAAAATGGATTGTTATTGTCGCCATCCCTATACTATTACAGTTTATACCAACTAATGAAACTTTTACAGTAGAAATGAGAACATTTTTGTCAATAACAGTTTTTGCGATACTAATGTTCATTTTTGATTTGGTTGATTCTATCATTACATCTACTTGCTTAATGTTTGGCTATGCGCTATTTCAAGTAGCACCTCTTAATGTCGTTCTTTCAAGTTGGACAACCAATGTTCCTTGGATCGTTTTTTTTAGCTTGGTTCTCGTTAATATCGTACAGCGCACTACATTAATGAAAAGAATGGCGTACTGGTGCATTGTAAAAACAGGAGGCAGTTACGCTGGTATTATTTATGGACTGACTACTTTAGGTATTTTAACAAACTTATTTGTTCCAAGCACTTTAGCAGGGATTGCTTTAGTTGGAATTGCTTTTGGGATTTGCCAATCATTGGAACTAGGTATTTCTCGTGCTTCAGCGGGTATTATGATTGCAACAATGATGGGTTTTCTTGAAGCCGGTAATTTCATCTACACACCAAACGGTATTGGAGTATTGTTTGGATTAGCATCAGAAATTACACCGCTTCCATTGGGCTATTTTGATTTCTTTGTACAGAACATTATCTTTGTTCCGCTTTGCTATATTCTAGCCTTCATGACCATCAAGCTCATGAAACCTGAAAAGCCAATCAACGGGAAATCTTTTTTCCAAAGTGAATTAAATTCCATGGATAAAATTACAAAAGACGAAAAAAAGATTATTATTATTCTTATTTGCTTAATCATCTACCTTTTTACAACCACACTGCACGGATTAGATATGCTTTATGGATTTATTGTTGCAGCATTCATTATGTACTTTCCAGGTTTTAACATTGGTACAAAAGCCGATGTCACGAATGTAAATTTTGGCACCTTAATGTTTGTAACAGCATGTATGAGTATTGGCAGTGTTGCCAGTGCTATTGGAATTGGTCCTGTATTTTCTGGCATAGTACTGCCACTTCTTGAAAACGCCAACAATTTCGTATTTATTGGTTTAACCTGGCTCATAACCATGCTTGGTAATTTCTTGATGACACCTGGTGCGGAATTTGCTGTCTTTGGACCATCAATGACACAAATTAGTATGGATTTAGGCATTAATCCATATCCTGTTCTTTATACACTATATGAAGCTACCAATAATCTTCTTTTCCCTTATGAATCAACACTTTGGATCATTACTTTTGGTTTTGGGAATATCCTTCTTAAAGATTTTGCAAAAGTTATGGGCGCAAAAATGGTTGTTTGCCTTATATTCTATCTTTTGTTGGGTGTTCCTTACTGGATGCTTATCGGCGTATTATAAATCACTAGGAGGTTATATACAATGATTATTGACTTTAGAGTACGACCACCTTTTGGAGGCTTTTTAAACGACTATTTATTTACCGGAATTGAAGAAATTAGCAGTTATTTTGCACCAAAATATAATACAAAAGTTGCATCATCTGCACTTCATAAATCATTAGATGAACTTGTCGAAGAAATGGATGAATTAGGTGTTGTAAAAGCTTGTGTACCAATTCGTAGAGCAGATAATCCTTTAAGCACCAACGAAGATTTAGTTGAGCTCAATAAATTGTATCCAGACCACTTCATTGGCATTGCTGGATTAGATGTGCAAAATGTAGAACAATCATTGAAAGAAATTGATCAATACGTAATCAATGGAATATGTAAAGGGGTATTACTAGAACCTTCAATCTATAAAACTGGAAATGCGATGTATGCTGATGATAACAAGTTAGATCCTATTTATAAAAAATTAGAAGACAATAATATTTTAACAGCAATTACCTTTGGTGGCCTAGGTTCTCCAGATTCTTCGTACTATATGCCAGCGATCATCGATCATGTCACTCTCAAATATCCAAAGTTAAGAATTGTTGTATGTCATGGCGGTTGGCCTTGGGTCAATCAAATTTGCGCACTGGCTGTCGAACGAGAAAATCTCTATATTTGTCCTGACATCTATCAATCCGGAACCCCTGGCAATCAGGGTTACGTACAAGCTGCCAACTTTATGTTGCAAGATAAAATCATCTATGGAACAACATATCCACTCATGTCACTTGAAAGTGGCATAGAATGTTATAAAAACAGTGGCTACTCTTCGGAAGTTTTAGAAAAAGTCATGTATCATAATGCAGCTAAGCTTCTCGGGCTTGAGTAAAGAATAAGCTCACTGAAAAAATAAATACTTAATTTAAAGGGCAGAAAAATCTCCACTATTAGATTCTTCTGCCCTTTATCGATATATTTATATGCATCTCAGCTCAATTCACTTTATAACTTTAATTTGCAAAGATACACTTTAATCTGTATCCTAGTGCCATTCTTCGAGGGATACTATTCGGCCGATTCTGTCTCGGGATTCAGCTTCACAACGACGTAGCCGTCAATGATCTGTATCGAATCCTTCGCTGGATAATTCGGCATTGCCGCCACTTGTGAGGAGGCAGCGAGAGATTTTGCTGTTATGCTGGCTTCTGGAAGATTTTCTGAGGAGTTTGTCTGATACACTTCACCAAGGTATGCCATGTAATATTTCAAAAATTCGCCATAGCTGTATTTCGCACGCAGCTGTCCGGCATCCAATATGCCCACCAACCAAATCTCGGAAAGCTCTGGTATATTTTTGGTAAACGCTGGTTCAACAACCGAACTGCCCACAAGCACTAAGGTCATGCCCGGCGTATAGCCTGGCGTTTGCTCAACATCACTGAGCAGGCGGTTGGAATACGCTGTTAATGCATCGCGGCTGACAGACATTTTGAGATAGGCTTTGTTGTCTGCAACCATATAGGAATACCCAGCAAAAGCCAGGCAGGCAATAACCACCCAGCTTACAAACACCGTCACCATGCGTCGAACATCATCCAGCTCGGTCAGGTGCGCTTCCGCATAACTCACTAAGGCAACTGGCAGCACCAGCATATACACCGTTCCATAAAGCATAAGATCATGCACACTGCCGCCTGCAACCATCACATGAATGAGATCACCCGCCAAAGGATAGCAGACAGCAAGCACCACCGCCAACACTGCATGACTGAAACTTACATGCTTTCGTGTAATCAGCACAAGAAGCAGCACCACTGCCATAACCAGTGCAACCAAAAGAAGCGGTCTCACAAAGCCAAAGAGCAAGCCGGCACTGTTGTTCCAAAAATAGCCGTCATAAGCCTTGTAACATTGAGCGATCAACGCAGGCAGCTGCGAAAAAGAAAGCTGCCCCATTTCAGAGATACCCATATAATCCGTTAATCCACCAGAGGAACGTATGACCCATTTAGCGATTACAATATAGACAACAATTGCAGCGCCCAGCGTCACAACCATCTTCACACCGCGCAGCAGCAGCTTACCCAACGGCACATTGCCATCCAGCGTGTCAAAAAGCAGCGTTCCCACCATAAGAACGGCTGCCACAGGAAAATAACTTTGATAAATGCCCAGCGATAAAACGAGAGCCACCACGCCAAGCGGTACACCCATGCGCGGCATTCTCGCCGCTGCATAAGCCGCAAATGCAGCCAAGCAGAGCCCAAAGAAATAAGCATCCGCCGTAAACATATAAGAAAACGTTGCTGCTACCGTTGGATAGGCCACAAGCAATGTCACCGTCACCAAAATTCCCAAGCGGCCGCGAATACGCAGCAAGTTCACCGTAAAACATGCCGTCACCGCCAAACAAAGAATGCTCAACACGCCGATCAACCAAGGCAAGCTGTAAGACCCATCCCATTGCAGCACCGTAGGTAAAAACCAACGCCCCGATTGGGCACCGTATACACATTGAAACAAATGATAAATGTCATCGTGATTGATCAGATCGTTCGTAAACGCAAACATATGCGCCACAAAACCCATGATCACAGCTGCTACAAACGTCCAGCGAATATATGCGGGCAGCTTTTGCCAACAACGTTTTACCACCACATCTGGCGTAACTGATGCTTTTCCATTCATAAATGTATCCCCTATTTTCTGCATAACCGCTAAAGCATTGAGAACGATACTTGATGTTATGCAAACCAATTTCTTATATAGTAGCATACCACAAGACCCTTTTCGGATAAAATAAGAGAATGCAATACGACGCCAATAAATATAGCCCACACCATCTTTTGTCACAGTACATCAACAGCAAATTTTTCCCAATATATTGTCCACGCATCCATTCCGCGCTATAATCAATAACATATTCCCGAGCACACAAGATAAGAAAGGACACCTTATGAAAAAATGGCGATTGTTATGGACCGTGATCAAACGCAGCGCTGCAGATAAGATTGTATATTCTTTTGTAATCAATTTCTTTATCGTCGCTCTGCTCATCACCTTAATCGAACCTGACATTCACAGTTTTAGCGACGGCCTATGGTACACCTTCGTTTCCTGCAGCACCATCGGTTTCGGCGATATCACCGTAACCACCCTCTGGGGCCGCCTGCTGACGGCCTACATCGCCATTGCTGAAATCATGACCGTCGCCGTCATCTCAGGCGTCGTCGTAAGCTACTACCTGGAAGTCATCCACCGCCGCGAGCAAGAAACCGTGACCCTCTTTTTAGACAAATTGGAACACCTCCAAGAACTCAGCCCCGAAGAACTTGCCACACTTTCACAAAAAATCAAAGAACATAAGTAAGCAAAAGCCCCTCGACCAGAATTGATCGAGGGGCTTTCATTCTACACTATTTTATTCCAATTCAAAGGCACCGGTGTAAAGTTGATAGTAGGTGCCGTGTTCGGCCATGAGTTGGTCATGGTTGCCGCGTTCGATGATGCGGCCGTGGTCAAGGACCATGACAACGTCAGCGTTTTGAATGGTGGAGAGGCGATGGGCGATGACGAAGACGGTACGACCTTCCATGAGGGCATCCATGCCGCGCTGCACGAGGGCTTCGGTGCGGGTATCGATGGAGGAGGTGGCTTCGTCAAGGATCATCACCGGCGGATCGCTGACAGCGGCACGAGCGATGGAGAGCAGCTGCCGCTGGCCTTGCGAAAGACCTGCGCCGTCGCCAGTGAGGACGGTGTCATAGCCTTGCGGCAGCATGCGGATGAAACCATCGGCGTTGGCGAGTTTTGCCGCAGCGATGCATTCTTCGTCGCTGGCTTGCGGGTTGCCATAGCGAATGTTTTCCATGACAGTGTCACTGAACAAGTTGACATCCTGGAGCACGATGCCCAAGGAGCGTCGCAGATCAAACTTGCGGATTTTTTTGATGTCGATGCCATCGTAGAGGATGGTGCCGTCATCGATGTCATAAAAGCGATTGATCAGGTTGGTGATGGTGGTTTTCCCTGCCCCGGTTGCACCAACAAAAGCCACTTTCTGACCTGGTTTGGCATAGAGACTAATGTCATGGAGAATCTGTTTCTTTGGCGTGTAGCCAAAGTTGACGTGTTCCATGACCACATCGCCACGCAGGCGACGGTATTCGGTTTTGCCGTCTACGACACGTTTCCACGCCCAAAGTCCGGTGTGTTTGTCACTCTCGGTCAGGGTGCCGTCGGCATTTTCTGTCACATTGACGAGCCCAACATGACCATCGTCGACTTCATCGGCTTCATCCATGAGGGCAAAAATACGAGCAGCACCCGCCAGGGCTGTGATGATGGCATTGAGCTGACTGGAAATCTGCGTTACAGGCATGGTGAAGTTACGCGCCAGTGTCAGGAAGCTGGCGATCATGCCGACGGTCATAACGCCGCTGCCTGTCAGACTGATATTCATGGCGCCGCTGATGGCCATGGCTGCGCCAATAAGCGCAACAACAATGTATTGCAGATAGCCGAAGCCATTCATGATTGGCATCATGGCCATAGCATGACCATTGGAAAGATAAGCCGCTTCTTCCCAGGCTTTGTTGCGTTTTTTCATTTCTTCTTTGGCTTTGCTTTCATAGCCAAAAACTTTGACCACTTTTTCACCGTTAATGATTTCTTCCACATAACCATCCAACGCTGCCAAGGTGGTCTGCTGCTGCATAAAGTACGGACCGGATACGCCAGTAATAACTTGCGCGATCTTGATGACGCAGAAAATGCCAACGACCATGAGCAGCGACAGCCACACACTGATGGTGAGCATGGAGAAAAAGACCGTGATCAGCGTAAAAAATGAGCTCACTGCTGCTGTAAAAGTCTGGCTCATCATTTGACGCAGTGTGTCCACGTCATTGGTGTACAAACTCATGATGTCACCATACTCGTGCCCATCAAAGTAACGGATTGGCAGTCGCTGCATCTTGGCGAACATGTCATCGCGCATGCGCTCCATGGTGCGCTGGGCCACAAATGCCATGATCCAGCTATAAGCCAAGGTGGCGCAAACACCACAGCCAAGCAGCAGACACATGCGAAAAATAGCGTGGAGCAGTCCGCTCATGTCAGGATTGCTTGTGCCAATCAAAGGTGTAATGTAGTTGTCAATAAGGGTCCGCAAAAAGAGCGATGACGCTGCTGAAGCGACAGCACTCACCAAAACGAAAGCCACTACGAGGAGCAAGAGAATTTTATACGTACCGAAATAATTGAGCAGGCGCTTTAACGTGGTTTTATCAAAGGTGCGCAGCGCCGCACGCGATACCATTTGACGACCTGGTCTTGGACTCATTCTTCCAACGCTCCTTTCTGCTGAGATTCGTACACATCGCGATAAATATCGCAGGTTTTTAGCAATTCATCATGGGTGCCGGTGGCATTGACACGCCCGTCATCCAAGACGACAATCTGATCGGCATGCGCCAGCGAGGATACACGCTGCGCAATGATGATCTTTGTCGTACTTGGAATGTATTCTTTCAACCCTTGCTGGATCAAAGCATCGGTACGCGTATCCACGGCACTGGTCGAGTCGTCTAAAATAAGAATCTTAGGCTGTTTAAGCAAGGCTCGCGCGATGCACAGGCGCTGCTTTTGACCGCCAGATACATTAGACCCGCCTTGATCGATGTGCGTATCATAGCCATCAGGCATTTGATCGATGAATTCATCAGCGCATGCAAGATGGCAAACATGACGCAGTTCTTCATCACTGGCATTCTCGTTGCCCCAACGCAGATTGTCCGCGATGGTGCCTGAAAAAAGCTCGTTTTTCTGCAGCACCATCGCCACTTCGCCACGCAGCACATCCAGATCATAGTCGCGTACATCCACACCGCCAACCAGCACACGCCCACCGGTGGCATCATAAAGGCGCGGAATCAACTGCACCAGCGAACTTTTCGAAGAACCTGTAGCGCCAAGAATACCAATGGTGCTGCCGCTTGGGAAACGCAAGCAAATATCAGAAAGCACTTCTTTGTCGCTTTCATTGCGATAATGGAAATTGACGTGTTCAAAGCACACCTCACCATCACGCACCTGCATCACTGGATTTTCAGGATCCTTGATGGTGCTTTCTTCACTCAAGATTTCTGAAATGCGGCGAATAGGCGCACTGGAAATCAAGATCATTACAAAAACCATCGACAGCATCATCATGCTCATAAGAATCTGAATGGCATAAGTAAAGAGCGCTGTCAATGCGCCAGTGGTCAGGCCTAGAGCCGCGTCGTTGCCGCTGGCGATAATCGCACGAGCGCCAAACCAGCTGATAAGCATCATACAGGTATACATGCTGATCTGCATGGCCGGTCCATTCAAAGCGATGATACATTCTGCGCGCGTATAGATTTTACGAATCACCGCACTCACCACATTAAACTTGTGGATTTCATAAGCTTCCTGGTTGAACGACTTGACCACACGAATGCCGCGTACATCTTCCTGCACCACATTGTTGAGCTTGTCATAGTTCGTAAAGATTTTGCTGAACAGCGGAAATGAAAAATATATGATGAGTCCCAGTGCAATCGCCAGCACCGGCAGCACAGCCAAAAAAATCATAGAAACATCGCGATTGATCTTAAATGCTGCCACAACCGCAAAAATCATCATCATTGGCGAACGCACCGCCATACGAATCATCATGTTGTAAGCATTGCGTACATAAGTAATGTCTGTTGTCAGACGTGTAACAATCGAAGATGTTGAAAACTTGTCAATGTTGGCAAATGAAAAGGTCTGTACACGGGCAAACATGTCTTCACGCAAATTCGCCGAAAATCCAGCCGACGCATAAGAACCACGATAAGCAGCAGCCACACCGCTGCTGCACTGAAGCGCTGCAAAGAGGAGCAGTAAGCCGCCAAACAGTGCCACCTGCCGCATATCGCCTGCCTCAATGCCTCGGTCAATGAGAAAACTCATCCAAAACGGAATGACAATCTCAAATACCGACTCAATGCCAGCACAAAAGATCGTTTGGAACGTTGCCTTTTTGTATTCCCGGACACTGCCAAGGATCGTTCTGATCATGAAATATCTTTCCTTTCTTTAATAATCTTAAATCTATACGCGAAAAACGCGAAAAAAGAAAACGACTTCTCGAAAGAAGCCGTTCTCTTTAATTGTCATCTGTAACAGAGTTATTATAGACAATCGACACACACTTGTCAATGTCCACATGAAGGATCTATCGGCTCACCATCTACAAACATCGGCTTTATATCTGGATTATGGCGTGCTGGATCGAAGTAATCTGCCGTCTTAAACAAAAACTGGCATTTTATCCGATCGCCTGCTTTATAGCAAGCACTATCCGGTGGTACATCCACCGTCGCCACCAGCTCCCCGCCCAATTCTTCCAATGTGCGTCTGCTGGCTGCATTGTCCGGATTGCACGTGATCAGACATTCCTCCATGCCCAATTCATAAGCGAAATGCAGCATCAAACGCGACGCCTTGAGCGCATAATGGTGCCCGCGGTGCGGCCGATACACACGATAACCGATGTTGCCCGAATAGGCAATCTCTGAATGAGTGCCTACACGCAAATCACAATGGCCCAATTCCTTGCGCAGCTCCGACGCATCAACGATTTTAAAGAAATAGCTTGGCAGACCGCCAACATACGGTGACCCCCAATGATACTGACGAATCAAAAGCTGAATTTCGCCATCCGTTAAATGCGTTGTATCCTGTGCCTGCAATGGATGCAGCAGATTTTTTAAAAAAGCCATGGCATTATCCCCCTGACCGTGGTCGTTATCTGCATTGTACCATACTGCACAGGAATAATCCATGCTCACCGCCTACCATAAACCTTCTCACCCACCACAACAATATTTCATACCGCCTCCCATCTTGTCACAACTCCACCGGCGTGCTATAATATAAGAGTAAATCTATGCTGAAAGGGGTATTGGAAATGTCTAAACACATCAAAACTATCAGCGCACAGAAGCTTCAGAAGACCCTGAAGACTGGCGGCTGCGGCGAATGCCAGACCTCTTGCCAATCTGCCTGCAAAACCAGCTGCACGGTTGGCAACCAAGTATGCAAGCACTAATCCCATCCCGAGACCTGCCTGTGGCGCGGGTCTTTTCTTTTTGTGCGAAAGAGATTGCTCACAAACTGTGGGCAATCTTTTTTTATCTAAGGTAAATTTAGTCGCAAAACGACAGCATCTGAACGGGGTTCATCAAGATATTTAATACATGCGTCTCCTTGGTTTTCGGTATATGCTATGCTATAATATTTATTTGTCACCAAGAATAAAAAAATAAAAATGGAGGTTAAATTTATGGCAGACATCAGCAAACGTGTTCAAACAGCCATCTATCTTATGATGGCCGGCAGCTTTCTTGGTTCTATCAACCAAACCATCATCAGCCCGGCACTGCCAAGCATCATGCGTGATCTTCACATCGATGCAGCCGCTGGTCAATGGCTGACCACCATCTTCCTTTTGGTCAACGGGATCATGATTCCTTGCACCGCCTATCTCATGGCGCGTTTCAAAACCCGCCAACTTTATCTCACAGCAATGACGCTCTTTGGGTTTGGCACCCTGCTAGCAGGGCTTTCACATACCTTCATGATGCTGCTCATTGCTCGTGTTCTTCAGGCCATGGGCTTTGGTGTGCTGATGCCGCTGTTATCCGGTACAGTGCTCATGGTGTATCCACCAAACAAACGTGGTAAAGCCATGGGGATGATCGGGCTTGTCTTCAGTATTGCTCCTGCAATCGGGCCTTCCATTGCCGGTTTCATCATTGATGCCTACAATTGGAACGTCGTCTTTCTCGGTCTCGTTCCACTGATCGTGCTCGATATCGTGATTTGTGCATTTGTCATGCCAAACACCGGCGAAACCGAAGTCATTCCACTGGATAAACTTTCTGTTATTATGTCCACCGTCGGTTTTGGCGGTATGCTCTATGGCCTCAGCTCTGTATCCACTTACGGCTGGACCTCCTTACATGTATATGTTCCACTGATTCTCGGCATCATCATCGTTTACCTCTTCGTAAAACGTCAGAGCAAACTGGATGTGCCGCTTCTGCGATTCTCCGCTTTCCAAAGCAAGAACTTCACAGTTGGTTTAATCATCGGGATGGCTATTTATGCTGCTTTGCTCTTTGGTGGTGTGCTGACACCAATCTATCTTCAGGACATCCACGGCTACAGTGTATTCATCGCAGCGATCATCATGCTGCCAGCGGCACTGATTTCCGCAGCCATCAACCCACTTGTTGGATCGCTCTTCGATAAATTAGGCGGGCGCCCAATCATTCTTCTTGGGCTATTCCTTTTGGCCGCAGGCAGTGCGTCCTATCTGCTCTTTACAGAAGAAAGCTCAACTTGGTTCCTCGTTGTCATGTACTCCATTCGTATTCTCGGCATCAACGTCGTTATGATGCCAGTCAACACCTGGAGCATGGCCGATTTCACGGGCGAAATCATCACCCACGCCAACGCCGTATTCAACACGCTGCGCCAGATTGCTGGTTCTGTCGGAACAGCTATTTTTGTTTCTGTTTATACCATTGTTGCGCAGTCATCCACATCCCTTGCCGGGATCCACGCTGCATTTGGTGCCTCTGCGGTGCTCATGCTGGCCACCTTCATCCTGGCCTGGGTTAAGATTCCAAAACGTGAAAAGAAATCCTGGGAAAAATAATTGCCATACCTATAAAAGAAGGCCTCTAAAGCCTTCTTTTTTTATATGAAAAACAGTTTAACAAAAGTTTATCTTTAATTTACCCTTTTGTTATTGGCATTTTCCCACCGAAAAGCTATACTAAACCTAACAAAGCAAGTTCACATTATTATAGATAGTATCTACCATCATAAAAGGAGGAACCCATCATGAAAAAAATAATCGGTATTATTGTTGCAGTCGCCCTCATTGCCATCATCGGCATTGGCGCTGGTTACTACTTCACCAACAAAGGCAGCAATGCCAGTGCAGCCATCAGCGAAACAGAAGCGCAAAACATCGCTCTCGAAGATGCTGGCTTAAATCAAAATGACGTCAGCTTCACCAAAACCAACCTCGACCGCGATGACGGACGCAGCCAATACGATATTGAATTCATCGCCTCTGCTGACAACACCAAATACGACTACGAAATTGACGCAGAAAGCGGTGCCATCCTCTCCGTTGACCGCGAAACTGGACGCAGCGGCAATACAACCAGCAACAGCACCCAGCAAAACAACACCACTCAGCAACAGCAAAATACCACCACAGGTCCACAAGCTGCCGGTGAAATCACCGCAGATGAAGCAAAATCCATCGCCCTGCAGCATGCAGGCCTTGCTGAAGCCGATGTCCTTTACGTCAATGTTGAGTACGACCGTGATGATGGCCGCACCGAATGGAGTGTCGATTTTTCCACCCAGACTACTGAATACGACTATGAAATCAACGCCGCCGACGGCAGCATTATCAAAGCCGAAACTGAAGCGCATACACGCTAAACGACTACAAATCAAAGTCCCTTGTTGTGCACAACCATGCACAACAAGGGACTTTTTATTTGTAATATTTAACGATAAGATTTTTCAAAAATACGAACGCAATCCTCATCACTTAATGGCGCCGGGTCCGCATCAAACAGAACACCCATGGTAGTACGCGCATTTTTTGCCAGGACTGCAAATTCATCTTTGGTGATGCCATAATCCGACATTTTTAGATGGTTAACGCCACAGTCTATTTGCAGTTTTTCAAGCATGGTGATAAAATCCTGGGCCTTGTCAGCTTCCGGCATGCCCATGGCCTGTGCCATTTTAATAAAACGTTCATCACAAACATGCTGATCGATAAAATGCTGATAATACGCCTTCGAAATCATGATTAAACCGGCACCATGCGGCAAATTGTGATGATAAGCACTCATGGCATGTTCCAGAGAATGTTCACTGGTGCACGATCCTGTCACCATAGAATAGCCGGAAAGCGTATTGGCAAATGCCACCTTTTCGCGCGCCTCCATGTTCGTCCCATCTTGAACAGCGGCAGCCAAATTGTTGGCAACATTTTCAATCGCTGTCAGAGCCACCATATCTGAAAACAAATTGGCAGATTTAGAAATGTACGCTTCCGTGCTGTGAAACAGCGCATCAAAGCCTTGAAATGCTGTCAGCTGCGGCGGCACGGTCGCCATAAGTGCAGGATCAACGATGGACAACACAGGAAACAGGCTGTCATACCCGCCGAAGCCGATTTTTTCATAGGTCTCATCATTCGAAATGACACCAAACTGATCCACTTCACTGCCAGTGCCAGCGGTGGTCGTAATAGCAACGACAGGCAAGGGCTGTTCTGTCAGAACTGTCCCCTTTCCACTGCCGCCCATAACATAATCCCACAGATCACCACTGTTCGTTGCCATAGAGGCAATCGCCTTAGAAGCATCCATCACACTGCCGCCGCCCAAAGCCACAACAAAATCACACGACTGCTCTCGTGCAAAAGCCGCACCTGCCATAACAGTGGTTTTCAACGGATTGGCCTCAACACGATCAAACAATACATACTCCGCACCAGCCTTTGCCAACTGCGCCTGCACGCGGTCCAGCGCACCGCTTTCCTTGGCTGAACGCCCACCGGACGTCACCAATAACGCCCTTTTCCCTGGCAGCGTCTGCTTGCCCAATTCGTCCAACGCACCTGTACCAAAGATCCATTTTGTTGGCATAAATACTGTAAAACTCATAGTTGTTACCTCCATAAACAATCAAAATGACAACTACATTGCTCATATCTGTTAAATAAAAAAAGTATCTTTACGGGCAATGCCTTTAAAGATACTTCTATCATAGAACAACTATTTTTTTAGAACAAATACCTAGTTTTCATGCGCTCCCATGCTTAAAGAGCATTTTATATGGTCAATAAACTTGGTTGCCGCCAAACTAAACGGCTGCCCCCGTTTCCATGCCAGCATGCTCGTCGTTAAAAGCTCAGGATATAAGGGGCGACACACAATCTTCTTAGGATCCCAAAATGATACCGATCCCTCGATCACCAAGGAATACGCCGATCCCTGATGAACCAAAAATGCACTATTCGTACTTAAATTTCCAGTAAGCACAATGTTTAAATGATGATAATAATCGCCAAACCAGCTTGCCAATTCACTCTGAACACTCATACGATGCGGAAGAATCAAAGGCAGCGTCATCAAATCCTTCGCTGTTACATGATCCTGCGCCGCCAGCGGATCCTTTGGATTCATGAGTGCTACCCAGCGCTCGGTTTTTGCCAAGCGAATATACTCAAAACGCTCCATATCAATAGGCTCTAAAAGCAAACCAATGTCCAAGAGGCCCTGATCCATTTGTTCTTTTACAAGATCGGCCGTAGCTGTAAACAATTCAAACCGTACATGCGGATAACGTTCTCTAAAAGAAGAAATCAACTCCAACAACAGCTGCGTCGACGCCAGTTCCCCGCAGCCCAGAGAAATCTTTCCTTCCACCTGAGCATCCTGTGCCGCAAGCTCCTGCTCCGTCTTATCGACAAGTTGCAAAATTTCTTCCGCCCGACGGCGCAGCAAAAACCCCTCGTTTGTCAACGTCACCCTGCGTGCCCCACGATCGAACAATTTCACGCCCACTTCCTGCTCCAACTGCGCCAACTGCCGGCTCAGCGTTGGCTGCGTGATATGCAGCACATCTGCCGCCTTTGTAATGCTTTCCTCACGAACCACCGCCAAAAAATACCGCAGCACACGAATCTCCATACCACCACTCCTATCAAACAGTAATACCTATTTTTCCATTTTAGCACAGTGATATCTTACGAGCAATTTTATCAAAAACGAAAGCCCCGCACCATGTTATGGTGCGGGGCCTTGTTGTTCTTATGACACTGGTTGGATGTTCAGTTCTGCGTCTTTGCGAAGGTAGAAGTTGCCAACGAGAGCGGCGGTTTCATCATCGGCAGGGCCATCGCTGAGGACGAGAAGAATATCGTCTTGCACGTCGGCGCCATAATTGATGACTTGATTATCGGTCATGATGTCACCAGCCAGGTAGGCAGCAATAAAGTCGTCAAGGCTGACGGTACCCATGAGGTTGGCGCGGGATGCTTCTTCGTTCGGATGATAAACACCCACTTCATAACGACCAAGCATCTCGTTTAACAAATCGCTCTCATTTTCCAGGAAGCCTTCTTCACGCCATTGATTCAACAGAGCCGCTGTGGCTGTATCTCCTTCATAGAGCGTCAGGTTGTCGCTCCAGTCAATGCTGTTTTGTCCATACGCGTCTTTGGTCAGCGCGCTGTATATGATGCTGCCGATGACACGTGTCTGATAAACATCCGCACTGCGCTTTCCGAGATCGCTCTGCACAGCTTTGAGCAACGCTTCCGCCCGACGCAGCCCGTCTTTCTCATCTTTAACAAGCGAAGTGTTTGCTTGAACAGTGCCTTTATTTTGCGGCATCTGAATGAGATAGGTGCTGTCGCCGCCGATATAATCAGCCATAACCGGAGAATAGGTCATTTCAAGAATATCGTTGATATCAGCGTCCATCAGGTTTGCCCATGTTGCCTGGCTGACTTTCGCATCATTCAGCAATGGTGTCATGATGGCTTGTGCATCTTCTTCGGTGAGGGTGTAATTGCGTGTATTCTGACCAAAGAAGGTCTTATAGGTCAGCGTGAGGGTTGTCAGATTTGGAACATTTTCCTCATCCTCTTTGACCACGTAATTTTTTTCCTTTGCCTGCTCTGCGGCAGTCATGACTTTTTCGATCACTTCCGGATCAGAAGCGAAGCGATTTGATACTTCGGTTGGACGGTTGCTCGCATTGTCACTGGTCAATATGGCGCCTTTTACGCTTGAAGCATCTGGCAGACGCTGATCAAGACTGAGCACTCCGCTCTGGAATCCGAGCATCACAGCGAGGGCAACCACAAGCCCCACGATGGTGCTGATATAGTGTCGGCGTACACCGTCTACATCCATGCTGTACACCATTTCGGCAATCATATGCACCACAATCATGGCAATGACAGCGCCGATAACAAGGCCAACGATGTTTTCGGTAATCATTTCTCTAAAGAAAATCCCGCATAACACAGCGCCCAGGAACACATAAACCGCTTTAATGACACTGCCGACGTATGGATAGATCAAGGTGTCACCTGTTTTTTCCACGGCACGGCGCTGATAGAGCGCATAGGTGGCTGCAAAAAGCGCTGCGATTAAGACAATGTACACAATGGTCGTTACAAGCGGCCACGTCAATAGTGATGGTGCAAAGTTACTGGCATTTTCAGAACTGACCAATGCAGGATTTAGTGCATTGAGCTGTGCCCGAACATTAACGTTTGTTCCCATAAATCCTGTGAGAATATTGAAGCGTGTCAGATGTTCCAACAGACCAACTTGGCCAATGGTGTTGTTGAAAGCGCCAGCGATGCTCATGAAGATTAAGCCTATCAACGGTACGCTGACATGCAGCACAACTGTCATCAGCACTTGCCCCATGGAGTTGGCAGTAAGCTGTCCTGCAAATAAGGTCACTGCCAGGGAAAGCAGGAACACCAGCATGATATAGCAAAAATGAAGACCAGCTGCCGCTGTCAGGTTGGCTGCTAATGCCGTGCTAAATGCTGGTACGGTAACCCAGACCACCACAATATCCACCACAGTAATCACGATCAAAAGCAGCAGCTGCACCAGAAGCAGCGCCAAAATGCGAGCACTCAGCAAACCTTGACGCGTGACTGGCAAACTATGGTAGAAGTTCGACTGATTCGGCACGTTCTGGTAGCGGGTGGCATAGAGACCGCCAACAACCCCCAGCGCTAAGGCCAGGTAGTAGAACGGTGTAAAGTAACCAATAAAAAAGGTAGAAAGCAACGTTACATTATTGTAACTGCTGTAGCTTGTCATTTGCAGAAGCATCCAAGCAGGCCCCGCTGCCAGATAAATGACGCCCAAAAGCAAGATGAAGCTGCGCATCTTGTGCAGCTGGTCGCGCACATTTTTACCGAGATTATTGTAAGATGTCTTCGATGTCATAACCGAGCACCTCCATTTCAGTAATAAAGATCTCTTCCAGCGTCAGCGGCAGCATCTCTGCATACAGCGGCGCCATAGCATGGATCTTTGCCTCGATCTCTTCCTGATTGCCCCTCACAATCATCGAGATCATGCGGCCGCGCTGTTCAAAGGTGAGCGGCTGGAGGGCAGCAAAATCCTCGCGGCGCCGCACCATCTTAAACGCTGTTTGCAGTTTGAAGATGTCGCTCTCAAGGTCATCCAGCGAGCGCTGAAAAACCAGCTTACCCTGATGCAGGAGCCCGATATGGTCGCAAATGTCTTCAAGCTCGCGCAGATTGTGGCTGGCGATGACAACCGTCGTGCCCACATCCAGCACCAAATCTGAAAAAATATTTTTCACAGCGCGCCGTTTCACAGGATCCAGCCCATCGAACGTTTCATCACACAGAAGCACTGCTGGCTTTGCTGCCAGCCCAAGAATGATGTGCGCCTGGCGCAGCATCCCCTTGGAGTAGGTTTTGAACGGTGCCTTGGCATCAAGGCCAAAACTTTCCGCCATGTCAAAGGCAAGCTTCTTATCATAATCAGGATAGATGCGTGTGTACCATTGAGCCATCTGAGCAATGGAGCTGTGGCGATCGGTGTATTGATCATCAGAAATGTAAAACATGCGTTCCTTCGTTAGCGGCTGTTCAAACACAGGCGCACCATCGATCTGCACGCTGCCTTTGTTGGGACGATAGATGCCCGCCATTAAACGCAGCAAGGTGGATTTGCCGCTGCCATTTGAGCCAACCAGGCCGTAAATGCAGCCAGAGGGAATCTCTGTATCCACACCACGCACACCAAAGTGCTTCTCGAAGCGCTTGGTCACGTTATCAATCGTAATCATAGTCTCTCTCCTCCTTCTTTTTCAGACTGAAAGCGCGTTGTCACCCGCGCCAGAATATCGTCAAGCGACACATACAATTCTTTCAAAACATCCACTGCCTGATCGAGCTGTGTAAATGCCTGCGGCAAACGTTGTTCTTTTAATTCGCTGCCGTCAACGGCCACAAAACTGCCGCGGCCCGGACGAGAATAAATGATGCCACGCTCTTCAAGCAGCCCGTAGGCTTTTTGAATGGTGTTGGGATTGACCGCAAGATCTTTCGCCACAGACCGCACACTTGGCAGCTGCTCATCTTTGAGAAGCGCACCGCTGATGATGAGATTTTCGATATTTTCCAGGATTTGCTCATAGATCGGTTGTGCGCTGCGCTGGTTGATTCGGAACATGCAATGTCCTCCTTTCTCCATGCTGTACTAGTGTACTATCATTCCTAGTACAGTTATTATACACGATGCAATTTTTTCACGTCAAGCATTTTTTGCAAAGAAAACGCTATCATGACCATGACACACTGCCGCAAAACAAAGAAAAACCCCGCAGCACACAGGCTGCAGGGTTTCTGCAAAAAAAGAAACAGAGGCCGCCGGCCTCTGCATAAACATCTTTTGTAACACCAAATCTAAACCATGCTGCATCAAACGATCAGTTATGGTCAAAACTGACCTGCAGCTCGACAATGTCCTGATACCGTTCCTGAAGCTCTTTATGTTCTGGACTTTCCAGATATATTTTGAGATCTTCAAGGCTGCGCAGTTCAATAGTAATCATCAAATCCATATTGCCTGGTCGTCCAACAATGTTGCGGTAAACCTGTGGATTGACGATGCCTTCGTGCTGCTTTTCCAGCTGCTCGAACTTATCCGCGAAAACATCAATGATGCTTTCCGTCAGCGCATTTTCTTTGAACCTTAATAATAAATAATGGACCATCGGGATCTCCCTCCTTTAGGCTCTTGGTTATTATAACATATGTAACAAAATGGTTGCAAACATTCTCAGGCAGTTTCGTGAAATTTTTCTCCGGTCTGTCCCCCATTAGCGGACAAAAAGAGACACCCTCTGATTGGACCGATCCCCTCAGACGGTGTCTCCACAACAATTGATTTATGATTTTGGTTTTCGGGTGAACCCTTCTTTTTCCTCTTTCTCAGCATTGAGGCGTTCCATTTCTTTCGGCATCAGGATGGCGCCGCCATTCTCAAAGAACGCAGCCCGTTCTTCTTCAGTCATAAGATCAAGCCGACGCTGGCGTTCGTAATAACGCAGAAAATACACGCCCATCCCCACAAAAATCACCGCAAAGACAAAGGCCAGCACACTACGACCGCTCACAGCAACCATCATCATAATGATCGCCATGACAAAGTCAATGATGGCCGTCACAAGATTGATTGTTTTCTTCAAGATTCTCCACCCTTCCCCAGCTGCTGAGACCTGTCATCCAGCTTCATTTCATGCTATACTGATTGTACCATGTTCCACCAATAATTGCCACCCCATACGGCAGCCGCCGCTGGAGGGCACCACGAAAGGAGATCATGAATCATGGAATTTGAATACACCTGCCCAAGCCTTTGGAAAGGACTGAGTGACAGCGAGCGCGACGCGCTCTTTGCTTACAACGAACGCTATAAAGCTTTTCTCGACACCGGCAAAACCGAGCGTGAATGCGCCGCAGAAATGACACGTCAAGCACGCGCCGCTGGTTTTGTACCGCTGGAGGATGTCTTGGCCAGCGGCACCATGCCTGCTGCCGGCACAAAGATCTGCTACAACCATAAAAACAAGGCCGTCGTGCTCTTCGTCATCGGCGAAAAGCCACTGGAACAAGGCATGCACATCGTCGGTGCGCACATCGATGCGCCTCGCCTCGACCTCAAAGCCCATCCGCTCTACGAAGACAGCGAACTGGCTCTGCTCAAAACCCACTACTATGGCGGCATCAAAAAATACCAGTGGACCTGCCTGCCTCTGGCTCTGCACGGCCTCGCCTACACCGCTGACGGCACTCCAGTGACCCTGCGCCTCGGCGACGAACCTGGCGACCCTGTGCTCTACATCACCGACATTCTGCCACATCTTGGCAAACGTCAAAATGACATGAAACTCTCAGAAGCCATCACCGGCGAACAGCTCAACGCCATCATTGGCCACATCCCAATGGATGACGACGATGAAAAAGAACCGATCAAAGCCGCTATTCTGCGCGCCCTCCACGACAAGTACGGCCTTGTAGAGGAAGACCTCTTGCTCGCCGAACTCGAACTCGTGCCTGCGCAAAACGCTGTCGATGTCGGCCTCGATCGCGGCCTCATCGCCGCCCACGGTCACGACGACCGCTCCTGCGCCTATGCTGCCTTTGAAGGCCTGCTCGGCGTAGAAAAGCCAGAAACCACCGCTGTCGGTCTCTTTGTCGACAAAGAAGAAATCGGCTCCGTCGGCAACACCTCTATGAGCGCGCGTTATTTTGAAAACATTCTCGCTGAGCTCTTCGCCCTCGCCGGCAAAGACACCGAACTCAGTGTGCGCCGTGCCTTGGCAAACAGCTACGTTCTCTCCGCCGATGTCACCGCTGCGCTGGACCCAACCTTCCCAGACGTCATGGACAAACGCAACACCGCCTTCCTGGGCAAAGGCGTTGCCCTCTGCAAATACACCGGCGCCCGCGGCAAGAGTGGCTCCAACGACGCCAACGCCGAATTTCTTGCCAAACTCCGCAGCGCCTTCAGCGCCGCCGGCGTGCCATGGCAAACCGGCGAACTTGGCCGCGTTGACGAAGGCGGCGGCGGCACCATCGCCTACATTCTCGCTGAACGCGGTGCAGAAGTCGTCGACTGCGGTGTGCCAATGCTCTCCATGCACGCTCCAATCGAACTTGCCAGCAAAGCCGATCTTTACTTCACCATGCGCGCCTACCGCGCCTTCTTCGAAGCGGCACTGTAAAACTGCATAATCACCAGGACCCTATCACAGTCATTCTTTTTTGTGATAGGGTCCTATTCTTTTATCCTATATTAGTCTCCATTTATCGTAATTTTCAAATGAATCAGAAAGATAATTGACGTTGTCTTCCCTTATTGATATAATAAAAATCAGTTATGACATTAAGGTCATTTTAAGGTTAATAAAGGAGCCTCATAATTCGTCAACAAGGAGGAACGACCAAACGACACATGAGCTCCTAACAATATCATGAATCATTGCAAAATAGGGAGGTTAGATTACAATGACGCGATCAAACAAAAAACGTAGTAGAAAAGCTGTCAGCCTTTTAGTAACTGTTTCTATGTTGTTGACCTTAATGCCAATCGCAAGTTTCGCTGAAGACACGCCACCACCGACTTTTTCAGATGTTGCCAACGACGCATGGTATAAAGAAGCTGTCGACTATGCAACAACCAATGGTCTTCTTGTTGGTGTGGCTGATGATCAATTTGGACCAGAACAAAATGTAACTCGCGGCATGGTTGTTACGGTTATGTGGCGGCAAAGCGGTTCTCCACAAAACGATGGCCAATCTTCATTCACAGACGTTCCAGCTGACCAATGGTATGCACAAGCCGTTTCCTGGGGTGCTGAACAAGGTATGGTTGGCGGCTATGATGCGAAAACCTTTGGACCAAACGATCCTGTAACACGAGAACAGCTCGTTGCATTTATGCAGCGTTTTGCTGAAAAGAACGATGAAAATGTTGCTACCAGTGATGATGCAATTCTTGACAAATTCTCTGATGCCAACACCGTTTCTGACTGGGCAAAAAATGCTGTTATCTGGGGTTTGGAAAACAAGATAATTGGTGGTATGACCGACACCTTGCTCGCACCGCAAAACAGTGCAACCAGAGCACAATATGCCACCCTCCTCATGCGAACAGGGGCAACCATCTCCGACGAAATTGATCTCAGCAATTATGATAAGGTAACTTATTATCATAATGGTGACATTATCACTGCCGATGAAAATACTGGTGAAGATGAAAACGGTGCACCAATTTATGCAAAAGCTGTACTTGCCGGTGATGGTTACATTATCGCTGTTGCCTATAGCGATGAAGATGTTGCCAAATTAGAAACGCTCTTGGCTGATGCGGATTATGAAGACGTCGATCTGAAAGGTGAAACCATGATCCCCGCTTTCGTTGATGCCCATAGCCATATTGACAGTGTAGGTCGTTATGTTAGTGCATCTCCTTCAGCAGGTGTAACAAGTTTAGAAAACCTTGTTGCAATCGGTAAAAAAGATTTTGACGCTTGGGTAAACGACCATACTTATGACAGTGTATACGGCCCTATTGAACCAGGCGGCAAAAATTGGTTTATAACCAGTGGTTATGACAATACTGCATTCGTTGATGGCTGGGAAGAAATGGGTTTAGCACCATATGCTATGCCTACCAAAGAAGTCTTAGACATGATCTCCACCGACTATCCTATTATGTATAGCCATGCAAGCGGACACTTGTCCGTTGTTAACAGCTTAGGGATGGAACTTTTAGAAAAAGCTGTTAAAGAAAAAGGATTAGAAGACTTTGCAAATCCGGACGTCAACTGGCCAAAAGATGAAAACGGTGAATACACCGGATTGTTGAATGAAAACGGTAGTTTTGTTATTTCACAACTCGGATTTAATTCAACCGAATCAACCAGAACAGCAAGTCCTTCCACTGTATTGGAAAATGCAATGGATGTCTATGCTAGTTATGGCATCGCTAGTGGCATTATCGGTGGTGGCGGCGGTGATAGAACTGCACTAATGGAAGGAATTCCAGAAGACGAGCGCATCATCGATATCACCAGTTTGGTTGGTTATGACCAACGCGCTGAAGTTCTTAACGGCACCACGACTGCAAACAGTACATACAACGATGACTACAACCTAAAATATGGCGCTGTAAAAATGTTCTTAGATGGTTCTCCACAAGGAAAAACGGCTTGGTTTGCTGTTGACGAAAACGACCCATCCGGCGGCGGATACTATCGCGATGCCAATGAAACACTGCTTACCAATGAAGATGCAAGCAATGCTTGGTGGTGGGGTGAAGCAGAAGGTAAAATTATCGATTCCGAAGTTTTGACTGAAAGATTCACCAATCTTATGAAGGAAGGCGTCCAATTCCATTGCCACGCTAATGGTACCGGTGCCATTCAACAATTCATTGATTGCTACAGAAATGCGCTGATCGCTAATGGCGTAGATTTGAATGATAAGGAAGCTATAAAAGCCATGCAAGACAGAATTCGTCCCGTTATCATTCATAGCCAAACCATTACCGACAAACAGTTACAAGAATGTAAAGATCTCGGGCTTAACATTTCTTATTTCACTGATCATGTTTTCTATTACGGAGACTACCATCTCTACTCAACCTTAGGTCCTGACAGAGGGCAACGTATCAGTCCAATGCGCGATACTCTGGCAGACGATATGGGAATCAACGTCACTATGCACCAAGATAGTCCAGTTGCACCACCAAAGATGCTCTTCTCTGTCTACAATGCCGCAACCCGTATCACCAGAGATGGCCAAGCGATTGGCCGTGGGTCTGCAGACGGTTCCAGTGACAACGATCAACGCATCACCGATTGGAGCAACAAGCAATATGATACGCGTGATGAACGTATTAGTGCTTACGAAGCATTAAAATGCGTTACCATCAATAGCGCATGGCAAAACTTTGATGAAGATATAAAGGGCTCCATCAGCGTTGGAAAACAAGCCGACTTTGCGATTCTCAATGTCAACCCTCTAACTCAAGAATTCTTAGGATTAACTCCTCAAGAAGTTCAAAATGGACAATTCGTTGAACAAACCATCAATAATGACACTGTTATTTTTGAAAAATAGTTTGATCGTGTCTCTCCTTTGGAACCATGACATATTCTCACAATAAAACGTGTCATGATCCACTACACGCACCCAAACGGGTGCGTGTTTTTATGTGCAGACACAAAAACAGCAAGGACCTTTCTGGCGACAGGTGCCTTGCTGTTTTTTAGATGACGCGTTCTTTGTTGATGACAAGTGCAAACTCACAGCCGAGTTGTTCGGCGGCTTTGCGGCAAAGGATCATGCGTTCGAGGAAGATCTCAAAGTAATCCATAACAGAGCAAACCGATTTGTCGAGTTTCAGCGATGCTTGAATGAGATGTTTGTCGACTTTGACAACACTTTGCTTGACGGCGAAGTTGACGCGGTCGTGTTTATCAAAAGTTGATGCATCTTTATTGCGCACGCGGGTTTGACGCACGTCGGTCTTATCGGCGATGATGATGGCCGCAGTGACGGCATCGACTGGGTAAGCGTTTGGCTCGTCGTGATTGCCAATGGCGGTAATGACGGCGGCGACATCTTCCGGCTTCATGCCCATGTGATCGAGAATGCGCATTGCCATGAGCGCGCCCGTCTGCGCATGGTCATGACGATTGACGACGTTACCGATGTCGTGCATGTAACCAGCAATGCGAGCAATCTCAATGTCGTGTTTTGGATAGTCCAAATCTTTGAGGATCTTTCCAGCCACCGATGCCACATGCGTTACATGTGCAAAACTGTGTTCGGTAAAACCCATGCCCATGAGGGTGCGGTCTGCTTTCTCAATGTACACGCGAATGGTTTCATCGTTTTTAATGTCTTCAAATTTAATTTTCAATGTGCAATATTCCTCCCTTCTTTTTAACACTTTAGACATCTTAACATAAGATTGTTGCGATCATTACAGGATTTTGGTAAAGATTTTGTAAAGTTTTGCCAGCGCACAAAAAACAGAACCTGTAGTCACAGGTTCTGTCGAGGATTGGGTGCAACGTTTTCATCTTACTGGAACAGGAACAATGCGTATGGAATACCTGCCACCCAGGCAACGATCATTGAGGAGATAACAATGAGGAAACCATACTTGTAAATGTCTGATGTTCGGCACCATTGTGTGTTGCCATGAAGGAGGGCCGCCATTGGTGAAGCGGCTGGTGTGAGCAATGCAAAATGGCAGGTGAAAACGAGCAGTGAGGTCAACGCCAGTGGTGCAATGCCAAGCTGCAAGGCGAATGGATAGAATACCGGCAAGAGGATCGCACCAACAACGTTATTAACAGCAAAGTTGGTGATGATAACCGCAGAGAATACGGCAATCATCAGGAAGGTGATGGCAGAACGGCCATCGAAGAGTGGACTGAGTACATTCAGCAAGAAATCGGTAACGCCAGTTTCATCAGCAGTCAGCACACTGGACAGCGGCATGACGACAGCGGTCAGCATGAGCACGTCCCATTGCATGCCTTTGCTGCACACATCCTTGAAGTTGAGGATTGGTTTGCCATCCACTTTCAGCGCACACATCACAGCAACCAGAACCATGGCCGTGCCAACGGCGTCGAGTTTTTTCAAGATGGCTGCCAAGAAGAAGGTCTGAGGCAGTACGCTTGGTACCAAAAGCAGTACGATGAGAAGTGCCACAAAAATGAGAATGGCTTTCTGCTGTTTATTCAGCGACAGATCCACATCTTTAAAGGAATCTTCGGTGAGGTTCTTCAAGAGCGACACATCGATGTGGAACACGAGCTTGCCTAGCAGGGTAAACACGAGAATGCAGAGCAGACAGAGCGGCAGCGTAAAGCAAGTATAGGTGAGGTAATTGACACTGAGACCAGAAAGGTCTTTTAAGATGCCGAAAACAAGGATCCCAACGGGACGGAATGGGAATACAGAAAGTCCAAAGGTCGCAGCCATAACCACGCCCACTACCATGAAGGATGGGAATGGCTGATAAGGTTTGTAACCCACTTGATTACAGATGCTGTACCAAATCGACCAGCAAATGATGATCGTTGGAATGGTACTGGTTACCGCAGCCAAAAGGAACGCTGCCCCAAGGAACACGAACGTGAATACCCAAGGCTTGCCCAGCACCCATTTGCGGGTGATGAGGAACATCGCAATGAAACGGCTGACGCCAGACTGTTCAACAATACCAGCAACGACAATCATGAAGAAGATGAGCATCTGTGTGGTGCTCCCCCAGCCGCCTGTCAGCACATCAGCCACGGACATGCCGCCAATTAGAACCAGCGCTACACAGCCAAGAATGCTCGGCCAAATGAGACCGATGGTCATCCAACCAAACAACAGGCCGATAAAGATACCGACGATGTTCATGCCCAGTGGCGTGATTGGATCAATCGGTGGAAGCTGGCCAAAACCAAACATAATAACAACAGTAATAAGTGCTTTAATATAATACGATGTATTTTTTGCGGCAGGTGCCGTTGCAGAAGACATGAGTAATACCCCCTTATCAAAACAGGCGCTTCTCTCTTTCGTGATTGTGTGTCCAAGAGAGAAGCGCCTTGTTTCGTTCATTGATTAGCGAATCTTTTCGCGGAATTCGAGTTTAAAGGTGCCATCCTTTTCTTTATTAATGGTCTGGAATTTATTACCGAGCAATGGATTGGTGAAAGTGTAGTCGGAGCGGCGATGGCAACGACCGCGGGATTCTTTGCGGTTCTCGCTCATCAGAGCAACGGCTTCACCGACATCGATGAGGTCGAACACTTCAAGGGCACGCATCAATTCATGCGCATTGTCGGCCTTCATCTGTGCGCGTGCATATTTGCGCAGGTCACGGATGTATTTCAAGCCAGCCTTCATGAGGCTTTCGGAACGCAGCTTCATGCCGACATATTCACGCATGATCTGCTGCAGCATGGAGTTGGCTTCTTTCCACGTTGCGCCTTCTGGACGGCTGAACAAATCATTGATCAAGGTAATTTCTTCATCGATCACTGGATTGCCTTCGACAGAAACTTCGTCGACGGTCTTGGCGTAAGCGCTGGCGCTTTCACCACAGATCTGACCAAAAACGGCTGCACTGGTGATGTCGCCGCGAACGTTGCCGGTTGCATTACCAGCAGCGTACAGCCCTGGGATGGAGGCACTGCCATCAATGCCAATGTCAAGGCCACGACCGGTGAAGTTGTACTCAAAAGTACCAAATTCAACCATTTCCTTGCGCAGATCGATGTCGTACTGATCCAGATAATCCACGATGGAGGAATCCCCTTCAGAAAGGAAGGCGTTCATCATGTAATCCATATCATCCGGATTGGTTTCACTGCAGTTCATATACACTGGACCGCTGCCATCTTCCATCTTTTCTTCGAAAACGTTCTGCCAAATATCAGCGGTAACATCGCCCAATTCTTTGGTAGGCTTAGTAACGAATGGACCAACTGGCTTGCCGTCAAAGTCGGTGAGTACGCCGATCCAAGTGGCTTTCCCGGCACGTGCGAAATATTTAGGGCCGGAATGAACGTATGGTAAATCAAGGTTGACCAGTTTTGCACCAGCACGCAGCGCCATAGCCTGACCGCCGCCAGTATCTGCTGGGCAGTTGGCAACATTGAATGGGTACGCTGGGTTTACGCCAGGATAGAGGCGCAGCGCATTCCCGGTGGTGATGATCACTGCCTTCGTCTGGAACGTAATCAGTTCTGGTTCTTCGTTAGCCACATTGATGCCAAGAGCGCCGATGACACGGCCTTCGTCGTTGGTCAACAGCTGATGCACAACAGTCTTGTTCATAATCTTAGCACCGCAAGATTTTGCTTTCTTGGTCAGTAATGGCTTCTGATCTTTGCCATCATACTTCAAATGATAACGTCTGCGGCCTGGCATCGAGTGACCAAGGAATTGATATTCGTCAGTAGGGCGCATATTGATACCATAAGATTCCCACTTCTGAACCAATTCAAACGAACGTTTCATCATCAAACGCAGCAAATCGTAGTCCTGCTGTGGCCCGATGAGGGTTTCTGTAACCTCACGAATGATTTCATTAAAATCGTCGCCGTGGTATTCTGGAATGTAGCAAATAAAGTGGTCGTTACCCGTTGCGCCGCAGCCGGAACGTCTGGTGTCTGCCTTTTCAGCAACTATGACGTCTGCACCTTGTTCTGCTGCTGCGATCGCAGCCTGCATCCCGGCGATCCCACCGCCGACAACCAACACATCTGTTTTTACGACATCCTGTCTCACATTGAGTTTCATGATCAAACGCCCCTTTCTTCTTTATTCACTTCGATATGCAGCATCATATGAGACAATGGATATCTAAGTTTGATGGCTTGTTTTGGACAATCAATGGCACATGCACGGCAGTGCCAGCATTCTTCAGGATACTGAACAACGATCTCCTTTTCGTTGTTTTCATCTACCTTCACATGGATAACATCCAGTGGGCAAATCTGGGCGCAAGTCCCACATTTGATACAAAGATCTCGATCAATTACCGGTGGCATAATCAACACGCTCCTCTTAATAAGTTTTATTTTTGTTATCTATCTCCTTTGTTGTTTATAGTTTATAACAGCGTATTTTATTTGTTAACTTCCCGCTCCTTATGCCGCCCATTCCCAACGGGCATAATGCCTCAACCATCGCTTATAGCGACAACGCCAGCCGAAAAAAATCTGTATTGCGTCGCCAATATCACTTGATTTTCTCAAACCACTAAAAGAATCATCTTACAAAATGACGAAAACTGAATGTATCGTTACCATATTGCCTCAGTAACCACCATGACTTGCCTGAACGTCTTTCACAAGCAGTCTTCCCGCATAAGAGCATAAAAAAGCGCCCCACGGCGCAGTGGTATGCTCCCTTTATGAGAGACAGTGAAATATAAAAATCGCTGTTCTCATGA